>NZ_JAMWYS010000004.1 GCF_023914155.1 Solitalea agri | reverse complement strand
CAGGTGCCTACCCCTGCTACTGCTGGGTCAAACTTGCCTGCTGCCGTGATTGAACCGGCTGGGGCATTGGTGGTATATACCGGTGCTGCTACGGCAACGCCGTTGGTTACACTTGAGGTGATGTCTACCAGACCGCCATCGATACAGATCTCTGGAACACCTACCGCTAACGTAGTGGTTGCTACCGGGTGTACCGTGATCGACTGTGGCGCTGTGCTGCTTTCACAACCGTCCTGGGTTCTCACTGTCAGCTTCACATCATATGTGTGTGTTGAGGTGATGGCCGGGAAGCTGATCGATACCACTGCCTGGTTAGCTGCTGAGATCGTGTTGATCACCGTGCCGCCTTCGCTGAATTCCCAGATGTAATCCTTAATCGGGCTTACGCCGGTGGTTGAACCGGTGGCATCTAAGGTCACTGTTCCATCCTGACAAACCGTTGTGGACGATGCCGTAAAGCTTGCCACTGGCGTTGCGCCATTGTATTGATATACATCGGTAAAGGTGTCTTTACAGCCATTACCTGATGAAGTTACTGTTAAGGTGATCGTTTTCGGTCCTGCTGTGGTGTACGCTGGTACCGCTGGGTTTTGTAAGGTCGAAGTAAAGCCTTCGCCTAAATCCCAGGCATACGTTAAGCTATAGCCGCCGCTTACGCTTGAGCCATCGGTAAACACATCGCCTGCCGCTCCACAACTGCTTGGTTTGGTAAACGCTGCCACTGGGTTTGGATAGATCGTAATGACCTGTGCCGGTGATTCATCATC
>NZ_JAMWYS010000054.1 GCF_023914155.1 Solitalea agri | reverse complement strand
TGTACCTTAGGCACGGGCTCGATCACGGTGACTTCGCCACTGGGAGCAGGCCTTGAATACTCGATTGATGGTACTAACTATCAGGCTTCAACTTTATTTACCGGCCTTGCAACCAATACCTATAACCTGACGGTTCGTAATGCTCAGGGCTGTATTTCTTCGGCTACTGCCATTACGATCAATGCTCAGCCATTAACTCCAGCTACACCAACAGCGACCACCGTTCAACCGACTTGTGCCGTTGCAACAGGAACAATTACAGTGACTTCACCACTGGGAGCAGGACTGGAATATTCGATTGATGGCACAAACTATCAGGGCCCTACTTTATTTGCAGGATTAACCTCAGCAACCTATAATTTAACTGTTCGCAATGCTCAGGGCTGTATTTCTTCAGCGACTGCCGTTACGATCAACGCCCAGCCATTAACTCCAGCTACTCCAACAGCTTCGACCGTTCAACCGACCTGTACAGTAGGAACCGGCTCGATCACTGTGACAGCGCCACTGGGAGCAGGCCTTGAATACTCGATTGATGACACGAATTATCAAGCATCAACTTCCTTTACCGGCCTTGTAACCAATACTTATAACCTAACTGTTCGTAATGCGCAGGGTTGTATTTCTTCAGCGACTACTGTTACGATTAACGCCCAGCCATTAACTCCTGCAACACCAACTGCTTCAACCGTTCAACCGACCTGTACGGTAGCCACCGGCTCGATCACGGTGACTTCACCGTTGGGAGCAGGATTGGAATACTCGATTGATGGTACTAACTATCAAGCTTCGACTTTATTTACCGGTCTTGCAACCAATACCTATAACCTGACGGTTCGTAATGCTCAGGGCTGTATTTCTTCGGCTACTGCTGTTACGATTAACGCTCAGCCATTAACTCCAGCTACACCAACAGT
>NZ_JAMWYS010000048.1 GCF_023914155.1 Solitalea agri | reverse complement strand
AACCATTTTCCATCAGCTAAATAACCTACTGCCCTAACGACCCTAAACCCGATTGCAATGGAAAGCCCGCAGCCAGGCGCTAGCTTTGTGTCGGGCAGGCGAGGACTTGCAATGGAAAGCGGGACTGATAGACGTTTACTAAGATTTATGAAGGGTTTTCAAAAAAAACTTGTTATACTAAATAACAATGACAAATATCCTTTTTTATTTTTTGATTAAATTCCTCAAGCAATTTATTATTGTCTACCTTTAACCCTTGAATGCTAAGTGCATATAAAGTGTTTTAAACTTAAACTCAAACTATAAATGAATTTTTCGTTGTCACGTTTGGAGGTAATGAAACATATTGAAAAGTATATTCAAGATGCTTACAATGAATTTCTTACACCAGTTGATAAAATATGGCAGCCAGCAGATTTACTGCCGGTTTCGAGCTCAGAGAATTTTTTTGAAGAAGTAAAGCAACTGCAAGATAGCGCTAAAGAATTATCTTATGATTTAGTTGCTGTTTTAATTGGAGATACTATTACAGAAGAAGCCCTACCCACATACGAAACATGGTTGGCAGGGATAGAGCATGTTTCGCAAGATCGTAATGGACCTTGGAGTAAATGGGTTAGAGCCTGGACAGCTGAAGAGAATCGTCATGGAGCTGCATTGAATACTTACTTGTACCTGTCGGGACGAGTAGATATGCGTAAAATGGAAATTTCAACTCAATATCTTATAGCCGATGGTTTTGATATTGGTACCGATAAAGATCCTTATCGTAATTTTATTTATACCAGTTTTCAGGAAACTGCCACTAATTTATCTCACCGTCGTGTGGCTCAGTTCGCCAAACAACAAGGAGACACTTTAATGGCTAAATTATGTGGTCATATTGCTGCCGATGAAGCTCGCCATGCAAAAGCCTATAAAGCATTTGTTGCTCGTATTTTGGAAATTGATCCTAATGAAATGTTGTTAGCCTTTGAAGACATGATGCGCAAAAAGATTGTTATGCCTGCGCATTTTCTTCGTGAGATGGGGCTGAAGATTGGCCAAACGTTTGGTCATTTTACCGATGCCGCACAACGCTTAGGTGTTTATACAGCTACTGATTATACTGATATTTTGAAAGATTTAGTAGAAGAGTGGAAATTGGATCAGTTAACTGGATTAAATGATGCTGGTGAAAAGGCTCGTGATTATTTAATGGCTCTTCCTGATCGTTTAAACAGAGTAGCGGAACGGATGAAAACACCATCACTTGAATATAAGTTTTCGTGGATTCACGCTTAAGAATATAGAAGAGGCTGTCTCAAAAGGGGCAGCCTTTTTAGTTGCCGAGAATTGACTGTATATTTTTTGATTGAGAA
>NZ_JAMWYS010000025.1 GCF_023914155.1 Solitalea agri | reverse complement strand
AATTCTCAATCAAAAAATATACAGTCAATTCTCGGCAACTAAAAAGGCTGCCCCTTTTGAGACAGCCTCTTTCTATTTTAAGATTTCATTTTGTCTTTTGGTCGTTCCATTTTGGCCATTTCCATGCCACATTTGGTACATTTTCCTGATTTTTTAGAGACTACACCATCACACATTTTACAGTAGTAGGAGCCTTCTTGCACAAGTGTACGGTGGTCGGAACATTTACCGGGTTTATTGCTTGTATATCCACAACTCGGACAGATATAAACTAAACTAGGTTTCTTTTTAACTGTTTGTGTTTGGGTAGGAGAGTTCTGGGCAAAAGTTAATGATGCCGCCAATACAATAAATAAGGATAATAACAGATTTTTCATGGTGTTTTAGTTTGATGTGTTAAAAATAAGAATTAATAGGATTCCAATTCTAAATAAATAACAACAACATTAATACTGTAATATAGTTTGAATATATAGGATAATTTGTGTGGGGAAAATTCCAAAGTAGATAAGACTGAACGTTAAAATTAGCAAAGCAACACCATTTAAAACATACGAAACCGGGTGAAGTTGTTCTGTTTCACCAACTGTTTGCGGATATTCAGTAAATAAGGCAACAATAATTTTCAGATAATAGAACAAACCGAAAACGCTAGCCAAAATCAACGTAAGCATTAAAAGCCATTGATGAGTGTCAACCCCTGCTTTTAAAATGTAAAACTTGCCAATAAATCCAGCTGTTAAAGGTATTCCTGCTAAAGACAGCATAGCAACCGTGATGATGGTAGCCAGCATTGGCTTATGCCAAAACAAACCTTTTACGTCATTTAAACTATCTGCGTCCCGCTCTTTGGTCGAAAGAATCGACAATACGCCAAACATGGCTAACAAAGCGATGAAGTAAATTGAAGTGTATAAAGTGGCCGTTTGCAATCCATCTGCTCCAATACTTAACAGGGCAGCTATTAAATACCCCATGTTAGCAATGGATGAATAAGCCAGAATTCGTTTGAGATTATTCTGCAGGAGGGCCAACAAATTTCCAACTAGCATGGAGGCTATCGCAATAATGAGCAATAAAGTGGATATGGGTAAAATGGTCACTAATTGGGTTAGGCCTAATAAGCGAAATAAAATAATAAGCATGCCTCCTTTAGAAACTATAGCGATAAAGGCCGTAACCGGAATTGAAGCGCCTTGGTAAACATCGGCTGCCCAAAGATGAAATGGCACTACCGAAAGCTTAAAACCAGCGCCAACCATTAATAAACCAAATCCGGTAATCAAATATGGTGAAACTAGTTGCTGAGATCTTGTTATCTGGGCTATTTGTTCAAAATTCATCGAACCTGTTTCTGCATAGATCAATGCCATGCCGAAAAGTAGGAAGGCAGAGGAAAATGCAGCCATGATCAGGTATTTCATGCCTGCCTCAACAGCATAGCTTCTGTTACGTAAATAAGCGATCAAGGCGTAAAGGGCCATGCTTAAAATTTCCAGACCCAAAAACAAGCTGATGAAATGATGGCTGATGCACAGGGTTTGAGCTCCTAAAGTGCCGAGTAACAACAGTACATAAAAAACTTTCGGATTCTCTTCCTTTTCATTAAAGTAAGTATAAGAAATTAAGGTAATGGTCATTCCTGAAGCCAGGACTAATCCCATAAAGAGCTTTCCGAAGCCGTCAATAACAAACAAATGATATGTAAATGCTTCCGATGAACTGAGAACGTAAATCAAATCGAATAAATAAACTGCAAGGCAGGAAACTTGAACAACCTTATGACTGGGTTTAAGAGCCAACAGCAGCATAATCAGGATAGCTCCCGATGAAGTTATAATTAATGGCATCAGCTTAACCAAATCTGCAGTTGGCATAGTTTGTTAATGATTTTATTTTTTGATGTATTTAATCTGTTGTTTTATGCTGCTTTCAAGTTTAAGTTTTTGTTTGGATTCCAATTTCAAACTGCTGTTTACCGTTGATTGAAGCATTGTTATGATAGGTTGCGGACACAAACCGACGAACACAATTGCAATAGTAAGAAGCCCCATTATTGTTTTTTCCCTCCATTTAAAGTCGTTTATCGTTGACTGATATTCTCCAAAGAAAACTTTTTGCATCATCCTGATCGAATAGATTGCTGAAAGAACTAAGCCTAAACTTGCTACCATTGTATAAATGGGCTGCGTTTGAAATGCTCCTAGCAGTATCAGAAATTCAGCAATGAAATTTCCAAGGGCCGGTAATCCGCAGGATGCCATCGCGAATACTAAGCCTATTGAACCCATTTGCGGAGCTAAGGTCCATAAGCCACCCATTTGATTAATATCACGGGTATGTAAACGTTCTTTTAACATTCCAGCCAAAATAAATAAGGCTGCAGTGCTAATGCCATGGGTTATCATTTGCAATACAACACCCTGCATAGCCAGTTCATTAAAAGAAAATACACCCAAAACGATAAAGCCCATATGACTAACACTGGTATAGGCAACTAGTCGTTTTAAATCTGTTTGTCCGAATGCCTGTAAGGCGCCATATAAAATTGAAATTACCCCGAGTACAATTGCCCAATTACTTATCTGAATGGCTTCATCCTTAAATAAGGGTAATACAAAACGAAGTAAACCATAGGCTCCGGTTTTAAGCATCAATCCAGCTAAGATTACACTACCTGCAGTTGGAGCTTCGGAATGAGCATCGGGTAGCCAGGTATGGAATGGGAACAGTGGTAATTTCACGGTAAAGGCAATAAAGAACCCTATTGCAATGAGTAAGGAATAAGGACTCTTAGCGGTTGAAATAAGCAATTGGTCATAGTCAAAAGTGTATACTCCTGATGATTGGGCATTTATGAAGTATAGTGCGATGATTGCCAACAACATTAATAATCCGCTCGCCTGCGTAAATAAAAAGAATTTATAAGACGAATAGATTCGGCGCTCGCTTCCCCAAATACTGATCATGAAATACATGGGTATCAGCATAACTTCCCAAAAGAAATAGAATAAGAACAGATCGAGTGCAAGGAACACCCCGGTTATTCCGGATAAAACCCATAATAGATTAAAGTAGAAGAAGTTTTGTTTTGCAGTAATTTCTTTCCAGGAGCAAAGTATAGCCATTGTTCCTAAGAAAAACGTAAGCAAAAGCATGGATAAGCTTAAGCCATCCAAACCTAAATGAAAATTGATTCCCAGTTGCGCAATCCAGGGAGTATTAATTTCTATGAGCCAAAGAGAAGAGCTTTCTCCCAAAATAATCTCATATGAAAGTTTTTGCCACAAATTGGCTGTTATTAAAAAAGGTATTAAACAAGAAAGCAACGCAATCCATTTCGAGGCATTCGGTATGAAATAACCTATCAACCAGGCTAAAATACCGCCTGTTATTAATACAACGATTAGTAAAACCAGTATCATAATACCAATTGAAGTGTTAAAATCATAATAGCACCGGCAATAATGCCCATTACATACCAGCGCATAGAGCCCGTTTGCGAAGTAGCCAGCTGATTACTTAACCATGAGCTAATACCAACAATCACATCATTCGATTTATCTACTATATCATTTTTGTTGATTCGAGCCAGGAAGAAGTAAGGTTGTTGAAAAAGCACTTTATATAAATTGTCGAAATACCATCCATTGAAAAAGAATTTGAAAAGTCCTCCCGACTCTAAATCAATTACTTTCTCTCGATTACTGCTATAAAGTTTCCATCCGAGTAAAATTCCAACCAAACACACGATCGCTGCTATTAGCTGAAAAAGGGATTCAGAGGGTTCAATCTTTAATAGAGTAGTAGGGAGAGCTTTCCCCACAAAACCTGAGAATAAGGTGACATGTCCGAAATTATGTGGTAATTCAATAAAGCCTGCAAATACGGAGAGAAACGCTAGGATAATTAGGGGAATATGCATTCGTACTCCGGGTTGGTAACTGAGACTGGTTTTTGAAGTTCCATAAAAGGTTAATACCACCATTCGGGTGGTGTATAAGGCTGTAATAAATGAACCGATAATGGCAACCAGCCATAATAAAGGCGAACCATTTTGCGCGGTTAAGGAATACCAAATGATGGCGTCTTTGCTGTAAAACCCTGCGCTAATTAAGGGTAAAGCGGCCAGTGCAGCTGATCCAATGACAAAAGTTTTGAAAACCGTTGGGAGTTTATCTTTTAGTCCGCCCATGTTAAACATGTTATGTTCGTGGTGTTGAGCTTCAATAATGGTTCCCGCTCCAAGAAACAATAAGGCTTTAAAAAATGCATGGATCATAAAGTGAAAGATCGCTGCCCACCAGGCGCCCACTCCCAAAGCCAAAAACATATACCCTAATTGACTTATCGTAGAATAGGCGAGTACCCGTTTTATATCTTTCTGTGCCAAGGCAGAAGTTGCCGCAATTAGTAGGGTAGCAGCTCCAACGGCAGCAACAACATGCATTGCTGCAGGTGAAAGTTCAAAGATGGTATGCATACGTGCAAGGAGATAAACCCCTGCAGTAACCATTGTTGCGGCATGAATCAAAGCACTTACAGGAGAAGGACCCGCCATAGCATCAGGCAGCCATGTTTGTAGGGGTAACTGTGCTGATTTTCCCACCGCTCCACCAAATAGAAGTAATGCAATTAAGGTTATTGATGAAGAACTGTGGCTGACAGCCTGTTGAGAAATTTCACTTATCGTTAATGTTCCGAATTCTTTAAATAGCAAGAACATGCCGATAGCCAATGAAGTGTCGCCGATGCGGGTAATGATAAAAGCCTTTTGAGCAGCTATTCCATTTTTAATGTTTTTGTACCAGAAACCTATCAGTAAATAACTGCATAAACCAACACCTTCCCACCCTAAATACAAGAGCACCAGATTGTCGGCTAAAACCAGGATGAGCATGGAGCAAACAAATAGGTTCAGGTAGGCAAAGAATCTTGAGTAATACTCATCGTGAGCCATAAATTCGGTGGAGTAAAGATGTATTAACGCGCCAACAAATGTAATCACAAACACAAAAACGAGAGAGAGGGCGTCGTAATGGAAAGTAATGGTTACCTTAAAATTGTTTACCTGCATCCATTGCCAAAGCGTTTGAGATATAAATCCATTTTCAGGAGGGGAGGATATAAAGTTAATGGCCAGGTAAAGGCTTACAATGGTTGCCAATGAAACGCTGCCAATACCGATAAAAGCTATTGCCTCTCTGTTAAATTTTGAGCCCAAAAATGCCAGCAGCAAAAAGCCAAATAATGGTAATGCAGGAAGTAGCCAGATTAGATTCTCCATTTTAACTCAATAAAGTTTTATTATGTTGTTCGAATTAATTTTAATGTATTGGTTTTTTATTACGGGTCAGCCTGAGCGTAGTCGAAGGCTTAGGACTAAGAGCGCTTCGACTACGCTCAGCGTGACGATTCGGAAATTAAATCTTACAACGCATTATGTTAATATATTAACCAGTGACTCATTTTCGATCCCCTCTTAACTGTTCCAGCTCGTCCACATCTAAGGTTTTATGCTGATGAAATATTTGCATGATTAAGGCCAATCCCACTGAAACTTCAGCCGCAGCCATACTTAAAATAAACAGAAACATGATCTGACCATCCGCTTGAGCCCACTTTGCACCAGCAGCAATAAATGCCAATCCTGCTGAATTAAGCATGATTTCCACAGCAATCAGCATAAACAAAATGTTGCGGCGGATTACCACGCCCATAGCGCCTAAAGCAAATAGTATTGCGGCCAGCAGAAATACATAGTCAGACGAAAGGTTCGATATCATTGTTCGTCCTCCTGTAAAAAACGATGCCAGTACTTTTTCTTTCGCTGACCAATATGGGCGGCTCCTATTACTCCGGCCATTAAAAGCATGGCTGCCAGCTCTACTCCAATCAGGTATGGGCCAAAAAGGGAGAGGGCAACAGCTTTGGGATCAACTTCGGCAATTGTTATCGTTGAATTAGGTTGAGTATTAATGAGGTAAACCAGTTCAATGAGCAGGATAGAGGCAAGTATACCCGGTAATAGCCACGTTGAAAGGTTTAACCAGGTTTTCTCCTGTAAACTTGTTTCCTTTCCCAAATTCAGCATCATTACTACAAAAATGAAAAGCACAACAATGGCCCCTGCATATAAAACAATTTCCAAGGCTGCTACAAAAGGAGCCCCTAACTGATAAAAAATGATGGCTACAGCTAAAAATGATACGATGAGATATAGCAAGGCATGTACCGGATGCTTACGGGTAATCACCAGTACTGTTGATATAATTGCCACTGCGGCTGCTATGTAGAAAAACACATCCATAACTAGGGTAATAAACTATGTCGGTCAATCGGTGGCTCTTCATTTTCTCCTTCTCCTTTGCCTTTTACGCCTGCATCCAAACCGGCAACTTTATAATAGTTATAGCCCGGATATTTTCCCTGGCTATTGATCAGTAAATCTTCTTTTTCGTAAACTAAATTCTGTCGAACGTATTCAGCCATTTCAAAATCAGGAATAAGCTGAATTGCATAGGTAGGGCAGGCTTCTTCACAAAATCCACAGAAAATGCAGCGTGAAAAATTGATTCTGAAAAACTCCGGATAGCGTCTTCCTTCTTCATTTTCGGTGGCTTGCAATGCAATACAGTCAACTGGACAGGCTGCAGCGCACAAATAGCAGCCTACGCAACGTTCACCTCCATCTGGGTCCCGGGTAAGCACAATTCGGCCTCTGTATCTTGGCTTCAATTGCACTTTTTCTTCAGGGTACTGTATCGTCTCTTTCTTATGAAAAAGATGAAGGAACGTGAGCCATATGCTGCGTATTAAACTAATCATATCGTGATTTTAGTCTTTAGCAATAGTTGATACTCCATGAGTTATGGTTGATTTAACAACAAAATAATTCCTCCCGTTACCAATAAATTCAGTAGCGATAAAGGCAACAAAACTTTCCATCCGTATTCCATCAATTGGTCATATCGAGGACGGGGTAGTGATGCCCGAAGTAATATGAAAAAGAGGATGAAGCCTGTTGTTTTGATTATAAACCAGACAATTGGAGGAAGGAATGCAGGGCCGAGCCATCCTCCAAAGAACAACGCAACCGTAATGGCTGATATTAACGTGATGCCTAAATATTCACCGATAAAAAACATTCCGAATTTCATTCCCGAATATTCGGAGTGAAAGCCGGCAACCAATTCACTTTCTGCTTCGGGTATATCAAATGGTAAACGGTGCGTCTCGGCAATTCCGGCAATAAAGAAAATGACAAAACCCACCGGTTGAAGCAATATGAACCAGCAGTTTTTCTGGGCTTCTACTATGGCATGTAAACTAAAAGAACCAGTAAGCATAACTACACCCATTAGTGACAGTGCCATGAAAACTTCATAAGAGATCATTTGTGATGCACCTCTTAATGCACCTAACAACGAATACTTGTTGTTCGATGCCCATCCACCTAAAACAATACTATAAACTCCAAGAGATGACATTCCTAGAAAGAACAATAAGCCAATATTTAAGTCAACAATTTGGATGTTGGGAGCAAACGGAATAACAGCAAAACTCAACAAAACACAAATAACAACCACCGCCGGAGCCATCACAAATACGTTTCGATCAGCAAAAGGAGGGGTCCAGTCTTCTTTAAAAAACAATTTTAGGGTATCAGCAAGTACTATAAATAGACCGAGAGGGCCAGCTCTATTTGGTCCTAAGCGGTCTTGCCATAGTGCCAGCATTCGTCTTTCTACCCAAATTAAAAGCGCAGCAACATTTAAAAGCACGAATAAAATGCCAATAATTACAATCCAATATGTAAGCGTTTCACTCATTGGGTTTACCTGTATTATTTTATGCTGATAATGCCCGGCAAGGCTATATAGCCCATTGCAGTCAATCCATAAGGAATAAGCGCAATTTTGTCCGTAATCTCCGGCCTAAATTTTACCGGGAGTTGATAGGTTTCTTTGTTTAATTCGATAGTTATTACTTCATTTTCTTTAATGCCAAGTTTATCTATTGATGATTGATTTAATGCGATATAAGGGGCTGGAGTTAACTCCTGTATTGAATCGGCTTCTGCGCTTAATTCTTCAGAACCAAAGATGTGATAGATCGGTACGGCAAGCCATTCATTAGCCTTTAATGAGGTTTTATTTGAAGACAGTTTGAATTCACTGGTGAAGGCAGGTTTAATTAATCTCACACCCGGATTGCCGTCATGTAAGGGACCTCCTACTTCAATTTGAAATTTATTGATCGACTGAACAGAGTTCCATCCCGGCGACCAGAAGAAAGGTGTTGCCGATGAAGGTGGAATTCCGCGGAAACCCTCCATAGTAAATGACATAGGTGAATCATTGTCTTCCAGTGGTTTGGGCTCACTTACATTAATATTAGCTTGAATTGCAGTTCGTCCACTATAACGATGTGGTGAACGAGGGATCTTTTGTCCATTCAATCTAAAATCTTCATCCGGAGCAGTTTGTTCAATGCCTTTAAACTGCGGTAAAGCTTCAATTAAATCTTGTTGGACTGTGCCAAGTGAAAGGTTTTCGTCTATGGCAGTACTTTCTTTTAAAGCTTTAAGAGTGTAAAGCCATCGCCAGCTTTCCTTCAACCATTCGTTTTGGGGTATGAAAACCTGGAAGAAACGTTGAGCCCGACCCTCATTATTAATCAGTGTTCCATCTGCTTCAGAAAATATTCCAACCGGAACAACAATGCCTGCCTTTTCATTTGTGTGTGTTTTAATATGATCGAATGTTATAATCTGTTTACACTTGTTTAAGAGTTCGTCAACTTGTTGAGCTGGGAATTTTCGATATAGATCATTCTCTAAAACAATCAGTATGTTATTTTCAAATTTGTAAAAGGCATCTTCAACCGAAGGAGTATTCATCATTGCCAGTCCCATACTATTGCACTCGGCTTGAATAATAAAAATGCCTGGTGTTTTGCCTTTCTTTTGCAGAGAATGTGCTAGTGCTCCTGCAGCGTTTAAAAGGTCTTCATTAAATAAACTAGTGCCGACAATGATCAACGGCCTTTCTGCTTTTAATAGTGCAGCAGCTATCGGGTCCGAATCAGCGGAAGATTCAATGTTACGTGCAATTCTAAATCCTTCGGAAGCAATTTCTTCGGGCGTAGCATAGGTAACCTTAGTTGCAATTTCATCTAGTTTGGTGGCATGTGGGTGAAAAATGAACAGAGCCCCATGTTCGTGTTGGACAAACTCTCGTAAAGCTGCATCATGCCATGAAGCAAGGTTTATCGTTTGTTGGGCGTTTTCAACAGGCTCTTTTCGAACAGCTTGACGAACAGCCAGTGCCGCCATTGGAGCTGTATTCGTGAGATCTTCGCCAAGAGTAACAATTGCATCGTATTGTTCAATTTGTTTTAAAGAGGAAATCTCTGCAACTCCACTTTGCAATAGTTTTAACGCAGTTTGATTAAGCTGATATTCTTGCTTAGACAAACCTGCAAAGAAATTCTCTTTCCCTACCAGTTGTTGCAGCGCAAAGTTCGATTCATTAGAAGCTCTGGGAGAACCTATGCCTATGCAATTGGAAGTGGCGATGAGTTCGGAGATATCATTGATGATAAATTCCTGACCAAATGATGTATTATCGTTTTTAAGTTGAGGTTGAAGCAAACGTTTAGGACTATTAGCGACTTCATACCCAAACCTTCCACGATCGCAAATGAAATAGCCGTTGACATCGCCATTATATCTCGATGTTATTTGTCGTAATTCGCCATAGCGTTCACCAGCTATAATATTGCAACCCAAACTGCAATGCTGACAAACGGAGGGCGCGAAGGTGAAATCCCATTTCCTGCTGTAATGTTGTTTTAGCGTTTTATCGGTAAATACTCCCGTTGGGCAAACTTCAGCAAGGTTACCGCTGAATTCACTTTCTAAAATCCCATCTTTCTCTCGGCCAAAATAAACGTGATTATGAGCTGCATATACATCAAGGTCTTTTCCTCCTGCATAATCTTTATAGAAACGAACGCAGCGGTAACATTGAATACAACGGTTCATTTCATGGTTTATCAGCGGACCCAGATATTGATTTAGGTAGGTACGTTTTGGATATTCAAACCTGCGGTAATTATGGCCGGTCATAACTGTCATATCCTGTAAATGGCATGAACCACCCTCATCACACACCGCACAATCGTGAGGGTGGTTAGTCATCAGCCACTCTATAATTTGTTTTCTAAACTTTTCAGCATCGGGATGGTTGACTGATATTCGTGTTTCTTTACCAACCGGCTCCATGCACGACATAACTAATCTTCCAGTGGTATCACTTTCATCTTTGAAAATTTTAATAGCACATTGTCGACATGCTCCTACCGATCCCATTGCGGGGTGCCAGCAGAAGTAGGGTAAATCAAAGCCCAATGAAAGGCAGGTTTCGAGTAGATTTTTGCCTTCAGTTACTTCATAAATCCGATTGTCGACATAGAGCGTTGCCATTTTTTAATCATAAGGGCATTTTCGTTGATGAATATGTTGTTCAAAATCTTCTCTGAAATATTTTAAAGCACTTTGTAAAGGCTCTACAGCCCCTGGAGCCAACGCGCAAAATGTATTGCCGGGCCCCAATAACCGGGCATGTTCAAATAGTAACTCAATATCATTTGATGCTCCTTTGCCTTGTTCTATCGACCATAAAATTTTTTCTACCCATGGTAAGCCCTCCCGACAAGGGGTGCACCAACCACATGATTCGCGCGCGAAAAATTGCTCCAGGTTATGGACAAAACCAACAGGACAGGTTTTGTCATCTAACACAATCATAGTTCCGGTTCCCAAACGGCTACCCGCCATTGAAACAGATTTGAAATCCATTTTTATATCGAGATGTTGTTCAATTAAAAAATCAGTAGAGGCCCCGCCCGGTAATACTCCCCGGAATTTGTAGCCATCTTTCATGCCTCCTGCATGTTCTTCAATTAGCTCGCGCATGCTTACTCCCATGGGTAGCTCCCAGCAACCAGGAGTCTTAACATTTCCACTTACTCCATAAAGCTTAGTGCCGCCATCTTCGCTATAGCTCAAGCTTTTGAACCAATCAGCACCATTGTTAATGATATGTGGAATGTTGCAGAGTGTTTCTACATTATTAACAATGGTAGGCTTGCCAAATAAACCGCTTACCTGAGGAAATGGAGGTTTAGCCCTTGGGGTTGCCCGTTTTCCCTCCAAGGCATTCAATAAGGCCGTTTCTTCTCCACACATATATCTGCCTACGCCGGTATGCAAATGCAAATGAAGAGAGAATCCTGTTCCAAGAATATGGTCTCCCAGGTATCCCTCTGCATATGCCTCGATAATGGCTTTTGTAATTCTAATGGCTGCTTCTTTATAAGCAAAGCGTAGAAAAACATAGCCTTGGGTGGCCTGTATGGCATAGGCCGCAACGATCATTCCTTCAATCAACTGATGTGGATTTCCTTCAAGTAATAATCGGTCTTTAAATGTACCCGGTTCCATTTCATCAGCATTGGCAACGATGTATTTTGTAGTGGGTGCCGTTTCTCCCATTGGTACAAAACTCCATTTCATGCCGGTATTAAATCCGGCTCCACCTCTTCCTTTTAAATTCGATTCTTTTATTAGTTCAACCACTTCGGATGGAGTCATCTTTAACAAAGCTTGTTTTACAGCCATATAGCCACCAGCCATTTCATACTCCTTTGCAGTAAGTGGCGGACGGTTGGGGTGTATGTTCCTTGTTAAAGGGCGCTCCATGTTAATTAGTGTATTTAGAGTTCTTTAATTATAGTTTTTTAAGATGATCGATATGTCCTCAGTTTTTACATCCTGGTATAAATCATTGTCAATTAGTATAGCAGGAGCATGGTCACAACAACCAAGACAAGCATTGGGTAATAAGGTAAACTTCTTGTCAGCTGTTGTTTCTCCAAATTGTATGTTTAATTGTTTGTATAGCTCTTGGTAAATGATTTTATAGCCCATCACCCAACAGGTAATGCTATCGCACAATAAAATAATATGCCTGCCAACCGGTTTGCGGAAAATCAAATTATAAAAGGTTGCTACGCTATCAAGTTCAGCTGTCGACATGTTTAAGTACTCGGCAATGGCCAATAAGGCATCATCAGAAATCCATCCACGGCTTTTTTGCACAATTTTCATTGCTTCTATACATGCTGCTTTTGGATAAGGCACTAGACTGACCTCGTGGTCAATAGCATTGCGTTCCTGCTCACTGAGACCAGTAAATGTTGAGTTGCTAATATTTTGTAGTTCATCATTCATATTCTTATTACCTGTCTATATCAGCCAGTACATAATCCATACTCCCTAAAATGGATAGCAGATCAGCTACTGTATAACCCTTAGTTATGTAGGGCAACATTTGCATATGCGGAAACGATGGGGTGCGAATACGAGATCGATAGGGCGAAGTATTTCCATCGCTAACCATATAATAACTATTCCAACCCTTAGTAGCCTCAATGCAGCTCATTGCTTCACCTTTAGGGATAACTGGTCCCCAGCTTACATTTAAAAAATGATTGATAAGGGTTTCTATGTCTTGCATTGTATTTTTTTTTAAAGGCGGGGTTGAATGTGGGTTGTCTGATTTGTAAGGCCCTTCGGGCATATTTTTTAAGCATTGCTCGATAATTCGCAAGCTTTGAATCATTTCCTGTTCGCGCACCAAGGCTCGGTCGTAACAATCGCCGTTTTGAGCTGTTGGCACTTCAAACTCAAAGTTTTCATAACCCGAATAAGGTTGTTTTTTGCGCATATCCCAATCGAATCCGCAAGCCCTTAAGCCTGGTCCGGTAACGCCCCATTCAATAGCCTCTTCCAATGTGTAAATCCCAATGCCGACGGTCCTGGCTTTGAAAATCGAATTTCGCATTACCATGTTATGGTATTCTTTTAATCGTTTTGGGAAATAGGCTATGAACTCGGCAACCAGTTTATCCCAACCCTTGGGCAGATCCTGGGCTACTCCTCCAATCCTAAACCAATTCGGATGCATGCGGCCGCCAGTTACAGCTTCTACGATATCGAAAATTTTCTCCCGGTCGGTGAACATGTAGAAAACAGGGGATAGCTGGCCTAGATCCTGGGCAAAAGTGCCATACCAGACCAAATGACTGGCAATACGGAAGAACTCACACATCATTACCCTCACCACTTTTACGCGATCCGGAACTTCAATGCCTGCGAGTTTTTCAACCGCCAGTAAATAGGCCAGGTTGTTCATTACTCCGCCTAAATAATCTATTCTGTCGGTATAAGGAATATAAGTGTGCCATGATTGTCGTTCACCCATTTTTTCGGCACCCCTATGATGGAAGCCAATGTCAGGTACAGCGTCAATAATGTTCTCCCCATCAAGTTGTAATATGATACGCAAAACTCCATGCGTACCTGGGTGTTGAGGGCCAATGTTCAGAAACATGAAATCTGCATCGTCACTATGACGTTGTAGCCCCCATTGTTCGGGTTTAAATTCAAGAGCAGCTTGTTCGGTGTCGACCTTTTCATCCCAAAGTTTAAACGGGCCCATTTCTGTGGCTCTGGCAGGGTGCTCTTTGCGGAGCGGATGTCCCTGCCAGGTTAAAGGCATAAGTATCCGTTGCAGATGGGGGTGTCCTTCGAAACGAATTCCGAACATATCATAAACTTCGCGCTCGTACCAACTTGCAGATGGCCACAGATGAGTAATGGATTGAGCCGAAGGATACTCTCCTCCCAGAGCTATTTTTAGGCGGATGAATTGATTGCGTGTAAAAGACAGAAGGTGGTAAACAACAGTAAAATCTTTGGATGGATGGGTTTTATGGTCAGCCCTCGAGCGTTCGTCGATGGCAAATAAATCGTAAAGTAGAGGAAATGGTTCGGCAGATTGTTTTTTAAGGTAATTTAAAACCGGAATGATCTCCGTTTTGTCGACCCAAAAAGTGGCAACCTCATCAGCTGTTTGCTGTTGGGTTAAAACCGAATCGCTAAATTTTAGCGAAAGTTCGGTTGCCAACTTTTCGGACGCATTCATGATTTTTTCAGATCATCATAAAAATTTAAATACGGTGTCGGTAATGAGATTAATCAGGGAATTCTTGAATTCATCGATTCTTACTTTAGCTAAACCTGTTTGTTTTAATAATTTCATTTCAGCCCCATCTTTTAAACCCTTTACCAGTACCTCAAATTCATCTTTATTGATATCATTGTTGGTTAATAATAAAGTCCAACGCTTTAGTTTTTCTTCAGATTTCGCCAAAAAGTCTTTCACATCTTTGGATGCGTCGTCTTTATAGTTTTTAAAAGTAAGCTTCGCCAGATCTAAAATGTCTGTTTTTAACTCGGTGAATATTTCTTGAAAATCAGGCATGTTGGTATAGTATGTTTAGTTTTATTGATAGCTATTTTATTTTTTTTGATTCTAGTTCGATCATATCATCAAACCCTTCTGTAACCTCATTCTGAAATTCGGTAACTGCAGCAGGACTAAGTTTCCCTTTGGTTTTCCATACGTTTTTAATACCTCCCCAACGTCCATCACCTTTTATCATTATTTCCATCATTTTGGTTGCCTCGGTGTTTTTGGGGAGCGCCTTAATATATTCGTAGAGCTTATTTAAATCTTTATCGAGCGTTTGAACTTCACCCTCATGAGTACTGTATTCTTCGGTCGCCTTACCAATAAGTGTGGTAGTTTCTACCTTTAGTGAAGCCAACTCGCGATAAACGTGTTCATTGTATGGAGCTATTAGTGGGCTGCAACTGCTAATGAAAAAAAGCAGTGCTAAAAGAAGTTTCGGATAAGATGTTTTTTTAAGTAAAAATTGTTTTTGTACAGGTAACATAGATTTGGTGTTAAATTATAGTTCATCCGGAGAACGAAAGTCGATCATTTTAGCTCTTTCTTCTCTTTTTAACTCTTTAATCGATGGTTTTTCGGTTTTTATTACTCCCTGTTCTCCAATTACCCAGCTTAAAGGTCGTTGTTCTTTACCAACCGATTGGCTGAGCAAGATTAGTCCGTTCATAAAAGCATCGGGACGAGGCGGACAACCGGGTACATAAACGTCGACAGGTAGAAATTTATCAACGCCTTGCACCACACTGTAAATATCATACATTCCACCCGAATTTGCACACGAGCCCATAGAAATAACCCATCTGGGTTCCATCATCTGTTCGTGCAGTCGTTTAATAATAGGTGCCATTTTTATGAAAACAGTTCCGGCAATTACCATCACATCGGCCTCTCGTGGAGTACCTCTTATTACTTCTGCACCGAAGCGTGCCACGTCATATTTACTGGTAATGCTGGTCGCCATTTCTACGAAACAGCAGGAAAGTCCAAAATGAAATGGCCACATGGAGTTTTTTCGTCCCCATGCAACTAAATCCTGAACAGTGGTAAGCAGCACGCTTTGTTGGATTGATTCTTCCATTGAACTTATGCCCGTACTTTTACCCGTAGGATCATTAGCCTTAGTAAGCCACCATTTCATTGGTTGATTATATTAATTTGTTTGTGATTACACAGATTTTTTCATTACTTCTAAAATCGTATTTCTAACTTCTTACCTTCTTTTTATATGCTTTTAAGATCTTTTTACCCGATGGGCCAAAATCTAAAGCACCAATACTCCATTCGTAAATTAGAACTGCGACAAGAATTCCTATAAACACACAAATGGACAGATAACCTGCCCAACCTAATTCTTTAAATGCCAATGCCCATAAAACAATGAAGATGGTTTCCACATCAAAGATTACAAACAGCATGGCAACCAGGTAAAATTGAACCGAAAATCGGAGACGGGCAGAGCCTGTTTGAGTAATGCCTGATTCATAGGGTTCGTCAGTAGCGTTTTCTTTATGGTGTTCACCTAATACATATGAAAGAAGAAGAATAACAGAGACGAGCACTATCACAATAGCTGCATAAACCATAAATGGCCATAAAATCCCGATAGTTATCGGGATGAGTAGGGTAAGATTGTGCATGCAATTCGCCTCCCTGCGAATGATTTGAAAGAATTATTTCTGACCTGTTATATAGTGTTCAAGATTTTCTATAATGAATTTTTGTTCGTCGATAATGTATTTCACCACGTCTCCAATAGATATTAAACCAACAATCTGCCCTTCATCCACTACAGGTAAATGCCTAATGAATTTATCGGTCATCAGTCTCATACAATGTTCAATACTATCATTTGGAGAAACGACGATAGGAGATTCGGTCATGATTTCACCAATCAAGGTTTCTTTCGATGACCGGCTTTTGAGAATTACTTTTCGGGCGTAATGGCGTTCGGTAAAAATACCGGTCAACTTGCCATCATCAACAACTATTAAAGCGCCGATGTTTTTAGCTGTTAAAAGTTCTAAGGCTTCATAAACTGTGTGTCCCGAAGTGATCGTGTACACAGCATTTCCTTTTAATTGGAGTATATTTCTAACTTTTCCCATGGCGGTTGAATTATGAGAAAATTAAGTTTATTGATTGGTGCTAATTTACTGAATTTAAGTTTTTTAGTTTTAATATCAAACTATTATAAATATGAAATGTTAAATAAATTGAACTTTTTGGCGTTTATTCTGAAATGAGGTTTTATCCTAGTAATCAATTCCCTACTTTTACCGCCGAAATTTATCCTGTAAAAAATTCTCTAATAAAAATCACTAATTAAAAATGAAATACGACGTAGTAGTAATCGGTTCCGGTCCGGGTGGTTATGTTGCGGCAATTCGTTGTGCCCAGTTGGGATTAAAAACGGCAATTGTTGAACGTTACAATACTTTTGGTGGAACCTGTTTAAACGTAGGATGTATCCCTTCAAAAGCTTTGTTAGATTCGTCAGAGCATTATCATAATGCAGCTCACACCTTTAAAACACACGGTATTGAGCTTAGCAACTTAAAGGTTAATATTGAACAAATGATTAACCGTAAGAATGAAGTGGTGAAGCAAACTACTGACGGTATCACATTTTTAATGAAGAAAAACAAGATCGATACCTATTTCGGTCACGGTTCATTTGTAAATAAGAATACAATCAAAGTAGCGAAAGCTGATGGAACAGAACTGCTAATTGAAACTGATAAAACCATTATTGCTACCGGTTCAAAACCTGCATCATTACCTTTTCTTCCAATTGATAAGAAAAGAATCATTACTTCAACCGAAGCGTTAAATCTTACTGAAGTTCCTAAACACCTTATCTTAATTGGTGGTGGTGTAATTGGTTTAGAGTTGGGTTCGGTATATGCTCGTTTAGGAGCTAAAGTTACGGTAATCGAGTACATGAATTCAATTATCCCTACAATGGATAAGGAGCTTGGTAAGCAATTGCAACGTTCCTTGAAAGGTTTAGGCTTTGAGTTTATGTTGAGCCATAAAGTTACTGGTGCTTCGGTAAAAGGTAAAGAAGTAACTGTTACTGCCGAAAATGCAAAAGGTGAAGCTGTTGAAGTTAAAGGCGACTATTGTTTAGTAGCTGTAGGACGTACCGCGTATACTGAAAACTTAGGCTTAGAGAATATTGGAATTACCGTAGAAGAACGCGGTAAGAAAATTACCGTGAATGATCACTTAGAAACTATTGTTCCAGGTATTTTTGCTATCGGTGATGTTGTTCGCGGAGCTATGCTTGCGCACAAGGCTGAAGAGGAAGGTGTGTATGTTGCTGAGTTGATCGCCGGACAAAAACCGCATATGAATTACAACCTGATTCCGGGTGTTGTATATACCTGGCCAGAGGTTGCTTCTGTAGGTAAAACTGAAGAAGAGTTGAAAGAAGCCGGTGTTAAGTACAAAGCAGGATCTTTCCCTTTCAAAGCAAGTGGTCGTGCCCGTGCAAGTATGGATACCGATGGTTTAATTAAAGTTTTGGCGGATGCTGAAACGGATGAGATCCTAGGTGTACATATGATCGGTCCGCGCGTTGCAGATATGATTGCAGAAGCTGTTGTTGCTATGGAATTCCGTGCTTCGGCAGAAGATATTGGTCGTATTTGTCATGCACACCCAACTTATACTGAGTCATTCAAAGAAGCGGCTTTAGCTGCAACTGCTAATAGAGCGTTACATATTTAAACAATAAAATAAACAGACCATAGTCCATGGTCCATAGTTTAAAAGGGATAGTTTAAACAATTATTGTCTGTTAACTATGGTCTATGGACTATTCTATTTTTATTACCTTCGCACATAGTTTCAAATTACCAAACGTCTCATGGTCATCCATCATCATCATTCTTTAAAACGACTAAATACCTTCGGCGTTGATGCTTATGCAAACAACTTCGTAGAGATATCACACACTGATCAACTTGTAAACTTATTCGCAAACAAGGAGGTAGTAAATCAGCCGTTGCTTTTTTTAGGGGGTGGTAGTAATATGCTTTTTACCCGTGATTTTAATGGCTTGGTCATTAAGATGAGTATAAAAGGCATACAAGATAGGGTAGAAGAAGAAGAAGAGGTGTTTGTTGAGGCTGGTGCAGGAGAAGTTTGGAATGATCTGGTAAATTATTGTGTTGATAGGGGATATGCCGGTGTTGAGAATTTAAGTTTGATTCCAGGCTCGGTTGGCGCCTCTCCAATTCAGAATATTGGAGCTTATGGAGTTGAACTTAAAGATGTTTTTCATTCATTAGAAGCTTTTGAAATAAGTACGCTGCAATTACGTACGTTCACAAAAGAAGAATGTGAGTTTGGCTATCGTGAAAGTGTTTTTAAAGGAGAACTAAAGGGTAAGTATATTGTAACATCAGTTACATTAAAACTTTCTAAATCGTCAGTCTTAAATACATCATACGGCGCTATTGAGGCCGAACTACAAGCCAGGAATATTGAAAATCCTACCATTAAAGATGTTAGTACAGTAGTGTCTCATATTCGGGTTTCAAAGTTGCCCGATCCTTCAACCATTGGTAATGCCGGAAGTTTTTTCAAGAATCCGATTATTACGAAAGCAGAGTTTGATGCCGTTAAGCAAAAACATGCTGAGGTTGTTAATTATCCCGCTGGAAATGGGAGTATAAAACTGGCTGCTGGCTATTTGATTGAGCAATGTGGTTGGAAAGGAATGGTAGTTGGAAATACAGGTACCTGGAAAAATCAGGCTTTGGTGCTGGTGAATCATGGTGAAGCATCGGGACAGGAGATTTATGATTTTTCTGAAGTGATTATCCAATCGGTAAAGGAAAAGTTTGGCGTCAAATTAGAGCGCGAGGTCAATGTTTTCTAATCCTTATTAATATATTAAAGTAAATATCCCGAACTGGTCTCAATTCGTGATATTTACTTATATGCGCATTTACATTACTACAAAGATTAATCAGAAACCTGATCGGGTCTTTTCATTATTTAACAAAGAATTATTTCTTGCTCTTGTTCCTCCCGGATTAAAAGTTCAATTATTAAGATTTGATGGTTGTAAAACCGGAGATGAAGTACATCTGCTAATTAAATTCCCTTTTGCTGAACAGAAATGGTTCAGTAAAATCACTGCTCATTCCTTTTCAGATTCAAATTACAGCTTTATTGATGAAGGAATTGAGCTGCCATTCTTCATAAAACAATGGAAACATATTCATACAGTTAAGTCAGGGGAGAGTGATAACTGTTCAGAAATAATAGATGATATAAGTTTTGAATCGGGAAGCATTATTATCGGGTGGCTGGTTTATCCTTTCTTATACTTCACATTTTTATACAGAAGGCCTATTTACAAGCAATTTTTAGATGTTTAAACATATTGTTTAGTTGTGTAACGAAAATATTAAACAGAAGATTTGATTTTGTTCAGGTATTGCGTAAATTTGTTTAACAAAATATATGAAAGGTTAAACAATATGACTCGCATCGAATTCAATACACTCGTACTCCGCCAGTCTTCTTCATTAAAGTTGTATGCCTTACACTTTACTAAGGATTCAGACGATGCTAATGACCTTGTGCAGGATACTTTACTAAAGGCCATCACCTATTATAATAAGTTTAAAGAGGGAACTAATTTAAAAGGGTGGTTGTATACTATCATGAAAAACACTTTTATTAATAATTATCGCCGGCTGGTAAAAGTGAATAATGTAGTTATCCAATCGGATGATATTTTGCCAGCTAATTTGTTATACAGCGCTACAAGTAATGGAGCTGAAGGTAAATTTGTTTTGGAAGATGTAAATAAGGCGTTATCAAACCTATCGGAAGAATATTATACACCTTTTACAATGTATTTCGAAGGCTATAAATACCATGAAATTGCAGAAGAACTAAGTATTCCAATAGGTACGGTTAAAACCCGGATTCACGTAGCCCGTAAGCTGTTAAAAGGACAATTAAAAGATTATTCAGCAGGACGAATCGGTAAGGTAGTTTACGAAGATTAATTTCTGCTTAATGGGGTTTGATATATTTTTTGTGTTTTATTTAAGTTAATTAAGGGTAGTAATCAATTGTTTACTACCCTTAATTTTTAATTTATTTCCCTCCAAACAAGCTTTTTACCTTGCCCCAAAAACCTTTGGTAGCAACTTTTGCATCTTCCGTTTTCTTATCAAAATCAATATTTAAAACTTCCTCAGCTTTATTTTTAAAGTTTTCTGCGGCTTCAGATACATCCGATTTTAGATCTTCAAATTTAGCTTCCGTTTTAGCTTTGAATTCGTCGATATTCTCTTTGCTAAAGGCTTCTTTTATGTCTTCCATCTTTTCTGCCGCTTCCTCCTTAATTTTTGAGGCTATTTCTGATGCCTTAGCGCTTATCTGTTCCGTTTTATCGGCCGCAGCGTCTGAAAGATCATCAATTTTTTCCGCTGCTTTGTCCTTTAAGCTGTTAAGATTCTCGCCGCTAAAGGTTTCTTTTATGTCATCAATTTTGTCGGCAGCGAAGGCAGTGGCTCCTGAAGCAGCGGTTGCCATAGAATCTTTTATATCACCAATTGTATTGGCGGCCTTGTCTGCTATGCTTTCAGTTGCAGCTCCTGCTTCAGCTGTTTTTTCAACAATTGTATCATTTGCTTCTGTGGCTTTGTCAGTTATTTCCGCAGTTGCTTCTTTAGCCGTTTCAGCTGCATTTTCAACAGCATCTTTTACATTACTTGTACTACCGGCTATTGTGCTTTTTATTTCATCAGTTGTCTCCTGAAGGTCTTTTTTAACTTCCTGTGCTTTTTCTTCCAGGTTGTCGTTTGTGTTGTCTGTTTTGTTGTCGTTCATGATGGGTAAAATTAGTTAGATGTTAAGTTAGTAATTTTCAGTTGATTGTAGAGAAGTGGAGAAATGGAGCAAATAGTGAAGAGGTATAAAAGCAAAAAAATCCCGATCAAATGAATGATCGGGATTATGCTTGCCGATAGTTATCGACACTGGGCTCGAGCCACCCTGATAGCTATCGGGGCTCTGATTAACAGTCGGATTTATATTTTTCTTTAAGCTTTAAAATCAGTTCAGGATATTTTTGAAGGTTTTCAATAAAAGTTCGACTCTTCATCCTTTTAATGTGCAATTCAATTTTTATGGCTTGCTGTAAACTTTCGCATTCAATGGTAAGGGTTAATTCCCACGGAGCTCCAGCTTTGGTCCAATTGTCATTTTCGCTAATCGAATTGTGAGTATCCAGCCTTTGATTAAGATTAGTTGTTTGGCCGGTATAGTGTCGCTTAAGCTTTTTCGAATAGAGAATATAAACAAAGTACATAGATGGTAGTGAAGAGGTATAAAAGCAAAAAATCCCGACCAAATGAATGATCGGGATTATGCTTGCCGATAGTTATCGACACTGGGCTCG
>NZ_JAMWYS010000065.1 GCF_023914155.1 Solitalea agri | reverse complement strand
GCCCTTTTCCGAGTGGCTGGTCTGTATGGAACATACCGGCGTGTATGTCCTGGGACTGAGTGCTTTCCTGCAAAGTCGACAAATTACCTATGCATTGGAAAATCCACTGCAAATTAAACGGAGCATGGGCATTTGCCGGGGCAAAACCGATCGAGCCGACAGTTCTATCATTGCTCAGTATGCCTTACGCTTTCAGGACCGCTTGCGTGCCTATCAACTGCCATGTGCCACTCTTCAGTCCATTCGCATATTGTTAGGCCAGCGTGAGCGGCTGGTGAATTGCATGCGGCAATTGGAACTAGGGATGCAAAGTGCCAAAGCGTATTCCTGTAACCTGTTGGAAGAGCTGCAGGCGGCTAACCTGCATATCATGGAGCAAATGAAACAGGAAACTCACCGATTAGATAAGCAATTACAAACGGTCATCCAGGCAGATGAAACCCTAAAAAGTCGTTATGAACTGATCGTGAGTGTGCCCGGTATCGGCTTGCAAACTGCAGCCTACATTTTGTTATACACCGTGGGGATGAAACGGTTTGAATCGCCGCGGCAGTTTGCCTGCTATTGTGGTGTAGCTCCTTTTGACTATCGCTCGGGAAGCAGTATCCGGGGTAAAACCCGCGTCCATTACCTAGCCAATCGAAAACTCAAAAGTTTATTACACCTGTGCAGCTTAAATGCGGTCAGGAATGACCCGGAATTAAAAAAATATTATGAGCGCAAGCAAGCAGAAGGCAAAAATGCCATGAGTGTTTTGAATGCCATTCGCTTTAAACTGATTTGCAGAGTGTTT
>NZ_JAMWYS010000030.1 GCF_023914155.1 Solitalea agri | reverse complement strand
AAAGGCTTGATTAATGAAAGGGTTTCAAAAGGGAATAAGATCCTTGATGCGGCCTTTTATAGTTTTTTTTTATTAGGATTAATATTATTGATATGGGAAATTTATATTTATCGACAAACAATTATAGATGTCAAAATTCCTCTTCTAATCTGGACTGTCCCAGGGGTGTTTTTAACACCCTTGTTATATGATAAGTTAAATAATATTGATGGCAGAGTGGGGCATTGGATCCTACATTACATTGGTCATACATGTTCAACTGGAGCGATTTTACTATTTGGTTTTATGGCTTCCAACTTGTATATGGCAGATTATAAAAAAGTAAATAAACAATATTCTATAATAGAAAAAGGAAGCATACCTGGTTCCAAAGGGCATAGAAATGAACGGTTACCTTATGTAGTAATTAATTATGAAGGATTAAAAAAGGAGCTCATATTTAGTTATTCTCAAACGGATATAATCAATACAGCCAATAATGTAAACCTGACAGTTAGAAAAGGTTTTTGGGGATTTGATGTTTTAGAAGAATACGAAGCTAATTAAAAAAAACCTGCCGGATAAATAGTATTCAAAAGCACCGGCAAGTTTACCTCAGCCAATAAAAAGGTTCATCTGGAGGTAAAAAAATTACAGTTGACTCATTTTTTTCTCCTATACTTGGCCCTCGCAATCAATAGCAATAATGAAAAAAATCTACTTATTATTTGCCGCTGTAATGATGGCAGGAACAGCGATGGCTCAATCTCCGATTAAATATGGTATTAAAGCTGGTGGTAACTTTGCCAACAACACTTTTTCTGGTAATGGGTTATCGATGACTCCTTCAAGCGTTACCAGTTTTTATGTAGGTGGTCTTGTTACTACTTCTATCACTAAAAAAATTTCCTTCCAGCCTGAATTATTGTTATCAATGCAAGGCTACAAATGGAATAGAGATAGCATACCTCTTACCAACAACACTTCTTATTTAATCTTACCACTAATGTTTAAATATAATATCGTTGAAGGCCTTCATCTAGAAGCTGGACCTCAAATCGGACTATTGTTAAGCGCGAAAGATAAATTTGGAGACTCTGAAGATGTAAAAGATCAATATAATAGCCTGGATTTAGGAGCAAACATTGGTGCTGAATACCAATTCCCTATAGGCTTATTTTTAAATGCCCGCTACAATTTAGGATTAACAAACATTGCGAAATTTACAGCCGTCGATGTTACTGTTAAAAACAAAGTAGTATCACTTGGTATTGGATTCCGCATCTAAAAAGAAATTTATTCCATTATCAAAAGTCACCTCAAGAGAGTGACTTTTTTTGTTTTAAAACATTCTTAGAATTCTATTCCGTCCAAATAACAGGAAAAGTTCAGCAGGATAGTCAAAGGCCACCCCACAACAGGTAAATAGGCATTCCTTACTCGTCGCCGGCAATGGGTACGCCAGCCTATAAAGTAACAATTAGCATTAACACTTTATACCCTTCGGGTGCCTGGCGGCAGGCTGTCATACCCATTGCTTTCGGCTCCTCATTCGTCATAGCAGCTCTCTCCGTGCTGGTAGCCGCTTCATTCCTTGCGCCTCGTACCTCGGCTCCATCCATTCAGCCGCTACCATCCCGGACGCTGCTCGTGTTTAGGCTCGCCTGCTAGTCGGTCAGGCTGCGGGTTGTCATACTTTTTGGATTCCCTACACAATCTGGTTTGCCTGCGCGGCCAAAAAGCCCGCCAACCCTTGTGTAGTGCAGGCCGCCAGGCTTTTGTCCTCGTACAAACCTCGACTTCCAAAAGCCGCGTCCTTTCTACATAGGTCGCAAACCGCCCTCGTACCTCGGGCTGCTGTTTGCTCCCACCATTCCCTCCACTCGCAAGCGGCTCGCGGCACAAGGCCGTCGCACGCTCAAGGCTGTTTTACCTTTTGGCCGAAACCCACTTAAAACAGTTTAAAATATTTTATAATCAAATTGTTAATTGATTTCAATCAAGCCTGTGTTAATATTCGCAAATTAAATTCGCAACGGTTAGCCGACACCACAAAGCATGCTGCATCACCAAATGGTGTCTAACAAAAGAAGGAGTAAAGCCGAAAATCCTGTAAAGAGTACGCAAGAACATAAAAGAACAGAAATTAGTTATGCGATATTTTTCAAATTTCATATTGGTTTTAATGATGCTCTTGCTGTCAGTAACCTCGTATGCTCAAAAGGATGTAACGCAGTTTCTCGGAATTCCGCAAGCGGCTCGCTCCACAAGATCGACGCAGGCTCAAGGCTGTTTTACCTGACCTCAACTATCACCCCCTTTTAAAAAAACAATTGCTATTTTGGTCAGCAATGTTAATTAAAACCGACATTAAGAGATAACAGTAAGAATTGAAAGTAAGAAAACAAAATTGACATTATGTTCGAAGCTTTTCTCACCACAAGGAGAGGTTTTGTTGACTGCATAACCTTGTCACGATATGACTATTTGGAATGGATTGTTGCAGACCAGACCCAAAAAGACAAACTAAAATATTGGCTTGAAAAGAAATCAGGCTTCCTTCTTTATGACATTGAAGATACTTGCTTCTATACCTTTTCCAAACTTGTTGACGAATCCACAAAGCAATATTGCATCAACGGTTCAAAAACTCTTTCTGCGCCATTCAATAATACTCAACTCATTTCCAATCTCATTGCAGCACTTTTGCGACAACAATTGTCTAAACATTATAAGCAACATCTTAATCAAAATATTTTCATTGTTGAAACAGTTAACCTGTATCCTTTTCATTTACTTAAAGCCATTGAGTTCAACATTGAGGTATTTCCTTCTGGTCATTACCTGATTCACATTCTTCCTGTATCAAAAATTGTTGGGAGCATATCACCAATTAACAAAGCTTATATCAGTAACCTGAAAACAACAAATAAAACTAACTCCAACATAAATGAGATGGAATTTAGTTTGGTTAATGTTGAGAAGTTTTACCGAAAGAAAATTGATTTACTTGACAAGGAACTTACCAAGAAATTAGATGATATACTAAAAGACAATGCCAACTTCATAGCAACTTTTGATTACCATTTCTTGGCCAACTATTCACCTGAAATATTTGAAAAAGTTACGGAGAATACATCAAAGAATTTGAAGAACGCAATTAAGTTTATCAATCCAGTTCTTGACAACTTTAACTTACCCGAATTCCTGAAACTATCTAAGGAGAAATACTTTAAAGTTAATGTCCTTGAATTAGAAACAAAAAATAATTTATTGGTTGGTAGCCAATCAGAAAATGTTACGCTGCATTCAAAAACACAAACAAAATTTGGTCTCCGCTTAGAATATACTCGAAACGATATTGCAGCCGATGAGCTAATAATTATATTTCTAAAAAAAGAAAACCTAATTGAGCAAATCAACCAATTCACATTGCCAATTACACTAAAAGCGAAGGTTGAACAGCAAGAAGGTTGGAAACACCCTTATATTACAAAATTGTTTACAGACCAAAATGATATTCATACGAAATCAAATGTTCAAAGCGCAAGCTTTTATAACGGCATTTACAGACCAGTAAGTAATTGGAATATTCTACCAATAGTTTTTGACGATCTAAACATTACAATGTTTAAAGAATTAGTCGCTTCATTCAATAAAGGTTCTGAAAATTTTAATATTCTTCCTCCATTGATGGTTGATAAAAACACAGCAATTAATCCAGAAGAAGTTCAAAACATTATTCGGACACAAATAAACAAAACAATGATTGCCATATTCTGTAAATACCAATTGCCTAAAGATTTTTTTGAGCTGATCAAAAATTGGAAATTTCAAATTTATCAAGGTGATACCTCAGACAACAAACAAAACAGAGCAAAGCTTTCAAACTTCGTTTGCAAGTGTCTTGAAAAATTAGGCGGTATTGTAGCAGCAATAGCAGATACTCATTTAGAGGATAATGGTTATTTCATTGGCATTGACTTGGGACACACAACCCACGGTGAGGAGAAGTTTTCCAACTTAGCGACAGTGATTTTTGATAACCGAGGACTTTTAATAGGTAATCACATCGTAAAGAAAATTCCAAGAAAAGAAAATTTAATTGAAAGTCATTGCATAACTGCCTTCAAAAAACTTGCAGGTATCTTGACAAAAAACACTTTACAACAACCCAAATGCATTGTTATTCACCGTGACGGTAAACTTCATTCAGCAGATATTATTTCCTTGACAAATGCTGTTAGCAATGTTTGGGGAAAGATTAAAATTGATATAGTGGAAATAATTAAATCCGGATTCCCCGTCATTGCAATGAAAAATGAAAAAGGAATTGCAATAAACCCATTGTCAGGAAGTTCTTATCAGGACAATGAACATAAATATTCTATCCTTGCGACAAACATTCAAGCAGAAGAACACAGTGCTGTTATCAACCCAATTATAATAAAGCATAAGTTTGGTAGCACCGACTTCAATAAAATTGTTGACCAGGTTTATTGGTTCACGAAAGTTTATACAAACAACCTATATAATTCAACACGACTTCCAGCGACAACATTAAAAGCGAACAACATTGTCGGTACATCAGGGAAAGGTCACCAGCCAACTTACTTAGGATGAAAATATAAACGGCTCATAACGTTGGTCTAGCAAAAGGCGTGCTGTCTCCTCAGTACTTATAGCAAATTGACTAAATGCATGGTAGGCTATCGCTGCAAAAACAACAAAGTAAAGTGGCTTACAAACCTGATACTACTCAGCTCGCGTAGCGAACTACATCCACTTAAGATTGCAAAGAGCATCGTTAACAGCTGGCTTAGGTTTTGAATTGTTTGTAATAGCGAGGCTCCCTTGTTTTTGCGCTGTCCGGGCAACAAGGGAGGATGGAATAAATTTTAATACCCGCCTGATGATCGGCTGTCTGCTAAGGTTTTAGATTTGTTTACTTGAAAGTGTCGTAAAATAGTAAGTAGTAACAAATGGGATAGCTTAGGCTGCCTCGTTTTATTTTTTATCGAAACTACTGATTTTTTTGTTCATCAATCTTCTTGCGGAATGCCCAATAAATATCGCCTTCGTGCCAATCTTCAGGATTAACAAAATCCATACAATACTCAACAACGTCATCAAAGTTGCTTGTTGGGTCACTAAATTGTGTCCAAATGCTGCTAATAAATCGTTCAACAAACAGCCTAACATTGTCCCTATGAAAGTAAATTTCTTGCTCCACAAAACTTCTGATTTTCTCGTACGTCCATTGCGTATTGTTGATTTCAAAGTCCATTGTCAGTTTCTCCGCCAATTCATAGAGACCGCCACGACCGTGTTTTTCAATGATTCTTCGGATTCTTGTAGGCATTTGGTCTTTTCCCAGATTGAAAGCTTCGGTAATTGCCATGACGATTTCAAAATGAACTTCCTGCCATGAGGGAAAGCCATTAGGAAAAGTTTTTCGGCCGTCCCTTTCTTCGTTAGTAGAAATATTATTATTGTCAACCCATTCTTCCACTGTTAGCTTTGCCGTCTGCTGACAGTCACCCATATCGCCAAACCCCATTTCCGGGTTGCTCATTAACATGTCATAGATCGACTGCTCCAATGATTCAATTTGTTTTATAGGAATAAATACTAAGTCCATGTTCTTATAATTTTGGATAAAGATGAACGTAAATTTTGAATGTGGTAATTAACCTAGCAATAGCAAAGGGCTCTTGTAATTTGCCCTTCACACTGTAAATTGATGAAAATCAAAATCATTAATTTGCCGCCAATATCTCTATTTTGCAACCCAATATTTATATAATTTATATGTTAACCACCTATCAATACTGTAATCTATTATCGATTAATTGTGATTTCCTATTAAGATTATTATCTGTTCACCATCCATTTTCTGCAGATGAAATTAAAAAATACAGCCAAATTTTAAAATGGGGCAATGGCTTTTATACTGCAGATCCTAAAAAGGACATCAGTTATGAACAAGTTTGTATTGCTATGTATGGTCTTTGCTTTAATTCAAATATTAAATGGACACCTGAATTAGAAATATATTCAATAGACGATCCTATGCAATTAGAATTATCGTCAGAGTTATTTGAGAATAAACTTTATCACCATTTTCCATTAGTTATTGAAAAAGAAATGGAGGCACGCACAGAAGTAATGCGTAATGTTTATTTGGAATGTATGCCAAAAGCTGAAGCTCCTGACGTAGAAGTAACCCAATATTATGAAAAGCTGGAAAACTTGACTCAGAACTATGCAGGAGTTTTAGGAAAGGAGTTTAATTTTTCCTCTATATTAGATTTAATATGTTTTACTTGTATTTGTAAGGATTTTTATGCCTTAAATTTTAGTTTATATTCAAATTTTTTGAACCTTTTGATTGAAAATCAGATGGAAGTTATTTCAATTTTAGACTCCTTTATTGAGCAAAAATCCGAAATTGATTTACATTATCCTCTGTAATATCAAATCAAAAAGTCCTATTTATGACACCGCAAACCAAGGAATTATTAATTTATAACGGCGATCGCTTGTTCATCTCCTCAATGCCTCTTAAACCATATTTGGATAACTTAAAAGAACAACCAATATTTTACAGGTATACAACAGGTTGTTGGAGGGGCTATAAAGGAACTTGGGAAATTATTGAAAACAAACTGTTTTTAATTGATTTATTTGGTAATACGAGATCCGGAATAGTGGGCCTTGATTTTCTCTTTCCTAACGAAGAAAAGGTTTTTGCCAGTTGGTTCACTGGTCAAATAAAAATACCTCAAGGTAGAATGATTGGTTATTCAAATAATTATGAAAGCTATCAGACTTTAGATTTTAAAAAAGGTTTTTTAAAAATAAACAGTTCCCCAAAAGGTTTTTTAAAAAAAAATACTTAGCAGATTAAAGTGAATTTTATAAACTTTTAATACGAGTGTTCACTAAAACAAAAGATACACCAAAGTTCAGGGGCTTGCACAAGCCCCTTTTTATACCCTGCAAAAGACTACGGCATAAACCCACAAGGCCATTACTCGCAATCCCATTTATTCCGTTTCCTTTTGGATGCTAACCCACGCCATTTCGCCATATGTCGCAAATCACCATCGTACCTCTGGCAAGTGTTTGGTCCTCCATTCCCTCCACTCGCAAGGCGGCTCGCGGCACAAGGCCAACACACGCTCATGGCTGCTTTACCTGCCTTTTCCACAACACCTTACCCAGTAAAAACAATTTGGTATTTTTATTGACATCAATACGATTATTTTCCACAGTTATTTTAATATTGTCTAATAAAATCTTTTCTGATTGCACTAATATCTATGACGTATTGTACAGTATAATCATTTATAATGCTTTTAATCTTTTTTGTTTGTTTTCTACAACAAAGAAACTTTTCAAAAAGTTCAAATGATTCAGTATAGACAATAATTTAAAAAGTAATTAATAATGGATATCCGTAAGTATTTTGATTATAATCCTATTTTGGATCTCACAGCCGCTCAGATTGGAATTAACAAATGGGATTGGTTTTCAATTAATAATGAAAACGAAACGGAAGCGTTAGAATTAATGAAAAAAAACAGATTCGACGTTTTACCAATATCTCAAAATGGTAAAATATTGAAATATTTTTCAACACGAGAATGGAATATTTATAATAATTTAAATCTTACCAAAATTGGGGAGGGTGATACTATTTACTATAGACTAAGTTTTATTGATCTTGTAAGAAAATTTAATAAAGAGGAAAGGCATTTTTATTTTCTAACAAATTATCAAGAAATTCTAGGTTTAGTCTCTTATGTTAATCTAAATTGTCAAGCTGTTTATAATTATTTATATGAAGTTTTTGCAGACATTGAGCAAAGTATTGTTTATCTATTAAAGAAGCACATTGAGCAGAATGACATAATCAAGGAGTTTAAAAAGTCGAATGATAAGCATTTAGAAGCGGTTGTTCGCAATTTTGATGAATCTCTAAAAACAGGATCAGATAACTCAATATTTGAACACATGTATTTACAAACAATAGGTATAACCCTAAATAAATTTGTCAATACACTTCCAGTGGAATTTAAAATACTGAATAAGTTTAGTTCAAAATTTTCCGCTAATGGTTTATATAGTCAATTGAGAAATAAAGTAATGCATCCTGTAAGGCCAATTTTAAATGAAAAGGAAACAATGCAAAAAATTGATGAACTACTAAAAGATTATCTTGAAATTAAAGAAATTTTGAGATAGCATATCTTCATAGGAATTTCTTTATCCAAAAAACAAAAGATACACCAAAGTTAAGGGGCTTACACAGCCCCTTTTATTATCAAAGTCATATTCAAGTAAGCCGCACTCGTTTCAACCGTCGTTGGCTCGGTTCACCCATCCTTAAACCTCGCTTCCGCCGAAGTTAACCTTTTTTACAGCTATCAAGCCCTACGGGTTTGCAAGCGGTCAGCGGCATAAACCCTCAAGGCCATCTGCACGGTCCATTTATACGCTGCCTCGCTTGCAAAATAGCCGTAAAAAGTTTTGGGTTGCCTAACCGAAGTTTAAGAAGTTCTGTCGGGTTGACATGAATGTCATTTTCAGACGTGGTAAGACTGCTTTCCTTCATGCCTTTAACTACATTTAAGTCATTCTTAAAGAATACATATTTAATGTTTAGCTAAGCGGCTAACAAAAAAGTCCCCGCAATTTGCCGGGACTTTAATTCGATAGATAAAATATAACTTAATCGCGAACGGCCGTTTGGCTTACTGCCGAGGCCACCACGCCAATTGTTGCCAGGTAACCTGCAATGGTTCCAACCACTGCAGGCAGTGCAACAGGAGCAGCTAATAATGCCCCGCCAACCGCGCCAATCATTAAACCAATTGTGCGGACCTTGCGAAAGAATTTTGGAGTGGGAGATTTTACCCGATCAACCAAGGTGATTTTTTTATCAGTGTTCATAGTTTTTAAATTGTTGATGTTCTAATATTTCAATTCGTTTTTCCAGGTAGCTTACTTTCTGATTTAACAGATCATACCCGTTTTTAAATTCCGACTTGATTAGCGATGTAGTAGTTTTTACTTCCGACAGATCGCGCTCTACTTTTCTGAAATCAGTATGCAGCTGCCGGATGAAATAAGCCACTACCGAAAGCAGCAGACTAATTAAGGACCCAAAGAATATTCCAAGTTCTGACATAGTTAAAGATGTTGATTGGTAACTGTTAAGTGAACAGATTCAGCAGCGATGATCTTTGTTAGTACGGGATAGATGCGTTCGTAAGCCAGGCGTGATTGGTAAACTTCAAATTCACCATTCACCAAATTATACCAGGAACCAAAAAGCGGACAACCAGCAGTGTCATTAATGGTATTGCCAATGTGGAGGTAGACCGATTTGAAGTTGGGAATCCCCGAAATTTCGATCATTCCTTTGTGCATTATTGGATAACGCTTTCGGTAATCCAAGTTCATGCCTCCCCATGTATTTAAAAGGAGTTTGTAAGAACCTTCCGGTATGCACGTTTTACCTGGTACTTTGGTTTTACGTATCGCATCCTCTAAAAGATAACACGCAAAAATACCGTTAACATATAAATGGCTCAGGGTGGATGATTTTCCCTGAGCCATTCGTTTAAGTTCAATGAGCGCCATCGTTAAAAGGTAGCAATCAGTTTTAACGCATTGCTTCCGCTCAACAAGTAGTAATTGGCGCCTACTTGCTGGTAGAATTCTACCCCAATGGCCGCCATTACAGTTGCATCGGTTGAAACCGTAGCCAAGTTTGATAAAGCTGTGCTTAAGTTCAGCACGGGTACCGCTTGTTTCAAATCCTGGTAATCAGAGATTGCTACGGCCGAAGCTTCGTTTTCCGCTGCAGCCAAAGGCTCATAAGATTTTGTCGCTTCATTATAGGCATAATCAGAAACCACTCCCAAAGCCAGGACTACTTTGAAATGGGTTGCCCCAAGCGGTGCTCTTACCTTGCTGAAGGGATCAAATGCTTCCAATTGTAAATCGGCACTCAAACGGTTAACTGCAGGAGTAACAGAAAAAGGAACATTGAACACGGTGTCAAAATTGATCTTGCGATTAAACTGAATACCCAATAAATACTGAGGTTGCTGAGAAATAAGAATAGCACGGTAACCACGAGCTTCCGATTGATCTTCCAGGTTGATTTTTTTCATCACCGCAGTTACCCGGCCTGTTAGTTGTGAATCAGACATGGAATTGAGTAAAGCAGAAAAGGCAGTTCGCAGTGATTTACCCGCTTTGGCCGAACCGCCAAACTCATTCATGTTTTCACGGGTACGACTGAACTCGCTTGCCGTTTTTACCTGCTGACTGGTAGGACCGCCAACCATGCCGGCAAAGTAACCTTTCTGACCTTTGATTTTGAAGTGGCGGATATCGCCCAGGGTGCCCACATACTTTAAGGAGCCTTTTTGTCTTGCCATAGTTTTTAGCTTTTTAAGTGATAAATATTTTAGCTAAAACTATTGGTAATCAGCGATTTATTAAATATTATTGTAATGCATTTGGGTGCAATTACATCGAATAGTAGTGCACAAAGTGGTTCTTTAAAAAACGGGAGTGGGGTAATTTGTATTAGGGTAAAATGTTTTACCTATGTTGTACCCCTAAAATAAAATACGCTGTAAGTAATAGATTTACAGCGTATTCTAAGAAATCTTGTGACCCCGGAGAGAGCCAAATTTGAACGCTGGTGGACGAAAAACGATGTTTTTAGTGTCTAAATGCGGTTTTTCTTAAATGTTTGGTTTAAAGCAATGTAGAACTAGGCAGATGAAACATGCATATGTTTTACCAATTGTTTTACCAATATCATTGCAGAAAAATCTATGAAGGCATAACACCATTAATAAAAACATCAATATGGCTACCTTAAAAATTTTTCTGAACACCTCTAAAGTTAATGGGAGAGGAGAAGCTCCACTTTATATGAGGGTCATCCAAAATCGTAAATCCAACTATGCTTCTTTAGGTATTTACTTAAAAGAAAAGGACTGGGATAGTAGCAAAAGAATTGTAAAGAAGGCTCATCCTAATTCTACACGACTAAATAATTTAATAGCAACCAAAATTGCAGAAGCACAGGGTACACTACTTGATTTTGAAATGAAAGGAGATAGTGATAATTCTGAAAAACTAATAAAAGCTATAAAAGGAGAAACAAGCTTGTTGTTTTTTGATTATTCTGCCCACTTTTTTAAAATATCACAAACCAAACTTAAGTTAGGTACCATCAGAAAAATGAATGTTGCAATTGAAAAGGTAAAGAAATTCACCTCTAATCAGAACTTTTATCTTGATCAATTGAATGTAATCTGGCTAAATAAGTTTGAATATTATCTGCGTTCCGAATTAAAGAATGGTACGAATACAATTCACACAACCATGAAAAGTATTCGACGCATAATTAATGAAGCTATTAAGGAAGAGGTTTTTCCTCCTGAGAAAAATCCCTTTTTAAGGTATAAATTGAAGTGGGAGCAAACTCCTAAAAACTACCTGACTGAGGAAGAGTTGGGGAAATTGGAAAAGCTTCAATTACAGAAGGGATCAAAAAAGGATATTCATAGAGATATGTTTGTATTTGCTGCATATGCAGGAGGACTTAGAATTTCCGACATCTTAATGTTACGTTGGCAACAATACAATGGAGAAAGAGTGGTTGTAAATACGCACAAGACCGGTACAACCGTTTCAATTAAGCTACCCCCAAGGGCAATTCAAATCATTGAAAAATATAAGACAGAATATACTGTTAATGAAGATTTTATTTTCCCATTATTGAAACGCTTTATAGATTATTCCGTAGAGAAAACGCTGTTTTCATGGATTTCTTCGCATTCAGCATATACAAATGCTGATTTAAAAGACTTAGCAAAGTCGGCAGGCATTAATAAAAAACTTCATTTCCATGTTTCTCGTCATACATGGGCAACCAGAGCCTTGTCAAAAGGAATGAGAATAGAATATGTATCCAGGTTAATGGGTCATAATTCCATAAAGACTACCCAGGTCTACGCCAAAATTGTAAACGAAGAACTCGATAAAGCTATGGAGGTTTTCAATTAATCCCCCTTTCAACTACAAATTAGTAGTTAAGTTATCCTTAACTACTAATTTTTTAAATATTCTTTTAACATTGTAGTTACACACTACGTTATCTACTATGTTAAATGATCTAAATTTATCTATTCGGTTCAAAGAACGGCCAATTGTAAACACTGCTATTGCAAAAGCACATCCTTACGATTTTGTCAGCGAAGATTTTCCTGACATAAAATCCATTGAAAACACACATTACTGCGCTGCTCTATTAGCAAAAATCAAAAATTGGAAACTTCAGGAATGCCAGGAATTTATCAGGCATCAGATCAAAGGTTTGATAGAACCTATTGCCTGGTTAAATTCACTTCGGATGCTATTGGCTAACCAGGTGGACAAAGACACTGACAAATTTGTAACCTTAAATTGGCTAATGAAACATGCCTTGGTTGTTGATGAGTTGAGAGATTATGAATTAGGGCAATGTAAAAAAGAACGAAAATTTGATTTCGACCAGGTATCGAAAGAACTTGAAAAGCTTAATTCCTTCTCTGAAAAAATGAAGTATTTAATTGAACGTAAAACGGAATTTTTGCAGTATCAGCCAACCGAACCCAAAGTTTCAAAACCATCATTTGCCTTGCAGGTTGACCTGGAAATGGAAAAAATCCAAAAGTTGGAAGACTTAGCCCAACGTACACCTGTAAGTTCAAATTTTACTAACATTAAGCTTCGCTGGAATGGGCAAATTAACGTATTGGCAGATATTTTTTTCCAATTTATGACAATTAGAGTTGATGGAATACCATTAATTGATTGTTCAATTCCATCACTAACAGAATTTATAATTCAGAGTTTTGAAGATAAAGATGGTAAACCCCTTTCAGCGGAAACATTAAAAACTATCCTTCGACCCAACCGGTATGACAAGCGGCCAAAGGACGGCCGAATAGAAATTTCTGATTTATTAGAAAAATAGTCCGAATTCAAAAACGGACTTCCTAAATAATACGCTCTCTATTCTCAATTAAACCTTGATTTCTTGAAAAAAAGGTCCGACGGACCTTTTTGGGACCTGTGGACTTTAACTTTTATTTCTCTTTCGCTTCCATAAAATTTTTAAACATCAAAAAATATGGAAGCAGTAATTCTAACAAAAGATGCCTACAACGACCTAGTAGGAAAACTCGAAACAATTCAAGATCTGATTTCTCGTAAGGAACGCCCCGAAGACAAATTCATCGACAATCAGGATTTTCTATTTCTGATGAAGATCTCCAAGCGAACTGCCCAAAGTTGGCGCGATGAAGGAAAGATTGCTTTCTCGCAGATCGGAGCTAAAATCTATTACCGAATGACCGATGTCCAGGAGTTATTGAATAAAAACTATAACAAACCATTTGGGAGGAAATAAATATGGAAACCGGTAAACCATTAAACTTTCAATGTTTGTTAAATGAAAGTCTTGCCATCATTAAAACGGATGCAGATAAACTGGAATGGCAAACCCAATTTTATAACAAAGCCCGAAATGAGAAAACCTACAATGCAGAACAATTACAAAAAATGTATGAGCGTCTACAAACTGATTTAAAAAGGCAACACCTCTTTTCAGAACTACTAAATCGTCTTTTCGACCGAAATTATGCACAATGCATAATCGGAATGGAGCAATGTTTCATCGATCAACTAAAAATTAACGGAAATCTACCAATGGATTATGTTTTCTATTACCGCAAAGAAAACGATCAATTCAAGGTCTATTTCATGCCTTTATAAAGAAATAGAAAAAACTGAAGACTAATTGTTTTGTCATGGACCTTTGGGCTGTCCGTTCGAGATCCTCGACTCGGCGGGCAGAACATGGTCTTTTTAACAGAGCAGTTGTCATTAACTATTCGTGCAATACGTCTAATTCGTGCAATTCGTGTTTCTAATCAGTGTAATCAAATAATCCTATGCAAACTCTACCACCACCTATAAGCTCATCCAATACCTTGACCAATGAAAACAACCTCCAAAAACTCCTTGAAAGCCAATCCAAAATCCGAGAAAACAAATCCAAGCCCATAACCTTTGCATCACCCATATTAAGCCAAAACGAAAACGCAGTATTCTTTCCTCGCACCATCAATGTGATCCAGGGAAAAGCTGGCGTCCATAAAAGTCGTTTAGCCGAAACTATTTGCGCTACATTCTTAAAACAACCACACAGTAACCGTGATTTGTTAGGGTTTAAAACACAATCAAATTATGGTAATTCTGCCGGGGTTGCTGTTTGTTATGTCGATACGGAAAGGAATCTATCAGATCAATTACCCTATGCCTTGCAACAAATTCAATTAAAAGCCGGTTATAAAATAGAAGATCATCCAATTAATTTTGACTACATCTCGCTGTTGGAATTCAGCCGTGAGGAACGTTTTGAAATGCTCGACATGTATCTCGAATATATACGTCAGAAATTCAACACCCATGTTTTTATTGTATTGGACGTAATCACAGATTGTGTATTTAACTTTAATGACTCAAAAGACAGTATGAAACTCATCGATATGATGAACCGATCCATTAACCGCTACAATGTTTCCTTTTTATGTTTGATTCACGAGAACCCAGGCAATACCGACAAAGCACGCGGCCACCTAGGAACTGAAATCACCAACAAAGCATCCACCGTATTACAGGTAGGATTCGAACGCGATGGCGAAAACCGTTTTACTGACCTAATAAAAGTCGCTTATCTCAAATGCAGAAGTTCTAGAAAGCACGATCCATTTTATGTGCAATATTCCAATGAAGAAAAAGGGTTGGTCTTGGCCGATTCCTCCCTTATTCAAGAGGTAGTATCCATAAAGTCAACAAAGGCAGATTTGCCCTATACCTTGGAATTATTGGGCAGTTATTTAAAAATACCAATGAATAAAAAGGAATTATACACACTATTAATGGATGAATTAGGTTGCAAAGAACGTACACTCGACAACCGTATCCGACAAATAATGTCCACCCCATTTCCTATTGAGGATGAGTCAGGCAACTTTTATTACCTCGATAAATCACTTGAAAATAAGACCATATTTTATTTTTTAAAGTCAATTAATAATGGATAGTTACCAAATATTATTTCAACTCTCGTTCGCACGCACGCAAATGCCTATATAGGGCCTTGCGAACTTGCGAACATAACCTGGGCCCATTTCGAAAATCATTATCATGGCGGTGGTAAACGAAACATCAATGCCATGCTCCGTATAGGTCTAATAAATAAAATTAAGACTGACTTAATTAACAAGATTTACTAACCTGTAATTTAAGAGTTACGCGCTGTATAATTAGACTAAGTGAAGGCTCCCATAAGCATTCGGGTCTTAGACGGCCCTGGAATGAAACGAACGAAATGTATATTGAAAGACGAGATAACGAAAATTTCGGACTATTTTAGCGCTTCAGGAACCAAATAAGGAAGTACTAGTACAGAAAGAATAAAGCAGACTTGGTTGGCTGAACAAAATTACAATATATTCAACCGCTATGTACAAAACAGACAGCAGCCTATAATTGAAGTAAAAACAAAAGATTAGCAAAAAAATAATGACAAGCACAATTCAACGAGCAGAATTACAAAGTAAAATATGGAAAATAGCCAACGACGTAAGAGGCGCTGTAGATGGGTGGGACTTTAAACAGTTTGTGTTAGGAACACTTTTCTATCGATTCATAAGTGAAAATTTCACAAACTACATTGAGGCTGGTGATGATAGTGTAAATTATGCCAACTTACCTGATTCCGTAATAACCCCGGAAATAAAAGACGATGCCATAAAAACAAAAGGCTATTTTATCTATCCAAGTCAACTTTTTGTAAATATTGCCAAAACCGCCAATACCAATACCAATCTAAATACAGACCTAAAAGCAATTTTTGATGCTATCGAAAGTTCGGCTAACGGCTATCCTTCAGAACAAGATATAAAAGGATTGTTTGCCGATTTTGACACCACTAGTACACGATTGGGTAATACCGTGGAAAATAAAAACAGTCGTTTAGCTGCTGTTATAAAAGGGGTGGAGGAATTGAATTTTGGCAATTTTGAAAAGAACCAAATTGACCTTTTTGGTGATGCCTATGAATTCCTTATTTCCAATTATGCAGCCAATGCAGGAAAATCAGGGGGTGAGTTTTTTACACCACAAAGTGTTTCCAAGCTCATTGCCCAGCTAGCCATGCACAAGCAAACTACCGTAAATAAAATATACGACCCGGCAGCAGGTTCAGGCTCTTTATTGTTGCAAGCAAAAAAACACTTCGATAACCACATTATCGAAGAAGGTTTCTTTGGTCAGGAAATAAACCACACTACCTATAACTTGGCGCGTATGAACATGTTTTTACACAACATCAACTACGACAAGTTTAATATTGCATTGGGCAATACATTGATTGACCCCCATTTTGGAGATGATAAACCTTTTGATGCTATTGTTTCAAATCCACCTTACTCGGTAAACTGGATTGGTAGTGATGACCCTACCTTGATAAACGACGACCGTTTTGCACCCGCTGGGGTACTGGCTCCTAAATCAAAAGCCGATTTTGCCTTTGTGTTGCATGCTTTAAGTTACCTTTCGGCTAAAGGAAGAGCCGCTATTGTATGTTTCCCAGGTATTTTTTATCGTGGTGGGGCCGAACAGAAGATCAGAAAGTACCTTGTCGATAATAACTTTGTGGAATCCGTAATTTCCTTAGCGCCCAATTTATTCTATGGCACTTCCATAGCAGTAAACATTTTGGTGCTCTCTAAATCTAAAACCGATACCAAAACCCAGTTTATCGATGTAAGCGGTGAAGGCTTCTTCCAAAAAGTAACCAATAACAATGTGCTTACAGATAAACACATTGAAAAGATTATGGAAATGTTCGACAGCAAAGCAGATGTTGCACATGTTGCAAAATCGGTAGACTATAACATCATTACTAAAAACGATTATAACCTCACTGTTAGCGAATATGTAAAACCAAAGGATACCCAGGAGAAGATTGATATTGATGAATTGAATAAAGAGATTTCAGACATAGCAGACAAAATAGATTCTCTTCGTGCGGAAATTGATGTAATTGTAAAAAATATTGGATCTGAAAGTGGAATGGGTTTTATTGAAAATTTACTTGATGGGATTGAGATTGAGTGGAAGCCAATAAGTAAAGCTCTAATTCGCACGAAAGGCACAAAGATTACTGCAGAACAGATGAAAAAATTGCACAATAACCAAGCACCTTTGAAAATATTTGCAGGTGGCAAGACAGTTGCATCTGTTGATTATAAGGATATACCTGAAAAAGATGTAAATAGGGAACCTTCTATTATTGTTAAATCTCGTGGTGTTATTGAATTTGAGTATTATGATAAGCCCTTTTCCCATAAAAATGAGATGTGGTCATATCATTCTAAAAATGAATATCTTGACATAAAATTCATTTATTACTTCTTGAAAATAAATGAACCTTATTTTCAGAATATTGGAAACAGGATGCAAATGCCACAGATTTCAACTCCTGATACTGAAAAGTTCAAAATCCCCATTCCGTGCCCAAGAAATCCAGAAAAATCTCTAGAAATTCAAAAAAGAATTGTTTGTATTCTCGACACATTTACAGAACTAAAAGTAAATCTGGAAAAAGAGCTAGAAACAGAGCTTAAAGCTCGTGGAAAACAGTATGAATACTACCGAGATATGTTACTAACATTTCCTAAGGATAATTTAAACGCATAATATGAGTCAGTCATTAATAGAAATAGCACAAAATCTGAAGGAAGCAACTCACAAAAGGAAATCAGTAGGTGAAAAGATCCTTGATGTGAAAGTTCAATTGATTTATGCATTTAATGGCACTGGTAAAACACGATTATCAAGAGAGTTTAAAAAGCTTATAGTTTCTAGGTTAGAAGCAGATGAAGAAATTAATGGAACTAAAGTAATTTACTACAATGCATTTACAGAAGATCTTTTTTTCTGGGACAATGATACTCCAAATGATATTGCTGAACCAAAACTAAAAATTCAACCTAACTCATTTACAAATTGGATACTAGAAGAAGAAGGTCAGGACCAAAATATAATTGCAAATTTTCAGAATTACACAAATGATAAATTGACACCTCATTTCAGTGAAGATTACTCAGTAGTTCGATTTTCTTTTGAGCGGGGTAATGACGAGTCTCCTGAAATAGTAAAAATATCTAAAGGAGAGGAAAGTTGCTTTATTTGGAGTGTTTTCCATAGTTTGCTAGAGCAAATTATAGATGTTTTAAATATTGCAGAACAAAATGAAAGAAGTACAAATAAGTTTAATGATTTAGAGTACATTTTTATTGATGACCCGGTAAGTTCATTAGATGAGAATCATCTGATTGAGCTTGCTGTAGAAATAGCAAAATTAATTAAATCAAGTAAATCTGAACTTAAATTTATCATCACAACGCACAACCCATTATTTTATAATGTTTTGCATAATGAATTAAAAGACGACCGTTATAAAAAATATATTCTAAAAAATCTAGATGATGGTACGTATAATTTATTGCCACAAGCTAACGATTCTCCTTTTTCATATCACCTTTATCTCAAATCTGAAATTGAGAAAGCCATTGAAACGGGTCAGTTGAGTAAATTTCACTACAATTTTCTTAGAAATATTTTAGAAAAAACATCAACCTTTTTAGGCTATACCAATTGGGGTGAGCTTTTACCAGAAAAAACACCTGGAGAAAGGGATTCATATCTAACTCGTATCATCAATATTTCAAGCCATTCAAAGCATGCAAATGAAGAGGTCTTTGAACTTACGGCCAATGACAAGCGTGTGTTAGGATATTTAATGAAAAACACAAAAATTTTTGAGTTTTTTAAATCGTAAGAATACTAATGACTACATATAAAACCATCGCAGAATCAAACAACTTTATTGTACTGGATACATACACCAAGTATTCTGAGGTAAATGAGGCTCCTGCTACTTATCAAACAGAATCTGCATTGGAGTGCGAGTTTATCCAGGATTTAATCAATCAAGGTTTCGAAAACCCTGCCGATATCAAATCTATGGAGTCGATGTTGGCGAACGCCAGAGTGCAGATGCAAGCACTCAACAACATGGTGTTTACCAATAGCGAATGGTCTCGTTTTGTAGAAGAATATTTGGATAAACCAAGTGATAACCTGGTAGATAAAACTAGGAAATTACACGACAATTATATCTACGATTTTGTTTTTGATAACGGTCGTATTCAAAACATTTACCTGGTAGATAAAAAAAATATTGCTCGTAACAAAGTTCAGGTAATTTCACAATTCGAACAAAAAGGAACTCATGCCAATCGTTACGATGTTACAATCTTGGTCAATGGTTTGCCGCTGGTACAAGTAGAACTTAAAAAGCGTGGAGTAGCTATTCGTGAAGCTTTCAATCAAGTGCATCGTTATACCAAAGAGAGTTTAAATGCAAACAATTCGCTCTTTAAATACCTTCAGCTTTTTATCATCTCTAATGGTACAGATACCCGATATTTTGCTAATACCGTAGAGCGCAACAAAAACAGTTTCGACTTTACCATGAACTGGGCAAAGGCCGATAATACCTTGATTAAAGATTTAAAAGATTTTACTGCCACTTTCTTTCAAAAAAACACGCTTTTAAATGTTTTGTTAACCTATTCGGTTTTTGATACTAGCGATACTTTGCTCATCATGCGTCCGTATCAAATAGCGGCTACAGAAAGAATGTTGTGGAAGATTGGAAGTTCCTTTAATGCTAAAAAATGGTCTGACGTTGAAAGTGGCGGCTACATTTGGCATACCACTGGCTCAGGGAAAACATTAACCAGTTTTAAAGCGGCACGATTAGCAACACAATTGGAGTTCATAGATAAAGTATTCTTTGTAGTCGATCGTAAAGATTTGGACTTTCAAACGATGAAAGAGTACCAACGCTTTTCACCTGATAGCGTTAACGGTTCCGATAGTACGGCTGGTTTAAAACGCAACATCGAAAAAGACGATAATAAGATTATAGTGACCACGATACAAAAGCTAAACAACCTCATGAAAACGGAGAGCGATTTGGCTATTTATCAAAAGCAAGTGGTGTTCATCTTTGATGAAGCACATCGTTCGCAGTTTGGAGAAGCCCAAAAGAACCTGAATAAAAAGTTTAAGAAGTTCTATCAATTTGGTTTTACCGGAACGCCTATTTTTCCTCAAAATGCATTAGGTGCCGAAACTACAGCCAGTGTATTTGGTCGTGAATTGCATTCTTACGTAATTACGGATGCCATTCGGGATGAAAAAGTGCTAAAGTTCAAAGTAGATTATAATGATGTTCGCCCTAAATTTAAAGCTATAGAGTCCGAACAAGATGAGAAAAAGTTAACTGCTGCCGAAAACAAAACAGCTTTTCTGCACCCAGCACGTATCAAAGAGATTTCGCAATACATTCTACAAAATTTTAGACATAAAACACATAGAACCCAAGGCGGTAACAGTGGTTTTAATGCCATGTTTGCCGTGAGTAGTGTAGATGCTGCTAAATGTTATTATGAGGAATTAAACAACTTGCAAAAGGAAAGCGATAAGCCTTTAAGAATTGCAACTATATTCTCTTTTGCAGCCAATGAGGAGCAAAGTGCCATTGGTGAAATAGTGGATGAAAATTTTGAACCTTCTGCATTGGAAAGTAGTGCAAAAGAATTCTTAACAAAAGCCATCAATGACTATAACGCAATGTTCAAAACCAGTTATGGGGTGGAGAGCAAAGAATTTCAAAACTATTACCGTGACCTAGCCAAACGCGTTAAAAGTAAAGAAATTGATCTGATCATTGTGGTGGGTATGTTCCTAACAGGTTTTGATGCACCTACCCTTAATACGCTTTTTGTAGATAAAAATTTACGCTATCATGGTTTAATGCAAGCCTTCTCTCGTACCAATCGTATTTATGATGCAACAAAGACTTTTGGTAACATTGTTACCTTTAGAAATCTAGAAACAGCTACAGTGGACGCCATTACGCTTTTTGGTGATCAAAACACTAAAAATGTGGTCCTTGAAAAGAGTTACAAAGAATATTTAGGAGGCTTTACCGATAGCGCAACCGGTGTAGCACGAAGAGGTTATATAGAGGTAGTAAAAGAACTAAAAGAAAAGTTCCCAAATCCAGATGAAATTGTAACCGAAAAAGACAAAAAAGAGTTCTCAAAATTATTTGGGGAGTACTTGCGGGTAGAAAACATATTGCAGAATTACGATGAATTTACCCATCTTAAAGCACTTCAAGAAATTGATATAAATGATGCCGAAGCTTTAGAAGCATTTAAAAAGGCACATTTTGTGACAGATGAAGAAATTGCAGCGATGCAAGAAGTTAAAGTATTACCAGAACGAACAATTCAAGATTATCGCTCAACCTATAATGATATACGCGATTGGTTACGGCGGGAGAAAAAGGGCAAGGAAGCGGAAGAATCTAAAATCGATTGGGATGATGTAGTCTTTGAAATTGACTTATTAAAATCGCAAGAAATTAACCTGGATTATATTCTTGAACTGATATTTGAGCATAATAAAAAGACGAAAGATAAAGTCGCATTAGTGGAAGAAGTCCGTCGTGTAATTCGTGCCAGTATTGGTAATAGAGCAAAAGAAAGTCTGGTAGTTGATTTTATTAATGAAACCGACCTTGATACCATCCAGGATAAAGCGAATATAATAGAGTCATTTTTCGCTTATGCACAAGGCAAACAAAAAACCGAAGCATCAGAATTAATCGTTGATGAGAACTTAAACGAGGAAGCCGCAAAGCGATATATTACCGCTTCTTTAAAACGTGAATTTGCCAATGAAAACGGTACAGAACTCAACGCCCTTTTACCAAAAATGAGTCCTTTAAACCCACAGTATTTGACTAAAAAACAAAGTGTATTCCAAAAAATAAGTGCCTTTGTAGAAAAATTCAAAGGTGTTGGAGGGCAATTATAGATGATAGTCTTTTAGTATAGCTAAGTCGCGATAATTATGAAAATGTTTGAGGATTCAGTCTTTTTAAGTGAGATTGTGCTGCTAAGATTAGTAATAAAGCTTATGAACGATTATTGAATTACGAAGACCATATAGAAGTGTGGTCTTCGGTTCAATCTATTTTAATTGCTGCAGCTAATATTTCTAAAATTCTATGGCCAAATAAAAAGTATAGTCTACCAATCAACTAACTCGCCAAGAGCTTTATGAATTAGTATGGTCGTGACCCATAGATACAATCAATAAGGAATATTCCTTAACAATCAGATAACAGCAGAAAAAATGTAAACGATGCGGACTTTAATTCGATTTTCAGGTATATTTATCAGCATATATCAAGCAAAATCCAGAGCATCGACTGGCAAAAGAAGAAAAGTTTAACCATTGCCATGTCATTAGCATCTTATTAGTTTAAGAGTTACCCAATATGATAAAATTCAGGCTAATCTTACCTTTAATCTTTATTCTGACCTCATGTGCAGGCAAAAAATCAAACACTGATTTGTTAATTTCAAAATATATGATCAGTAATATTGATGATCCTGCCAAATACGAAGTTGTAGAAAATTTGCTAATTGACTCTACTACGGTGACAGTAGATGATACATTAGCTCGTAACATTGTCCTTGGCAAACCTGAAAAGGTAATTGACATGATTGCCTATGTTATGGATAAGGCTAGAGTACTTGATAGTATTAGTCGTAAACGACCTCTCAACGAAAAAAAAATTCCTATATATTATATTTATAAACATAAGTATAGAGTGTCCAAAAAAGGCGAGAAAACTTTAAAAAGCATGTATTTCATTTTTAATAGCACCCAGACAGAAATAATATCTGCAGGTGAAGAGTTGAATACGCACCTGACTGACCCGTCTCTTTATTAGTGATTTACTACCATTTTTTTGGAAAAATATGCGCATCCATGGCTTTGTCAACTGATTTTTTTAGCAAAAAAAAAGCAACAATGTGTAGACAATGATTTTAATGTGGAAGATTATATAAGAAAGCAAACATTATTTACTATTATGGTTGTTACAATGTAATTGAGCCATTAGACTGCAAATAAATAGAGACGGTTTGCTACTTCATATGTAATTTCTCCATCTTCCTCCAATCCCAAGGAGCAATAGCATTTGGATCACTCCAAATTCCAACCTTTTTCTTTCTAGCCATATTTTCCAATTCAGCCCAGGCCGAATTTTGATCATACTTCTTATAATGCCAGGCAAATCCGGCAACTAAAATTTTCTCATTTAAAATTTCAGAATTGTTCAAATAAACAATACCAATACTACGCCCATACCGATCAGTATCAGTAATTTTCACTTTAATAGCTTTCCCAAAAACCAAATCACTAGTAAACTGCTTAGCAGCCATGCCAAACGGTTGTTTTTTCTCAGGACAATCTATCCCATGTAGCCGTATTTTTATTTGATCCTTGTTTTTCGTAAGAATAGTAATGGTATCCCCATCAGCAATCGAAATAACCTTTCCCTCAACTATTTTAGAGACGATAAGGTTATTTAACAAAAGGATAAAAATTAAAATTGTGTTCATTTACATATATAGCTAAATGATGGCGGAATGAATAAAACTCCAATGGGCCCCGGGTGTTTCTCTAACAACACATTAATAAAGCCCGGGTAAAACTGTGAATATTCAGCTATTGATTTTTGTACTTTGCTTGCAATATTTTTAAATTTTTTATCGTCAGATCTAACAGCGAGACCTTTTCAAAATTTCCAGTTTCGGCAGTAAACTTCAATTTATCAACAAAATATTTCTTAAACCTATCGCATTCCTTGTTGATCATATTTTCGAAGTTAATAACTGTATAATTTGTGGGGTTATTTAACAACTCCGTTTTGAATTTTGAAACTTGATATATTAAATTGTCCGTTGACATCATAGCGTTTTTACCATAAAAGAAACCAATGAGAGTATCATCATCGGACATAGACTGAGGGAAAGTTAGTTCAGTATAGGCTTTGACTAATTCATAGTTAAAATTAAGTTTTCGAATAAATGTAGTTTTATCAGAAAATGTGTGTTGCAGGATCCCATCAAGTATGGTTGCTTTAGCTACTGCAATTTCAACGGCAAAAACAGAGTCAATATAATTGTTTAACACATCTGAGTTATAAAATTTAGCCCCTTTAGTAGCGGCAAGTATTGCTGGTACATATTTTTCTGCAAAGTTTTGCATAAAAAAATTAGTTCTTAAATTTCGATGCCTGTATCCATCAGTGTTAGAAACCCCAATACCCCAAAATTCATTTAATGGGATAACTATCTGACTTTGGAGCTTTGATTGGTACCCGACTTGAGTTTTAAATGATGTGTTATAATTTAAAACAAAATCTTGGGCTACTGCTAAAGTGTCATTAGTCCACACGTAATGGTCATTGGGCCACCGAGCCAAAACAGATGTAGTTTTAGTACTATCGGGTTTAAAACGGATCTCAATGTAGATTGTCGTCTTTGCAATACCCATAGCCTCTAGTAGTTTGAGTTTATCTGGTACAAGTTTGTCAACAAACAAAGTATCTTGAATTTTTTTGAAGTCATTAATGCCAGATTTTCGGCTAGCATAATCAATTGTGATCGGGAACGATAATGTGGTCTTTTGTGGGAGGCTGTCAGGATTAATATTATTATAGTTTGCCCGAACTAATGTCATTTCCCAGCTCTTGAACTCATTTCGTATTAAATTTAATGCCGCCTGTTTGTATGTATCTATAAGGGTATCTATAATTGATGTATCAGCTTGATATTTTTTGCTTTTATAATTATACAGGAAATTAATCTTGGAAAAGCTTTGAATTTGTTCACCTGTAGCAATAAGCTGAGATAAGGCGTCATTGTTGATAGTATAATTAGGCCATTTGTCGGTCAGTTTCAAAAGCGCATTCGAGGCAACTAACCAAATGTTCAAGTCCGGAATTGTATACCCTGGGACATTCTTGCGAAATCTGTAGCTCAAAATGTCTTTCAGGCAATTATAATTTGTATTTAATGTATGAGAGGTTTTTAACAGGTCATATAATGTTAGATTATTTGACTCATCGAATCTTTCAACAGCGAAAGTTTGACTAAATATTTTTGACCTCATTATACCATAAGTATACAGTTCATCTCGGATGTTCAAAAATTGTTCTTCGCCCAGTTCATCATCTTTTCTGTTGTTTATTATCGATAAATAAGTCCAAAGTTGAGAAAGAAAATTATTATCTAATTTATTTGAAATATTCCGGCCATAGAATAAAACATTTTCGTTAACATCATCTACTGATTGTTTTAATGTCGCGAGCTTTCCAAGGATTTGTTGTTGTTGTTCGAATAAGATGCCGAATCCTCTAATGAGATTTGAATATATTATATCAAGTTTATAATCGACTATATTAAAGCGCTCGTGCATTTCACTCCTCAAAACATCAATTTGCTCTGAAATTTGTTTTAATTGATCTGATAAAACTTCAAGAGGGTTTGGACCTGGATCATCAAATAAGGAAAATATATCTATTACAGAGCTGAAAATTGTAGCTGACAACACTAAACTCCCCATGAACCTTCTCGTAGCAAAGTTTTTTACATCTTTAAATTTATTAATCGCGTTTGTAATATTGATTGTAGAATTTCCAATAACAGAGATCTGATTTGCTAATTTATCGTTTCCTAAAACCTTGGCCAGATTTGAAAGAATGCTTACACTGGCATACGCCGCTTCAATTTTCAACTCTTCTGTCTGTCTTATGTACTGCAGCGAATCTTGTCTTAATCTATTCTGATTAATCTCTTTTAAGATATTATTGCTCTCTACCGCCATTTCCTCCATTCCTTTCAAAGTAGATTTTAGTTGCGCAGTTAGATCTTCGACCCTCACTGTTCCATCATGAGCCTGCTGTACCAGTTCGGCTAAATCGCTTATCCTCAGCTCACGAGCCAACTCGGGATCATTTTGAAGGATCTCTTCTGATACTTCATTAATATTGTGACCGACCTTTCTAGAAAAAAGAAGGTTAAAAGCCTGCCTATAATTACCATTTTCCTCCGCATGATCATAAGCGGTTTCAAGAACATTATTACGAAAGATTCTGTCGAAGTTGAACATGGCGTAATTAATCTCCTTAGCTTGATCAGGGTCTATACTTGTAAAATCATCATAAATTAACTTAGTAGTAGATGATGCCGATTTTACAAGGTCAATAACAGCAGAAACTTTCGCTTTTTCAGCGACATTGGAAATAGATGAGCCCAAATTTAAAAATGAGTGGTAGTAATCGTAAGCTGAGGAATTATTAGGTGGTACAAAGTATTTGTCATAAACACTTCGAAACTCTGATATCTCTTTCTTAGCCTGTTTAACACTTAGATTTCGTTCTTTATATAAGGCATTTAAGTAGTTAATTTCAAAGGTAGTCCTGAAGTCTGCATTTTTATTTAACCTACTTGAACCGCTTGCTACGAATAGTGGCTTAGCTGCATTATATCTCTTTACTTGGGAGAGAAGTACAGGTGGAGCAAAAATAAAGGAAAGGAAAATTAGCAGAATTACTTTTTTAATTATTTGTTGAACGCTTCGGGTCGTAGTATGCAATGATCTTTCCTCCATCCTAGCTCCTTCAAACACCGGAAGGATATGGTAATTTAAGCCCTCTTTTCCTCTTATTTTAATTCTTAACTTGTTATCACAGGTAATTTTTGAGAGTTTCATAAGATAGTTGTGTATACCATAAAATACTAAAAATTAACACAAGTTCACTGAGGGCTTAAGCAATTAACCGTAAATCAATAAAAAATGAATCTTTAAGATGAGGGTAATTAGGCATTCCTCAATCGTCGCCGGCAATGGGTACGCCAGCCTATAAAGTAACAATTGGTATTAATCCCCCTCGCTTGCGCGCATTTGCATCGCGTACGGAATACTGCATTGAGTTTTCAACTCGATTCTATCAATTAGACAAACAATATTCAATTAAATTGTGCATTTGTTTTCAATAAGGTTATGAATTAGTAAGTGATGCCTTATTTGATTTTTTACAAACTGACTTTTTTGTCATCAATTATTTTAAAAGTAATTTTTATATTAGAAATGAGACGCTTCCCAAGCGTAACTCATAGGTAGATGTTAACCTGCTCATTATTTGGGCAGGTTGTTTTATTTTATTGTCAATTGCTGAATAAGTCTATCTTTTACCCCATTCCTCACAACCTCTAAATTTTTAATCAAACTTCTTCTGTATCCACTTTGTATTTCAATTCCTTTTTTATGAAACCACCCATAACTTGCTATTGAAAAGCCTTGCACCTCAAATTCCGTCATTGGATATTTTTTGTAATCCTCATAACCATTGAGTAGTTCATTTTCAATGATTGCAATGGAATGTTTTATAGACATATAACCTAGATGAAAATAATGTTCCTCTGGTATTTCAAGTACTGTATGAATTTCTTCATTTGAATTATTAGCACCAACTAAAATAATATCAGCCTCAACCCATCTATAATCAGGTATTAATGCCCTATCAATTTTTTCAAACCCATCAATTTCTAATTTTACCCAATTATGAAAATCAATGTCGTTAACAACATCATCGTTTTCCATAATTACTTCCAAAGCATCAGTTACTGAAATACTTCCTTTTATCAATTCAGCTAATAATTCCTTTTGCATATAATTCTCCTTCCAATCTAAATTAAAGAAACTATTGCATTACTAAAAAATAGTAATCAGCTTTGCTAATATTTTTAGTATAAATGAGCGGTTATATTAGATTCAATTACAACGGAAGAGAATATGAGAGAGAATATGAATGTGATTACCGGTCTACATACTACATTTTGTATTCTAAAGGGAAGCGATACACCTTTAGGCAGGATATAAAAAAACATCCAGAAACAGATGGTTGGTATATAGAAGAAGTAAATAAGATTCCTACAGATCTGATTAAGATTATTGGTAACTCAATGAGTAAAAGAGGCAGACCAGCTAAGGGCAATCCACGATTTGCAAATTATGGGAAAGCTCCAAAGTCAGATCTTCCACTTCAGAAAGTAGTTCGTAACATAAAGCTCGCAGTATGGAATAAAGATTTAACCATACGTAATTTATTGATGATGTATTACAACGGTAATCCTAACCAGAAAATGGGATATGCAGAGATTTATTTTGATGGAGATTACATAATGGGTAATTTAAGTTTCAATCGGAATTCTGGGGATTTTAGGGATTTGGTGCCTGAACTAAGAATTAATGATCATACCAATTCAATATTAAGTATTGCCTTAACATCCAAACAAATTCATAATAATTTTATTCCAAGTATAGGGGAACAAATAGACAATCCAACTCCGAGAGAAGGGGTTGATTTTAGCTATAATGATTGTTAAAATTTAAGTGCTATGAAAACTTTAGGAAGGAATGAAATTGATTATTTAATAGAATACAATAGTGAGGTTCATAGTAAGGTGATAAATAAGGGTTTCAAATTTATACAAACCATTTACGCCATTGATTCAACGGAATTTGAAGCTGACGATGCAATTGTATTTGTAATTATTCCGATTATTAATAAAATTGATGATCCAATGGCCAACAGCCGATTTATATTGTCTGTAGAAGATGAAACAGTTAAATCGGTTGTAAATGGAGATTATCCGGTTAGGTGGCTAATAGATCCTGAATACTTAAATTAAAATCAAATTTGATATGTGCTACAATTATAAAAACGATGCCGAAGCAAAGGATATGAGGGTTCGGTTTAAGCGGAAAATGAAGGATGAGGATGAACAAAACTACAAACCTGTTTTTAAGGCCTTTGGATTTGATCACCCCTTAATGCCAGTTATTACCCAGGAAGAACCTGAATTAATTCAGCTATATCAATGGGGGCCTTTTAATTTATTCTCCGCAGAAAATAAATACAATACCTTGAACGCTGTTTCAGAAGAGATATTTGAAAAGGCCTCGTACAAAAAGAATATACACAGCAAACGTTGTTTGATTCCCGCAACGGGCTTTTATGACTGGATGCATGTAGGGAAAGACAGATATCCATTCCATATTGGTATTGATGAGCCTATTTTTTGTTTTGCCGGGATTTATAATCACTGGAAAGATAAAGAGGGTGTTGAGCATAAAGCTTATACCATGTTAACTACAGTAGCAAATGAAATAATGGCAAAGATCCATAATACCAAAAAAAGGATGCCGGTAATATTGCCAAGAGAATTAGAGGATAATTGGCTGAAAAACGATTTGGCAGTTGAAGGAATTAATTCCTTTTTATTGCCCTATGAAAACGAGCGTACTTTAGCCTATTCAATTGATAAAAAAGTGATTGTCTCCGACCAGGCAAATACACCTAAGGTTTTTGAAAAAGTTGACTACCCGGAACTGGCATTATTAATGAATTAAAAATTAGGCCTTCTAGCCATCAAAAAAACTGCGCCTTTTGTAATTAATTGTAGTTTAGATTGGAGGGAAATTATTTTACTTTTTTGGGATCTTTTGAAAGGCTACTCATCAATTGAGCCATGAGATCGTCTTGACTTTTGCGCACTGGCATTTGGATTACTTTACCCTTTTTAGCGACTTTGCCAGTTGCTTTTTCCTTTATTCGTTTTTTGAGTGCAGCAATATAGGTATTATGGTATTGTGAGAAGTCAAACTTGGTGCTTTCTTCTTTAATAATTTGTTTTGCCAAATCAAGCTCCTTTTTAGTTATTTCAATATGCTCATTTTCTAATTCTTCAGTAGACCTAACTTCTTCTGGAAAGCGAAGACACTGAACAACCAAAACGTTATCCAACGCTCTTATTAAACATAGATGTTCTTGAGTTTTGAGTACAAACCGGGCTAAACCCGCTTTTTTTGTTTGGGCCAGTGCATTACATAGCAATGAATACGCTTTTATGCCTTTTTTATCTGGCAATGCATAATACGGCTGCTCAAAATAAATCGATTCTACTTCCTTTAAATCAACAAAACTTTCAATTGAAATTACTTTGGATTTTTCTGGAGCGGCTTCGGCAAAATCATCATCATCTAAAACCACATATTCATCTTCATATTTATACCCTTTTACAACATCTTCTCTGACAACTTCTTTGCCTGTATTTTCATTAATCAGTTTATACTTTATTCTGGCTAGATCGGAGGAATCCAGTTGGTGGACTTCAAGTTCTTTTTCTGATATGGCCGAATGCAGCCCTATGGGTATACTTACTAACCCAAAAGAGATCAATCCGTTCCACATCACATTAGGCATATGAAAAAATTGGGAGAATTAATTTAAGTATAAATTTTCACTTTATGAAAGCCTATGGTGCTTCTTTCATAGCATTGACTTTGTTCCTTATCTAATAAACTGAATAATCTTGCTTTAAATCATAGGAGAGGAAAATGTCAATCAGTATTATTGTCAAAATAAATATAGAACAGAATAATTAAATCGCTCTGAGCTGTATAAGTGAATTTTTAAATAATCATGAGTTATAATAATATAAGAAAAGTACTAAAGAAAGGCTTGATTAATGAAAGGGTTTCAAAAGGGAATAAGATCCTTGATGCGGCCTTTTATAGTTTTTTTTT
>NZ_JAMWYS010000046.1 GCF_023914155.1 Solitalea agri | reverse complement strand
CAACAAATCCTGCTTTAACTTGTTGATAACCCCTGAAAATAGAAAGAGGCCGTCCTTTTGAGACAGCCTCTATTTTTTAATCTAAATTGTACACAAGGCAACCATTTTATAGCATTGTCCGTACCTCCAGTACAGTTCTTCGGGTAAACCAAATAGCTTTTCTCTCATTAAAATATACCTGCCATCCTACACTTTTTTCGAAGAATTGACAATTAACCAATTTGTTAATCTAAATCTTTGATTATGAGAAAATCTGATTTAACGCTTGTAAAAGGCATGGGATGCTTTTTACTGCTTGGATTTTTCATCACCTCTTGTAATGAAGAAACAGCTTCCTTAGATGAAGCTAAACCTCTTTTGGCCAAAGAGTTTGAAGACGCACCAATTTCGGCTCGATTTGAAGTACCGGCCCATATGAACAGAAACGAAACCGGCAAAGCCTGTTTTCACCTCTACAACAACCGGAAACTCTATTTTGAAATATCAGTTTCCCATCTTGACCCTACTGACCACCTAACAGTTGCACATATTCATGAAGGTGGTACATTGGAAACCGGCCCAATATTAGTAATGCTAGTAGATAATAATGAAATGAAATTCGACTCCAATAATAGTATAAAAGACACGGTAGATGTTACCGAAGAGCAATACCAACGCATATTGGCAGGCAATGATCTGTATATCAATATCCACTCGATGCAAAAGCCTGCGGGCTTATTACGCAATCAGCTTGACCATCCATTAAAATTTGGCGCCGATATCGATCTATTGCCAGGTAATCAAGTTCCGGCCGTTTCGAGCACTGCAACAGGAAATGCACAGATAAGAATTTCAGAAGATAAAATGCTTTTCACAAAAGTAACAGTTGCGAACCTCGAATCAGGTGACAACCTTTTAATTGCTCATATTCACAAAGGAACTGCTACAGAAAATGGCCCGGTAATTATTAATGTTGCTGATAACGCGAGTCAAATAGGTTCTATTCAATCACGAACAATCAATGATACACAGTTTGCTGATTTATTTGCTAATCCGCTTTATGTAAATGTTCATTCTACTAATTTCCCTGGAGGCATTATCCGGGGACAGCTAAAAGATTAAACCAATCGAATTAAAAGAACAACAAGGGGGACGGGATATCCTCCTTGTTGTTTTAAACCTTTAGTGTCAACACTTTATTTTCATAATCAACTATAGCCTTGTATCGGACTAAAATATCACTGCCAATAACCCCGATCACTTTTTCCAACCCAAGCTTTTCATAAGCGATGTTTATATGAGACAGATCAAGAACAGCAGCATAATAGTTAGGAATACTCAAATCACCCAGTTTCAGATCAATTGTAGCCTTAAAACATTGCATTGAGTTAGTTCCTAATCCGGTAGACAGCTTTTCATCCAAATGAAAAACCTGTTCACCGGCTATTGCCTGAAGCAAATCATGGTCGAAAGCGGTTTTTGAGGCTCCTGTATCTAAAATAGCCTTTTGCTTAACGCCATTAATCTCAATTTCTATTTTAGGGTGAAAGCCATCTCCATCTAAACTAAAGATATCAAGAGGAAGTGTATAGGTTTTTATACCAAAAATTAGCGTTGAAAGATTGAATACCATTTTTAGCAGGTTTGAATTATTGGTTTCAAATGAAAATTTGAATGATAGTTTACAAATAAACGAAAGAAATCGTTGAATTTGTCATTAAAAAAAGAGCCTAACCGGATTATACCGGTCAGGCTCTGATGTATCTTAATCAGCTTATATTAAACCAACTTCATATCTGACAATACGTTGTTCATTGCACGAACAGCGTCAGCACTTTTTGCAAAAGCTGCTTTTTCCTCTTCGTTCAATTCGAAATCAATGATTTTTTCCCAACCATTTTTCCCAACTACTACAGGAACACCCATACAAATATCTGACTGACCGTATTCACCTTCTAAGAAAACTGAAGATGCAAATACACGTTTCTCATCACGAACAATAGCCTCAACCATTGCAGCGCCTGCTGCTCCAGGAGCATACCAAGCTGAAGTACCCAATAAACCAGTTAAAGTAGCACCACCAACCATTGTATCAGCAGCCACTTTTTTCAATGTTTCAGCATCTAAGAATTTAGAAACAGGAACACCGTTATAAGTAGCCAAACGGGTTAAAGGAATCATCGTTGTATCACCATGACCACCGATAACTGTTGCATGAAGCTCGTTTGATGAGCAATTCATCGCCTGACCTAAGAAATATTTAAAGCGAGATGAATCCAAAGCACCACCCATACCGATTACACGGTTTTTAGGCAAACCTAAGGCTTTAAATGCCAAATAGGTCATGGTATCCATTGGATTAGAAATAATAACAAAGATTGCATTGGGAGAATGTTTTAAGATGTTTTCAGCAACACCTTTAACAATACCTGCATTGATACCGATTAACTCTTCGCGAGTCATTCCCGGTTTACGAGGCAAACCAGAAGTAATAACTACTACCTCTGAACCAGCAGTTTTAGAATAGTCATTAGTTGTACCAGTAATTTTGGTATCGAAACCTAATAACATAGCAGTTTGCATCATATCCATTGCTTTACCTTCGGCAAAACCTTCTTTGATATCTAACAATACTACTTCTGAAGCAAGCTCTTTGCGAGCGATGTTGTCTGCACAGGTGGCACCAACGGCACCTGCACCTACTACAGTTATTTTCATAATAAAAGTATTTATTGGGTTATAAAAGTGCCGCGAATATAGGACTTTCGACATGAAATATTTATGAATTTAAGCAACATTTGCATTGAAAATATTGCTGAATCGTTGGCCTAAATAAACATTCTGTTGCAATTCGAATTTATGGCTGCATTACAAGTTTTATGTAATCGAACTTTTCATTGATATCATTATCTATAAATATATAACAACAAAAGCGCCTAACAGAAACTGCCAGGCGCTTTATTATATAAACTTAGGGGTCAAACTTATTTTACAGTAGCGATGTACTCAATTAAATCAACGATTTTATTTGAGTAACCCCACTCATTATCGTACCAAGAAACCACTTTAACGAAGTTATCAGATAAAGCGATACCTGCTTTTGCGTCGAAGATAGAAGTACGTGCATCTCCTGTAAAATCAGTTGATACCACTTCGTCTTCAGTGTAACCTAAAATTCCTTTTAATTCACCTTCCGAAGCATCTTTCATTGCTTTTTTAATTTCTTCGTAAGAAGCAGCTTTCTCTAAGCGAACAGTTAAGTCAACTACAGAAACATCGGCAGTAGGAACGCGGAACGCCATACCAGTTAATTTACCTTTAACAGCAGGAATTACTAAACCTACAGCTTTAGCAGCACCAGTTGACGAAGGAATGATATTTTGGTAAGCACCACGACCACCTCTCCAATCCTTAGCAGATGGGCCGTCAACTGTTTTTTGAGTTGCAGTAGCAGCGTGAACAGTGGTCATTAAACCTTCAACGATACCGAATTTATCATTTAACACTTTAGCAACAGGAGCTAAACAGTTAGTAGTACATGAAGCGTTTGAAACGATGTTTTGGTCAGCAGTTAATGATTTATGGTTAACTCCCATTACAAAAGTAGGGGTATCATCTTTTGCAGGAGCTGACATAACTACTTTTTTAGCCCCAGCCTGAATGTGCTTAGCGGCAGTATCTTGAGTAAGGAATAAACCAGTAGATTCGATAATGTATTCAGCGCCAATTTCATTCCATTTAAGGTTTGCTGGATCTTTTTCAGCAGTAACACGGATAGTTTTACCGTTTACAACTAAATGTCCGTCTTTAACCTCAACAGTACCATCGAAACGGCCGTGAGTTGAGTCATATTTTAGCATATATGCCATGTAATCAACTTCAATTAAGTCGTTGATACCTACAACTTCAACACCTGGTCTGTTAATGGCAGCACGGAAAGCTAGTCTTCCGATACGTCCGAATCCGTTAATTCCAATTTTCATGTTAATCTAAATTTATAATAGTTTGTGAAATTTGTTTGTGTTTTTTGATGCCTAAATAGCCAGGATATTTACCAGTTCAATTAATGTTTCATCCATTTCGGTTTTATTCTTAATGGCTAAATCAATGCTGGTAAGTGCGACATGGTTGCTAATCATCCCCGCCATTTTACGGTTATGTCCCTTTAATAAGGCTTCTACTGCCGCTTGACCTAAACGACTGGCCAATACACGATCGAAACTGGTTGGGCTTCCTCCGCGCTGGAAATGGCCAAGAATACTCACTTTGGTGTCGTAATTAAAACGTTCCTTAACTTTTTCGGCAATGGCCATTGCCCCACCTCCATGCTCACCTTCAGCTACTACAACAATACTTGAGGTCTTAAGGTTTCCGAGATCAACCATTAATTTATCAACAAGATCATCAACTGAGGTTTCTTTTTCAGGAATAAGCACCGCTTCTGCTCCACCACCAATTGCCGACCATAAAGCAATATACCCGGCATCGCGCCCCATCACCTCAACAAAAAATAAACGGTCATGCGATGCAGCAGTATCCCGAATTTTATCAATGGCTTCAATAACGGTATTATTGGCGGTATCAAAACCAATAGTAAAATCAGTGCCGAAAAGATCGTTATCAATCGTTCCGGGTACACCAATTACTTTAATATCATATTCTCTGGATAATATTTCAGCTCCGGTAAAGCTACCATCTCCGCCAATAACCACTAGGCCATCAATCTCGTGCTTAACTAGATTGTCGTATGCTTTTTTACGTCCTTCAGGAGTTTTGAATTCTAAACAACGGGCAGTTTTTAAAATTGTCCCACCTCGTTGAACGATATTACTCACCGATTTGGAGTTAAGTGGAATAATTTCATCGTTAATAAGTCCTTGGTAACCTTGCATTACGCCAAACATTTGAGCGCCATGGTAAATACCGGTTCTAACTACAGATCTGATGCATGCATTCATTCCGGGAGCATCGCCTCCGGATGTCAATACTGCAATTCTTTCAATTTTTTTCCCCATAAAGCGATAAAATTACAAAATATATTCAAAATCATTAAGTAATTTTAATATTTTATTCTATATTTTGTCTCTCACGCAAAAGTAATAATATTGTACTTTAATTCTGTAATCTTTAGTGTAATTTATACAATATCCTAATTTTTCTTGATGGAACTCAATGACCTCCCTAAACTCCATTCCGACTTCTCAGTGGACTGTGTAGTGTTCGGGTTCGACAAGGGCGAGCTGAGAATATTATTAATTGAACGTGCTGAAGAGCCTTTTAAGGATTTTTTAGCATTACCCGGCAACCTTGTGTATGATAACGAAAATATTGATCAAGCTGCAAACCGTGTTTTAAGTGAATTAACAGGCTTGAATGATGTTTATATGGAACAACTCTATACCTTTGGTGATGTAAACCGACATCCACAAGGAAGAGTAATCACCGTAGCTTACTTTTCATTAATTAAAGTAAAAAAACATACGCTTAATCCTTTAAGTGCCTATGCAAAAAAAGCACAGTGGTTTTCAGTTGCCGATTTGCAGCCATTAGCCTTCGACCATCAACAGATTTTAGAAAAAGCATATAAACGACTTCAGAATAAAATACGATATCAGCCAATTGGTTTTGAATTACTACCCGAAAAATTTACACTAAGTCAGCTGCAGCAGCTATATGAAGTGATACTGGAAAAACCAATTGACAAAAGAAACTTCCGAAAGAAAATATTAAGCTTCGGATTACTGATTGAACTCGATGAGAAGCAGAAAAATGTATCGCACCGGGCTGCAAAACTTTATAAATTTAATAAAACCCGCTATAATAATTTAAAGAAAATGGGATTTTCATTTGAACTTTAGTACGGTTAATCTTTTTACAGTTAATATGAAAACAAACGGCTCCACAGTTAAATCTGCAGAGCCGTTCGTTTTTATATTATGGCTATTATTGAGCTACACTAAGCTTTAGTTCATTGATATGATATTGAACCAAATCATCAATAGGCGAACGAACAACTTTTCCTAGCTGCATTCCGTACTCATTGCTTACTTCGGCTAAAACATCGCGGAAATTATACCCTACAGAACCTATACAATTAAAGGTGTATTTTTGATAATCGGGATAACGGCTCACCAAGTCACGGAAAAAGGCATTGAATGAATCTTTGATCACCTCACGAGCATATGGCTGAACATTACTGTTATCATACAAAAACTTACTAAAACTGGCTAAGAAACGATTCGGCAATGGTTTCTTGTAAATCCGGTCTAAAATATCACTGTGTGAATAACCATAAGTACGGTCAAAAGCCTCACTTAACGCTTTAGGCATTACTCCGCGCATATAATCACGTAATAATCTGCGACCAATATGCGACCCACTTCCTTCATCACCTAACATATAGCCTAATGAATCGATATTTAACGAAATGTCACGTCCATCATAATAACAGGTATTAGTTCCTGTTCCTAAAATTGCGGCAAACCCAGATTGATTACCTAGCAGTGCTCTTGCGGCCGCAAGTAAATCGTGACTTACAAAAACTTTCGCTTTTGTAAAAACGGTACGCAGAGCAGATGCTACCACTTCGTTCTTTTCTTCATTAGAACATCCCGCACCGTAAAAACTAACATGCTCAATGCTATTAATATCCAGATTATCAGGAAGATTATTTTTTAACGACTGGATAATTCCAGGTGTATCAATAAAATAAGGGTTATACCCTTCAGTGTTAAAATAAACCTTCTTGTTCTCTTTATTTAACAGACACCAGTTAGTTTTTGTAGAACCACCATCAGCAATAATTATCATAATATATTCTGTTAATATTAATCCTTAACCGTTGTTTCTCTAATGAATCTTTAGAAACAATTCAAAAATAGCAAAAAATCAGATTCTTTAATGATAGAATTAAAAAAAAATTAAGAAGTTGGCTATTGTTTTTTAATTGATTACACAATTAGCCTGCTAAAAAAACATAATTAATTGATTTACAGAAGTAAATAACTGCTTCGATCGGCTTAAATATTTTTCTTTTTTGTTAAGAATACACTAAGTCATATTTTGACCATTCAACGTATTTTTTTTGAAAAAACAGCCAATCTATTTCTATTGATCTCACTTATATAGTATGCGAGAAAACTTGCAGTTGCAGCGCTGGGTGTAGCATTTGGAAGTGTTTTTAAGGCTCAAAGCAATAGGGTAAAAACGCCAGGGAATGTTAAAACTATTGGAACAACCAGTTAGCAACCTAAATTTACTATAGAAAATGCAAATATTGATGTAACAATTTATAGTTCATCAATTATTCGTATCAGAATGAGGGATAAACCACTCAAACCTGTTTTTCTTAGGCTGTAATTGCATGTCGTCAACAAGTTAAATGAACAGTTTCTCAAACAGGCAACGAACCCAATTTTTCATGGCAATTGGATATAAATGATTAGTAAAGAATTGCTCAACATTGTAAATTGATGAATAATAATTGAGGAATTATTAACGGCATCTTGACCAAAGCTAGAAATTTGTTATTGGCCCATAGTTATTAATTCAATTTAATAAAATACGCTAGATAATATTGAAAACCATTTTCCTTTTTTATTTTAGAACTATGCGAAAAAGAGCTGTTCTTATAGCGTTCTCTCTAATTTTGAGCATTATCTGCAATGCCCAGGTAACTGTTTGTATACAATCGGTACCGGTGAATACCTCATCCTCCGACAAAATTTACATGGCGGGCAATTTCAACGGTTGGAACCCGAGCGATCCAAACTATTGCTTTACACGCAATAATAAAGGAGTCTATTCACTTAAAACAACGTTTAAGCCAGGTACATATGAATTTAAAGTTACCCGTGGAAGCTGGGCCAAAGTAGAGGCCGATAGCTTGGGAAACACCTTACAAAATCGGCTTATTGAAATTAAGGGCGACACTACTTTAAACATTGAGGTAGATAGCTGGAGCGACACCTATGAGAAAGAAATGGTTCATACCGCTTCGCGCAGTGTGCGACTTGTTGATTCGGTTTTTTATATCCCACAACTCGAAACCCATCGCCGGGTGTGGATCTATCTGCCTAAATCTTATTTCGACAAATCGACAAAAAAGAAACACTATCCTGTTTTATACATGCATGACGGCCAAAACTTATTTGATGATTTTTATGCGCCGTACGGGGAATGGAATGTTGATGAAACACTCGACAGTTTAGATAAAGAAATAATAGTTGTTGGCATCGACCATGGCGGCAACGAACGACTTAACGATTATTCGCCTTATCAGAATCTCAAATATGGTGGTGGTAAAGGAAATAAATACCTCGAGTTTATTGTTAATACCCTGCGCCCGTATATTAATTGCCACTACCGAACTTTAAAAGATGTAGAAAACACAGGAATAATGGGTAGCTCAATGGGAGGGCTCATTTCCTTCTACGGCGGCTTAAAGTATGATAAGGTTTTTGGCAAGATTGGAGTATTTTCTCCATCCTTTTGGTTTCATCCCATTTTGTATGATTATACCAATAAGTGGAAACCCGAGCGCAAAACTCATATGTATATTTTAGCAGGAGAAAAAGAAAGTGATTCATTGGTCTATGAGGTAAAAAAAATGGAGTCGATTCTTCGAAAGAAAGGTTTGAGCGAAGATCAATTGAAAGTTGTTTTTAAACCCGATGGCCGACATGCCGAGTGGTTCTGGCGACGCGAATTCCCTGATGCGATCAACTGGCTATTTCCTGAGCCTGCAAATAGTAGCATTGTAAGAAAGCTCCTCCATAAACTTTAGTAACTACTACGAAAGTTTTCTAATTTAAAAGATGACCAAAGTCATTTGTTAAAAGTCACTCGATTTTTACCTTTGCGACAAGATTATAGTGATGTTTTGCTTAGTGGAACAAAATCTTCCATAAGTGTAGTCAAAAAACAATGAAACGCCTTTTATCCATAGTATTAACAATTGTCATATTGCTGCAAACACTCAGTAGTTTGGTTATTGTATCGGGCTATGAGGCCAACAAGAGTTTCATTTCAACATACCTTTGTGAAAACAAAAATAAGCCTCAACTTCATTGTAACGGACAATGTTATCTAATGAAGCAGCTTAAAAAGGAAGCTTCAGAGCAAGAGCAAAAGGCTAACAATTCTTTAAGAGAGAAATTCGAAATAAACCTTTTTGCTCAATCTGAAACGCCAAATTTCATCGATAATACGTACATCAAGTTAACTCAGGAATATTTCTTTTTGCAGAAAGAACCAATCAAATCGAGCATCACTATTTATCATCCTCCACAGGTTTAGCTTCCTTTTAAACCTTCGGTATTCATTAGTTGAAATTAGCTTGGCTTATACCAGCAATGCTATCCCGATCACGCAATTCATTTATTTTTTATTCGCAGGCAATTAAGGTTTGCATGGGTGCAGCTGTTCATTCAATTGAATCGTAATGTGCTACCTAAACCTATGCCTACTACGAAAGAAATTTTATGCAACGGAAGTTATACGTTACCATTTTTATGCTATGTGCATTTGCAAGCGCATATGCTCAACAATTAGTCAAAGGGAAAATTTACGATGCCATAACACATGAACCCTTATCAGGAGCAAATGTGTTTATACCCAATACGACCAAAGGTGCACAAACAAATGCCCAGGGAACATTTAAGTTTTCTGTGGATGACAATACAACAAAAATCACAGTTTCATTATTAGGCTATCAAACCGTAACTATTGCGATTGAAAACAAAGAACTTTCAATTGCTTTAAATCCGTTTGCCGCTAACATGCAAGAGGTGGTTGTTACCGCTAGCCGTGAATCACAATTACGAAGCCAGGCTCCAATTGCCATTAGCAAGATCTCGGCTAAACTGTTAGAAGAAACCAAACCTACTGCTGTTTATGAAGTGATGAATAAAGTATCTGGAGTTTTGATGGTGAACTTGAACAATGAGCAGCATAGCATGTCTATTCGCCAACCTATGACTACTTCAGGTTATTATCTATACATGGAAGATGGCATAGGTATTAGGCCAATGGGAGTTTTTAACCATAATTCTTTGCTGGAAGTTAACCAATATGCCATTAGTTCAATAGAAGTGGTAAAAGGACCAGTATCATCCATTTATGGACCGGAAGCAGTTGGTGGGGCTGTAAATTTTATTACCCAGCGCCCAACCGCTGTTCCAACAGCGCGTGTAGGCATTCAGTTCGATCAATGGGGATACAAACGTTTGCAATTTGGTGCCGGTACGCAAATTGGGAAATTTGGCGTGTACGTTGGAGGCTTGAGCAGTCAACAGAAAGGCAGTTGGATGACCTATTCAAACTATGATAAAACCTCCATAAATACTCGTTTAGAATATCAATTGTCTGCTAAAACTCAATTGACAGGAACTTTTATGTATGGAGATTATTATTCCCAAACCTCTGGAAGCGTTGATAGCACAGCCTTTTTTAATCGTAGCTATACAAGCAATAATGAATTTACATATCGAAAATCAAAGGCCAGCCGTTCACGTATCACATTAGAGCACGATTGGTCTAAGGGTTCGAAGAGTTTTATTACGCTGTTTAATCGCTTTAACGAGCATGGACAAAATCCGTCTTACGGTATCAAATGGAAACCGGGACAAACAACTGCTGCAGGAGAGATCAATTCGAACAACTTTACCAGTTACGGTATAATTGGACAGCACAGCCAACGTTTTGGTTTCTTAAACTCAAAATTGATTGCCGGTGGTTTGTTTGATTATTCTCCTAATGATTATTCGGCTTATCAGGTCGATTTAAGTGCCCAATTACGTCCTGATGGCAAATCGGTTGAAAAATACACCATTATAAAGGAACGTCCGGATATTAAACTGTCTGATTATACTGCTAAAATCAGAAATGCTGCAGCTTATATGCAGTATGATTTTGAACCTTTAAAGAACTTACGTTTTTCAACAGGCTTACGCTATGACTTGATGTCGTTTACCTATGATAATTATTTAGATGCTTCGGCAGGCAGCAAAGAATATGAACGCATTACACCTAAAGTTGGTTTAACCTATGATTTAGGGCATGACAAAGGCCTTTACGCCAACTATTCACAAGGCTTTGCTCCCCCGGCGTTAACCGCTATTTTCCGTAAAAAACCGAATTCTAATCCTGCGGAGTTTTACTATAACCTAAAACCGGCTTTATTTCAAAACTATGAGGTTGGAGCCTGGGCGGCCTTCCTGCAAAATAAAGTTTATGTTGATGTGGCTATATACAGAATGGATGGGCAGAATGAACTACTGAATATCCGTCAGCCGGATAACTCCTATGATTACCAATCGGCAGGGAAAACCCTCCATAAAGGAATTGAATTTAGCACTACGATAAAACCAGTAAAAGAACTGAGTTTCCGTTTGGGAGGCACCTGTGCAATCCATCGCTTTGAAGATTTCCAGGTGAGTAATAAAGAAGGTGATCAACTTAAAAACCTGAATGGCTATGATATGCCTTCGTCGCCTCGCTGGGTTTGGAATACCGAATTGAATTATTATCCTCAATGGTTTAAAAACTTCCATACCTCTATGGAGTGGCAACATGTTTCGGGCTGGTATCAAAATCAAATCAACATGGTTAGTTATTCTGGGTATGATCTGCTTAATGCAAGAGTAGGTTATCAATGGAGAGGGATTGAAGTGTATTCAAATTTGATGAACCTAACTGATGCATTATATGCAAGCAACGCATCAAGAGGTAATAACATAACCGATCGCACAACTTATACCGCAGCAGCCCCTCGAACCTTAGTGTTGGGGATAACTTATCAATTGGCTAAAAAGTAAAAAATTCATTAGCGAAAAATGATCAGAAAAAATATATACAAGTGGCATCGCTCTCTTAGCATTATTATCGCGTTGCCTATAATAATGTGGACGATTAGTGGGATAATGCACCCTTTAATGTCATCGTTTAAACCTAAAATAAAAAACCAGTTTTTGATATCGAAAACAATCGACCTGTCGAAAGTTAACGTTTCACTAGATTCGGCCTTACTTAAAAATAAGATTCTCTCTATCAGCAATTTTAGGTTGATAGAGCTTGATGGGAATGTTTACTATCAGATAGCCAAAAAGGGACAAGCTGAGTTAGTTTACATTAATGCTGCCGATGCCTCCATAAATCATAAGGGAGCTGAACTATACGCAGGCAAAATAGCAAGCCAACTTTTGGGAGATTCAACTGCAACGATTCAAACTATATCGCTTGTTAAACAATTTGATGAAGAATACCTTGAAATAAACCGCCTCTTACCGGTCTACAAAGTAGTTTTTGACAGAGCAGATGGAATTCGTCTTTATGTCGACCCTTCAAGTGATCGCTTGGGTTTAGCCGTTGAAAATAACAGGGCGATGTTTTCCTCATTATTCCGGAATTTTCATAGCTGGAAGTTTTTAGATCACTTTGGATCTTTTCGTCTAGTAGCTTTATGCCTCTTATGTTTAGCGGCTTTCGTTGCCACTCTAATGGGTATTTACATTGCCTTCATTACTAAATCAAAAAAAGGGAACACAGGTAATTCAGCAGTAAAGTATAGAAAGCTTCACCGGCGAATTGCCATTGTGGTCTCAATTACCTCATTGATGTTTACTTTCAGTGGTGCGTATCATGCTTTCGCCAAGTTTAAGCCTGATACCCGTCAGCAGTATTTTATTGAAGAAGATTATAAGGCAACAGAGCTCAACTTTAAGCCAAATTCATTGTCGAAGCAATATGATGTGAAGAATATTTCATTGATAAAGATAAATAATACTGTTTTTTTACAGATCACCTGTTCATCTCAAAAAGGATTTACAAAAGAAGAATGCTGCGAAAAAATGGGCGTTGCAGCGGCTAAGTTTGGCATGAATATGAAATCACCAATGCCAATGGTTCGATATCTTAGTCTTCCTAACCTGCAAGTTTTGCCCAATGGAGATCAGCAATATGCGCGGTTTATGGCTTCGGTATTCAGCAAGCAAACAGATGAAAACATTATTTCCGTTACTCCGGTTACTGAATTTAAAGGCGAGTATGGGTTCGTGAACAAACGCCTACCGGTTTATAAGGTTCAATACAAAATGAATAATAACGAACGTTGGTATGTTGAAACCTCTTCAGGCAAACTGGCAGCAAAAATTAATGATATAGACTTGCGAGAAGGATTAAGCTTTGCGATGTTACATAAATTTCATTTTGCTGATGAATTGGGTAAAACTTCACGAGATGTATTAACCATTATTGCAGCGTTGGGTAATTTACTGGCTGCGATTGCTGGGATTATTTTATTAGCAATTTGGTTCAGAAAGAAGAAAACATCGGTTAAAACTTTCGCAAAGCAATAGGTAATAAGTTTTAAAAACTAAAAAGGCGCCCATTTAGATAAACGGGAGCCTTTTTAGTTTTTTAGCTAAATTTCTTTAGTTCTTCGGATAACCGGGAAGCGTTTTTACCTCTTCAATTTGCGCAGTATGACGAGCACTATGTGCTGCCAACAACACTAACCATTGATAAGCATCGAGGTAACCAAAAGCGGGTTGTTGCATCAAGTGTGTATGAAGATCACTATTGGCATTTTTCACATAATCTATTGTCTTTTGACGATCGGCCTCAAACTGAGCAATCAACTCGGCCTCTGTTTTCCATCGGTGAGTAGGCTTAAGCATTTCAGGAGCCTTTGCTTTTACCGACCGGTCTTCAATCTTTTTAACCAGATCATCGGTCTTAATCTTTACTTCTGCTTGCTTGTCCGCGTTAGCCGAGTCGGCCATAATTTTTGTCACCAAACCAAAAAGTGTTTCTTCTGAAACGGTTATGTGTTCTGCACACTCAGCAATCGACCACCGTGTTGAATCTGCTTTAAAGTTCCATTGTTCAGGGGTAAGGTTTTTAATCTCTGACAAGAACTTTTCTCTAGTTGATTTAAGCAATTTTAAGGCATAATCCTTTTCTTGCTTACTTAATTCCTGGGCATTAGAAGAGAAAGAAATTGACGCAGCAATAAACAGAATTGTCAGGAGTTTTTGGAAAGATAGATTTGTTTTCATTTTTAGTAAGTTGATAGTTGAAGTTAAAGAAAATATTTAGAACAACGGCGGTACATGCGGAAAACCCGGTTATTGAATTTAAGCCGGCGAAAAAAGCCTAACCCTTTTCTTCTCTCAACTAGAAACTCCCTTTTTTAATAAAATAATTATAAGCAAATCAAAACTTAAACTAATTAACTAATAACCTTTACCTACATACCCCTAATTTAGTATTGATAATATTAATTAAAACCATCAAATTTGCAGCGCAAATAAGTAAGCTGTCATTAAAAAAGTTGCATTGCCAACCATCTACTTAATTCGAGTCCTAATTAATGAGTTATTTCAAATCATTTAACAACCATCAATTTTGATTTCAGTTGCTATTTAAAAAATCCTTATAAAACACCAATTACATGAAAAAAACCTTGTTAAGCATTTTCATGCTTACTTTTACGCTATTTACCTATGCGCAATCAACCCAAACAGAGACAATTGTAAGCGAACCCGAAGAAACTCTTAAGGCTACCGCCAAAAATTTTGCTACCGAACTAAATGTTAATCCTTTTAGTGGTCAATTGAGCTTAAACAATGCCGTAAACCTTATTAAGGTGCGCTATTTCAAAAGTCCTGAGCTAGCACTACGCCTAGGTTTAATTGCCAATTCAACCGGAACAAATGATGATTACAACAATCCTTATGGGACTAACTCTAATTTCTATAAGAACGAAACCAGCAGTACTACCCTAGGTTTAAACTTCGGTTTAGAAAAGCATTTTAAAGGAACCCGTAGATTATCGCCATACATCGGTGCCGATTTAACACTTTCAAATAAATCAACTAAACAAGAAATTACCAACGGAGGAACCACCACCACTCGCACCGGTGGCTGGATAAGCACTGTTTATAACCCTGAAACCGGTAATTATACTACCCAAACAACAGAGAGAGGTTATTTCAAATATGGTTTAAATGTGCTAACCGGTTTCGATTTTTATCTTGCCAGCCATTTTTATTTTGGATATGAGTTCAATTTTGGATTTACCAAAACTGACTATCAAAAAATGAAAGAAACTCAAACAGGAACAGGCACTTCTAATCCTGGTTATCAGCCGAATACTTCAAGTTCTAATTTCTCCTTTGGGTCGAACATGACGAATGGAATTCGTTTGGGATATATTTTTTAGTAGTTAGTTAGTTATTGATAATTATGATAAAACTTAAATACACAGGCTTAATTAGTCTTTTGGTCTTTGTTATTCTTTTGTTTCAAGGCTGTGAAAAAGAGCTTGACCAACATCCTAAGCTGCAAACACTTGATTTTATTGCTATATCTCCTACTAAAGTTAAAGTTAAAGGTAATATAGTTAGTGTTGGTGATTTTGACGTAAGCGATTATGGGTTTGTGTACGGCGTAAACCCCAATGTCGATATTACCTCCGGAACACGTGTTTCATTAGGAAAAGATGTCTCAGAAGGAGAAATAAACCAGGAAATTGGAAACATAACTGTATCGAACAGTTACTATTACAATACCTTATACATCAGAATGTACCTAACCAATAAAAATGGTACGGCTTACGGTCAAGTACTTTCTGTTCAATTGCCTTCAATAAGTACAAGTAGTTTATATCCGAACAGTGGTAAAGTAGGAGACCTAATTACCATTAACGGAAATTTCTATACTTCTAATAAAGATGAAGTTACAGTAACCTTCAACAATGTTAAAGCTACCGTAACAGAGACCACTCCCTCAAAAATCATTGTACAGGTTCCTTCGGGTGTAAATGGAACATATGATGTACAGGTTGCAGTAACAATAGGTAGCCAAAAAATAACTACCTCATCATATTTTGCCATGAAACCATATATTACCGACTTTAATCCTAAGTCGGGACCAGTAGGTACGGTTGTTACTTTTACCGGACATAATATTAGCACAAGTTATTACAGCAACTACAAGGCTATGTTTGGTCAAACAGAATCTTATTTATACGGAAGCAATTACCCGTATTATACCTCTGCTCAAACCTCAATACCATTGAATGTAGGTCAATCTGAATTACCGGTTAGTGTTATTATCGACGGAGTGACAACAAATTTCCCTGACAAGTTTATTGTTACGCCACCTGTTATCGAAGCAATATCAACTACAAAAGGTTTATATGGAAGCTTAGTGACACTTACCTGCTCAAATCTGCCATCGAATTCGCAGGTAAATAATAACGCTATAAAGATTGGTGATAATCCTGTTTCACTCTATTCAATAAATGGCAATCAACTATCTTTCTATATTCCTACGACCATTGAAGAAGGAGAACAATCAGTTAGTTTAACTGTAGGACCACATACGGTTTATGCCCCTCAGAAACTAACCGTAAAACAGCATACTGTAAGCGGTTTCAGCCCTTCATCAGGTGGAATAGGCAAGGAAGTAACCATTTCAGGTGAATTTGTTCCGAATCAATGGTATAATGTTTACTTCGGAAGTTATACTGCTTCCAGCGTTTCTAGCTCATCAGGATCATTAAAAGTAGTTGTACCTTATGCAGCACAAGAGGGCGATGTTAAAGTGAGCGTTGAATATGGGGATAAGAAAATTACTGCACCAGGCACTTTTAAAATTCTTGCACCAGCAATAACTTCTTTTTCGCCAACATCAGGAGTACCTGGAACTGTAGTTACAATAAGTGGAGTAGGCTTCTATCCTAGCAACTATAGCTATTACACCACTGTTAAGTTTGGTACCGTAGCAACTGAAGTTATAAGCGCAAATGAATCCACCATAAAAGTAGTTGTTCCTTCAAATGTGAATCCGGGAGCAATGAAAATTACCGTGGCAAGCAACGGACAGACTATTGTCAGTCCGAGCAATTTTACCGTAACTAATTAAAATATAAGAGCAGCACTAAGTTGATTAGTGCTGCTCTTATATTTTATATTCAGGCTTGCTCATCATTTACATTCTATAGGCCGAAGTATTGTTTGGCCTCCAAAATTCAACTTTTTATGCTCTTTAAACATCATTCTGCCATCTTTCTCAACTAAGTCTCCGTAGCCTTCCACAAAGTCCTCTCCTTTTTTAAGAAACGCCACTTCCCTTACTGACTCCACTCCTTCCGATTGAAAAATATAATCCAATAATAAGGTATCACCTTTTAGCATACCTTGCACATTGCCCTTATTACTGTCCTTTTCGTGGAAATTATAATTCAACGTTCCAAGAATCAGGCTATCATCCGACATTTTAAACCGTAACAAAACACTGTCTTTATCCTTAATGTATGAATAACAATATTCATTTGATTTTGGTGAATCAGATACACTTATTGAATCAGTCTGAACCGTTGTTTTATTTGTTTTAGTGTTACAGGCTAGTATAAAAACAACCGCCATTATCCAGAGAGCTGTGTTTCTTTTCATTCTTTAATAGGCATTTATAATGTATAGTTTATTCTTCGCGAAGCTAAAAAGAATATTAATCCAATTGTTCATTCATAAAATATAAGAAATAAAGCCAAATCAAACCCTTAATCAGGAAGAACAAAAAGCCGAGAATTCCAATCTTCTTAAAGTATGTTTTGATCTTTAATTTCATAAAAAGCATTTCCTTAACTACATCCAACAATTGGCATTGTTTTACTGATCAGCCTTCTCCCCTCCTTTAGGCCCGTAAAAAAACACCCAGGTTGAAAAGTTATCTGTAAAATTCACAAATCTATGTTCAATACCTGCCGGAACAAATAAAAAATCCCCTGTTGTAAACGGATAAATTTCTCCATTTATATAAAAATCACCACTCCCGGACATTATAACGTAAATCTCATCACGATCATGTGGCTGCTGATGATCTATTTTTTCAGGCTTGTAAACTTCAACCGATAAGGTCCCATGCTTAAATACTTCCGTAAATAATTGCTTGCTGTCTTTTAATTTTTGTAATGCTTTTTCTGTAGATAGATTCATAATCGTATTATAAGTTTTCCTTCTTTATGCCCAAATCATAGGCTATTTGCATGTATTGTTTGAGTTCATCATTTATATCATCGATAGAAAATATCCGGCAATGATGATTGAATGTATTTGAACCAGGAATTTGTCCCATTTTATGAAAGCATAAATTATCTTCAAACAGCTGATTCATATGAAAAACCACATCAATATAATTTTTACCTAAATTGATGATGGAACAAAACCTGATTTTGGCAGCAAAACCAATTTTCGATTTCGTAGGATGCAATACAAAATCGCCGATTTTACGATACTCGTCAACAAATCGGTTAAATAGCAGAGTGGTAATTTCTGATTTCCCTTCCAGGAAACATTCCAGCGTACGGTCGTTGCACGAATGATTTTGGTTTTGGTGAAGAAACTGCTGCTGGCAAAGCGGGCAAATCCACATGGCTTTATATCTAATTAAATTAAATTAAAGGGAGCCCATAGGCTCCCTTATACTTCTTCAGTTTAAAAGCTTTTGCTTAGCTAGGAGAGTTTTTATCGAAATTAACCATCCAATTGATACCAAACTTATCGGTAAACATACCAAAGTATGCTCCCCAGAATGTATCGCTCATTGGCATAGTTACATGGCCGCCCGCCGAAAGCCCATTAAACAAACGGTCTGCATCTTCTTTATTTGTCGCGTTGATGGAGATTGTAATATTATTACCCACTGTTAACGATGGGCCCCATCCTTCGCAAGTATCGCTTCCCATTAATACCCCTCCTCCTATTGGCAACGAAATATGCATCAGCATATCAGCAGCTTCTGCTGGCATTGGAGGCATGCCTTCCTGAGGTGGCATATCTTTAAAACGCCCGACAAAGGCAAAGTCGCCACCAAAAACCGATTTGTAAAAGTTAAATGCTTCTTCGCACTTACCAGTAAAAGTAAGATAAGGATTGATTGTAGTTGCCATTTTGAATTAGTTTTTAAGGTTAATAGACAGATAGGTATTAATTTTTGAAGGATGGAAGTTACAGAAATAGACAATTCTACGTATACCAAAAACGTAACTAATAGCTTACAATTCGTTGCTTAGTTGAAAAATAACAGGGCAAAGAATATCTTCATTTATCAAAATAACTTCCAATCGTATTTATATGAAAAAACACCTTTTCTTTTTACTATTTATTTGTCTTTTAACCCTGCATTCAATTGCTCAAAAAAATCCAATACGTGTTTTAGTGCTCACGGCTCACCCCGACGAAGCTGAAGAATATGTAGGTGGCACTATTGCTTCCTTTGCAGAGCATGGTGCCGAGGTACAAATCGCATCGTTAACAAATGGAGATGTTGGCCACTGGACCATGACCAAAGAGGCAATTGCAGAAAGGAGAAAGCAAGAAGCTATTGCCGCTGGTAAAATTTTAGGAGCCAGCTATCTCATTTCAAATCATCATGATGGTGAATTGGAACCGTCTATTGAAGTCAGAAAAGAAATAGTAACAATCATTCGAAAGTGGAACCCTGATATAGTGATTACTTTTATGGAAATGCTTGGAGGTGGTCATCCGGATAACATGGCCGTAGCTACAGCGGTTCGTCAAGGAGCAGGTTTAAGTTTTGCCCCACTATTTCTTCCTGAAATCCCAGCTCTCACCAAACGTCCTGTGTTTTTAGTTGTAAGAGATTATTATTCAAAGAAATTCACTCATCAGGCAGATGTGGTAATTCCTATTGATAAAACATACAACAAGAAATTAGATTCATTTGCAGCTCATGCATCCCAGTTTTTCGAGTTTGCACCCTATCAACGTGGCATCTTAAATGAAGTACCTAAAGAACCTAAAAACTATAAAACCTTTTTTGAAAAATATTGGGGAGACTATAGTGCCATTAGTGACAGCATGAGAAATTGGTTAAATACTCACTACGGAGAGGTTAAAGGTAAACAGTTTGAACATGCAGAAGAATTCGAGTATGCCTCTTTCAGTCGTAGGTTAGATAAAGAGGAATTGTTAAAACTTTTCCCAATGCTGAGAAATAGTTTCAAATGAAAAAGCCCGATTACTCGGGCTTTTTATATTATTCTTGCGGCCAACCTCGCCATCATGACAAGCAATTTTGTTGGTAACCCTATAAGTCTGTTTTTTCTTTCCAAACAGTTTATCATTTGCATTAATTGCTGAATGATTGTAAAGGTTACGAAGCAAAAGTAGGAGCATTCTACTAGCGAGACAATACTCATTTATGAGTATTTTTTATTCGGATCGGCTGCTGAAAAAACATTATAAAAACCAGTTTTCCTGTTCTTCTTTTGTCAGAAAAGTCCAGGCTACAAACCTGCTAACCTTATTTCCCTGACTCATTTCCACTGTCTTAAATTCTTGTATCTGAGCTCTTTTCAACAACACATAGATTCCATTTAGGTTTGCGCTTTTTGAAACAAGAGTGGTAAACCATAAGCATTGCTTTGTTAATTGAGCGCTTTCATCGATCATCCGTCTGATAAACTCAAATTCGCCACCTTCACACCAAAGTTCATTATGCTGGCCTCCAAAATTAAGTGCGGGTTTATGACTTTGTTTTTTACCAAGGTTAGATAATTTCCGGTTAGTGCCTGAAGTAGCCTCTGCGGCCGATGAATGAAAAGGCGGGTTGCAGAGTGTTAAATGAAAACGATCTTCAGATTTTATCAATCCTTTAAATATCTGATTGGAATATTTCTGTAAACGGAGTTCAATTTTAGATTGCAGATAGAGATTTGCCTTAATTATTTTTTCAGCCGATTGAATAGATCGAAGGTCAATATCAGAACCCACAAAATTCCATCGATATTCTGTGGTTCCTATGATGGGATAAATACAATTGGCACCGGTTCCAATATCTAAAACCTTTACAGTTTCACCTTGCGGCACCACACCGTTATTGGCTTCAGCTAATAAATCAGCCAGGTAATGAATATAATCGGCCCGACCAGGAATAGGCGGACATAGGTAACCTGCCGGAATATCCCAGAAATCAATCTTATAAAATTGTTTCAGCAATGCTTTATTCAGCATTTTTACTGCACCTGCATTGGCAAAATCAACAGACTCGATACCAAATTGGTTTTCCGATACAAAAGCTGAAAGTTCAGGGCAAGCATTGATTAGTTCTCTGAAATTATAACGACCACGATGTTTATTACGTGGATGTAGGTTTGTCTTTTCAACCGAATCTTTTTTCAACTGCATGCCCTAATTATTTAATAGGCAAATTTCGCTGAAAGATCATTCATTTTAAAGATTAATTACTCGCCGGTTGATGATCATAGCTGATGACCCTTGAAATTCTCCAAACACCATCTTTAAACATCCATAAATGAGTAAATTTGGCTATTCCAACACGCTTTTCAGTACCGTCTTTGTATACTTCGTAGAAATAATGCTCACCTGTTTGAACTGCCCCATAATTTCCCATTGGATAAACTTTCATTGTTACGGGAACTAAAACCCTCTTCAGTCCAACTTCTCGGTTGGGATCACAAAAGTTCTTTTTCAAGTTAGCTATGAATGCAGCTTTAGAAATGGTTATGCCTCCTTTATCATGATAAAACTCCATATCATCTGTAAAAAACTTCTGAGTAATCTCAGGATGACAGGTATAAGCCGTTGCAAATAAGCTACTGTCTAAAGAAAAAAGGACTTTGTATAATTGCTTTTCATCAGAAGGATAAGCCGTGGGAATTTGCCCTTTGGCACTCCAGGCAAATAAAATAAAGAGTATTAAGATTCTAGTTTTCATTTTGAAGAGGCTTTTTTTGATTTACCATTTCCATTTTTTGGCACTGACGAATCCTTCATTTCAACTTTTACTCCATTAGTCTTAACCGGCTTCTCCTTGAGAGTTGTCTCCTTCGCCTTTTCAGCTTTTACCACTTTAGCCTTCACCGAATTTTCTGTGGATGCTGTTGATTCCTTCTTATCCGCTTTTACCCCATTTGACTCAATCGATTTTTCTTTCGGAGCAATCGTCTCTGTTTTTTCAACGTGTTCCCTAAATGAAGGATGATCTTTCAGCTTCCACACAGAAACCCCTAGTGGAGGCAGGCTAATTGAAATCGACTGCGCTTTACCATGTTGTGGTTGCATTTCAGCCTCAAGTGGATAAGGATTTACCACTCCGCTGCCCCAGTAATCATGTTTATCCGTATTAAAGATCTCCGTCCACACGCCATTATGGGGTAAACCTATCCTGTAATTATGACGAGCCACTGGTGTTAGGTTAGCTGCTACCACTACATATTCCTGCCAGTTATGCCCCTTGCGGCAATATAGAAATACAGAATTCTCTGCATCCGATTGATCAAGCCATTCGAAACCATAACCTGAAAAATTGTTTTCATACAAGGCCGGCTCATTACGGTATAGTTGATTCAGATCTTTCACCAAATCTTCCATGCCTTTATGAGGATCGTATTGGGTTAAATGCCAATCAAGCGAATGGTCATGGTTCCATTCAGCAGTTTGAGCAAACTCGCACCCCTGGAACAACAGCTTTGTTCCGGGATGAGTAAACATAAAGCCGAATAGCGCCCTTAAATTGGCAAAACGTTGCCACTCGTCTCCAGGCATTTTGCTTACTAATGATCCTTTTCCATGTACCACCTCATCATGTGAAAGAGGCAGCATAAAATTCTCGGTAAATGCGTAAACTGTACTAAAAGTAAGGTCTTGCTGATGATGCCTGCGATAAATAGGCTCTTTTGAAAAATACCTTAACGTATCATTCATCCAGCCCATCATCCATTTCATCCCAAAACCTAAACCGCCTTGCCAGGTTGGATGTGAAACACCCGGCCACGAGGTCGATTCTTCAGCAATCATCTGTATATCGCCATAATTTCCATAAGCCACTTCGTTAAGTTCTTTCATAAACGAAACCGCATCAAGATTTTCCCGACCACCATATTGATTAGGCACCCATTCACCCTCTTTACGTGAATAATCGAGGTACAGCATTGAAGCCACTGCATCAACACGTAAACCATCCGCATGATAACGGTCGAGCCAGAAGAGTGCATTACTAATCAGAAATGAACGAACCTCATTTCTTCCGTAGTTAAAAATATAACTGTTCCAGTCGGGATGAAAGCCCTGACGAGGATCGGAATGCTCATACAGATGCGAACCATCATAATTGTATAAACCATGTGCATCACCCGGAAAATGCGAAGGAACCCAGTCGAGATAAATACCTATTCCGGCATTATGCAAGCTTTCCATTAAAAACATAAAATCTTGCGGTGTACCAAAACGAGAGGTAGGCGCAAAATAGCCGGTAACCTGATAACCCCATGATCCAGAGAAAGGGTGCTCCATAATTGGCATAAACTCCACATGCGTAAAGCCCATATGGATTACATATTCAACCAGTTGATGAGCCAGCTCCCGATAAGAAAGGAATCGATCGGGGTTAGAAGGATCGCGACGCCAAGAGGCCAGATGAACCTCATACACCGAAATTGGCTTATCCAGGGCGTTATTTTGATTCCTTCTATTCATCCATTCCTGGTCATTCCATTCATACCAGGTATCCCACACTATTGATGCGGTGCGGGGAGGTTCTTCCCAAAATAAAGCATAAGGGTCACCTCGCTCGAAATAACCGTTTTCGTGTGTTCTGATAAAATACTTATATGCCTCTCCTTTTCCTATATCAGGAATGAAACCTTCCCAGATGCCTGACGAGTCCCATCGAGGATTTAAAATGTGTGACTCACTATTCCAACCATTAAAATTCCCGATAACCGAAACTCCAGTGGCATTGGGAGCCCAAACGGCAAAATAAGTCCCGGTTACACCTTCGTGTTCTACCACATGTGAACCAAGTTTTTCATATAATCTGAAATGTTTACCGGCTTTAAATAGACTGATATCGAAATCGGAGAATCGACTGTAAGATAGTACGGAAGAAGTCATAGAGTGATGGATGTTATATCGCTTTTATAAGCCTAAATATCGTAAAAAGATAGTAAGAAACGAGCAAATGAATATTTAATTGATTCAAATGGATCAAAAACCGTAAAGCGGATCAACAAGAATTAATTGGTAAACATTGAACTTTGAATGATTAGAACTTCATTCGTTGTATCCGCACGGCATTCAAAACCGCTAATAAAGCCACTCCTACATCTGCAAAAACTGCTTCCCACATAGTAGCCAATCCACCGGCTCCTAAAATTAAAACGGCCGCTTTTACAGTGAATGCAAGTCCAATATTTTGCCAAACAATAGCTTTGGTCGCTCGTCCAATTCTAATGGCCGTGGCTATTTTCGATGGTTGATCAGTTTGTATCACCACATCAGCAGTTTCAATGGCAGCATCGCTACCTAAACCACCCATAGCAATGCCAATATCGGCCAATGCTAAAACCGGAGCATCATTTATTCCATCTCCTACGAATGCCACTACTCCCGGTTTACCTTTCTTAATTTCTTCAAACTTTTCAACCTTATGCTCCGGCAATAGATCACCAAAAGCCTGATCAATGCCCAAAAAATCGGCAACCTTTTGGGTAATCGAAGTTTTATCACCTGAAAGCATTACCGTTTGTCGAACTCCATTAGCTTGCAATTTTTCAATTGCTTCTTTTGCATCCGGTTTAAGTTGGTCGGCAATAAGAACATAACCTGCAAACTTTCCATCAACAGCCATCATTACAGTTGTTTCAGCAATTTCTTTTAAATCCGAATCATAAGTAACATCGAATCTATCCATCAACTTACTGTTTCCCGCCAACAGCTTTTTACCTCGCCATTCCCCCTTCAATCCTAACCCGGCAACCTCTTCAACATTTGTAATTGCTAATTGTTCAACTCCATTCTTCGAATAATCAACAATGGCATTGGCAATAGGATGTGTGGATTTACTTTCGAGAGCACCCAACATTTTTATGAACTCCTTTTCATCGTATCCGTTTGAATGCACTTTTTGAACTTTGAAGACCCCTTCGGTTAAAGTTCCTGTTTTATCCATGACCACTGTTTCTACCTTAGCAATAAGATCGAGGTAATTGGAGCCTTTAAACAAAATGCCGTTTCGAGAAGCCGCTCCGATACCGCCAAAATATCCTAGCGGAATGGAAATAACCAATGCGCAAGGGCAAGAAATAACCAGAAAAATCAAGGCTCTATATAACCATTCAGAAAAGATATAATGTTCAACAAAAAAGTAAGGCAGAAGGGTTAAAGCAATTGCAAGGTAAACCACTATCGGGGTGTAGATTTTGGCGAACTTGCGAATGAACAATTCTGTTTTAGCCTTTTTTGCTGTTGCATTCTGAACCAGTTCAAGTATTCTTGCTAAGCTACTATCGGAGTATTTACGGTTTACTTTTAGTTCGATAACGCGATCGAGATTAAGCATTCCGGCTAACACCTGCTCATTCTTATGAATCGTTTTTGGCTTGCTTTCACCTGTTAAAGCTGAAGTATTAAAACTAGCATGATCAGAAAGCATGATTCCATCCAGAGGCACCTTTTCTCCTACCTTAATTTGAATGGGTTCATCAACATTTACCCGTTCAGGTTTTAGGCTGATAAAAGAACCATTTCTGAGTACGTTGGCAACATCGGGCCTTACATCTAACAGGGCTTTAATATTTCCTTTTGCTTTGCTTACCGCCGCCCCTTGAAACAATTCACCAATAGTGTAAAAGAGCATTACAGCAACACCTTCGGGATATTGACCAATGGCAAAAGCGCCAATTGTTGCAAGGCCCATCAAAAAAAACTCAGTAAACACTTCGCCTTTAGCAATAAGTGTAAATCCTTTTCTAATAACAGGCCCGGCAACCGGAATATAGGCAACCAAATACCAGGCAAGGCGGATGTAGCTATTGAAAAAAGATGGATGAACAAAATGATCCATCAGTAAACCAAGCATTAACAACACAAAGCTGGCAATGGAAGGTATATATTCTTTAAAAGGTGAAGAAGAAGTCTCATGAACCTTATGTGCAGCATTTTCACTTTTCGCTTGCTCCGATTCTATACTGCAACATTCATCGTGACCTCCCTTATGAAAATATGGTGTTCGCATAAATTAAATTCTTTTAAATGGCTTTGCCGCAAGGAAAACCTCGCGGCATTGCACATAAAATACCTATTCTATTAATGGCCGTGACCTTCTTCCTCACCACTATTCATCTTAGCTAACAAATCATACGCACCCTTTGTTACAATTGTTGTTGTTTTATCAATTTCAGAAGGTAAGATCACTTCTGTAAAACCTCCTTCAGCAACCCCAGTTGTTACTTCAACCGCTTTGAATAATTGTACTGTTTCGTTTCCTTCTTTTCTTGACCCATTGGCAATAAAAATCACTTTTGCAGTACCATTTTGTACAATAGCTTCATCAGGTAATGCCGTAACTTTAGTAGCTCCTGTTTCAACAATACCGGTTAAAAATGTACCCGGAATCAATGAAATATCCTCATCGTCCAAATGACAATGAACAGTTATCGTTCGTTCGTTACTCACTTCTCTGCCTATTAAATGAACTTTTGCCAATCGTTCCTTTTTATCGTTCGACAGATAAACTCTTACTCGTTGCCCAATCTTCAACTTAGGCATATCCCTTTCATAAATAGTTAATTCGGCATGTAAGTGCTCAGTATCAACAATTCTGAATAAAACATCTGTAGGATTTATAAATGAGCCAATATTTACATTCACAGCTGTTACATAACCATTAATTGGTGAATGAACAGACACTGTACTTTTAAAGTTACCATTTTCCACAGAAGCAGTATTGATATTGATTAATTGCAGCTTAGCCTTTAATCCTTGTACTCTTGCCTGCATTGACAAATATTCGGCTTTTGCTTTTTGCAAAGTTTTCTTTGAATTTATATTTGCTGAAGCAAGCTCTTCCTGGCGTTTATATTCTGCCTCTAAAAACTCCAATTGACTTTTTGATTCCAGGTAATCTTGTTGAAACTGGATGTATTCAGGATTTTGAATAGTAGCGATCAATTGCCCCTTTTTTACTCGTGAACCCTGTAAAAGATCAGTTGAACGCAGAAAGCCACCAAATGGTACTGAAATGCTAACCAGGTTTTGCGGTGGCACATCCAAAACACCATTTGCTTTGATGGTTTGTCCAAGCTCTCGTTCCTCAATCTTTCCCAACTGAATTTCAGCAGCTTTATACTGAATTGAGGAAAGCTCAACTTCATTTTCATGTCCATGATCATCCTCTGCTTTTTCTTCAGGCACAGCACCCTCTTTTGTTTCCTGATTGTCTGCCTTACTTCCACAGCTCAATAAAAAAGCAGTTAACATTAAAATCGATATATATGATAAATAATTACGTTTCATCTTACTTCATTTAACAGTTTTAGTTTTTCCCGGTCAGGTATTCAAGTGTGATAACACTCTGATTCAATTCTTGCAATGATTTTAAATAAGCTTCTTTAATCGACAAAGCCTGGTTCATATTCAATAGATATTCTGAATAAGAAATTTCACCTAGCCTATAAGCTTCTTGCGATTGTTTACTAATCAGTTCAGCATTGGGCAAAGCACTTTCCCGGTAATAAGTAATGCTTTTCAAGTTCTTCTGGTAATAAGCATAGTGCTGTTGATAAGAACCGCTTAAGGTCTTTTCAGCTTGTTCAAACTCATTTTGAGCTATTTGCTTTTGAATATCTGCAGCTTTAATTTTTGATGATTTAGATCTAAACCACAATGGAAGGGCAACTCCAACCTGAAATCCCTGAAAGCGATCTGAAGCATCAAAATATTGAGCTTGTCCGCTTACATCATGATAACCAATTAACGACTGATTAAAATAGCCCACAGTAAGGTCTGGCAACATGCGGTTTTGCTCCACTCGCTTTTGCTGTCCGGCTACGTTAACTTGTTGTTTAAAGTAGTTAAGATTAGGGTTTTGAGCAACCTTAGCTGTTTCACTGTTCTCTTTATAAACTCGTTCCTTTGCTTGAGAATGAATTACAGAATAACCCGAACCATTTAACCAAACATTGAATTTATTAAGTTCAACCTCTATATCTGCATCATTCAATCGCAACAGATTATGAATTTCGTTCAGCTGTGTTTCTGCTGCCGATTTTTCTAACAAAGTACTCTCACCTGTTTTATAACGAAGCTGAGAGGCTCTTGCAAACTGAGCATATAAACTGTCTTGTTGCTCCAACAATTGCTTTCGATCTAACAAATACTGAATGGTATAATAGGTTTGCTTTATTTTCAATATCAACTCGTTAACTGTGACAGCTTTCTTTAACTCAGCACTTTTTATTTCTTCATTAGCTAAAGCCGCATTAGCCGAAAAAACCGTTGGAAAAGGAAGCGACTGAGTAATGGTTATATTTTTATCTTGTTTACTCGGACCATTGTATTGCCCGGCCAATAATGAAATTTCCGTTTTAGGAATATCGATTGCGGTTCCTTTTAGCTTTTTTTGCTGATCAACTCCTAATGAGGCTGTTTTGATTAACTGATTTCGCTGAATAGCGATAGTTATTGCTGAATCTAAGGTTAACTGCTGAGCATTCGATTTACAGGGAAGGAAAAACCATAAGCCAATAATTCCAGCCAATATCTTTTTTCCGGCTTTAATTTTTAGTTCTTCTACGTACATATAAAGAATCGGCAATACAACTAATGTTAAAATAGTAGAGGTTATTAATCCTCCAATTACAACCGTTGCCAATGGGCGCTGCACTTCAGCACCTTCAGATCCCGAAAGTGCCATTGGAAGGAATCCTAAAGAAGCCACGGCTGCAGTCATAATTACCGGGCGCAAACGAGTACTTGTTCCCTTAAGAATGATCTCCTTGATATGGGTTAAACCCTCTTTTTTCAGTCGGTTAAATTCAGCGATCAATACAATGCCATTTAAAACCGATACTCCAAACAGGGCAATAAAACCAACACCCGCCGAGATACTGAAAGGCATATCTCTTACCCATAAGGCTAAAATGCCTCCAATAGCTGAAAGCGGTATTGCTGTAAAAATGAGCAGACTTTGTTTTATCGATTTGAACGTAAAGAACAATAAAATCAGAATTAAGAGTAAAGCTACCGGAACTGCGATGCTCAACCTGATTCGTGCCTCTTCCAGGTTTTTAAACGCACCGCCATAGGTTACGTAATAACCTGGAGCAAACTTCACTTGATTTTCCACTTTACTTTTAACTTCATTCACAATGCTTTCTACATCACGGTCCCTGACGTTGAAACCAACAATAATTCTTCGCTTAGCATCATCGCGTTGAATTTGGCTTGGGCCAACTATCATTTTAACGTCTGCCACTTGTTCCAATGGAATCTGATGGCCATCATCAGTATTTACATAGAGGTTTTTAACATCATCAATGCTTTGGCGACTTTGCTCGTTGAGACGAACAGTTAAGGCAAATCTTTTTTCACCCTCATAGACAAATCCGGCTGCCTGACCCGCGAAAGCGGTATTGATAGCCTGGTTTATATCTGATATGCTTAGTCCAAACTGAGCAATGCGATCTCGATTGTAATTGATCACAATCTGAGGTAAACCACTTACTTTTTCTACATAAATATCTTTTGCTCCTTCAACTCCGTTAAGCATTTTACCGATTTGTCCTCCGTATTTGGTCAGCATATCAAGATCTTCCCCGTAAATTTTCAAAACCACATCCTGTCGTGCACCCGTCATCAACTCATTAAAACGCATTTGTATAGGCTGTTGAAAACCAAATTCTACTCCAGGCAAATGCTCTTCCAGTGTTTGTTGCATCTTCTCAGCAAGTTCATTTTTAGAAGTAGCGCTTTTCCACTCTGAACGATCTTTCAGGATCACCATCATATCACAAGCTTCAACAGGCATTGGATCAGTAGGTATTTCGCTTGAGCCCACTTTGCCAACCACCTCTTTTACTTCAGGAAAATTTGCTAACAATACTTTTGCACCTTTTTGTGCAGCTTCAACGGTTTGACTAATGCTGCTCCCTGTCATTACCCGTGTTTCAACAGCAAAATCACCTTCATCTAAAGAAGGAATAAATTCAGCCCCCAAACGACTGAACAAGATCAAACTTCCAATAAACAATACAACAGCAGTTATTGTAATTATGGCTCGTTTGGTCAGCGCCCAATTAATGACTGGATCATAAATGCGGTGAAAGAAGTCCATGATACGGTCAGCAACGGTACGTTTATGCTCCACATTCTTGCTCAAACACAAGGCACTCATCATTGGCACATAGGTTAGCGATAAAATAAAGGCACCCAAAATGGCGAATGAAACAGTTTGAGCCATAGGTTTAAACATTTTTCCTTCAATACCAACCAATGCCAAGATCGGCAGGTAAACAATCAAAATAATGATCTCGCCAAAAGCTGCACTATTCCTGATTTTACGCGCAGAATTGTAAACCTCCAGATCCATTTCCTGCTGCGTTAGCCGTCGATTTACCTTTCCTAAACCTAAATGATGCATGGCAGCCTCCACAATAATTACAGCACCATCAACGATCAGCCCAAAATCAATTGCACCTAAACTCATCAGGTTGCCGGAAACACCAAAGAAATTCATCATGGTAATGGCAAAAAGCATTGACAAAGGAATAACTGAAGCAACCACCAAACCCGCACGTAAATTCCCCAACAATAGCACCAACACAAAAATCACTATTAAAGCTCCCTCTGCAAGGTTTTTAGTAACGGTATTAATGGCTTTGTCGACCAATTTGGTTCGATCCAGAAAGGGCTCTATCTCCAAACCTTCGGGCAATGTTTTGGAAATTTGCTCAATGCGACTTTTTACATTTTTGATAACCTTTGAAGAGTTTTCGCCTTTAAGCATCATTATCACGCCTCCAACTACTTCTCCCTTATCATTATAGGTCATTGCGCCATAACGTGCTCCATATCCGAATTTCACATCCGCAATGTCTCGAATCAAAACAGGAATTCCGTTACTATTCGTTCTGATAACGATTTTACCGATGTCATCCAGGTTGTTGATCAATCCTTCGGAACGGATAAAATAGGCATTCGGTTTTCGGTCGATGTAAGCACCTCCCGTGTTTTGGTTATTTTTTTCAAGTGCTGTAAAGAGTTGGGCAATGGTAATATTCAAACTTCTGAGTTTATCAGAATTAATAGCGATTTCATATTCTTTCACATTTCCCCCAAAACTGCTAATGTCAGCCACCCCCTCTGTTCCTAACAATTGTCGCTTTACGATCCAATCCTGAATGGTTCTAAGCTCTGTTGCATTAAACTTTTGTTCATATCCTTTTTGGGGATGAATTGCATATTGGTAAATCTCACCTAATCCGGTTGTTACCGGAGCCATTTCAGGTGCCCCTACACCATCTGGAATTAATTCTTTGGCCTTACCTAATCTTTCGTTGATCTGTTGCCGGGCCCAATAAACATCAATATTGTCTTTAAAAACAACCGTAACAACCGATAATCCAAAACGTGAAAATGAACGCACTTCCTCAATTCCGGGTATAGTAGCCATGGTTTGTTCAACAGGGTAAGTAACCAAACGCTCAATATCAGGTGCTGATTGGGAAGGAGCATAGGTGATAATCTGAACCTGATTATTGGTTATGTCCGGTACTGCATCAATTGGTAAGCGGGTAAGTGAATACACTCCAACTGCTATCAGTGCAAGTGTAAACAGTCCAATGACCAATTTATTCTTTATAGAGAAGTAAATAATTCTATCTAGCATATATAAAAACTTGACTCCATTTGCTAGAGCATCAACCTGGCTGGCAAACGGTTTTAATAAAAATTTACTGAATGTAGTTGCTATGCACAATCGAGGTTATGTATAAACGTAACCTTGCCAATGACAAAACGCAATTACAAAAGTTAAATGACTATGAAATAAAAATTGGATTTTATGCTTGCTTTGGCGGCTGCCAGATAGATAAATGATAAACTGAAAGGTAGTTATCAGTATAAAAAGAATATTGAGTACTGAGAAGTTTGGGTTTGGTTTCGAATGAAACTATCTGAGTTGAAACGGTAAAACCGCAGCAGACACTGCAACTTGAGAAAGGAGAACATAAACCATCTTTTTCTACCTGTTTTGCAGTTGAGCACTCTTTCTTCGTCTCATCCTGATTGCAATTATCGAACATACAGCAAGGCACCACTGATAACAGCAGCACAAAAAAAGCGAGTATGATCACAATCGGTTTCATGAAATGCAATAATAAGCAAAATTGAATTGGCTGATTGTATCAATTTTATTTTGATTGTTATTTCAACCCTGATTTTTCTAATGCACTTATCCTAATTGGATTTTTATAGCGATTAATTATTTTAGGTTATTGAATTTTAGATTTATAGACGTATTAATTGAAACATTACCTCTAAACACCTATGAGAATACAGATAGAAAGTCCTTGTTCAAAGAATTGGAATAATATGACCTTTAACGACCAGGGACGCTTTTGCGACAGTTGTCAGAAAACAGTTATTGATTTCAGAAACTTATCAGATAATGAGATCATTGAATATATAAAGATCACCAACGCAAAAACCTGCGGTAATTTGAGTCAATCACAGTTAAATCGAGTGTTGGCAAAACCCATTTCACGAACCAAACGACTATTTTCAGTTTTGGGCTCCTTATTAATTTCTCTGGGGATTATTAATCAAGCAAAAGCCGAATCAAACTCAACCGATATTTCTATAACCAATCAACAATTTGTAAACAATTCAGAAAGTATTACATCAACGGATAGTGTAAGAATTGTGAAAGGCACAGTTGTAGATGAAACTGATGAAACTCCATTACCGGGTGCTTTCGTTACAATTATTGGCACTAACATTACTATTCAAACCGATTTAAATGGCTTTTTCAGTCTATATATACCGAGCAACATTTCGTTAAGAAGCATGATTGAATTTAAATCTTTGGGTTATCAAACCCGCAGAATTCGTCTTTCAAAACTTATTAAATCGGAAAAGAAAACTATAAAAATAAAGCTTGATGCACAAATGCTTGGTGAGATAGCATTGGTCGATTAGTTTGTAGTTGAAAAATATCGTTTAAATTTTCAGCCAACACTAACAAGTTGATTTGTTTTTATTCCATTAACCAAACGCTATTTTAAAGTTTCTCTAAGTCTATGCTCGCTCATACAATAATTGAAGAAGTTTTAGAGGAAAATAAATTATCTCTAAGCGCTGACTTCAACCTGTACCGAAATCATGTTTATCGGGTGTTTAATCTTTGTCTTAAGCTCGATAACAACAGTGATAATATTGATAAATACGCCGTTGCTGCTGTTTTCCATGATTTAGGCATATGGACTAACCGAACTTTTGATTACCTGCAACCATCTGTTGTCGCAGCAAATGAATATTTACAAGGTATCAACAAAGTGGACTGGCAAGAAGAAATAACACTGATGATTGAAATGCATCATAAAATAAGCAGCTATAACGGACCTTTTAAGAAGACGGTTGAAACATTCAGGCAAGCTGATTGGATAGATGTAACACAAGGATTAATGCACTTTAACCTTAATAGAGCAGCAGTTTCTGAAATTAGAGCGGTATTTCCAAACTTAGGATTTCATGCATTTCTGTTAAAACAGTCTTCCCTGAACTTTTTAAAGTACCCACTGAATCCTTTACCTATGTTTAAAAAATAAATAGGGACACCAGCTGGTGTTTGTTTATTTATTTCAATCGGTTTATTTTCGTCATTCGCGGATGCCATTTACAAAATTCGCTACCTGTGACTTAGTAAACGTTGTAAACTATTTAAAAGAACACATATGAAAACAACAAAACGATTAATTCTATTTTTTATCCTTTTAAGTCTTTCAAAACTATCTTTTGCTCAGGAAGTTCAAATTCCTAAAGATTACAAACTTGTAGCAAAGGAGGATTATGGTATATATGAAAGGGATGTACTTAACTGTATCAATTGGATTGAGTCCGTTTCGTGGACCGAACAACAAGAAAAACGTGAGGAAGCAAAAGTCTTTTTAATAAAATGGATATCTGGCAGTCCTACAGTTTCTATTATGATTTCTGAAAGTGTCGGTAAACTATTTGATAAAAACCCTGAACTTTTAGGCTCTTACATGTATGGCTATACCAAATATGTTTTAGAAAATTCATATGATCAAGACAAGCTTAAGGCAAGCTTAACAGCAGTAAAAACATTGCTTGCTAAGTATGTAAAAGAAAAAACTGCAGTCAAAGACAAGGATGTGGAAAAGCTTTTAGCAATTGAAAAAGAGGGAAAACTTGAGTCGTGGACACAAGAAAACTTACTGAAATAATCCAGATTTCATTTTAGCCCCTATTGATTTGAAGCAGAAGATCACTTATTAGTAATTATATTTTAACAAAAAACGGTGCTGAGAATTACCCTCTGCACCGTTTTTAATTTATAAATGGCTCTCAGGCCAATATTTCAATTTTCTTAAACTGTTTGGTAGTTGTGAAAGAAAGAACATTCGTTGTATCAAAACTATATTTTTTGATTTCCTTGCCATCCACAATCACTTTCTTCACTTTAAACGGGAGGCCATAAACAATGTGCTCATACTTCTCGTAACGAGGAGTATACATACCATGCATTGTTTGTTCCATTACAAATGAACCATTGGTTCCTCTTACAGTTATTGTTTTTTCTAAATAAATATCCAGCTTGTAGGCAAAGTTCTCACCGTGATCTTCATAAATGATAGATTTCTCTTCCATTTCTGAAAACCAGGTTTTTAAGGTCACTGACTCCAGTTCAAACTCATTCACATGCTGCATTACCGGATACTCAGGGATTGAGGCTCCTCCTTTCACAAAAATCGGCATGCTATCTAACGGAGTGCTGATGACAAACTCTTTACCACCTTTATACTTATGATTAGTCCAGTAGTCGTACCAGGTACCCTTTGGTAAATATACTTTTCGGTTAGCCACACCAGGTTGAAGAACCGGGCAAACCAATATACTGTCACCAAAAGAAAATTCATCTTCGCGGAAATGGTTAATATGCTCATTAGGCTCGAGCATTACCACAGGACGTAAAACCGGTAAGTGATATTTGTAATGTTGCCAAAAAGCAGAATACAGGTATGGTAGCAGTTTGTAGCGCAATTCAATAAACTTGCGACAAATAGATTCAAAAGGTTCACCAAACGACCATGGTTCCCGTTCGCGAGTGTCACCGGCGGAATGCGCCCGCATAAGAGGAGTAAACACACCCAACTGGATCCAGCGCGTAAACAGTTCTCCATCGGGTTCACCAGTAAACCCTCCTATATCAGTTCCACAAAACGAAATACCCGAAATACTTAAGCGCTGGCACATAACATTAGCCAATTTCAAATGCTCCCAGGTAGCTACGTTATCACCTGTCCAAACAGAAGAATATCGCTGAACACCTGAATAACCAGCACGGGTGATTGTAAATGGACGTTTATTTTTCTGAAGTTTCTGCAAGCCCTCGTAAGTAGCCCGCACCATTTGCATTCCGTAAACATTATGGGCTTTGCGGTGAGAACCTCTATGATGGTCGAAATTATGACGAACGTCATCAGGGAAAGAGCCAGAGCCAAAAACTGCCGGTTCGTTCATATCGTTCCAAACCCCGTCGACACCGGCATCTAACAAGCCCTGAAACAATCCTCCCCACCACTCACGTACTTTCGGATTGGTAAAATCAGGGAACTGACATCGCCCGGGCCACACGTTACCTTCCATAAAGTAATCATCGCAACGACGGCAGAAATAATTATTCGCCTTCCCTTCTTTAAACACCCAATAGTTTTCATCTACTTTAATCCCCGGATCAATAATAACTACCGTTTTAAAGCCGATATCATTTAGTTCGCTTAATAAGTTTTTAGGGTCAGGGAAATAGCGTTCATTCCAGGTAAAGCAACGATAGCCATTCATATAATCGATATCGAGATAAATGGCATCACAAGGGATTTTCTTTTCCCTGAATGTATTGGCTACTTGTTTTACTTTCTTATCAGGATAATAACTCCAGCGACATTGATGAAAACCCAATGCCCACATTGGAGGCATTTGGTGTGTCCCGGTTAGCATTGAATAACGCCTCACCACATCAACCATCTGCGGACCATGAATGTAATAGTAATTTAATTCACCTCCGTCAGACCAAAAGCTGGTGCAATCCATGCTTTCAACAGCAAAGTCATAATGAGTTTTAAAAGTATTATCGTGAAAAATACCATAACAATAACCCTTATTCAAACTCAAATAAAAAGGTATGCTTCGATATAATGGATCCTGATTCTTTGCAAACGCGTAGGTATCAGTATTCCACAATACCATTCTTTTGCCGCGTAGATTAAATTCGGTTGCCTTATCACCTAATGCATAAAAATCTTCCGTTGTCTGGCAAGTTTTACTGCAGTAAATATAGTATCCCCCAAACTGCACATTTTCTTCATAATGCATTGGCTTGGCATCTGAACTCATTAAAAACCCATCACGATCAATAAAGGAGATTAAAAAATCGGCTTTAGTAATAGCACAGGTAACTTTTGGAGTTGAAATGAGATACTGAAGGTCATTCTCTATGAATTTTACTTCTGTAATTACATGATCATAAGGTTGAAGCGCGTAAGAAAAGTCAGCTAAGAAGGTTCCCTGTGGGGCCATTCTCACTCTGATAATTTCATCGCTAATTACAGACACTTGTACTTTTGAGGCTCCGTCGGAAAACACAAAACGGTTGCCATCGGTTATATAGCTTTTAACCGCCTTTAAATATTGTTTGGTTACCGGACCAACGGTTACAATCGGATTGTTTAGAAACTTTTCCTCATTGTTATCATCGGAAACTTTTAAAGACGGGTCAATCATAAGATCGAGGTTTGTTAAATTCTCCATAATCATCCTGAGTTACTTTAATACCACTTAATAGCATTAAATATCAATTAGTGTAAATATAACACTTTGAGATATTAAAACCGGAATCGGTAAAAAATAAGTGTTTAAACAGTAGCTTGGGACAACTATAAATGTGAATATTTTATGCAAAGTTTTCAAGCGAAAACAAGTCTTCAAGACTCATCGCTCCAAGTGTTGGTACCACCAGATGTGCATTTTTAAGCATGTCATCTGAGCCAATACCGACCGAACGCATACCCGCATTATTCGCTGCCTGAATACCTGAAATAGCATCTTCAAAAACAATACAACTATCAGGTTCAACACCCAGCTCACGTGCCGATCGTAGGAATATCTCGGGATTAGGTTTACTCTTATTCACCACGTTTCCATCAACTAATACACTAAACCGATCTCTTAGATTTAGTTTGTCGAGAATAATTCCAGCATTCTTACTGGCAGACGCAATGGCAACTTTTAATCCGGCCTTTTGAACTGCATCAATAAACTCAACGGCTCCGGCTATCACATTCTGCTCAGTCATGGTATAGATATGCTCCAGATACCAGCGATTTTTCATTTCTGCCAAATCATACAACTTATCAGCGGAGGTTGAGACTCCTCCAATACTTAAAATTATACGAAGGCATTCCATTCTACTTACTCCTTTTAATTGCTCATTATCTTCTTCGGTTATATCAAATCCCAACTCATTAGTTAAACGTTTCCATGCCAGATAATGAAAATGAGTAGTATCAACGATAACCCCGTCAAGGTCGAATATACAGGCTTTGATGGGCGACATATTTGGTTTATTAAATTGGCGGTCAATATCGGTAAGAAATTCTTCAATTACAACATAGTAACAGCATACACGATACAGTTCTTAACAATAATTCTAACGTGATTTCAATGCACATTTGTATGGAGAAACTCCCAAAGTCTTAAAATTTATTTATTTACAAAAAACGCCGGTTGATTAACAACCGGCGTTAAACCTATTTAATTGAATAATTTTCTACTAACTATTTTAATAATTGATCAAAAGTTAATGATACGTAGTATAAACCACCAACGCCTGGGTTACCAAATGCGTTTTGATAGTATTTGTTGCCAATATTAGAACCACCCATCTTAATCATCGTTTTAATAGGAAGGATCTTGTAGCTTAATTGAGCATCAAACGTACCTACAGAAGGCACTGTTCCTGCACCAAAGCTTCCATCATATAAAAACTCTGACTGGTAACGATAATTTAAACCGAAACCTAAACCTTTAAATAGATCATTATTGCTAAAGCCTGCGTTAAAGCGGTATTTAGGTGTATTAAATTGATCTCTGAAACCAGCTGTTTCATTTTTAATATCGTTATATGAAACGTTTGATGATAAAACAAAGTTATCTGGCATTAAGTAATCAAAACCTGCACCCCAACCTTGTGTTTTCACAGTTGCACTGGTATTATTCACATAAGTTGAATAGTTCTGGCTGGTGCGTGGATCAACTAAAGCTGCATAAGCTTGCATATCGCTAGGAGTTGAGCTTGTTGGCTTCGGTTGAACTAAAGTAATCATACCAATAAAGTTTTTGTACGAACTAGCATAGTAGAATAAGTCAACCAATAATTTTTTATTGATCAAGCCTTTATAACCAAACTCAAATGACTCAACTTTTTCAGGATTAAACTCTTTGAAGCTATATTTCTGCAATAAAGGAGCTGCAGTGCTTATCGCTATTTGAGCTGCTTGATTTGAAGGAGTCCCCTTCTTTAATTCAGCTGCATATGTATCACCAAACGACTTTCTGTAAGCCACAACGCTTTCTGAGGTATAGCCAGGGTTATTACCAAAGTTATAGGCGGTTTGGAATTGTGGCAAACCTCCAATTAACAATGAGCTACCAGTGTTTAAGTTAATGTACTGATCTTGGTTAGTTGGGTTACGGAAACCAGTTTGGTATGAAGCACGGAAGCTGTTTTCAGGAATAAATGTCCATACAGCAGATACACGTGGAGAAAACTGACCTTTGAAGTTCTCGTTTTTATCGTAACGTAATGAACCTGATAATTTAATTTTATCGTCTAAGAATCTTTTAGAAACCTGAGCAAATGCACCGTATTCTTTTACATCGATCGCTTTACCTAAAGTATCAACAAACAAGGTTCCTTTTGAATTCAAACTATACATACGGTAGTTACCTCCCACTTGTAAGTCAACAACTTTAGAAGTGAATTTCGACAAGTTATATAAACCTTCAGCCTGGTATAAATCAGATTTGTCAGTAAACAATGCACCTCTTGGAATTGGAATAGAAGCCACAGTATTTTTTGCAGTATTAAATCCATCTGTTCCTGGGACTAAACGACCTTGATCAGCAAATTGGCGAGCAGGTGAATGTGCTTGTGCAGAAGCCATAGCTGCTGCCTGATCCGCCGGAACACCCTGACCAAGAGCCTGTGCATAAATTGTTTGATAAGCAGTTAGGTAAGCACCTACATACTGTGGATACCACGAACCTGCAGCATTTGCAGGATTAAAGCTTGGCTTCCAACTTTCATTCATTAACTGTGCTAAAACAGTTCCATTGTATGATTCACCCGCATCTTCTTGCGTAGTATAAGCACGTACGTAAAAATCACTTCCTTTTAACTCTAATTTATACTGTCCGATGTTGAAGTTACTCAATGAGTAACGATCCGAACCTGTATAAACCGTTGTTCCTTTACCCCATCTTCCTGAACCTACTAAAGTTAAGGTTTCATTTAGCTTGTATTGTAGTTCACCACCCAATTTCACATTGTAGGTACCGTAGTCAACTAATGATGATTCATCATAACCAGTACGAGAAACATTTTGATTAGGAACAAATGCTGAAGAACCTGCAGGGATTGCTCCTGCTTGCTCCATCAATCCAGCAATTTGTTTAATATTTGCACTGATCTCGTCACCATAAACGTTTACACCGTCGTAATTTGGATCTGAAGCACGATTGCCATCAATGACTTTGTCGGTTCCTCTGTTATAGTTACGGGTATCATTTGCCTGCCAGTCATCAGCTTTTAAATAACTTGCATTAACCTTAAACGCCAATTTGTTATTAAACTGCTGTGCATAACGTAATGCATACTCACTGTACAATGATTTCCCTTGTGCAGGATCTCCTACATGCATTAAGCCTTGTTTAGTTTGAAAGCTTAATCCAGTGTATTTAAATGGATCTTTACCAGTCATTAAGATGGTACCGTTCATACCTCCTGCGCCATATAAAGCCGAAGAAGCACCAGGTAAAATCTCTACATTTTCAGCGTCAAGCTCGGTTAAACCGATTACGTTACCTACTGAAAAGTTCAAACCAGGTGCCTGGTTATCCATACCATCTACCAATTGGTTAACACGGGTATTACCGCTACCACCAAAACCACGAGTAGTAATGGTTTTAAAGGTTAATGAAGAGGTAACAACGTCAGCTCCTTTTAAGTTCGCAATTGCATCATAAAAAGAAGGAGCCGGGTTAGATTGCATGGCTTTAACACCAATACGCTCAATCGAAACCGGTGATTCGAGAATTTTCTCCTCTACCCTCGATGCAGCAACAACTACTTCCTGACCAAGTACGGCCTCAGTTGTCAATTCAATAACTAAGTTGCTTGTGTTTCCGGTTACATTAACTTCAATAGGTTTAAATCCGATAGAGCTAACTGTAAGAACAAACGGAACGGGAGTACTCGTTTTAAAAGAAAAATGTCCTTTTGAATCAGTTGAGGTTCCGGTGTTTTTACCCTTTACCGAAATACTAACAGCAGGCAATTCTTCTCCAGTGGCTTTATCCTTAACGGTTCCACTCACAGTTACAGTAGATTGCGCAAACGCAAAAACGTGCAACAAGAGAGCAAAGACCGTTGTTAGCCAAAATCTCTGGTAATTGTGTTTCATAAATTATAAGTAATTAGGTTTCTAAATTGGTTTCAAGGGTCCTAAAATATTAAAAAAAGGGGAATAACAAATTTTTTTATGCTTGCAGAAGAATTTTTTTTAAACATGCCAACAATCGTAGTATATTGTTTTGTTTGTCAAAATAAGTTCCTAATATTATTTCTTAAACCGATTTTAAAGCATATACAATGAAGATTTTCAGAGCGATTGCCCTTTTGGTGGTTTCGGGAATCCTGTTTTACGTAATGGATAATAAAACAGGACCAATACCTCCTCTTGGGCGATTTTTAAGTCCCTATTGCGGATTTTTGCAAAATGCTGAAGTGAAAAGCGCAGAAAAAGAACAAGCTTTATCTCTTCCTGGGTTAAGGGAAGAAGTAAGCTTATTATATGACGAAAACCGCGTTCCGCATATTTTTGCCAAAAACGATTATGATGCCTATTTCACACAAGGTTATGTAACCGCAAAAGACCGTTTATGGCAAATGGATTTCCAAACCCGATTTGCTTCAGGAAGAATTTCGGAGGTTATTGGTGATAAAGCCATTGAACTTGACAAATACAAACGCAGAACCGGAATGGTATATGGCGCCGAACAATCATTAAAAGGAATGATGGAAAATCCTCAAAGTCGATTAGTGGTAGAAGCCTATACTGCAGGTATCAACGCATACATTGCTTCACTAAGCCCGAAAGATTATCCGATTGAGTTTAAAATTTTAGATTATAAGCCAGAACAATGGACACCATTAAAGTGCGCATTGTTATTGAAGCAAATGACCTCAACGCTGGCTGGAGGATCTGATGATTTTTACCTGACCAATATTTTAAAAGAATATGGGCCATCGGTAGTGAATGATCTTTTCCGTGATTATCCGTTTCGCGAAGATCCAATTATTCCTGTTGGCACCAAATGGACTTTCAATCCCTTAAAAGTACCTGAACCGCCTTCCAGCTTTATTGCTATGATGGCTGACTCTATTCATCCGCAAGAAAAAATTGAAGGCATAGGCAGTAATAACTGGGCGGTTTCGGGTTCTAAAACCGCCAGCGGCATGCCAATTTTGTCCAATGATCCTCACCTTGATTTAACTTTACCTAGCATTTGGTATCAAATTCAGATCGTAACACCTACAATGAATGTTTATGGTGTGTCCCTTCCCGGATCGCCTCATGTGATTATTGGTTTCAATAAAGATGTTAGCTGGGGAGTTACCAATGTTGACGCCGATGTTTTGGACTGGTATCAGGTTAAATTTAAGGACAATAAAAAAGACGAATACTGGTGGAACAATCAATGGAACAAAACCACCAAACGCATTGAAACTATTGGTATTAGAAATGGTAAGTCGTTAATCGATACTGTAGTTTATACGCACCAAGGTCCGGTGGTTTATTATGAACAGCAAAAACCCTTTAATGACAATATTCCGGTAGGAGCCGCAATGCGTTGGATTGCCCATGATAAGTCCGATGAACTATCTACGTTTTATGGTCTTAACCGTGCTAAAAACTACGACGATTACCGTAATGCGTTAAAAACATATGGCGCGCCGGCACAAAACTTTATTTTCGCCGACAATCAAAATGACATTGCCATTACTCCTAATGGAAAGTATCCGCTGAAATGGAAAGAACAGGGCAAATTTGTTTTAGACGGAACCGACCCTAAAAATGATTGGCAAGGCTGGATCCCTGCAGAGCAAAACCCAACAGTTAAAAATCCTGAACGTGGATTTGTTAGCTCTGCAAATCAATCAAGTACCGACCCCTCCTACCCATATTACCTAAACTGGGAGTTTGCTCCATATGAACGAGGCACGCGTATCAACAGACGCTTGGCGCAAATGAATCATATTACAGCAGATTCGATCAGAGGTTTACAAAACGACAACTACAGTGTACATGCCGAAAACGTTAAGACAACGTTAATCTCCTTAATTGATCAGAATCAACTTAGTAAAAAAGAGGCAGTGGAAGCCTACCGTTTATTAAATTCATGGGATAATTATTACAATGCCAATGAAATAGCGGCAACGATTTTCGACACCTGGTATAATCTACTACGAAACGCTATATGGGCAGATGACTTTACCGGCAAAGGAAGTATAATGCGTTCTCCATCAAGAGACCGTACCACACAAATTATTTTGAATGAGCAAAATTCAAAATGGATAGACAATGTAAACACTCCACAAAAAGAAACTTTAGGTGATTTGGTCACATCTAGTTACCTGGCAGCAATTGATACACTTACCCAGAAGTATGGACCAATGGGCGAAAAATGGCAATGGGGTTATGTGAAAGACACCTTTGTACCGCATTTGGCTAAGATCCCTGGGTTCAATAGTAAGCATTTATTTAATGGAGGTAGTAAAGGTTCGGTAAATGCATTAAGTCAACACAACGGACCATCATGGAGAATGATCGTTGAACTTGGAAAAAATGTAAAAGCTTATGGAGTCTATCCGGGCGGGCAGTCCGGAAACCCAGGCAGCTGGTATTATGACAATATGGTTGATACCTGGTCTGAAGGAAAATTAAATGAGTTGGTTTATTTGTTAAATCCAACAACAAGCGATAAACGAATTATTTCTATAGTAAAATTAAATAAATAATAATATGCTATTTTTCTTAATATTTATCATATGTGCTATATTGCAATTAGTATTGCCTTGGTGGATAATAATGCTGATACCATTTGCTTTAGCAATTTGGAAAGGTGAGAAAGGATCAAAAACTTTTCTATCTGCATTTGGAGCTATTTTCATGTGCTGGTTTTTGTTTGCTTTTTTTATTCACTTTAAAACAGAAGGGATTTTAACTGATAAAGTAGCCGAAATGCTTATGGTTAAATCCCCGGTGATACTCATATTTATCACAGGTATTATTGGCGGATTGGCCGCCGGTTTAGCTGCTCTTACTGGTTATTACTGTAAAACCGCAATAGCTAAAAAAGAGGAGCAATCATAAAGATAAACGATTCTATATTCCTAATCGTTTCTTTACCCTAAGCCTCTGCATCAACCTGTAGAGGCTTTATTTTTTGATACGATTGTTGTTGATTACTTTTGCTGCGTGAACAAACCTAATTACTCATCAATCTTTTCTATTGGTAACGAGCAAGCTTTTAACGAGCTTTGTCTAGCCGTTTTTCGTTATCAAGCCCAGTCCAATCCGGTTTATAAAGAATATTTACAACATATTAAAGTAAATCCTACAGAAGTTGATACTTTCCGATCGATTCCTTTTTTACCTATCAGTTTTTTTAAAACTCATGAAATAATTACTGAGCAACAATCTGCAGAAGTTATTTTCAGCAGTTCAGGTACTACCGGAATGATCCAAAGTCGACATCTGGTTTCTGATGTTCAGGTTTATATAGACAGTTTTATAAAGGGTTTTAAATATTTTTATGGCTCACCAAAAGATTATTGCTTTGTTGCGCTCCTTCCATCCTACCTGGAACGCGAAGGTTCATCATTAATTTTAATGGTTGAAGAACTTATTAAACAATCCGGACATCCGAAAAGCGGTTTCTTCCTTCACAATCACGATGAACTACATGAAACACTAATTACACTTGAAGCCGAACAACAAAAAACAATATTAATTGGTGTTACCTACGCATTGCTCGATTTTATAGAAGCCTACCCAATGACTTTAAACCATACCATAGTAATGGAAACGGGTGGGATGAAGGGAAAGCGTAAAGAAATGGTTAGAGCCGAACTGCATGAAATTTTGCAAAAAGGTTTTGGTGTGAATGAGATTCATTCAGAGTATGGAATGACTGAGTTATTATCACAAGCTTATTCAAAAGGCGAAGGTGTTTTTGCTTGTCCACCCTGGATGAAAGTACTAACTCGCGACACTAATGACCCTCTAAGTTTAAATGCGGACAATCATTCCGGAGGGATCAATATTATCGATTTAGCTAATATTAATTCTTGTTCGTTTATTGCTACGCAAGATTTAGGCAAGGTATATACTGATCAAACATTTGAAATTTTAGGTCGATTTGATAACAGTGACATCAGAGGTTGCAACTTGTTAGTTCAATAAATCAAAATAACCTATTATCGAACTTAAATGGTTACATCTGCTATAACTATTTTTTTCATATCGCATGGTACGGATTTATCAAGTAATAAATATATACCTAGAGTAAAACTCCAATGTGCAAGTCCAATTGACTTGCCCCGTTTGATGGACTATATTCTTTATATCCACCTCTACCGTCCATTAATAATTTCTACTTACAAACTCCTGTACATTTAAAGACATGAATCGATTCACAATTTGTTCTGCCGAAATCTTATTAGTTTCCAATTGCATGTTTTTCATGTTACTCTTTTCAAAATTATAGGCGTGCTTAAGCAGGTAATCGTCTAAAAACTGAAACTCTTCTGAAGTCCAATAACCATTTATTGGGTCTACAATTCCATCATAATCCGATCCGAGACATTGGATATCCCAGGCAAATAATCCATTTGAATCAAGTAGAACAGCAATATGTTCAATTTGCCTCCAAACCAAACGAGCCCAATTATAAAGTATTTTTTTTCGAAAAATCTCACCCTTAGTATTTTCAAGCTCTGGTTTGCTGGCAATTCTTCGTTCATCCAACTGTACCCCAAAGAGCCCCCTTGATTTGGCTATCACCAATAATTCATCATCATAAAAATTGATTTCCTCGTCTACAAATAAATGCCTGTCTTGTTCATTGCCACACACTCCCCCATGGCTTGCCACTATCGGAATCTGTTCATGAGGAAACTCTGAAGCCAAAAAATCAAAATATTCTAATCTCGATTTTCGGCTCATATGTTTTACATCAATAATTATCCGTTTTCCATCAGTATTGTCAAGTAGCTTTTGGGCAACCTTTTTACCTAAATCAGTAAAACCTTCGCCCAACTTATACTGCTGGTCACAAACAGTTCCAACAATGCCTTTCAGGCTTTTAGCATGACCACATAACTCATTATAAAAATGGTGGGCAAAAGTGACAAACAGGGGTTTATTGGGCCAATTCTTAATCTTATCAATATTAGCTAAAACTTTCACTTCGTTACATGGATTGTTTACCGGATCAATTCCGGTTCCCAAGGCATGACAACCTTCAAAAGTGATTAGGAGAACAATAGTAAAGATTGGATCATTCTCATCCAGTAGAGCCTCAATCTCGGCATAATTCTTAGCAATAACATACCTGTATTGCTGATTACTGATAGCATAGATCTTGCCTTCCAATTGTTGCAAAAAAGCATACTCTTGCTCCAAATCCCCAAAGTAATCACTCACCGACTGCACAAAATCTACCCTAGCCTTCCCTAATCCGGTAATAAAATTGTTAACTACATCCGAAACCTTGCTAGTGCCTAAATGATTATTAAAAAACCTTTTTTCGATGGGATATAGAGAAACACATATTAAGCCCACATTACCATAGCCCAAGGCAGTCAGGTTTGTTTGGGAAAACCGGGTAATACCACCAACAAAATTTAAAATTTTATCAGGTAAGTTCGGTGGGTCATAGTGCCAAATCGAGGTTTTGTTATTTGTTTTTGGACTGTTAATTCCTGTATCACGGCCAAAGCTTTGTCCGTAGGGTTTCATAGTAGGATGACAGTGTATGTCAGCAAATACGTTTTTCATAGCGTTGATTTTTAGATATTTAAATATACAAAATCAGCATTTCAATCTATTTAACCTCTAGGGTTCAAAAACAAAAAAGCCCTGGAATTCCAGAGCTTTAAAACTAAACCATGATAAAACATTACGCCAAAATAGCTTCATTTAGCATTGCCATAAATTCGGTTTCCAGTGCTATTCCTTTATTCCTTGCGTACCATAAATGAATTTCGAGCGCCATTTCTTCTTTTGGCATTCTCATTTCATTTTTCATATGAAGAACTTGTTCCTGTAACACAGTTGGACGAGGCCCCCAGGTTCCAATTTCTTCAAATGTTTCTGCATTCACACGAATTAACTTTGGAATACTCTGTCCGCCGTTAGTTAAATACTGATCCATTAACTCAATATGTTGATCTCTTAAAAGAAATCGCACTTCTATATTTGGGCTTAAATCAGCTATCTTTTTAATTAAAGGAACATTTTGAGCAGCATCGCCACACCAACCCTCTGTTAATACCAGCCAAATTTCTTTCTGGTGATGATTTTTAAGTATTTCACTTAACTCTGCAGATGGAATATAAGTTTTATCCCATCTATTCATACGTTGAACATTCATTCTGGCATATTCAATCATATCAGGTGAGTTATTATTTCCAGTCGTAAGGTTATGTGGTAATAAGTCATCAATCAACTCTCTGTATGATTCATACGATATTGATTGCTCATATTCAGATTTTAAGAACGCTTGTTTATCCATCAATATTAGATTTAGTAATCTTTTCAAAGATCGGAGTAACGTTTCTAAACAAAAATGACACAAATCATTATTTGTGTCATTTTACAATATCTTTACAATTAGATTAAGCCTGTGCGGTTGGCCCTCCAAAGTTCATTGGCAAAGCTTGCTGCCCTTCATGGGTTTTAATTTTGCCATGAACCATTTCATATTTGTGTATATTATCCTCCAAGGCATTTAACAATCTTTTGGCATGCTCTGGGGTTAATACAATACGTGATTTTACTTTGGCTTTTGGAACACCAGGCATTATACGAACAAAGTCCACTACAAATTCGGTTGATGAATGTGTGATAATGGCTAAATTAGAATATGTGCCTTCTGCAATATCCTCCGATAATTCTATGCTTAATTGATTTTCGTTATTTTCTTCCATGATAGCAATCTTTAATGCTCAAATATAGCGTATGATTGATTTAAATCTTTAGAATTTTTATTATTTCAGAAGCACTTCTGTGGCCCCATAACCAAATTTATCCTTGCCGGCATCTTTAAAAGTTCTTACATGCGGATGTTTGCTAAGCACTTTATACAGTTCATGCTTTAAAGTTCCGTTACCTATCCCATGAATAAACACAATTGATGGCAAATGATGTACAATAGCTGCATCCAAACTTTTATGAAACTGTGCTAATTGAATTTGCAATATATCCGTCTTCTTTATAAAATGAAAATCATCTCTTAATTTCTCTATATGCAGATCGATTTCATGCTGCGGTTTCTCAACTTTAGGTTTTTCTTCTTTTACATTGAACAAACTTTCTTTCAATTTATCGACATCAAGAATCAATTCAGGTTCATCAATTTGAAACACCCAACCACTGGCATTTAACTGCACAACATTCTTTTTCGCACCACTAAAATCTTTGGCTTTGAACTTAAACTCTTTTAATAGGGGCGGCTCTGGTTTAATATCCGCATTAGCATGTACGATTAATTGAGTTAATAATTTTGGCCATAGATCAAGCTCTGCCAACGACAAGGAACATATTTTTGCGATTTCATCCGAGGCTATCAATCCCGAAAAAACACCCTTATATTGTTGCCTTTGTTCGCTTATTATGCTTACTAGTAAGTCGTAAGAAGTTTCATTAATTATATGCAGATGAACAACTGATTTAGCCTTTGCATCGTCAACAACCGCAAAATAAATACCTCGCTTAATAAAATTATTGAGTGAAATTTCAGGTGTTGCTTTAATCTCTAATGGTTTTTCTGAATCATCTAAATGATTTCCATGAATTATGGTAATTTTAGTGGTAAGCACCGGAATCTCAAAGTCATCTTCTCCGGTTACTCCAACTGATTGAGCGTCGATAATTCGAGTTATGTAGCCTTCTCTTCTTTCGTCAACAAATCGAACAAAATCTCCTAGTTTAAATTTCATAGCTGTTATCTTCTGCTGTAAAAATACAATGTATATACCGTTATTAAACAGCAAAGCGCGACTTCTTTCGAAGTCGCGCTTTGCATTAAAACTTATAGAAGACTAGTCTTCATCTTCTTTTGAAGCAAGTAATTTCTCATACTCTTCACGAGAACCTACAATCATACGATCATAAGCACGCATACCGGTACCTGAAGGAATTAAGTGACCAACGATCACATTTTCTTTCAAACCTAACATTAAGTCAGTTTTACCAGCAATCGCTGCCTCGTTAAGTACTTTGGTTGTTTCCTGGAAAGATGCAGCCGAAATCCAGCTCTTAGTACCTAATGAAGAACGGGTAATACCTTGCAACACCGGACTAGAAGTAGCAGCAACCGCATCGCGAGCCTCTACTAATTTCATATCACGACGTTTAAGGATTGAGTTCTCATCACGTAGTTTACGAACTGTGATAATTTGACCTTTCTTAACCGAAGTTGACTCTCCTGGATCTATAACTACTTTCTTATCAAACATGTTGTCATTCTCATCCATAAAGTCGAGTTTGTCAACAGCTTCTTTTTCTAAGAAACGAGTATCTCCCGGATCTTCGATGAATACTTTCTGCATCATTTGGTGAACGATAACCTCGAAGTGTTTATCGTTGATTTTCACACCCTGCAAGCGGTAAACCTCCTGAACACCATTTACAAGATACTCTTGAACAGCACCAGGGCCTTTGATGGCAAGAATGTCAGTAGGACTGATTGAACCATCTGACAACGGCATACCAGCTTTAATAAAGTCATTATCCTGAACAAGAATGTGTTTAGATAATGAAACAAGGTACTTTTTGATTTCGCCATCTTTTGATTCGATGATGATCTCACGATTACCACGTTTAACTCCACCTAAAGTAACAACACCGTCAATTTCAGTAACGATAGCAGGGTTAGATGGGTTACGAGCCTCAAATAACTCGGTTACACGAGGAAGACCACCGGTGATATCTCGGGTTTTACCTGCAGAACGAGGAATCTTAACAAGCACCTGACCTGAAGATACTTTCTCGTTTTCATCAACAGCAATGTGTGCCCCTACTGGAATACTATAACCTTTTTCACCGTCTTTTCCAATAATGCGGATAATTGGGTTTTTGGTTTTATCACGGCTATCAATAATCACTTTCTCTTTGTGACCAGTTTGCTCGTCTGATTCTTCCCGGAAGGTAACACCCTCAAGAATTGCTTCAAACTCAACTTTACCTGTATATTCAGAAACGATAACAGCATTATAAGGGTCCCAGCTACAAATAGCGGCACCTTTTTCTACTTTTTGACCATCCTGAACGAACAAATGTGCACCGTAAGGAATGTTGTTGGTCATAATTACTTTTCCGGTAGCTTCTTCAACTAAACGAATCTCACCAGAACGACCTAAAACAACTTCAATATTAGCATCATCAGTTTTTAAGGTAACGGTACGAATATTTTCGAACTCTAACTTACCAGGGAACTTAGCTGTAATTTGTGACTCTGCAGCAATGTTTGATGCGGTACCACCCACGTGGAAGGTACGAAGTGTAAGCTGTGTACCTGGCTCACCAATTGACTGAGCTGCAATTACACCCACTGCCTCACCTATCTGAACCATTTTACCGGTTGCAAGGTTACGGCCGTAACACTTAGCACAAGTACCGCGTTTAGATTCACAGGTCAATACCGAACGAATCTCAACAGCGTCAACCGCTGATTCTTCGATACGTTGTGCAATCTCCTCTGTGATCTCAGCACCTGCCACAGCTAATGTATCGCCTGTCATCGGATCAACAACATCGTTTAGAGATACCCGACCCAAAATACGATCGTACAATGGTTCTACTACCTCTTCGTTATCTTTCAAAGCTGATGTTAATACACCACGAAGGGTACCACAATCTGGCTCTGAAACAACCATATCCTGTGCAACGTCATGTAAACGACGAGTCAGATAACCGGCATCGGCAGTTTTCAACGCCGTATCCGCCAAACCTTTACGAGCACCGTGGGTAGAGATAAAGTACTCTAATACCGACAGACCTTCTTTAAAGTTTGAAAGAATCGGGTTTTCGATAATCTCACCACCTGAACCTGATTTCTGAGGTTTCGCCATCAGACCCCTCATTCCGCAAAGCTGACGAATCTGCTCTTTAGAACCACGGGCACCAGAATCCAACATCATATACACAGAGTTGAAACCTTGGTTATCTGAAGCCAATTGCTTCATCAGGTGATCAGTTAAACGAGAGTTGATACGTGTCCAGATATCGATGATCTGATTGTAACGCTCGTTGTTGGTAATGAAACCCATGTTATAGTTATTCATTACCTCATCAACTTCTTCCTGAGCCTGATTTAATAAGATCGCTTTTTCTTCAGGGATAGTTACATCTTTCAAGTTGAACGATAAACCACCTTTGAACGCCATCTGGAAACCAAGTTCTTTGATATCATCAAGGAACTTAGCTGCACGAGCCATACCAGTAATTTTAACGATGTTACCAATAATATCACGCAATGATTTTTTGGTCAACAACTCATTGATATAACCGGTTTCTACTGGAGAAAACTCGTTGACAATTACACGACCTACTGTGGTCTCGATCAATTTATTTACAGGTTCACCATTTTCGTCAATAGTGTTAACCTTAACCTTGATCCAGGCATGTAAATCAATACGATTTTCATTTAACGCGATGCGAACTTCTTCCGGGCTATAGAATATCGAACCTTCACCACGAACAATACGATCTGGCGTAGACTTACGTCCTTTAGTGATATAATACAGACCTAACACCATGTCTTGCGAAGGTACCGTAATTGGTGTACCGTTAGCAGGGTTCAAGATGTTGTGAGCCGCCAACATTAAAATTTGGGCTTCCAAAACAGCTGCATTACCTAATGGTAAGTGAACAGCCATCTGGTCACCGTCAAAGTCGGCGTTGAACGCGGTACACACTAATGGGTGTAATTGAATTGCTTTACCTTCAACCAATTTAGGTTGGAATGCCTGAATACCTAAACGGTGAAGTGTAGGAGCACGGTTTAGAAGAACAGGGTGTCCTTTTAATACGTTTTCAAGAATATCCCAAACTAAAGGATCTTTGCGGTCAACAATTTTCTTAGCTGATTTAACTGTTTTAACAACACCACGCTCAATCATTTTACGAATGATAAATGGTTTGAACAGCTCGGCAGCCATATCTTTAGGTAAACCACATTCGTGTAATTTTAAGGTAGGACCTACAACAATTACCGAACGAGCAGAATAGTCAACACGTTTACCTAACAAGTTTTGACGGAAACGACCTTGTTTACCTTTCAGAATATCTGAAAGCGATTTCAAAGCACGGTTACCTTCAGTTTTAACAGCATTAACTTTACGTGAGTTATCGAATAACGAGTCAACAGCTTCCTGTAACATACGTTTTTCGTTACGTAAAATCACTTCAGGAGCTTTAATCTCGATCAAACGTTTCAAACGGTTGTTACGAATGATCACACGACGATATAAATCGTTCAAATCTGAAGTTGCGAAACGACCACCATCCAAAGGAACTAAAGGACGTAATTCTGGTGGAATTACAGGAACGATCTTAACGATCATCCACTCCGGACGGTTCTCAATATTAGCTTGAGCACCACGGAATGCTTCTACAACCTGAAGGCGTTTTAAAGCCTCGTTTTTACGTTGTTGTGAAGTTTCGTTAGCGGCCTGGTGACGTAAGTCGTATGATAATTGATCTAATTGTAAACGACCTAATAAGTCCTGAAGAGCTTCAGCACCCATTTTAGCCACAAATTTATTAGGATCCTTATCGTCTAAATATTGATTTTCTTTTGGAAGAGTATCTAAAATATCTAAGTATTCTTCTTCTGTTAAGAAATCAAGGTATTGGATACCATCCTGAGCTTTAATACCCGCTTGGATAACCACATAACGCTCATAGTAAATAATTAAATCTAATTTTTTGGTAGGAAGACCTAACAAATAACCGATTTTATTTGGCAAGGAACGGAAGTACCAAATGTGAGCAACAGGCACAACCAAATTGATGTGACCCATACGCTCACGACGTACTTTCTTCTCGGTAACTTCTACACCACAACGGTCGCACACAATGCCTTTGTAACGGATACGTTTGTATTTACCGCAGGCGCACTCATAGTCCTTAACCGGACCGAAAATACGCTCGCAGAATAAACCATCTCGCTCCGGTTTATAGGTACGGTAGTTGATCGTTTCTGGCTTTAATACCTCACCACTTGAACGTTCAAGAATGTTCTCAGGTGAAGCAAGGCTGATCGTAATTTTGGTGAAATTACTTTTGATCTTATTTTCTTTTTTGTACGACATAATTCTATGTTGAATGAGAGAACTATAGAATGAGTGAATGAGTAAATGAAAGATTCTATCACGTCATTCACTCATTCATTCTTTCGATCATTATTCTAATGTAACGTCTAAGCCTAAGCCGCGTAACTCATGTACCAATACGTTAAACGATTCTGGTACGCCAGGAGTTGGAAGGTTTTCACCTTTAACAATGGCTTCGTAAGTTTTCGCACGACCAATAACGTCATCAGATTTAACAGTAAGAATTTCTTGAAGAATATTGGATGCACCGAATGCTTCAAGTGCCCAAACCTCCATCTCACCGAAACGCTGACCACCAAACTGTGCCTTACCACCCAATGGTTGTTGAGTAATAAGTGAGTAAGGACCGATCGAACGAGCGTGCATTTTATCGTCAACCATGTGACCCAATTTCAGCATGTAGATAATACCTACTGTTGTTGGCTGGTGGAAACGATCGCCTGTTAAACCATCGTATAAATACGTTCTACCTGACTCAGGAACACCCGCTTTCTTGATCCACTCTTCAACTTCCGAGTGACTGGCACCATCGAAAATTGGAGTAGCGAACTTGATACCTAACTCTTTACCAGCCCATCCTAAAATGGTCTCATAAATCTGACCCAAGTTCATACGAGAAGGTACCCCAAGCGGATTTAACACGATATCTACAGGAGTTCCGTCTTCTAAGAATGGCATATCTTCGTCGCGAACAATACGAGCAACAATACCCTTGTTACCGTGACGACCAGCCATCTTATCTCCTACTTTCAGCTTACGTTTTTTAGCAACATAAACTTTAGCCATTTGAACAATTCCTGAAGGAAGCTCGTCTCCAACGCTAATAGCGAATTTCTGACGACGATAATCTCCCAATTCCTCGTTCACTTTAATACCATAGTTGTGAAGCAACAACTTAATCTGATCGTTTTTATCTTTATCAGTTGTCCACTTATTAGGGTTGATATTCTCGTAGTTAAGTTCAACCAACATCTTCTGAGTGAATTTCACTCCTTTAGCGATCAACAATTCTTTGTAATTGTCATGAACGCCTTGAGATGTTTTACCGTTAACTAACTCGAATAATTTCTCAACTAAAGTATCTTTTAGCTTATTGTTGTTGTTGTTATGACGTGCCTCTAACTTCTCTAATTGTGCTTTTTCATCATTTTTAGATGTTTTCTTAGCACGAGAGAATAATTTGGTATCGATAACAACACCGCTGATTGATGGAGAAGCTTTCAATGAAGCATCTTTCACATCACCGGCTTTATCTCCAAAGATGGCACGTAATAATTTTTCTTCCGGTGAAGGATCAGACTCACCTTTAGGGGTGATCTTACCGATCAGAATATCGCCTTCTTTAACCTCTGCACCAATACGGATAATACCGTTTTCGTCAAGGTCTTTTGTTGCTTCTTCTGATACGTTAGGAATATCCGGAGTTAATTCTTCCTCTCCACGTTTAGTATCACGAACCTCTAATTCAAACTCTTCAATATGAAGCGATGTAAAGATATCCTCACGTGCAATACGCTCAGAAATCACAATCGCATCCTCAAAGTTGAATCCTTGCCAAGGCATGAACGCTACTTTTAAGTTACGTCCTAATGCTAACTCACCATTTTGAGTTGCATATCCTTCTGTAAGTACCTGGCCTTTTTTAACCTTTTGTCCTTTTTTAACAATTGGCTTAAGGTTGATACATGTACTCTGATTCGTTTTCTTGAATTTGGTTAATGAATAAGTACGCTCGTCGCCATCAAATGATACCAAGCGATCATCATCCGTACGTTCATAACGGATTGTGATTTTGTTGGCATCAACATAAACAACCTCTCCATCACCTTCGGCATTCATCAACGTACGAGAGTCAGACGCAACACGACCTTCAAGACCTGTACCTACAATTGGAGATTCAGGACGTAATAAAGGAACCGCCTGACGCTGCATGTTCGAACCCATCAAGGCACGGTTGGCATCATCATGCTCCAAGAAAGGAATCAATGAAGCTGCAATTGAAGTAATCTGGTTAGGCGCAATATCGATAAGGTCAATTTTCTCAGGCTCAATTACCGGGAAGTCACCCTCGTAACGAGATTTAACTTTTGGAGTTAAGAAATTTCCTTTATCATCATAATTTGCGTTCGCCTGAGCAATGGTTTTACCATCCTCATCCTCAGCACTCATGTAAATAACAGGCTCATCAACCGAAACTTTACCTTCAATAACTTTACGATATGGAGTTTCGATAAAACCTAAGTTATTGATCTTAGCGTGTACACACAGAGACGAGATAAGACCAATGTTTGGCCCCTCAGGAGTCTCAATTGTACATAAACGACCGTAGTGAGTATAGTGAACGTCACGAACCTCGAAACCAGCACGCTCACGAGAAAGACCACCTGGACCTAAAGCTGAAAGACGACGTTTATGCGTAATCTCTGCTAATGGGTTAGTTTGATCCATGAACTGTGATAACTGGTTAGTTCCGAAGAACGAGTTGATCACTGATGATAATGTACGTGCGTTGATAAGGTCTGTAGGTGTAAATACCTCGTTATCGCGAATGTTCATACGCTCACGAATAGTACGAGCCATACGAGCCAAACCAACACCAAACTGTGCGTACAATTGCTCACCTACTGTACGAACACGACGGTTCGACAAGTGATCGATATCATCCACCTCAGCCTTAGCGTTGATCAAACGAATAAGGTATTTTACAATTTCGATGATATCAACTTTGGTTAACACCTTAGTATCCTCATCAGTATCTAAACCTAACTTACGATTGATACGGTAACGACCTACATCACCTAAATCGTAACGTTTATCAGAGAAGAACAAACGCTCGATAATACCACGAGCAGTTTCTTCATCAGGTGGTTCAGCATTACGTAATGCACGATAAATGTGCTCAACAGCTTCTTTTTCAGAGTTTGAAGTATCTTTTTGAAGCGTGTTATATATAATAGCATGATCAGCAGTAGTAACGTCATCTTTAGTTAAGATGATCGATTTAACACCTGCATCTATGATCAAGTCGATATGATCGTCTTCAAGGATTGTTTCACGTTCCATGATTACTTCGTTACGATCAATAGATACCACTTCACCGGTATCTTCATCTACGAAGTCTTCAACCCATTTACGTAAAACTCTGGCAGCCAAACGACGGCCAACATATTTTTTCAAACCTGATTTGCTCACCTTGACCTCATCGGCAAGGTCAAACAATTCAAGAATGTCTTTGTCAGAATCATATCCTATGGCACGCAGCAACGTAGTTACAGGGAATTTCTTCTTACGGTCAATGTAAGCGTACATCACATTGTTTACGTCAGTAGCAAACTCAATCCATGATCCTTTGAAAGGAATAACACGGGCAGAATAAAGCTTAGTTCCGTTAGTGTGACGGCTCTGACCGAAGAATACACCTGGAGAACGGTGCAGCTGAGACACAATAACACGCTCAGCACCATTGATCACAAATGTACCTTTAGGAGTCATGTAAGGGATGGTACCTAAATACACATCCTGAACAATCGTTTCAAAATCTTCGTGCTCCGGATCAGTACAATACAACCTAAGCTTGGCCTTTAAAGGTACGCTATAGGTTAAACCACGTTCAATACATTCTTGAATATCGTAACGAGGCGGATCAATGAAATAATCCAAAAACTCAAGCACGAAAATGCCACGAGAGTCGGAAATAGGGAAGTTTTCGCTGAATACTTTAAACAAGCCTTCTGTATGACGATCATCGGCAGTGGTGTCCAATTGGAAAAATTGTTGGAATGATTCCAATTGCACATCCAGAAAATCCGGATAATCCAATACATGTTTACTTGTAGCGAAACTTACTCTTTGCGAATTATTAGTGTTGTTTGCCAAGGGAATAAAGTTTGAGAGTGAAAACTATTAAAGGTTTCAAACATCGTTTAAAACATTGATAACGCACTCATTATCAATGAATTCGCGTAAATTTAATTAAACTTATAAAAACAGGAATAGACTCCCCCTTTTGGGAAGAGTCTCATCCTGTAATATGTGAATTAAGTAATTACTTAATTTCAACTTTAGCTCCAGCTTCTTCTAATTGCTTTTTCAAAGCTTCAGCTTCGTCTTTAGCAACACCTTCTTTTAAAGGTTTAGGAGCACCGTCTACTAAGTCTTTAGCTTCTTTCAAACCTAAGCCAGTTAAATCTTTAACCAATTTAACAACTGCTAATTTTTGACCTCCTGCGTCAGCAAGAATTACATCAAAAGAAGTTTTTTCTTCTTCTACAGCAGCAGCAGCAGCACCACCAGCTACCATTACAGGTGCAGCAGCAGCAGGCTCAATACCGTACTCGTCTTTTAAAATTTGAGCAAGCTCGTTAACTTCTTTAACTGTTAAGTTTACTAGTTGTTCAGCAAACGCTTTCAAATCTGCCATCTTTATAAAAATTTGATAGTTTAAATACTAAGTTAATTATTCTATAAGCACTCTAATGGCAGCTTATTCGCCTCTTTCTGATAATGTTTTAAGGATACCAGCCAATTTACCACCTTCTGATTTAAGAGCCGAAATAACGTTCTTAGCAGGAGATTGTAATAAACCAATGATATCACCAATAAGCTCTTGACGAGATTTGATCGCCGTAAGCGTATCTAACTGATTGTCGCCAACAAAGAAAGCTTGTTCAATTGAAGCACCTTTCAAAATTGGTTTCTCAGCACCTTTTTCACTGCGTAATTCTTTGATCAATTTAGCAGGAATGTTTCCAGTATTAGAAAACATAACGCCAGACGTACCTTTTAGTGCAGCGAATAATGGGCTGTAATCAACACCAGTAGCTTCCATTGCCTTACGAATAAGGGAATTTTTAGCTACCTGAAACTTAATGTCTCTTTCGAAACATTTTTTTCTGATCGCGTTAATCTTAGCAACAGTTAGATTTGAAGTGTCGGTAATGTAAAAAGTACCGTACGTTTCCATCTTTTCTTTAAGATCGAGAACGATTACATTTTTTTCTTCTCTGTTCATGTCTTAGATTCCCGCTACAGATTTAGTTTCAACATGAATGCCCGCACTCATTGTGCTTGACAAGTGAATACTTTTAAAGTAAGTACCTTTAGCTGCTGAAGGTTTTAAACGAGAAATTGTTTGAATTACTTCTAACGCATTTTCGTAAATTTTCTCAGGTGCAAATGATACCTTACCTACTGAGGTATGAATGATACCGGTTTTATCAACTTTGAAGTCAATTTTACCACCTTTAACATCAGTTACTGCTTTACCAACTTCGTTAGTAACAGTACCTGACTTAGGATTTGGCATCAAGTTACGTGGACCTAAAACTCGGCCTAACTTACCTACTTTAGCCATACAAGCAGGAGTGGTGATGATGATATCAACATCAGTCCAACCTTGCTCAATCTTAGTAATATAATCATCCAAGCCTACGAAATCCGCACCGGCCTCTTTAGCTTCCTGTTCTTTGTCTGGAGTACATAATACTAAAACGCGAACAGTTTTACCGGTACCGTGTGGCAACACAGCGATACCTCTCACCATTTGATTAGCTTTACGTGGGTCTACACCCAAACGAATATCTAAATCAACAGAAGCGTCGAACTTGGTAGTGGTGATCTGTTTTACTAAGGCAGAGGCTTCCTGTAGAGAGTAAGCTTTATCTTTCTCCAACAGGGATAGTACTTTTTTGCGATTTTTTGTTAATCTTGCCACTGTTTTACCCTTAATAATTTAATAATTTAATTAAAATGGACGTTCACCTGATACGGTGATACCCATACTGCGTGCAGTACCAGCAACCATTGACATTGCTGATTCGATTGTAAACGCGTTTAAGTCAGGCATTTTATCTTCTGCAATGGTACGTACTTGATCCCAAGATACCGATGCAACTTTTTTACGGTTAGGCTCAGCCGAACCGCTTTTAAGTTTGGTAACTTCCAATAACTGAATTGCTACTGGAGGAGTTTTGATGATAAAATCAAACGACTTATCGGCATAAACTGTAATTACAACCGGAAGTACTTTACCAGGTTTATCCTGGGTTCTAGCATTAAACTGCTTACAGAACTCCATGATATTCACCCCTTTAGCACCTAATGCAGGTCCTACTGGAGGAGAAGGATTGGCAGCACCACCTTTGATTTGTAATTTAACAAGCGCACTAACTTCTTTTGCCATGTCTCGTTTGTTAATTAAGAAATGTTAAACAATTGTGGAAGCAATAAGTAACATTTATAACTCACTAATATAAAATTAATGAGGCGCAAAGGTAAACCTTTTGCGCCACATTATCAAATATTTATGATTATTCTTTTTCTACTTGCATGTAGTTCAACTCAAGTGGGGTTCTTCTTCCGAAAATTTTAACCATCACTTTAAGTTTCTTCTTCTCTTCATTCACCTCTTCAATAACTCCTGTAAAGCCATTGAACGGTCCATCCATCACTTTTACGTTCTCACCAACATAATATGGAACACCTGTTGTTTCTCCTTGAGTGGTTATCTCATCAACTGTTCCTAAAATACGGTTAACTTCTGATTGACGGAGAGGAATTGCGGTTCCGTCTTTATCACCTAAGAAACCAATAACACTGTTAATATTTTTAATAACGTGTTCAAGCTCGCCATCGAGTTGAGCTTCAATAAGTACATATCCAGGAAAAAAGTTACGCTCTTTGGCAATTTTCTTACCATTACGCATCTGATAAACTTTTTCCATAGGAATAAGCACCTGCGGTACAAGGTGATTGATGCCCAAACGGTTAATTTCGGCTTCAAGATATTGTTTTACCTTCTTTTCCTTTCCGCTAACGGCTCTTACTACGTACCATTTTAATTGATCACTCATCCCTATCTCCTAAATTAAGCGAACAAATTATAAAAAGATCCGAGTAATGCCTGACCGAATGCTTCGTCCATTGCAAATACAACAACAGCTAAAATTCCTGAAGCTACAAGAACTACCATTGCGCTATTGAACAATTCAGAAGCTGTAGGCCATGTTACATGATTCAACAACTCGCTCTTAGATTCTTTGATGTATTCTACTACCTTGCTCATTTAAACTACGTTATTAGATACAATAAATGGTTAATAGAATTTTTACCGGTTTCTGTTGAATTTAAAAGAAACCAATAGAAAACTATTAACCTATTATTTCGCACGGGTGGAGAGATTCGAACTCCCATCAACGGTTTTGGAGACCGCTATTCTACCCTTGAACTACACCCGTGTAAAAACAACAGCAATTAGCGAACTAACGCTGTTGTTTATATTTTATGTTAATTACTTAACGATTTCAGTTACCTGACCAGCACCTACGGTACGACCACCTTCGCGGATAGCGAAACGAAGACCTTTTTCCATAGCGATTGCGCTGATTAATTTAACGTTGATTGTAACGTTATCACCTGGCATTACCATTTCTACTCCTGGCTCAAGTGTAATTTCACCTGTAACGTCAGTTGTACGGAAATAGAATTGAGGACGGTATTTGTTGAAGAATGGAGTGTGACGACCACCTTCAGCTTTGCTCAATACGTAGATCTCAGCTTTGAAATCAGCGTGAGGAGTTACTGAATTTGGTTTCACGATAACCATACCACGACGGATATCAGTTTTCTCAATACCACGTAACAATAAACCTACGTTATCACCAGCTTCACCGTAATCTAAGATTTTACGGAACATCTCAACACCAGTTACAGTTGATTTCAAATCTTCTGCACCCATACCAATGATTTGTACTGGGTCACCTGAGTTGATCACACCGCGCTCAATACGACCAGTTGCTACAGTACCACGACCAGTGATCGAGAATACGTCTTCAACAGGCATCAAGAAAGGAAGATCTTTCAAACGTGGTGGAACTGGAATGAATGTATCTACTGCATTCATTAATTCCATGATGGTAGCTACCCATTTAGCATCACCGTTCAAACCTCCAAGAGCAGAACCGCGAATAACTGGAGTGTTGTCACCATCAAATTCGTAGAATGATAATAACTCACGAATTTCCATTTCAACTAGGTCTAACAATTCTGGATCGTCAACCATGTCTACTTTGTTCATAAACACTACAATTTTAGGAACCCCTACCTGACGAGCAAGAAGGATGTGCTCACGAGTTTGTGGCATAGGACCATCAGTAGCAGCTACTACCAAGATAGCACCGTCCATCTGAGCAGCACCAGTAACCATGTTTTTTACATAGTCAGCGTGACCTGGACAGTCAACGTGCGCATAGTGACGAGTAGCAGTAGAGTACTCAACGTGTGCGGTGTTAATAGTAATACCACGCTCTTTTTCTTCAGGAGCAGAGTCGATAGAATCGAATGAACGAGCTTCTGACAAACCTGCATCTGCTAATACTTTAGTGATAGCGGCAGTCAAGGTAGTTTTACCGTGGTCAACGTGACCGATTGTTCCAATGTTCAAGTGTTCTTTGGAACGGTCAAATTTTTCTTTTGCCATTTTATTTTATACTTAATGTAGTTTTATAAATTGATTAAAAATTAGACTAAACTAATTCAGAGCCTTTGGGGGGAATTGAACCCCCGACCTCATCCTTACCAAGGATGCACTCTACCCCTGAGCTACAAAGGCCTCGCCTAACAATCAAAGGTTAACCGCTAGTGGTATCTTTCATTAAAAAGAAACTCTAACTGTTAACGATATTGATTACAAGAGAGCGGGAGACGAGGCTCGAACCCGCGACCTACAGCTTGGAAGGCTGTCGCTCTACCAACTGAGCTACTCCCGCTTGTAATTTTGTTTTTAGAAGCTAAATGGTTGATCTTGACTTGCAAAATCAACCATCTACCTAATTGTTAGCGTGGGGAGAGAAGGATTCGAACCTTCGAAACCGAAGTAACGGATTTACAGTCCGTCCCATTTGACCGCTCTGGAACCTCCCCATCAGAAACAAAACTTTGCTTCTTTTGAGCCTCCTATCGGAATCGAACCAATGACCTACTGATTACAAGTCAGTTGCTCTACCAGCTGAGCTAAGGAGGCTTAATTTTGCTATTTAAAAGAACTTATTTTGTTTCTTTATCCGCTTAACATTTCTGTTTTGTTAAGGGATTGCAAATGTACAAATTTTTATACTCTGTCAAAATTTATTTTAAAATATTTTTTGTTTGAGTTCAGATTAATAAAAAGTGGGTTAAATAGCCCTAAAATCTGATTTTTGTACCTTCAAAGAACATTGCCGAAGCGGCTGCAAAAGTAATATTTTAACCCAAATAGCAAGAATATTTTTAGTTTTTTTTCTGATGATTTCTCTTTGCATTTGATAGTCAGGTAGAAATATTTCAAAGCAAATTAAAAGATAGCCGAACACCCCCATCATTTAGTCCCAAATCCATCAATAAAAAAATCTAAAAACAAACAAAGCCGATGGGTGTTCCATCGGCCTTTCATTGCTTGTTTTATTAATTATCTTAAAACTCCGGCTCAAGTTCAACTGGTGAATTGGCTTTTCCTAAATGAGTTTTTAATTTTTCTTTATGTTTCTTTAATTGTTTTGCCAAGGATTCAACCGCAATATCGGTAGCTTCCTCAAATGTTTGGCATTGTTCTTTAACAAATAAATCTTTCCCAGGAATATTAATTTTAATTTCTACAATCTTGTTCGCATCATCTTCAGCTTTATCAAGCCTCAAAAAAACATCTCCGTCTATCACATGATCAAAAAATGAGTCTAACTTATCCAATTTACGTTGAATAAAGTCAATCAATTTAATGTCTGCATTGAAACGAATGGATTGCACACGAATTTTCATAAATCCTCCTTTTTTTTGTTAGGCCCTGGGATGGGCTTGTTTATAAATAGATTTTAATCGTTCAGTGGTATTATGTGTATACACCTGAGTGGCGGCCAAACTACTGTGGCCTAAGAGTTCTTTAATTGCATTTAGTTCAGCCCCTTTATTCAATAAATGAGTGGCAAATGAATGCCTTAAAACATGAGGGCTTTTCTTTTTTATAGTGGCTACGTGTGTAAGACAATTGTTAACTAAGTTGTAAACATACTTCGGATATAACTGTTCTCCTTTATTAGTAACGAACAGGCATCCGCTATTGTTATCAAATCCTTCTGATTTTTTAACAATTACGTAATCTGAAATTAAACTTCCAAATGATTTTGTAATAGGAATCATTCTTTCCTTATTTCTTTTACCTAATACTTTAATAGTGAGGTTGAAAAAATCTACATCGGCATGGTTTAGGTTGATTAACTCCGATAAACGAATACCGGTTTGATAAAACATTTCAACGATAAGTTTATCCCGCGTACCTGAAAATCCTTCTCCAAAATCTACATTATTTAAAAGTTGTTCCATTGAAACCTCCTCAACTACCACAGGGAGACGCTTTTCCTTTTTAGGAGCTTGCGCTTTTAGAACAGGATTAGAATTAATAAAACTTTCGCGATAAAGAAACTTGAAATAGGTACGTAAAGTAGATAACTTTCGATTTATTGTGGCCGAACTTTGCTTATTATCCATCAGCTCAACCATCCACGACCGGATTATAGGGTGTGTTACTTCAGCAGGATTATTGATTTCGTATTGAGTGAGAAAGGCACAAAATTGCTCAATATCATTTTTGTAAGATGTTATTGTATGGGAAGAGTAACGTTTTTCAAACTCAAGGTATCGGAAGAAACTTTCGAAATGCATCAAAAAAAATGGTCGTATATTTCAGATGAATATACGACCATTGATATGTAATTGCAAAAAGAATTACAGATTCTCTTGCTGAAGTGTTTGCTTGTAAATAGCTTTCTTAACAACATTACGACGTGCTACAGAATGCTTTTCAAAGGCTTGGCGGCTTCTAAGTTCGCGCAAAACACCAGTCTTTTCAAACTTCTTTTTAAAACGCTTAAGCGCCTTATCAATTGCTTCGTTTTCTTTTACGTTAATGATAATCATACCCTTGATATACCTCCTTTCAGTGGGATGACAAAGGTAAGACAAATAAGCTGATTATCAAACTATTTTTAAATTACTTTTTCAACTACTTGCTGCCTTAATTGCAGACTGGATAAGCCTTGCATTATAAAATATTGCGCAAAGCCGTAAGTTATCATTACCACTATTCCTAAAGTTGCGCTCGGAGAAACAAATTGATTAACCGCAAGTGTTGTATCAGAGATTAAAAAAAGAGCCGCACCAATGTAAATGGCGTTAAAATTGGCAGTTTCAATTCCTCCCTGTAAGGCTATAGCTGCAATTGCCATCGTTGAAATAACTATCGCATAAACAATTACTGGTGCCATCATCGGCCCTAAATGAGGTATAATTTTAAAGATCAAAATTCCCGCGACTATCAATACTGGTATTCCTAAAAACAATTTATTCTTATTTACCCCTGAAAACAATATACGTTTTGCAATTCTCCTAAAAACAATGATATAGCATACATGAGCTGTTAAAAAACTAATTAAACCAGCAATGAAAAAATAAAACCCAGGCGCTTTAGAAGAATCATCTGCAAACAGCAAGGCAATATCACCTAACCACGAAAACAAAAAAGCTAAATAAGTAATTCTTCGAATTGGCTGATTTTGTTCATTAGTGTTTAACGAGAAAATCCAAGCCAGAAAAACCATTATTAAAGGCTTTGCGATATATCTTAACTCTATAAACTGTAAATAATTGGCAGCTATGGTAAGTATCACCGATAAGAAAAATAAAATTGTTAGAACTCTCTTCATAAATTGATTGATTTAATAGACCTAAAATAAATGAAAAAGCCAGACTTTCAAGCCTGGCTTTTAGTAGAATAATTAAAGTACCGTTAGTCGTTTAACACTTCCCTGGAAATAACTATCTTTTGTATTTCAGAGGTTCCCTCTCCTATTGTACAAAGCTTAGCATCACGATAATATTTTTCGGCTGGAAAGTCTTTTGTATAGCCGTAGCCACCAAATATTTGGACAGCTTCATTAGCTGTTCGAACAGCCACTTCCGAAGCGTAATACTTAGCCATTGCCGATTGTTTGGTTACTTTCTCTCCCCTATTCTTTAAATCCGCGGCCCTATGAATCAACAACTCAGCGGCATCAATTTCTGTAGCCATATCAGCCAATTTGAATGCAATAGCCTGAAATTCGCAAATCGGTTTTCCAAACTGCTGGCGTTGTTTCGAATAGTTTTTGGCGGCATTAAATGCTCCTTTGGCAATTCCCAATGCTAATGCAGCAATAGATATCCGACCTCCGTCTAAAATCTTCATTGCTTGTTTGAAACCCTCACCCTCAACTCCTAATAAATTATCCTTATGAACACGTACATTATCTAAAATCAACTCAGTGGTTTCAGAAGCACGCATACCCAATTTATTCTCTTTTTTACCATGAGTAAAGCCGGGAGTGCCCTTTTCAATTACAAAGGCCGATACTCCGTTTGAATCACCTGATTTACCTGTACGGGTCATAACAACCGCAACATTACTTGATTTACCATGGGTAATCCAGTTTTTGCTGCCATTAATTATATAATAATCTCCATCTCGAACAGCGGTAGAGTTCATGCGCAGAGCGTCAGACCCGGTATTTGCCTCGGTTAACCCCCATGCTCCTATCCATTCGGCAGATGCGAGTTTAGGTAACCACCGTTGCTTTTGCTCCTCATTAGCGAACTGAAGAATATGCCCGGTACAAAGCGAATTATGTGCTGCTACCGATAAGCCGATTGAACCGCACACTTTTGCGATTTCTTCAATGATGGCCACATATTCAAAATAACCCAAACCAGCACCTCCATACTGTTCAGGAACGAGCACTCCCATTATTCCCAATTCTCCCATTTGTTTAAAAAGTTCTACAGGAAAATACTGACTCTCATCCCAGTCCATCACATTGGGCAAAATATTCTTTACAGCAAAGTCTCTGGCCATTTCCCTTACCAACCGTAGGTTTTCGGAGGATAGGTTCATGGTTGAATCAAAAGTTAAATCGGTCATCATAAGGTTATATATAAAAGGTTATTGATAATTGACGAGAGAAATTATTCTGTCAGAATGAGGCAACAATCTTTCCCTTCCTTTTAAAAAATCAAGTTCCACCAAAAAAGAGATCGCTCCCACTTTAGCTCCCAACTTTTCAATCAATTTAGCAGCCGCATCAATTGTTCCACCAGTAGCCAATAAATCATCATGAATCAGCACAATTTTTCCTTCTTCAATCGCATCAGCATGAACCTCAAGAGTAGCTTGGCCATATTCAAGATTATAAGCTTGTTCAATTGTTTTGTAAGGAAGTTTCCCTTTCTTTCTGATCGGGACAAACGGTACGTTTAGTTTATGCGCTATCATCATGCCAAATAAAAAACCACGACTTTCAATTGCTGCAACTTCATCAATTTTAACACCATTAAGCCTTTTTACATATTCTTCGGCAATATCATTGCAGAGTCCAGGATGTTTTAATATTGGTGTGATGTCTTTAAAAACGATCCCTGGTTTTGGAAAGTCATTAACATCTCTAATTACAGCCTTAATTTGTTGTTCAATTGTCATGATTTTGATTAATGATTATATACCGAATTTACAAAAATGCCTGTCATAAGACAGGCATTATAAAACTTTGTATATAGTTAAATCCAACGTTCTAAATAAAACCAGTTTTTACTCGAACAATAAATAAGGGGTTAATTTGGTCAAAACCGCTTTATCGAGAACTACAGCTTGTAACAGATCTTCACTTTTTAAGAACTTACCATGTTGCTTTCGATAATTTAACACCGTATTGATTTGTTTGTAACTCCAATAGGGATACCTTTTAAGGTCATTAAACGAAGCGTTATTGATATTAACCTTTTGAATCAGGGCTGAATTAACGAATACCTTATCTATTATTGCAAGAAATAATACCGAATCTAAGCCGTATACTTCCTTAAGTTGTTCTTTCGAATGGAAACCTCCAAGTCGGTTTCTATATTTTAAAATCCGATTTGCAAAAGTTGGCCCAATACCTTTTAAAGTAATTAACTCAGTAGAGTCAGCAGCATTTAACTCTATTGGTTTTGTTATAAGAATGGATGATTTGGGAGGCCCATCGACTTTATAGCTGTTTGAAGAAGATTTAGAATGATTGTCTATTACAATATAAGGTTCTAATCTTGTGTAATCTTTCTCTGTTATGGAATAGATCTTTTTTAAATCCTCCTTCTTTCTGAACTCCCCTCCTTTATGAACATAATTAATAATTACACGGGCTTGCTTTTCAGTTAAACCCATGCTTAGCCATTCATTTAATTGTAGATTATTAGGATTAAAGAGTTTTAGCTCAATTTCAGCACTTTTTAATTCATTTGAATTAATTTTCTTGAAGACATGATTATTTGAATTCTGCATTTTACTCTTTTCAAATTGAGCTATTTCTCTCTCAAATTCAGTAAAATCAATTGGTGGCTCTCTGAAAATCCTTTCCTTTAAAAAGTTTAATCCAATGACAATCAAACTAATAACAGCTAAAACCAATAAGCCATTTTGTTCCTTTTTTGAGAAGGAAATCCATAGATTGTAGATGTTTTTCATACAGAAAAATTAAAGTATAATTCACAATTTTCAAACTTTAAAGAAAGTCTCAAATAAGTATCTTTAGCGAATAGCAATATTTAAAAACCTAAATCTTATTTTTGCGGATTAAACCTTAAATGGAAAAAATGAAGTTAATCACGAAAAATGAGTTCGCGAAGGCAACAAAACTGGATAAGCTGAAAATGCCTGGCCTGGCCGAACTAGTGATGGAGTTGACCAAGATTAACAAAGTAAATAGAATTTTTGCCGAAAATATTGATAAACAAGGACTTGATTTTATTGACGGGGTACTTGAAGATATCGGTGTTACTATTGAATTTGACGAAGATGATCTGAAGAACATTCCGAAAGAAGGTGGTTTTATAGCTTTGGCTAATCATCCATATGGAGGTGTGGAAGGGTTAATTTTGGTGAAACTGCTTTGCATGGTTCGGCCGGAAGCTAAAGTAATGGCTAATTTCTTACTTAAGAAAATACCAAATATTTCGGATTACTTTATTGGTGTAAACCCCTTTGAAAACGTTAAAAGCGTTTCGAGCATGGCTGGAATGAAGCTAACCATGGAGAAATTGAAAGAAAATATTCCGGTTGGTATTTTTCCAGCTGGTGAAGTCTCTACTTATAATGCAGAAGCACAAACCATCACCGATAAAAAGTGGTCTCCTATAGTTGGGAAATTAATAACAAAGGCACAATTACCGGTTGTTCCAATTTATTTCCATGGAAATAATGGTGTTTTATTCCATTTACTTGGTTTAATACACCCTTCACTTCGAACAGTAAAACTCCCATCGGAGCTCTTCAATAAAAAAGGTACTACGATAAAGTTAAGAATCGGAAAACCGATAATGCCTGCTGAATATAATGCGTTTAATACGCCAGAAAAATCATTAAAATATTTAAGGGCCCGAACCTATGCATTAAATTCGAGTTTCGAAACGGATGTTAACCGGTTTTTCGTAAAAGACCTCTTTAGTGTTTTAAAAAAACCTGAGGATATTGTTGAGGCTACTGAACAGCATTTGCTTGAACAAGATGTAGCTCAAATCAAAGAAGAAGCATTAGTTTATACCGAGAAAAACTACGAAGTATACATCGCCAAAACCCAACAAATCCCGAACATTATAAGGGAAATTGGACGTTTACGTGAGATTACTTTCCGTCATGTAGGCGAAGGAACCAACAAAAAAATTGACTTGGATGAATTCGATCTGTATTACAGGCATTTATTCATTTGGGACAAAGAAGCTAAAAAGATTGTAGGAGCTTATCGTATTGGACGTGGAAATGATATTTTTTATGCCTACGGAAAAAAAGGCTTCTACATCAACACATTGTTCAATATTAAAGATCAAATGAACAACGTGCTTAAACATTCACTAGAGTTAGGCCGTTCGTTCATTGTTAAAGAGTACCAACAGAAACCTCTTCCATTATTCTTACTATGGAAAGGAATCAGTAGTTATGTTCTTAAACATCCTGAATTTCAGTATTTAATTGGCCCGGTTAGTATTAGTAGCAATTTCTCTAACCTTTCGCAATCATTGATCATTGATTTTATTACCAAGAATTTTTATGATCACACCTTAGCACAGTACGTTTCACCTAAAACAAAGTTTAAGGTAACACATACAAATGTTGATACAGATGTATTAATTGAACAATTCAGCTCACTTAAATCATTGGATGCATTAATTTCGGAGATTGAAATAAGCAATAGTAAAATGCCGGTTCTTCTACGACAGTATATCCAACTTAATGCGAAGATCATTTGTTTCAATATCGATCCAAAATTTGAAAATTCACTCGATGGATTTTTGGTATTGAATCTAAAAGATATTCCAGTAGAAAAAATGGAAAAGCTTTCACAAGGAGTTTAGAAAAGGATTTAAGAATTGAGATTTGAGATAATGAAAAAACTAAAGAGGCTGTCTCAAAAGGGGCAGCCTTTTTAGTTGCCGAGAATTGACTGTATATTTTTTGATTGA
>NZ_JAMWYS010000017.1 GCF_023914155.1 Solitalea agri | reverse complement strand
CTAAACTATCGGTGTTTGCAGATAAAAGCATGAAGAGTGTATTGCATTTAGCAGCAATGAGTGCCATTAGGATTAATAACGATTTAAGGGTTTATTACAAAAGAAAAGTAGCAGAAGGCAAGGCTAAAATGAGTGTTTTGAATGCTGTTAGAAACAAAATTATTCATAGGATATATGCCCTAATAAAAAACCAAACCATCTATAAAAATGATTTGGTTTTATCATAGAAATCAGGGTGACCAGCTTCGACTCCGCCCAGGGTGACCAGCTTCGACTCCGCTCAGGATTACTCGCTTCGACTCCGCCCAGGGAGACAACATAAACCTCATATCCTGTTTGCTCCCATGCCCTACGTACTACTACTGAGAAACGTAAATCAGTAGTTCTGCAGAAAAAAGGCCTCTCCATTGCCATTACCTTTGATAGCAACGCTTTACAATTTCATAAAGCTAAAACGAACTAACAAAACAAACAGCAATTATGAAAACGATCTATCAAATTACGCTCTGCACTGTACTGCTCCATTGGGCAAACCCTTCGGAAGCACAGTTGCTAAATCGGCTGAAGAATAAAGCCAACGCACAAATTAACAAGGCGGTTTTGGGCGATAATTCTACCCCTACAACCCATACGACTACCAATGGTGGAGGTTCAGGGTATTCATCAGGTTCATCAGCTAACGAATCAACAAGTGATCGACTGAGCAATGTAGAAAAAGAAGAGCTATACAAACTTGAAGAAGATGAGCGCATCGACTATCGCGAGTCGAAGATCATGGTTAGCTCAACCAATAAAATATCGGGGTTGGTAATTGTTAACCGAAACGGAAAACGTTTTGTGGTTGAAAACGGAGTAAAAAAAGGTCCTTTCGCTCCCAATAATGTGCCATTAAATTTCTTATACGAACCAGACGAAAGATCTAAAAAAGAAGCTTACTCTACCGATGCGAATGAAATGTTGAATGTTTATCAGAACTACGTAAAGTCAGACGACAACTACGATTACATTGTTTTCAATGGCAAAAAATCAATAGGATTCTCAACATTGGAAGCCATGAAAGTAAATCCTGAGAAAACAAAATATGTTGCTTTGGTTGCCATTGAAATTGACGATAACAACAAACAGAAGTTTTTAATTAACCAGGATGGAAAAAAAGTCGAAGTAGCTGCAAAAGGCCAAGTTATTGGACAAATAGTTGTGAACCCCACATTTACCGATGCTGCTTTCTGGGGGCAAGACCTGACAAATATTGACTATACCCACCCTGGGGAAATGAAAGTTATTCTGGCTAGCCTAAGTGGTATTAAGCAAGCGATACCCCAACTAAACAGTGTTTGGTTTGATGACAACGGTCACCTGCTGGCATCCAATGGAAAAGCCCTCTATTTAAATGGCAAATTGCTGAAAGAAGGTGATGATTCATCATTTGATAGTGGATGGAGAGACGTTTGGCTAAACAAAGAAGGCTCTTCATGGGCCGCCCTGATTGACAACAAACTAGTGTTTAGTGATGGAAGTGTAGTTAACGATGGGTTTAGCGTTAGTGCTACCGCGCAGAATGGAAAAACAGTGCTAAGATGGATTGCTGTTTCAAAAGGCAGCTTATCGATTACCCGTTATGCAAAAACTCTTTAAAATATTCGTTTTGCTGGCTTGTTTAGGTCTTGCCCTAAACGGCAAGGCCCAACAAGCCACTAATTACAGCGAAGAATTTGGGGCAGATTATTCGCAGGCAAAAGACTTCTTGAGCAAAAATTCATGGATTGCCGATTCGCTGGGCAGCTATAATGTTCCCGCTGCATTTGCCGAAGCCATTATTTTCCCTGAGTTAGTTCGTTTCTCTGTTTTAAGGGACCAAATGGAAACCGGAGGATTAAAAATCCTCTACGTTTCCTTTGGGAAAGATTATGCCGACTTTTCGATAGGTCGTTTTCAGATGAAACCATCTTTTGCAGAACAGCTTTTAACCGATATTGAAATGTATAAGCTGAATAAAACTTTTCGATCATTACTGATAAATAAAACGTTTGATGAAGAAACTCAACGAAGAGCGGTTATCAAAAGCCTTGAATCGCCACAAAAACAGGTGATGTACTTAGCCGCTTTTTATCAGGTTTGCGAACAAAAATTTAAATCAAAAAAGTGGACCTCAACTGAGGAGAAATTAAGGTTTTATGCCACCGCTTACAATTGCGGATATCGCCAAACGGAGAAATACATCCTTCAGAAAGCTAGGCAGTCGTTCTTTTCAACCAGCATAATGGGCTTTGGAAAAACTTATAACTACGCAAATATCTCTTTATTTTACTATGAGCAATCTATCGAAAAGCTAACCCGACAATAGTTCAGCTGCATTAAATGACATTGCGCCCTTTTGAGTACATGATCAAGCTTCTTCTTTTAATAGATATAGGACGTTGATATTGCTCATTCTTTAACCGATGATTACTGTAATAAGCTAAGATCAAAGCGGGGCTGATATAACTGGTTACTTCATGCTGATGATTAAGAACGGGAATAATCTGTAATTTCTGCCTTTCCAATTTTTCCATGGCATCAGAAAGGCTGCTTGATTCGTGAATAAAATGCTTAGGATTTCGAATTAGTTCATGAATTTGATCCTTTGAATCGAGTTTATGCTTATAAATATCGGTTAGGTGCAAAACCCCAGCGAATTTATTTTCTTTATCCACCACCGCAACTTCTGAAAAAGCATAACTCATATCCATTAACCATGCTTGCAGATTTTCTACTGTAAAATCAACGCTTATGGTATTTAGTTGAGCCGAAACAACATGCTTAACCGTTAATCCTTGCAAAATATCCGGTTCATAAGCCGATGGCGTCAATACTCCTCTGCGATGAATTTTTTCAGTCATGATGCTGTTTTTCATCAGCAAAAAAGAAACAAAATAAGCCGCCGTACATGCTATAAGCAAAGGAAGAAGGCCATGAGGCTGTAAGGTAGTTTCAAAAGCGAATGCAATGGATGTCAATAAAGCCCTTGCTGCACCTGCAAACATAGAAGCCATTCCGATTAATGCACACACCGATAAACTAATATCACTTTGAGGAAACAAATATTGAACGATCATCCCTAACAAAACTCCGGTGGCGCCACCGATTGTCAATAGTGGAGCCAGGGTTCCACCTGAGGTACCACTACCTAATGACAGCGACCAAGAAATGAATTTTAAAAAACATAACCCGAAAACCAACGTCAAGGGCAAGCTGCCCGAGAGAAGTTGTGAGATATTACTATAACCTACCCCTAGGGTATAAGGAGCAAAATAGCCCATAATACCAACCGCTAATGCACCAATGGCCGGCCACCACATCCAATGAATGGGCAGTTTCTCAAACAAATCTTCAATAAGATATATGCTTTTGGAAATTACAGTAGCAATGACTCCTATTAGTGCACCTAATAAACCGTACCAAACCAATGCTTGAAAACCTGCCTCCGGAATTGACGGCATGGTAAACACAGCTCCTGTACCAAATAACAAAAGATGCATTGCCGCACCTGTAGCACAAGCCAATGCTGTTGGAATAATCGATCGTGGTGAAAATTCAAATAATAACAACTCTATGGCTAACAAAACAGCAGCTATCGGAGTTCCGAAGATTGCAGCCATACCGGCTGTTGCACCCGCTGTTAAAACTATCTTACGCTCATTAGGCGTAATATGCATTATTTGTCCCACAAATGACCCAAAGGCTCCACCGGTTGAGATGATTGGTCCTTCGGCGCCAAATGGACCACCTGTACCAATAGAAATTGCTGCCGATAACGGCTTTAGTATCGTGATGATTGGTTTGATCTTACTTTCATTGGTAAGTACCTGCTCCATCGCTTCCGGAATACCATGCCCTCTGATAGCTGGAGATCCAAAACGAGCCATTACACCAACTATCAATCCACCTATGCATGGAATTAGGATCACTAACAATCCTAACTGGTTATGAGCCGGACTGCTTTCATGGAAAGAGAAGGTTTGGTAAAAAGAAAGATTGGTAAAGAGATTTATGAGCGCAACTAATATTTTTGCCAGGAAACCAATAATGACGGCATTAACTATTACCTGAATACTTAAAAAGAATAATCGCTTATTTACAAATGAGATTGAATGTACAGCCGAATTGGCTTTGTCAGAATGAATTGAGCTTGATTCAGAAGCTACTTTCTCCATATTAATTCAGTTTATTTTTTTTGCAAAAATATTGTTTTTGCAATATTTTACGACTTAATTTTATTTTATTTTTCACTCAAAACATTGCAATAGCAATATTTAATATACAATATGATCACACATAGTAATTGTTTTCTTTGTAAGCATACCCTACCCGAATGGCATACCGCGATTGAATCAAACTCGCAATTAATAAATTTTAAAAAAGGGGAAGTGATCTTTAAAGAAGGAGACACTGTAAATGGTTACTATTTTATTCACTCCGGAAAAGTTAAAGTGCATAAACAATGGGGCAGTGATAAAGAACTGATCATAAAATTTGCTGCTGAAGGAGATGTTTTAGGGCACAGGGCTATTGGTAACAATCAGCACTACCCGGTTTCAGCCACAGCTATTGAGCCAGTTAGCGTTTGTTTCATTAGTACAACGTTTTTTCAGACCTCTCTTAAGGTAAACAATGAACTTACGTATCAAATGATGTTGTTCTATGCAAAAGAATTACAGGATGCCGAATTAAGCATGAGAAACATGGTGCATATGGATGTTAAAAGCCGGATCGTGGATGCCTTGCTAAAAATAAAGAGCTTATTTGGAGTGACCAACGAGGGTTTTATCAATACTGTTTTATCCAGACAAGATATAGCTTCGTATGCAGGTACAACCTATGAAACACTGTTTAAAGTACTTAATGAATTGGTCAAAGATCAGTTTATCCGTTTGGATGGAAAGAATATCTTAATTATAAATGATGCCCGGCTTAAGGATATGATAAGGACCAGGGAATAACCCTTTCTTATGAACTTGGAGGTTGTTTCTTAACTTTCCAAAGGCTATCAAGTTGAATGGCTTCGTGCAGCAATTTTACAATGGCTTTGGCGTCAATTTCTTCCGGTGATTTATAGATCTTGTAAAATATCTGCTTGTTGGTTCCATGAGTGAGGTAATTATCTTCGTCATTGAGTTTATTGCCGTACCAAAAGCCTAACAGAACACCCTCCTTAATTCCTCCTCTCGGGATTCGGGCCGGCCAAACAATACAAATACCCTTTTTACCATAGTAGAAAGGCACATTGTAGGAAATTTTCTCTTTGCAATATTCAGGCAGTGTTTCCAGGATAAGTTGACGCAACACATCCACAATTATCCGCTCTTGTTCCGGTAAACATTCGAACAGTTGAGCAACGGATTGAATTTTTAGTGGGAAGTTGTTAGTCATAACCTGTCAACTTAAACTAAAACAATTCTTTACCGATTATTATATCTCCCATTTCCCCATTTGTTTAGCAATATCAATAAGCAGTTGGCCTTGTGGAGTCATTAAACCTTGTTCAATCAATTTCTCCGCCCGCTCTATATTTGATTTACTCCACTTACTTCGTTTTGGGTTGCGGGGAGAAAAAGTCAGGTAGAAACTTTCATGATGGCGGTTTTTACATAAACTATCAATCCAGCCAAAACACAAAGCTTCTTCGGTAGCCTCAATAAGATCTACACTTTGAACCTTGCTTTTTTTATGATACAAGATCAACCAAACTGACTTTGCAGTTTGGCTATTCTGCGACAACCAATTTCGCCATTCTGCCCTGGTTTGAGCATACACGGCTTGTTTCCCATCTTTCATTTCCATGAGAGCGAAGCGTTTTTTGCTTCAGAATTTCAAGTTAACGAACATTTTCGATGAATTCATTTATTCAAAAATGAGATGAACTTGTGACAACCCTATGTCAGTAGGGATCAATCTGCCGAATGAACCTAAACTAACATTATAAAACATTATTGAGTTTAACGTATTGAAGCAGCATTATTGTTTTCGCATCTTTAATATCCCCGCTTTCTATCCTCTTCATCGCCTCGCTAATATCAATTTCTAATACTTCAATATTTTCTTCCTCATGCTCAACACCACCTCCTTCAGATACTTTCATCTCTTTTGTGTATTCTGCAATAAAGAAATAAAGAATTTCTGTTACCGAACCCGGCGACATATATGCTTCAAATACTTTTCGCACATCGGTAACTTTATATCCCGTTTCTTCTTCAGTTTCCCGTCTGATACAATCTTCCGGATTGTCTTTATCCAACAAACCTGCACAGACTTCGATTAGCATTCCGGTCTCATTTCCGTTTACAAAGGTTGGCAGGCGAAACTGTCTTGTGAGAATAACAGTTTGTAGGGCTTTATTATAAAGTAAAATGGTTGCGCCATTTCCCCGGTCGTAAACTTCTCTGCTTTGGGTCAGTTTTGAACCATTCTTTTTCGTGTACTCATAGGTAATTTTTCTAAGTATGTACCAATTGTCAGAGAGTACTTGGGTATCTAAGATTTGAATATTGTCGATCATTTACAGGTAAGGTTTGTGCGTTAGCAGCTTTTACTATTTGAGTTTTGTTCCATCAAAATTATAGACATCGGTCATACTAAATGCAGTTAAAGAAGATCCATTCTGATTCAGCAAATCCAGTTTTTCTTTAGCTTCAGTTAAAGATGGAATAACTCCCTCTTCGGTATACCACATTACGGCTCTATGACCTTCAATTTCTTGCGACCATTTTTTTCTGCTTTTCAAAAAGTAACTATGAACCGTTTGATAGGTATACGATTTCAAGTAGTCATAATTTAGCCACACCGACATATTAACAAATATCAGCTCATCTTTGTAAGGTGTTTCTACATTGGCCGCACTTGCTCCATTGTCGTCTTTAAGTCGCCATACAAAACCCGGACTATCTTCAGCCAGTTGATTCACAGGAGCCAAAAAATCTTTAAATTCTTTAACAACCGGAGAATCGATATGATCTTTAAGTTTTATTATATTGAATTGGGAAAGATGATATTTTTTATTGTTCATTAGGTAATGAGTTATGTATTTGAAGGATTCTAGTAGATGTATCTAGTCTTTGAAAATAGATAAAAATGTGCAGGTTTTAAATGCTGCATCAAAAACTCATCATCAGCCTGCAATAAGACAGTAAGTTCTCCCCTCTTGTCCTTAATAAAAAAAGAGAGACTTTGGTCTCCCTTTTAATTTATATTGATAGAACTATCTGTATTACTCTAACATCGTTATTTTTTCACCTTTTGTTCTTCCGGTTTCATTAAACGATTCAATAGTGAAATAATAGTGTTGGTTAACAGCCAAGCTATTTATGGTCAAGTCAGTATCACTGTAAACCATATAGTGCTGATACAGCTTCTTTTTATCTACGCCATAGCTGATTACGTATCCGGTCGCATTTGGCGCTTTTGCCCAACTAAGTTTAACACTTCGTTTATCGTTTGAGTTTCTTTGGGCTTCTAAACCATCAGCCTTTCCAGGAGCCTTACCTTTACCTTTTCCAAATACCCTAAAACCGCTAATGGCGAAGTTACCATCAGGCACCTGTACATTTTTAATCTTTAAATAGCGACATGAAACTTTCGTCGGAAGTTGGAAGTATTCGTGAGTATTGTCGGTTTTGTTTTTCGATTGGTCAATCAGCTTAGTCCAATCAGTGCCATTAGTTGAATATTCAACTATATAACGGTTAAACGTACCTTTCTGACGACCCAGCAATTTTGTATTGTGCTCTGCAAAGTTTAACTGAAGTGCATATACTTCATATTGCTCTCCTAAATCTATGGTGGCATATTCATTAGCCGAACCACTGGTTGCCGACCAATAGGTTCGAATATTTTCATCCGTCATAAATCGAGCAGGAAGAGAATCGATAGCTGATGACACATTCACTTTCTTATTGTATGAAAGCAGCATCCAACCTGGGAAGATATCTTCGAAACTGTTGATCTTCTTTTGCGGAATCAGGTAAGGATAATCACCATACCCGGTTGAAGCATACAAGGTTCCTTCGGCATCAAAAAAGGCAGGGAATAACCCTAACCTACGTTCGAACATATGCTTAACGGAAATTGTCATGGTGCCAATGTGCCAGTAATTACCATATTGATCGGCAAAGGTACTTCCATGGCCGGCCCCGGCAGCAAATCCTTCGGGTTTATAGGCAAATGCATTGTGCGCTTGCGCAACGAAAGGCCCTAATGGACTTTCGGAAACAAAAACGCCATCGGCATAGCTTTTATATTCGGTGCCAGGCCCTGAGTATTGCAGGTAATATTTACCGTTGTGTTTATTCATCCAGGAACCTTCTATCCATGGCGCTTGTTGGGTCAACGTGTTATAGTCACCAGGAACCTCCCAACCATGCTGAGCGGTATTGGCTGTAATTAGATCAACCGGTTTACCGATGAACTTAAAGTTGTTCTTGTAATCCAATTCCACTCCATGAATTGGGGTAACATTCGAACAACCCCAATAGAGGTACAAATGCTGATCATCATCCAGGAAAAGTGCAGGATCCCAAACAGGGGTTTCCAGTTTTTCGCAGGCCACTGTCCACTTTCCGCTGAGTGGATCAGCAGATTTATAGATCGTGCTTTTCTCCAGTGATGAAGCCAGGAAATACAAGGTATCTTTAATGGCAACCGCTGTTGGGGCATAATCTTCAAGTGGCAGATCAGCCGTTTCTACAAATGACCATTGCTTAAGATCTTTTGAATGCCAATACCCACCCGACTTTGAAGCGAATAAAAAATAGGTATCCTTAAACCTAACAATTGTTGGGTCGGCAGCCTCTCTTCTTGAAGGCATGTCGAGGCAAAACCGATAGTTCAGATCCATCGGATTACAGGCTGTTGAGAAACTCTGTGATTGCGCCTGATAGGATACAAGATAGCAAACAACCACAATTAGATACTTAATGATTTTCATTCCTTACAATATGATCCGTGGAGATGTTAAAAATTATTTCATTGGTTTGTAGGTGAAGTTTTTAAATCGAACAGATCCTTCGCCCATTGAGCAAAGTCCGATACGTAAACTTAAAAATCCGCCTAAAACGTTATGGTGCAAGGCCGAAACTTCTGCTGAGTTCTCAATCTTAATCCAGTTAGTGCCGTTTGTGCTATAATACATATCAACGGCATTATTCACATTCTTAATGCGAAGAAAAACATGCTTATCTAACACCTTTTTCTCGGTAACAAACTGCCATCCGTGCAGATCGGCTTGTACATTTTCGCTATCGGCTAAAATACCCGAATGTGCATTATTGTTATAAAACAGCACGATCCCGCCTGTAGCTTTGCCTTCAATGAAAAGCTCCACATCGGCAGTATATGCATGATCAGAAGGAATACAAAGCATAGGAGCACAATCACCTACCCCATTTCCTTTGCCCTTTATTTCCAAACCTGTGTTATCGGCATGAAATCTTGTAGTATCACATCCTCCAAAGAATTTCCATTGTGGACTCAATGTTTTAGCATCAAACTTATCACTTAATGAAAATGTGGTAGCAGAAGCAGCCGCAAGAGAATTAGCTATTGGCCTTTCTGTTTTAATACCTTCGGGAGATTTAAACCAACCATCTTTTGTCCATTCAACGGGCTGAAGCAATGTTTGTCGGCCCATATTATAAAAACCATTTTCATAAGCGTGGAAAACGATCCACCACTTACCCTTTAAGTCTTCGAATAATGTTCCATGTCCTTTTGACCACCATTTTTCAGAGCTTGCAGTTGTTCGTAAAATTGGATTATAGGGTGAGTTCTCCCAGGGACCTAATGGGGATTTGGACCGAGCCGAGATGATCATATGGCTGGTGGCAGGACCGGCGGTCCCACCTTCGGCCAATGTCATGTAATAATAATCGCCATGCTTTACTAGTTTTGGCCCTTCCATACAAAAACATTCAATTGACCAATCGCGTGGGATTTTCCATCCGTCGTAGGCATGTTTATACTCACCGGCAACCGAAAGTCCTTCGTCGGTTAATGGAACATAACCGCCGCTGCTAAAGTACAGGTATCTTTTCCCATCCTTATCGGTAACATGACCGGGATCGATATTGCCAATTTTCAGATCAACCGGATCAGTCCATGGACCATTAATTGAATTGGCGGTAATTACATAGTTGGTGTTATTAGCCGGAAAATAGATGTAGTATTTATCCTTATATTTTACCAGATCTGGAGCCCAAACCGAACCCACATATTTATGCAAAGCATTAGTCACGGGTTTCCAGTTGATCAAATCTTTTGAATGCCAAATAAGCAAACCCGGATAATATTCAAACGATGAATGGACAATGTAATAATCATCACCATCGCGCAATAAGCTGGGATCAGGATAATCGCCGGCAAAAATTGGGTTCTGAAAGGTCTTTTCATTCGGGCTTGTTTGAGATTGAGCAAAGGCACAAACAGACAAATGAAAAAACAAGGCAATTGTTAAAATTCGCTTCATAGTCAACTAAAATAAGCAGATATATTAAAATTCCAACCTTGGAACAGTTGTTTTTTCTAATATTTAGCCTATTTAGTTAATAATTTATCAAATGCCTTTCTTTAAAGAATGAAGCCTACTTTAATATTTATTCTGAAACCATTAACGAAGCTTTGATCGGATTCAGCTTATCATCAATTTGCAGCCTTTTGTCCTTGCTTTCTTCCGATAGTAAAATAAAACAAAGGCCCTACCATTGGGACAAATAAAATAACTAATAGCCAGATTAGTTTTGTGGTACTATCCCTAAAGGCTGTTTTTAAGAGATTAAGAAGCGCAATAATTGTAATAATGATGGATAAAAGACTGAATACAGTCCAAAAAACAAGGCCCGTTTCTGGTGATAAAAGTTCCATAAAGTAAATGTTTTAAAATAGCTGATAATAAAAGGTCCAGAGGTTTTCTCCGGGCCCTTCTTATACCTGTCCTTCGAGTTTAGTCAGCTCTCCTCTTAATGAAGTCGAGAGCATTCTCTTTAACTCTTCATCGGGTTTATTTTGAGCCATTACAAACATTAGCTTAGTGATAGCCGCTTCAAAAGTCATATCGTAACCGTTTAATACACCCATTGATGACAGCGCATCGCTGGTTTCGTAATGGCCCAACTCAACAGTCCCCCCCATACACTGGGAAATATCTAAAATAATGATCCCCCGATTAATAGCTTCTTTTAAAACATTTAAAAAAGCCGGGTTTGTACTTGCATTACCCGAGCCGAAGGCCTCCATTACTACCGCCCTTAAGCCAGGAGTGCTCAACACTCCACTTGCAAAACGCGGATCCATTCCTGGAAAAAGCTTAATTGAACCAATTGAAGTATCGAAGTATTTATAAACTTTTAGCGGCTTATCAGGATGAGGTAAAATGTATTTTTCATTGTATTTCAGACGAATACCAGCCTCTGCCAATGAATGATAGTTAGTGGAGGTAAAGGCCTGAAACTTTTCCGAATCAAACTTAGTAGAACGGTTTCCACGATAAAGCATATAATCAAAATAGATACATACCTCTGGAACCATGGCTTTGCCATCCGCATTCTTAGCGGCAGCAATTTCCAGTGCTGTTAATAAGTTCTCTTTAGCGTCTGTTCTTAATTCACCGATGGGCAGTTGCGCTCCGGTAAAAACAACAGGTTTAGAAAGATTTTCGAACGCAAAGCTCAAAGCCGATGCAGAGTAGGCCATTGTATCTGATCCATGAAGAACCACGAAGCCATCATATTTATGATAATTATCTTCGATGATGACTGCTAGCTCTATCCAAATTTCAGGGGTAACATTCGATGAATCAATTGTTGGGTTGAAAGAATGGACAGCAAAATTGAAATTGAGTCTTTTAAGTTCTGGTACATTGCCGGTAATGTGCGAAAAATTGAAAGGCTTAAGCGCTCCTGTTTTGGGATCGTTAATCATTCCAATGGTTCCACCGGTATAGATAATCAGAATATTGGTCATTAGGGTTTAGGTCAAGCTTATTGATGAATTCGCAAATAAAGCCATTCCAAGTTAAATTCCAAAAATTGTTTTTGAATTTTCAGTCGTTATTTTTGCCATTTTTTCAATTTCCATCTGATGCAAGTCAGCTACCTTTTGAGCGATGTGAAGCAAATAGCTGCTTTCATTCGGCTTTCCTCTGTAGGGCACCGGGGGTAAATAGGGTGCATCGGTTTCTAATACCAAATATTTAGGATCGATTTGAGCAACAGTTTTGTCCAATCCTGAGTTTTTATACGTTACCACACCTCCAATACCTAAATAAAAGTTAAGATCAATAACCTTTTGTGCTTGCTCGGCATTGCCGGTAAAGCAATGGAAAATTCCACGGAGTTTCTCATCCTTTTCTGCTTCCAGTATTTCCAGGATTTCATCAAAAGCTTCGCGACAGTGAATAACTATTGGTAAGCCGAGTTCCTTAGCCCAGTTGATCTGTGTTCTGAACGCTGCTTTTTGCTGTTCGATATGTGTTTTGTCCCAATAAAGATCGATACCAATTTCGCCTATAGCATAGATCTTATTGCTGTCGATAGCCTGCTTGATAATTGCCAGTTCCTCCTCAAAATTATCTTTTACTGAGCAAGGATGAAGACCCATCATAGGGAAACAATTGTTGGGGTATTGTTTTGCCAGCTCAAAAACCTGCGGAATGGTTTCTGAATCGACATTGGGTAAAAACAATCGGCTGATGCCATTATCAAATGCACGTTGAATAGCTTGAGCGCGTTCTTGTGGATTTTCAGGAGCGTAATACTGATGGGTATGCGTATCGGTAAGAATCATTTTGTAAACTAAAAAGAAGCTAAAAAGCTTTAAGGCATGTACACATAAACAAAAACTGCGAATGATTGTTCATTCGCAGTTTTTCATATTTATAGCTTAAGTATTATTTATTTTGCTGCGCTAACCGGAGCTGCTGTAGCAGGTTTTACGTCAACAATTTCCAAATCAAAAACTAATGGGCTATTTGGAGGAATAGGACCATTACCCATTTCGCCGTAAGCCAATTTAGCAGGGATAACTACAGTTGCTTTTTCGCCTTTTTTCAATAATTGCAAAGCTTCAACCCACCCATCAATTACTACACCTTTTTGCACTGGCAATTCAAATGGAGCTCTACCTTCTGATGAATCGAATTTTGTACCATCTAACAATTTACCAGTATAGTGAACTTTAACAGTATCGCCAAGTTTAACCGGAGTTCCAGCAGCAGCAGGAGTGGTTACTAAATAACGAAGACCTGAAGCAGTTTTGTTAAAGGCTAATTTGCTGTCGGTAACAAATTTATCAACAGCTTTTGTTGCTTCTGCATCCATAGCAACTTTAGTTTTAACATCTACAATTTTAATTACGAAAGTCAGGTAGCTACCAGCCTTAATGAAAGGAGGCATTTTTTGCATACCGAATTTAGGAGAGAAGATCGAATCAGCTAAAATTTTGAATGAAGCGCTATCGTCTTTACACAACATTTTAAAGGCATCCATCATATCGCCTTTAAACATTGATTTTTGAATGATCAACTCATAAGGACGACCCATTTTATAGGTATTCAATAATACTGAGTCGCTATCGGTTTTATAGATCAGGTTAACTTTTACAAAGTCACCTTCCTTAATTTTCTCACCTTTGTTATCGGTATATATTTTATACAACAATCCTGAGTCACTTTTCTTGTAACCGTCTTTGTTACAAGCGAACAATAAGCCTGACAGGGCTAATGCTACTACTGCAAATTTTACTTTCATTTGTATGTTTGTCTTTTTACTTTATGCTATGTGGTTAAACGTTTAATAGTTCCTTATATTCCGGCAGGGCTGAAATAAATTTCTGAACAGTATCTTCCAATGATAAAGACGATTGTCCGCCTGCTGCATTATGATGACCTCCGCCTTCAAAATATTTCTTAGCTACTTCATTGGCCGGAAATTCACCTTTTGAACGGAGTGAAAGCTTCACTATTTCGGTTCTATCAATAATTATGGCCGCGAATTTAATGTTATTGATCGAAAGCGCGTAATTTACAATTCCTTCTGTATCGCCTGATGTTACGTCATAATCCAGTAAATCCTGCTTATTTAACGCTATAAGGGCGGTTCGGTATTCCGGAAAAATTTGCAATTTATCTTTAAGGCAGTAGCCCAAGAAATGCGTTCTTTTTTCAGAATAGGTATCATAAACCAATTCGTGAATCCGGGCATTGTCGGCACCGGCCTCAATTAAGTCGGCTACTACGCGGTGTAAGTGCGCGGTTACCGAATTAAAGCGGAATGAACCTGAATCGGTCATAATGCCACAATACAAGCACGAGGCGATCTGCTTGTTCAGCAATTCCTTATCACCCATTTGTACCATGAAATCATACACCAGCTCGGCAGTTGCACATGCGGCAGCGTTCCACAGACGGTAATCGTCAAAACCCTCAGGTTCAAGATGGTGATCGATCATTACCTTTTGAGCTGAAGATGCTCCAACTACATCGCCCACTCCATTTATGCGTCTTAACCCGTTAAAATCAAGACAAAATATCAGATCCGCTTCGGCTATTAACTTATCAGATTCTTCTTTTCGCTCTGTATACACCACCACTTCTCCGTTACCAGGAAGCCAATGCAGAAAGAAAGGATAATCGGTAGGGGTGATCACATGCACATTATGACCTTTCAGCAATAAATAATGATACAAGCCTAACGATGAACCCATCGCATCGCCATCAGGTTTTGGATGAGTGGTAATAACAATATTTTTAGGGGTTTGTAATAGAGGCTTTAGGGCCGTAATTGCTTGCATGTAATCAATTTAAAGAGGGCGAAGATAAGATTTTTAGGAATAAGGTTTCAGGTTTAAATTGAAAATGCTTAAACCTGAAACTTAGCTATTTACGGGGTTTAATATCAACCATTTCAACTTCAAACATTAAAATACTGTTTGGTGGAATGCTGGGGCCCATTGCACGTTCGCCATAGGCTAAACCTGATGGAATTACCAAAACACCTTTAGCACCTTTATTTAATAATTGAAGACCTTCATCCCAGCCGCTGATCACCATTTTTCTTCCCACGATAAATTCGAGAGGCTGATTTCTGTCGTAAGATGCATCGAATTTGTTTCCGTTCAATAATTTTCCGGTGTAATGAACGCTGATGGTATCACCTGCAACGGCATTCCGACCTTCTCCTTTTTGAGTAATTTGATAACGCAAGCCACTCGGTGTTGTTTGAAGTGCTAATTTACTGGTTAATGAATAGTCGGCAATAGCTTTATCTTCTGTTGCTTTAAGCTTTGCTGCCGTTGCCGCCGCTTCTGCTTTTAATTGCTGCGGCGTTTTTACGTCCAATACTTTAATAGTGTAACATAATGATCGTTTTGAACCGAGAAAAGATGGGCGCGGAGTAGTAGCCGGAGCATTTTTGAAAAGCAAGTCGCTGCTGATTCTAAAGGTTGCACTATCACCTTTTGACAATAAAGTAAGCGCATCCATCAACTGAGCTTTGTCAATAGTGGTGTCTATTTTAACGAGTATTTCAAGGGGGGCTTGTTTGTAGGTGCTCTGTAATAACGAATCCTTATCCGTTTTATAAATTAAGTGAAACTTAACATAATCACCCGCTTTGATTTTAACCTTATTGGGTGCTTTTGAAGTTTTAAGTATTTTATATTGAAGTCCGCGTTTGGTTTTCAAAAAATCGTTGGTGAATGCAAAAAGAGCAACGGTGCTTATCAGCAGGAAACTTAAAAGTTGTTTGGCTTTAATGGTCATAAAAAATACGTGTATGTATTGCTAATCGTCTTTTGATTTAAGGGGGCTAAAATAAAAGATAAATTCTATCTTTGCGGCGAATTTAAAAAAAGGGTTGTGCATTTTTATATACCTGAAAAGCAGTACCTAAACATTGCCTCAAAGGCAAGGCAATCAGTTTCATACATAATAAAATAATAAATAAAAGATGGCTACTAACAGAACCTTCACAATGATTAAGCCTGACGCGGTGGCAAACGGCCATGCAGGTGCAATATTAGATCGTATTATTAAAGCTGGCTACAAAGTAGTGGCATTAAAATATACTAAGCTTTCGGCTGAAACTGCTGGTCAGTTTTATGCAGTTCACAGCGAGCGTCCTTTCTACAAAGATTTAGTAAGCTTTATGTCACAAGGTCCTATTTATGCTGCTATCTTAGAAAAAGATAACGCAATTGAAGACTTCCGTAAATTCATCGGAGCTACTGATCCGGCTAAAGCTGACGCAGGTACTATCCGTGCTGATTTCGCTAAATCTATTGATGCTAACGCTATTCACGGTTCTGACTCAGACGAAAACGCAGCTATTGAAGGTAATTTCTTCTTCTCTAACTTCGAGCGTTTCTAGTCAACACTAGAATGATATTAAAAAGCGAGCATGATGATTATCATGCTCGCTTTTTGGTTTGGAGACAATGGTCTTGCTAAACCTTAAAATGACTAAATATAAATTAACTGGGTGATGTAGATCATAGGTATCGTTCTTTTAGAATACCCATATGATGAACTTCGTGGCCAATGGTTGCCTTTAGAAATTCCTCCACTGTTAATTCGTATTTCCAGGCAGTTCCTTTTAAGTTAAGTTGCTCTGTTGAAAGTGTGGCGATGAAACTGTTGGTGGCATTTCTTACGTTATTGAAATCGGTCAATAAGAGCTCAAAACTTAACTCGTTGAAGCGACTATTGTCGACAAACAGGTTCTGATCATAACCTGGCAACGCCGTGGTGTCTTTACGGCTGAAGCACAATGCACGATAGGTCATAATCCGTTCATGGTCGGTAATGTGACCGATGATTTGTTTAATGCTCCATTTGCCCGGCGCATAACAATAAGCCGATTTTTCTTCGCTTATAGTTTCAAGAAGCGTAAAGGTTTCGGGTGAAGCAAACAATTGTTTGTAGTCGGTGCTGCCTAGTAATTCAATGTAATAAGGAAAACCATCCTCAATAGTGTATTTCATATTTCTTTATTAAGGCATCAGTAATATCGCTGGTCGGGATCTGTTCTGAAGAACAGTACCATACGTAAAAAATCGAATTTATTGATTTGTTTACTGATTTGCTTAAATAAAGTTCTGTTGATCAAGAGCTTTTTTACAGGTAGTTATTTTATTAATTCAACAAATTTCACCAAATCATTTGTCGGGTCCTCATCAATAATTGTATGAAGATGCCCAAGATAATTCATGCCTAAGTACTTTGCTGTCTCAAGAAAGGGAAGCCAAAAATTCTCGCCTAAATGATCACCAATGGAAGAACTCAGAACAGCCATCTTTTTAGTCCTTAGTTTTCTGCCCAATTCCTTCTCCGTATCCAGCAAATCAGTAAGCCGATCAAAAAACACTTTCATAATACCGCTCATCGAATACCAATACACAGGTGTGGCAAAAACCAACACATCGTAATTATTGACAATTCTCCTAAGTAGGGCCAAATAATCATCGTTTTGATTTTTATGCTCATAGTCATAATAGCTGAAGTTAAAATCATTTAGATCGATAACATCAAAGTCCGACATTGAGCATAGTTGATCAACCACTTGCTTTGTATTGCCGTCCTTTCTTGAGCTTCCGATGATGATGAGTTTTTTCAAAGGCTAGTTATTCATTAGGTTCAAGGTGGCTTCTTAATCCATCTATTCGGAATTTATTAATTAGATTATAAGAACCAAGTCGCATATCCACCGCTCGCGGCAAATGCAGATTATGAATTCGCCCTTATTTTGTCATCAAAGTCAAAGCTAATTATTAGTGGTGTATGGTCGCTATGGGTTATCCAATTTTCATATGTTCCGATTTCCAAATATTTTACTTTGTCAAAAAGGTCAGCCGATGTAAAGCAGTAGTCAATATGGTATGGTTTTTCCTTCTTGCGTTGTAGAAAAAAAGTCGGATGTTGTTCTTTTCCTTGTTCTTGTTTTAAGTGTCTATGGTAAACGCTGTGTATATTTTTCTCAGCTAGCTTGTCAACAACTGCTGAATGGTTGCCATTTCTGTGTTCCTTGTCCCAAATTTTGTTGCTATTAAAGTCGCCTGTTAAAATTGTTCGTCCGCTGAGGAGATGGTCGTAATGGTTAACCGCTTTCCAAACTTGTTCAATATATTGCCCGTCTGGGTCGTGACGATTGTTAGCCCAAATCGCAATTAATGTAAAATCGAATTGCCCTCCAGTAACTGAAATAGGGGAAATAATCTTTAAGTCTTCATTATGATGGTCAAGAAGTTGAAACTTAAAGTTGCTGTAAGAAAAAACACCAAGACCTTTGTGCTTGTTGTCGCCAAACCAAAGAAAGTCGTTCGGTTGTTGAATTGTTGTACTGAAAACTAATTTGTCTGGATGTTCACATTCTTGAACAACTAAAATGTCTGGTTGTTGTAGCAAGATAATGTCTGCCTTTTTCCTAAAAGCTCCTTGGCAATTCCAGGTTATTAATTTCATTCTTTGTCTTTCAATATGTTTGTTCACTAACAGCTCTAGCCTACCTAATAAACTCCACCACTCTTTCAATTGGCCGACCAATAATGGCTTGGTTGCCCTTAATAATGATGGGACGTTCCATTAATTGTGGAATATCGATCATGGCCTGGATAACTTCGTCCTGACTAAGTTCTTTGCCCGCAAATTGCTCCTTCCAGATAGTTTCTTTTTTACGAACCAGTTCAATAGGCTCAATTCCGATGAGATCAATGATGCTTTTCAATTCATCGAAACTAAGTTTCTCATCCGCATATTTTACCACTTCGGCTTCAATGCCGTTCTCTTCTAATGTGCTTAATACGTTTCTACTCGTACTGCAACGTGCGTTATGCAATATCTTCATGTTGGGGTGTTTGGTTTTTGAAATAAAAAATAACAACAACGACGATTATAGGAATACCACCTCGTCAATTAATCGTGTACCAGCTTTATCGTTCACTACTTCTACAATCTTATCTTTAGCGCGGGTTAACTCATGGCGTAACGCTGCCGAATCTAAACGCACAAATAGTTTGCGGTTACGGATAAATAATTCGGATGTACGATTGGCTACCATTGGTCCCATAATGTCGGCCCATGACTGAACGATGTTTACTTCGTTATACTTATCCTTTAATTTATAGGTTTCGAGCAATAAATTTATTGCCTCTTTTAACGATTGCTCGTTGGTTTTCTTAAACATACTCCTTTGCTTGCTTCGGTTTAAATGTAAGGTAATTCCGCTGAAGTTATTCATCTTTTGCCTGAAGATATTCTTCCATGCTTTTAATATGGCCCCCTTCAACAGCGCCTTTGTCCACCTCAAAAACTTTAATTCCCATACCTATCTCATTGAACACTTTTTCAATGCGTTCACGATTGGTATCGGTAATAAATAGCTGTCCGAAGCTATCCTGTACCACCATTTCCATCAATTTTTTGATCCGAAGATCGTCGAGCTTATCGAAAATATCATCGAGCAAAAGCAAAGGCTTAAATCCTTTTTCTTTGGTTAAATAACTGTATTGAGCAAGTTTTAAAGCGATCAAAAACGACTTTTGCTGCCCTTGTGAACCGAATTTCTTTAATGAATACCCATGGATAGTAAACTCCAGTTCGTCTTTATGAATTCCAAAGCCGGTACGCTGCAACACCTTGTCTTTTGGGAATGATCTGCTTAGTCCTTCTTCAAAATCACTTTCGTTCAATTGAGAAACATATTCGAGGGTAACCGTTTCTGCTTCGTTGCTTAAATAACGGTAATGCTGATTAAACGTAGGTGTAAACGATTCTAAAAAGGCTTTTCGTTTCTGATAGATTTCGGTACCGGTAATTTTTAGCTGCTCGTCGTATATGGAAAGTAAATCCATATCGAAATGACCGCGTTCGGCAAACTGACGAAGCAGGCTATTTCTGCTCGTTAGGTTTTTATTGTAGAGAATAAGCGTATCGAGGTATCGGTTGTCGGTTTGCGAAATTACGTTGTCAATAAATTTACGGCGTTCTTCACTTCCCTCAATCACCAAACTAATATCATATGGCGATATCATTACCAGTGGAAACTGCCCAATATGATCAGCCAGTCGGGAATAATCTTTCTTATTGCGTTTAAACTGTTTTTTTTGATTTCTCTTTAGCCCACAAAAAATCACTTCTTGCGTTTCGTTCTTCTCGAAGTTTCCCTGCAGCATAAAATAATCTTGCTCGTAACGTATTTGCTGACTATCTACCGGGTTAAAATAACTTTTACAAAGTGATAAGTAGTGAATTGCATCGAGCAAATTTGTTTTGCCGGCACCATTATTACCCACAAAGCAATTTACTGCCGGATGAAAATCCAGTTCAGCTTCGGTATAGTTTTTAAAATTGAGTAATGTGAGCTTTTGCAGGTGCATGAGGCAAAGTTAAACATCTGAAAGGTAATTAGAAGTTAACGGCAAAAAACAGTGCGGTTTGACCTGAATTCACACCCATTTAATGAATTTATAAATTACGTTGGAAGTACGCTCAACAACGGTAATGCTGTAGCGTCTTATTAACAAAGCCAGAGAGGGTGCCTACTGTTTTGAGCTTCATGAATTGGGTACTGCAGCTTTTGCAATTATGAAATTAGCTTTTTGTCTGAATAAGAGCAATTTGCAATCCGAGGGTAAACAAATAAAAATCGGACTTGCGTAAAAAGATTAAAATAGTATTTTTGCGCACTCAATATAATACAAATGGCAAAAAATCAAGCGAATAATCAACCAGAATTGGGTGGTTTAGACTTACAGGGGCAGTTCGGAAAGACAGAACAATTTGTTACGGAAAATAAAAAAAGCCTTTTGATTATTCTGGGCGCAGTGGTTGTAATGGGCGGTTTATTCATTGGATGGAACCTTTATCATAAAAATCAGGATAAAGATGCACAAGACCAAATGTTTAGAGCCGAGCAATACTTTGAAACTGATTCTTTAAACAAAGCTTTAAACGGTGACGGAAACTATCCAGGTTTCTTAAAAATTATCGACGAGTATAGCGGTACAAAATCAGCTAACCTTGCAAATTACTATGCAGGTATCTGTTACCTTAAAAAAGGTGAATTTGAAAAAGCTATTGAACATTTAGAAAGCTATACTTCGAAAGATGATATCACTACTGCTACTTCTTTAGGTGCAATTGGCGATGCATATAGCGAATTAAAGAAATACGATCAGGCTGCTGATTACTACAAAAAAGCTGCTGATAAAAACCTTCAGAACTTTTCTCCAATGTATCTAATGAAATTAGGTATGATTTACGAAGAGTTAAAGAAAAATGACAAAGCTTTAGAGGCTTATAAAACTATTAAAACTGAATACAGCGATTCGCAACAAGCACGTACCATCGATGAGTACATTGCTCGTGCTGAGGCTAAGTTATAATAGCTTAATTTGAATAATGATCTTTAAAACGGTGAACGGTATTAAGCTGTTCACCGTTTTTCTTTATAGTAAATCTTTTATCAATACACTACTAATAATAGAATAAAACCGAAAATGGCTACTGCATTTAAAAATCTATCTGATTTCTCATCAACAGAAATACCTTCGGCCAAAGGCTTTAAATTTGGTATTGCAGTTTCAGAATGGAATCATAAAGTTACCGGAGCACTTTTAGATGGCGCTGTTGCCGTTTTAAAGAAGCATGACTCTACAGATAATGATATTGTAATTGTATCTGTTCCTGGCACTTTTGAGCTTAGTACGGCCGCTCAATTATTACTGGAGTCGCAAGAGTTTGATGCCATTATTTGCTTAGGATGTGTTGTACAGGGTGAAACACGGCATTTCGATTTTATTTGCGATGCAGTTTCAAACGGTATCACCAATGTAGCGTTGAAATATAACAAGCCTGTTATTTTTGGTGTGTTAACTACCGATAATATGCAGCAAGCTATTGAAAGATCGGGAGGCAAACACGGCAACAAAGGTGACGAAGCCGCTGTTACAGCCATTAAAATGGCTGATTTAGCTAAAAGATTGAAAAAATAATAACCTGAAGGCAAGTTTTCCGTATAAATGGTTATTAAATCTGTATATTAATTTTTCAGGTCTTTCCAGTGAAGCCTTAATATTTAACGCAGCTTTATTTACCATTAATCAAACTCGCATTCAATAATGAAGAAATCAGCCATTTTATTAGTTCTTACTTGTTTTTTAACAGGTTTAGCACTTGAGTCTTGCTCATCGCATCAGTGCCCTGCTTATAGCTCGGTATATAAAGCGAAGCCCGTAAAATCAAAAGGCAAGAAAAAAGATAGATTTAAGGACTAATTATTGCTTTTCTATTTTTATTAAAGGAAATTTACTTTCTTTAGTTTTCAATTTAACTAAGAATATTAAACTCAAACTCAAACATAATGAAACGTATTGCCGTTATCTTAATCTGCACTTTCATTGCAGGCGCAGTATTGGAATCATGCCGTAGTGGTGAAAAATGCCCGGCTTATTCTACAGTGAAAAAAGGTAAAAGATCGAGATATTATTAATGGAGTGGATTGAGCTTACATCTGAAGAGCAGCTTCAACAGATAAAACAAAAGCAAGGATATAGCATAATTTTTAAACACAGCACGCGATGCTCTATTAGTTTATTTGCTAAGAAAAGAGTAGAGCAGGATTGGGCAGAGTTACCTCCAAATACTGAGGTATATTATCTCGATTTGTTGAATTATCGTCCTATTTCTTCAGCAATTGCTGACATTTTTCAGGTGTATCATCAATCGCCTCAATTATTATTGATAAAAAATGGCGAGTGTATTTATGAAACGTCGCATGGAGAAATTAATGTGACGGATACAGTCGAACAAATGACATTATAAAAGAAAGCCCCTTGAAACAAATTCAAGGGGCTTTCTTATGATGGTTGTATTACTATTTCTTAAAGTAAGTAGCCTCCAATTCATCAACACTCGGCATATTACGGAAACTCCACTTATTGATCACCGTTCCTTTCTTCATTAGCATTACACCTGGGTTAGCTCTCACCATTGATTTTAACGGAACTGCATCACCAAAGAAGAATTCATAGTAAATATTATGCTCATGACGAAACGTATCAGCGGTAAGAGGCGTTGCTGAAGTTAGTCCAATGGTTCTTGAATGATATTTTTCAGTCATTAACGTTAATTTATTAAGCTCAAGCTGGATACTTTTGTTCGCTTTTTCAAGATCGTATTCAACCACCCAAAAAGAATATTCAGGGTCTTCTAAAATCACCATTGTTATATCATTGCCATCCTCGTCGCTAAGTTTCAAATCACGGATAGGTACTTTAAAACCTTCCTTTACCAAAACCGGATCAGATGCTTTTACATATTCCCAATCAGGGTTGTTGTAAATCTTTGTTGAAATATATTCCTTATCGGTCCACTCTTTTACCTGCCCGGTTTTTTTATTCTTAAGGGTATAAATGATCTTGAACTCATCAGCAGGAGCTCCTTCAGGAGCTTTCATTAAGTTTGGCAAATTGTTGCCAATTTTATAGGGCAGAAAGTCGATAACCGGTAAATAGCTGTAGGTGTAAAAACCAAAGCCGAAACTAAGCACAGAGGCAACAGCTAATGTGATCCATGATCCCTTGGTCCCAAAAACCGACTTTATTTTATCGGTATTGAAGAAAATCACCAGAATCATCACTAACAGGATCATATCCTTGCCGAACGACTGCCATGGGGTTAATGGAATAGCGTCGCCGAAACAACCGCAGGTTTTTACCACATCAAAATAAGCCGAATAAAATGTTAAGAAGCTAAAAAATACAATAAGCAGCAATAAGCCCCATACTGTTTGCTTGATCTTTACACCAAACAATAAGGCAACGCCCATGATGATTTCGAGCGCACATAATACTATTGCCAGTGTAACAGCAAAGGAGTTAAAGGCTGTCAAATGAAAAACTTCAAAATACTCCTCGAGTTTGTAAGAAAACCCAAGTGGGTCATTCTGTTTTACAAGTCCTGAAAAAATAAAAAGTAAACCGACAAAAATGCGGCAAATGTTGGTAAGGTATTTCATGTTATTAGTCATAGTCCATGGTCGATAGCCTATGGACATTGTTTTAGGTTAATTTATGAGCCATGGACGACTGACTATTGTCCATAGATTGGCGATCTTTTAATTATAGGCTTCTAATTTGATGAGCGCAAACACTGCATAATTGATCATATCCTGATAATTGGCGCCAACACCTTCAGAAACGATAGTTTGGCCTTTGTTATCTTCAATTTGCTTTACACGGAAGATCTTCATTAAAATCAGGTCGGTTAATGAACTTACGCGCATATCACGCCAAGCCTCTCCGTAATCATGATTCTTATCTTCCATTAATGATTTGGTTTCGGCAATCTTCAAATTATACAAGCGCTCCACCTCTTCAATTGGCAGTTCCAATGGATCAGCATCGGTTAATTGAAGTTGTATTAAGGCGATAATGCAATAGTTGATAATGCCGACATACTCAGGCACTATTCCTTCATTAACCTTGCTAACCTTTTTCTCTTCAAGGGTACGAATACGCTGAGCTTTGATAAATATCTGATCGGTGATTGATTCGGGGCGAAGAATGCGCCATGCAGTGCCATAATCTTTGGCTTTCTTAAGAAATAGCTGCTTACAATTATTAATGACCGAGTCGTATTGTGTACCTGTAGTAGTCTGCAAAATGATGATGGTTTTAGTAAAAGCCAAATGGATTTCGAGCAAAAATACATTATCGCTTCAAAACTAAAAATTGATGTTATATGCTGTAACTTAAAACAGGTAACAAATACGTTGTATGGAAGAACTATGGAGGGAGAAGGTAGAAGTGATTTATAAAAGAAAAAGAGCGAAAAAGTTTATTGAACAATAACCATGATTAATTGTCAATAAAATATTTACACTCTTTACTTATTATTATTTAGTGGCAACTTGTACTTCAATTGCACTAAGCCCTTTTGGTCCTTTTTCGGTTTTAAAGGTAACCCTGTCATTTTCTTTAATAGGGTTAATTACACTGTTAATGTGTACAAAAATACTTTCCTGACTTTCATGGTCTCTAATAAACCCAAAGCCTTTAGAAGTATTAAAAAATGTAACTGTTCCTTTTCGAATCTCCTGACTTTCATCAATGTTTTCGGTTCTGGCAACAGCAATTTGAATGTCTTCTGAATTGATTTTAACCTTTTTGGTTGGATCTGGAGGGGTGGAAGTGATATTTCCATGCTCATCAACGTAAGCCATCATATCCTCAAGGCCCTTACCTTTGCTAGAGTTAGCTTTTCGCTCTTCTTTCTTTAACTCTTTATCCTTTTGTTTCTTTAATCTTTTCTTTTGATTTTCTTTTTTGCTAAAAGTTTCTGAGGATTTACCCATGTAATAGATTTTGATTTAATTTCTCGCAGATTCTCTGCATTGCAAAGGTAGTTATAAAAGATGGAAGATTTTGATTTTTAATTAGTTAAATAAAAGTAATTAGAATAAAGATTTATAACATTTTGTTTCAATTGTAAAAAGATACTAGTCAGCAGATTAAGCTCAGAATTTAACTAAGTAGAATAGTGCATTAGTAACATTGCTTTAACCTATATCAATTCAAATAACTAATTTAGTCGGTGAACAATCCTTTCAATGCGCAAAAACACCTTCTTCAATAATCGAACAACCCTTAATTGTAACGGTCGCTTGCTTAACCTGTCGACACCTAAAGTGATGGGTATTCTGAATATTACACCCGATTCTTTTTTTGATGGGGGAAAGTACAATTCAATAGATGAATCTCTTCGTCGTTGCGAGCAACTCTTAATAGACGGAGCCGATCTAATTGATATTGGTGCATATTCTTCCCGCCCTGGAGCTGCCGATGTTTCGGAACAGGAAGAAATTGAGCGATTACGTCCAATCCTTAAAGCCATTCAACAGCAATTTCCACAGGCAATACTTTCGATCGATACCTTCAGGGCTGAAGTTGCCAGGGTTTCGGTATTGGAAGGAGCTGCAATAATCAATGATATTTCTGGAGGAGAACTCGATAATAACATGTTTGCAACTGCTGCTAATTTGCAGGTTCCGTATATTTTAATGCATATGCGTGGCACGCCTGACACAATGCAGAAGCTTACTAAATACGACGATCTGGTAAGTGATATTATTAAGTATTTTGCCGAAAAGGTGAATAGGCTAAGAATGTTAGGCCTGCATGATATTATTCTTGATCCGGGTTTTGGTTTTGCCAAAACACTCGAACAGAACTATCAGTTAATGGCACATTTGAGTGAGCTGAAATTTTTTGATCTACCTATCCTTTCCGGTATATCACGCAAATCAATGATCTATAAACTTTTGGAAGTGGACGCTTCACACGCATTGAACGGAACTTCCGTTTTAAATATGGTATCGTTACAAAACGGAGCTAACATTTTGCGCGTTCACGACGTAAAAGAGGCTGTTGAGGTACGCAAGATCTTTTTGCAGCTTAATGAAAGTTATTGATAATGGGAAAATTGATAAATTGTCAATTTCATACTAACTGATGATGAAATCAATTACCATGGTCAATTATAAAATAACAAACATACTATGGAATCATTCGATTTAATGTTTTCTAACTTCGGCATATTCGACCTGATTGATATACTACTGGTAGCTATCCTAATTTACCTGTTTTATAATCTTCTTCGTGGAACTATTGCTATAAACATACTTATTGGCTATCTCCTTATTTACCTGTTTTACCTGTTGGTAAAATCATTAAATATGAGGCTGCTCACTCTGCTGTTCAATGGATTTTTCCAAGTGGGTGTAATTGCGCTTATTATCGTTTTTCAGCCTGAGATCCGAAAGTTTTTACTGATGATCGGAAAAAACTTTAAACTTTATCGGAACGAATACTGGTATCGTTTCTTCGTACGCAATAAAACCATTCAGCGCGAAGCGGAGCTTGCTCAACTAAAACCAATTTTGGATGCCTGCAAATCAATGCAAGAAAACAGTACGGGAGCCTTGATCATTTTTGCCAAAAATCCTGAGGAAGAGCATTTCTATAAAAATGGTGAAGAAATAGACGCCACAGTCTCTAAACGTCTCCTCGAATCAATATTTAATAAGTACAGCCCATTGCATGATGGAGCGGTAATTATTTGTGAAGGAAAAGTGATGGCCGCAGCTTGTATTTTGCCATTAACTGATAACCAGGAGCTCCCTCCTTACATGGGCTTGCGCCACCGTGCAGCATTAGGAATTTCGGAAGTAGCCGACGTTGTTGCCCTTGTTATTTCGGAAGAAACCGGCAACCTTGCGTATGCGCGTCAGGGCAAGATCAAATCAAATATTTCCCTGCACGATTTAGAGAAAAATCTTCGTAAGGATCTATTGTAATTTTTCAATAGAGATTTATTAATCCTCTGTTTGGAAAAATGTTGGCAGTCCATTCATATTCACCCTTATTGGAGCCTTTTGTCATAAAATTAACCTCCTATAAAACCTTCATTTGCTTGTTTTTTTGTAGCTTAAATAGTAAAACGCCCTCGCTATGGATGCTACTAATGTTGAAGTCCGCAATCTCACTGCCGATGATTATCTGCAATTAAAAGACTCGATGATTGTCGCTTATGAAGCCATCGGTGGTTATCATTGGTCGAGGCAAGATATTGAAAGGTTAATTTCAAAATTTCCGGAAGGGCAAATTTGTGTTACCATGAACGGCCAGGTAGTTGGATGTGCCTTGTCTATTGTTGTCCCTTATGAAAAATATGGCGACAAACATGATTATAAGCGAATAACCGGAAACTATACCTTTAATACACATGACGCCAAAGGCGATACTCTTTATGGCATAGAAGTTTTTATTCATCCTGATTATAGAGGCCTCCGATTGGCGAGAAGGCTTTATGATGCTCGTAAGTTTTTATGTGAAAGCTTAAACTTAGAAGGGATTATTGCTGGAGGTAGAATTCCGGGGTATCATGAATATGCTGACTCAATGACTCCTCGGGAATATATTGAAAAAGTAACGCAAAAAGAGATCTACGACTCCACACTGAGCTTTCAGCTTTCAAATGATTTTAGGGTTAAAAAAGTACTTAAGAATTATTTGCCTTATGACAATGAATCAAAAGGATATGCTACCCTACTGATTTGGCATAACGCTTTTTATGATCCAGATCAGCAGATGCTCCTTCGACGCGATTACATACGCATAGGCATTGTACAATGGCAGATGCGTCCATATAACAGCATTAAAGAGATTCTAATACATATGGAGTACTTTATTGATGCAGTTAGTGATTATCATTCTGATTTTGTTTTGTTTCCAGAATTGTTTAACGCCCCACTAATGGGCAAATTCAATAACCAGGCACCCAATGAAGCAATGAGAAGCTTAGCTGCATTTACTGATGAGCTAGTGGAAAACTTATCAAAGCTGGCAGTTTCATACAATGTAAATATTATTGCAGGCAGCATGCCTCAACTAGTTGATGGTAAGCTATACAATACTGCGTATTGCTTGCAGCGCTCAGGGGCAGTTGACTCCTATTGCAAAATACACCCAACTCCTGCTGAGAAAAGTGAATGGGCTTTTACTGGAGGAGATAAAGTTGCTGTTATTCAAACAGATGTTTGCAAAATAGGTATGCTAATTTGTTATGATGTGGAGTTTCCGGAACTAGGCCGTTTATTGGCCGAAGAAGGTATGCAAATTTTGTTCGTTCCTTTTTTAACAGACACCCAAAATGCCTATAACCGGGTACGAATTTGTGCACAGGCCAGGGCTATTGAAAATGAATGTTTTGTAGCCATTGCCGGCAATGTGGGAAACCTGCCTAAAGTAAATAATATGGATTTGCAGTTTGCTCAGTCGGCGATTTTTACCCCATCCGATTTTGCTTTTCCTGTTAACGCTATTCAGGCAGAAGCTACCCCTAACACCGAGACCATTGTAGTAGCTGATTTAGATCTCACTTTATTAAACGAATTGCACTATTACGGATCTGTAAGAACCTTAAACGACAGGAGAAAGGATCTGTACGAACTTAAATGGAAATAGAAAACAGCACGTAAGGTTGAGTTCACTACGTGCTGTTTTAGAGTATTTATTTTTGACTTCTCTTTAAATTGGGCAGAAATGCCGTTAACAAACCTATTAAAGGCAGAAATGCACAAACATGATACACATGTTGAATGCTGGTACTATCGGCTAAACGACCCAAGAGTGCGGAGCCAATTCCCCCCATCCCGAAGGCAAAACCAAAGAATAACCCGGCAACCATGCCCACTTTACCCGGTATAAGTTCCTGGGCATATACTAAAATGGCTGAAAATGCCGACGAAAGGATAATCCCTATAAATACACTTAATACACCTGTCCAGAAAAGATTCGCATACGGAAGCAATAAAGAAAACGGTGCTACACCCAGGATCGATATCCAAATCACATATTTACGCCCAATTCGATCGCCTACGGGGCCACCAATAAAGGTTCCTAAAGCAACCGAAAACAGGAAGATGAACAGGTAAACTTGCGAAGTTTGTACCGACAAGTGAAACTTATCCATCAGGTAAAAGGTGTAATAGCTGGTCATGCTAGCCATGTAAAAGTACTTCGAGAAAATAAGCACCAACAGAATTCCTACAGAGAAGATCACTTTTGCCCGTGAAAGCTTAGGCATATGCTCATGACTAACAGCCTTCTTTTTAGCTTGAATACGATGTGCGTTTTGCTTGTACCATTTACTAATATTTAGCATTACAACAATCGCCAATAGAGCAGCGAGAGAAAACCAAATGATATTCACCTGTCCGAAAGGAACAATGATAGCGGCTGCCAGTAATGGTCCAATAGAACTGCCTGCATTACCTCCTACCTGAAATAAGGATTGAGCCATTCCGTGCTTTCCGCCTGCCGCCATGTGGGCTAAACGAGAGGCTTCGGGATGAAAGATAGCTGAACCTACACCTACCATAGCAACTGAAACCAAAACCATTGGAAAACTGTGGGCAAATGCAAGGTTTACCAAACCGATTAGTGTGCTGGTCATGCCTATGGCTAATGAATAGGGCTGTGGACGCTTATCGGTATAAAGTCCTACCAAGGGCTGAAGTATAGATGCAGAAAGCTGAAAGCATAAAGTAATTAATCCGATTTGACTGAAGCTTAACTTAAGAGAATTCTTTACCAAAGGATAGATGGAAGGTATCAGCGATTGCATGGTATCATTAAGTAAATGTGAAAAACTTAATGCCAGCAATATAGAATATACAGTACTTTGGGCGGTTGTTTTGACTATCTCTACAGGTTCTTGTTCCAGTGTTTCGGTTTGAGCGTTTAAATTGGTCATATCATCTGATGTTTTAATGTTTAATTGTCGGATTACATTTATTCTCTGACAATCATTTATGAAAAGTATTATTTGTGTTTCGAGATGTTCTCTGCCAGGTTAATGGCTCTTTTTTCTTTTTTATCAATGATGGCCTGCAGCAAGGCTTCGTGAATGGCTTGCGAGTCGATAAAAGCCTGTGTGTTTTTGTGCAATTCCGCTAGTGCCTTTTTCATGTGATTAGCTACAGTTTGATACAGCTCCAGTAAGATCGAGTTTTGAGCTGCTTCAGCAATAGCTGTATGAAAATCGATATCCGCCTGAATGCATCCCGCAACATCCCCACTTTCAGCAAAATGCTTACGCTTAAGCAGGCTTTCTCTGATCCTTTCGATATCAGCATCTGTACGGTTTAGTGCTGCTTTTTCAACAATTTTCTCTTCAAGTAAAAAGCGAACTTCGTTTACTTCTTCATAACGTGCCTTCTCCAAACAGTTGGAAAGCATACCGTTTGATCCACTTAACGATGCAACAAAGGTTCCCGTTCCCTGCTGAACACGAAGCATGCCTTTTTGCGTTAAGATTTTCACCGCCTCCCTTATCGAGGAACGTCCAACACCAAATTTTTGCATTAGCTCAGGTTCCGTAGGCAGCTTATCTCCTATCATATAATCTCCCGAACAGATCAACTTTTTAATCCGGTCCGCCACTTCATCGGCTAAGCTTTTGCGTTTGATTATCGTATCGCTCATCGTATCATCTGATGAGTGTAAATTAGGGCAAAATGAAAAAAGATGCAAGTAAAAAGCTGGTTACTATTACGATGATCAGAAAAGATGTGAAAAGGAGATTTTGTAGTACTGTGGTCAGTCAACAACTTCGAAATGCCTTCTTATCAGGCTACAACTAAATTGATAGGAAGTGAAACCTTGAGGCGCACCAACAAATTTGATGCGCCCCAAAGTTTTAATTAATCATTATTGATCTTAACGTTATATTTCCCTTTTTTCAATATTTCTATGATAAAACGACATTGTTTTCTGGCATCTCCAGCCAGGATAGTATAGCTTATTTCACACTGCAGAGGATAGAAATGATTACGTATTCCAAATTTCTTACCATTCTGAAAAAATTGCCCCGATGAGTTTTCAACCTTTAAATCAGAAGGAAGGTAATCTGTAAAGGCACTTTTAATCGAAAACAAGATCTCGTTTTCATTCTCATCTACTTTTAAATTTTCATCAATCGTATAATTAAAGATACCTGAAGAAGAAGTTACTCTGTAGCTAACGTCTGTTGTAGTTGGTTTTGCAGGCCCAACATATTCATCATTTTTCCAGTATCCTGTCATAACTTGCTTCTTGCCATTTATTTTATACGAAAACTTCCCTTTGCCTTCCTTTTTTCCTCTCTTCCAAAACCCTTCATAAACATTCCCATTCTTAAACGTATAGGTACCTATTCCATCAGGCCAACCGTCCTTAAACTCTCCAACATAAACATCCTCCGCACCAATAGCTTTACCGTTTCCATCGGCTAATCCATTTAGGCAACTTCCTTTATACTCATTTGAGATCTTATCAAGAAGTACGCGGCATGTATCAGTTTGAGCTTTTGATCCTTTAGTAATAAATAGGATAATTATCATAAGGAGGAATCCTAAATTGGCTTTTTTTATTTGCATGGTTTTAAAAATTTTCACTTCCTGTAACGGTTCTTTTTTCCTTCCAAATTTGAGAGCTTTTAGAAGTAGATACCGAGGCCAAAATTAATTAAAAAAACAATTCAACCGCTCTTCGTGCTTCCTGATCTATTTTGTTGAGTGTAAAGCGTTTATGTTCAGCATAAAAGATCTTATAACAAAAAAGCCGAAGATAATTCTTCGGCTTTAGTTTCTATTTAAATACTGTTTCTTAGCAATATTGTTCGAATGCACCTACCAGGTTTTCGGCGATCATTTGAGCCGGACGGCCTTCAATATGATGACGCTCAATCATGTGAACCAATTTTCCATCTTTAAATAAGGCCATTGAAGGCGACGATGGAGGATAAGGCAACATAAATGAACGGGCTTTATCAACCGCATCTTTTTCCATACCGGCAAAAACGGTAACAATCTTACCGGGTTTTTTACCATTTTTAACTGCTAAACGAGCTGCCGGACGAGCATTTGCTGCAGCACAACCGCAAACAGAGTTTACTACTACAAACACAGTTCCTTCTGATGAAAGTGCCTTTTCAACATCATCGGCGGTCATTAACTGCTCAAAACCATCATTGGTTAATTCTTCGCGCATCGGCGCAACCATGTATTCTGGGTACATAATCTTATAAGTCTGATAATTGATACAAAATTAATAGGAATAACTTAAAGTTGACGTAATTGTTTTGTCAAAAACCTTTAGACCCGTTTTCTAAATTTCTATTTTAGTGTTCTATTTTGTTTATCGCTAATGCAATTGGGAAACTTTTTTACCGAAATCTGGCATCAAATTCCGTTTACTACCCTGTTTCTTGCCGTAGGCTATTTAGTGGCCTTTGTTTTTTCGGTAATTGTTATTTCCGAAAACAGGAGCCCGACAAAAACCATGGCCTACCTCCTTATCTTTTTTCTTTTGCCGGTTGTTGGCATTGTAATATACTATGTTTTTGGCGAAAACTACAGGAAGAAAAAGCTCTACGGTTTAAAAGCCCTGGAAGATGAAAAACTTCAACGACGGATCAACAACTATGTTTATCAGCTTACCGAAGAAAATTTAAAAGATAATTCGGAGGAGTTGAAGGACTACGAACGATTGGTTAGATTGCTAACTTATGAAGGGCGTTTCCCATTAACCGATAATAATAAAGTAAGCCTGTTGATAAATGGAGAAGAGAAGTTTCCGGCTTTGTTTGAAGCCCTGGAAAAGGCTACCCATCATATCCATCTCGAGTATTATATTATTGAAGAGGGTCATGTTGTGGACCGTCTTTTTGAAATATTGATTAGAAAGGCCCAACAGGGAGTACAGGTTCGGTTAATTTATGATGACTTTGGATGCTCGCTGAGTAAAAAGTTTTTAAAGCAGATAAAAGAAGCTGGCATACAGGCTATTCCTTTTTATAAAATTCATGTTCCGTTGTTATCTAACCGTCAAAATTATCGTGATCATCGAAAGATTGTGGTTATAGATGGTTTGGTGGGTTTCGTTGGAGGCATTAACCTTTCCGACAAATACCTTAATGTTGGAACCAATAATGAACTTTTCTGGAGAGACACTCATTTAAAGATTGAAGGAGAATCGGTTCGGTCATTGCAGTTGTTCTTTGCCCTAAACTGGAGCTTTTGCTGTGAAGAAGAGCTGTTCTTTCAACGCGAATATTTCCCGGACCATGAACTGGTTGGAAAGCAAATGGTTCAAACGGCCGTTAGTGGCCCCGATTCGGACAGGGCCAGCATCATGCTTAGCTATTTGTCGGCAATAAATAACGCAAAGCATTGCATATACATCACTACTCCATATTTTATCCCAAATGAAAGCATTGTGAACGCACTAAAAAATGCGGCATTAAGTAGGTTGGATGTACGATTATTGGTTCCAGGTAAATCAGATTCAAAATTTGTCAATGCAGCTTCCCAATCATACTATCAAGAGCTTTTGGAGTGCGGAGTTAGGATCTTCAGGTATCAAAAAGGGTTTGTTCATGCTAAGACAATGGTTGTTGACGATTTGATCTCTATGGTTGGAACCGCTAACATAGATATCCGAAGTTTCGACCTTAATTTTGAAGTGAATGCCATTGTTTTTGACCAGGATATCAACACCCAGCTAAAGCAAGCCTTTATGAACGATTTAAGCCTGAGCCGGGAAATATCTACCGCTTATTGGCATAAACGACGTTGGTTCAAGCATTTTTTCGAATCCTTGTGTCGATTATTATCCCCTATTTTATAGAGAATCAGTTTTAGCGACTGGAAATTTATTGTCCTATTTTAGGCTTCACAGAATCGAAAAAAATAACCACCAATCAATCAGATCGTTAGTTATTAAAAGCCAGTTTTGTTCGCTTAAATTTTAGTTATCGTTTTTAAATGTCATATAAAATTATAAATTAGGACTTTAGATAAGCGGGAGCTTTGGGATACTGCAAACGCAAAAATTACAACCAGGTTAAAGAGTAGTACTAGTTTACTCGTTGACTGTTATTAAAAATGTATGAAGCAAAAGGGCTGCCCTTTTGAAACAGGTCCTGCGCTTTCTCGGAATTAGCATAATCGGTACGCTCTACTTTTGACTGTTGCTCGGCAATGGTTCGACTATCAATAATGTGAAACGAAAATTCGCCTATTGACCCTTTCATATATTAAATTTTTGTCGTTCGGCTATCTTGTGGGGAGATAGTCGAACGAATTGTTTTTTATAGGTACCATGAAAAAACAATTCCTATGATCGCTTTTTCAGGAAATCAATTGCTTTCTCAGATATTACAGATGGAGACTCTTGCGGAGACTGATTTGAAGAAGTCAATTCTAAAAATCCCAATTCCTCTTTTAAGTTGTTCTTAACAAAACTCGTTGGAAGTATGGATGCTCCCAATCCGTCATTTATTAATTGAAGAATAGAACTAACGTTTTTCGATTCGTGCACCACTTGTGGTACAAAACCATAACTGGCGCAAAGTTGTAGCAAAGTATCGTAATAATAGGGCGATCTGCCGGCTTAGCGGTGGCTGTGAAATAAAAAGCTTTTCAGCGGCTTTCACAAAGCTTAATTCTTCTGCCAATGCCAGGAAATACTTTAAATGCCTTAACTCCATAAATACTTAATAGGTATTGTTAATTGACAAAATAAGTATTTTTAAGTCATAAACGATATTACTACTCTTGCTTAAACAAATCGCATATGAATAAATCAACAGTAGCAGAAATCAGGGAACGCTTTGACAATGATGTGGAACGTTTCTCCAATTTAGATACCGGTCAGTTGTCGACCATTGATGCCAAAGTTTCGTTGGAGTTAATTACTGAATCAGCAAAACGCATTGTGCCTAATGCCTCAACTATATTGGATATAGGTTGCGGAGCTGGGAATTATACCTTGATGATGCTTTCTAAATTACCTAATCTGAACTGCACATTGGTTGACTTAAGCAAACCAATGTTGGATAAGGCTTTTGAACGGGTATCGGCACAAACAAACGGCAAGGTGGATGTTATTCAAAGTGATATTCGTGAGGCTGAATTAAACGATAATCAGTATGATATAATTTTAGCAGGAGCTGTTTTGCACCATTTACGTGATGATACAGACTGGGAAACCACCTTTACCAAATTGTATAAATTATTAAAACCCGGAGGTTGTTTAATGATTTCGGACTTAATTACTCAAGATACCGAATTTTTAAACGAGTATACCTGGGAACGCTATGGTGATTATTTGGAGAGTATAGGTGGTAAAGAATATCGGCAAAAGGTGCTTGATTATGTTGCCAAAGAAGACTCTCCCCGATCAATGAATTATCAGTTGGATCTGATGAAAAAAGTAGGCTTTACCAGTGTTGAGATCTTGCATAAGAATATGTGTTTTGGAGCTTTTGGGGGAATTAAATAATACCAACAAAGTGATTTTTAGATAATTTTTAAAAGGCCTGAACATTGAATTCAGGCCTTTTAACATTACGGGATATAACGCTGGCCAATCTTTCAATATTGAAAACAGGTAAGGCAAAAGCAATTCGATTTAGTACGCTTGAGGCAATTGCAAAGCCTTGAATTGCCAGCCCGGAGACATACTGGAATTCATAGATGAATATGAGCCTGGTTCTCTACTAAAAAGTTTACTTATCTTGCTGATAGGTAAACTTTTTACTTTTAACCATGAAAACCTTAATTACACTGGCATTTTCTTCCATTCTACTAGCTTGCTTTAATCAGCAAAAACCTGCCGAAGGTTTAAAAATCACTCACCTTACCGGTGATTTTTATGTTTACACAACTTACAAAAACTTTGGAGGTACTATTATTCCATCAAATAGCATGTATCTGCTGACTAAAGCCGGTCTGGTAATGTTTGATACTCCTTGGGATTCAACCCAATTTCAACCTTTGCTCGATAGCATTGAAAAACGACATCATCAGAAAGTGGTGTTGGCCATTTCAACCCATTATCACGCGGATCGCACTGCAGGGTTGGAATTCTTAAAACAACAACGTGTTAAAACCTATACCTCAAAGCAAACCTACGACTTGTGTAAAACCCACAATGAAAAACAGGCGCAGTATTACTTTAATGCCGACACTACCTTTACGGTTGGAGAGTATAGCTTTGCAACTGTTTATCCCGGAGCAGGTCATACCAAAGACAATATTGTGATCTGGTTCCCTAAGGAGAAGATACTTTATGGAGGCTGCTTTGTGAAAAGTACCCAAAGTCCTGACTTAGGAAATGTGGCTGATGCAGATGTTAAAGCCTGGCCCACTAGTGTAAAAAATGTATTGAATAAATGTCCCGATCCGCAGTATGTTATTCCCGGACATTTTAGCTGGGAGAATCCTAAAAGTCTGGATTACACACTTCAGCTTTTGAAGGATTATAAACCTGATAAGCAATAAAAGATTTTAGAGGCATTAACATTGAAAATAGTTAGTGCCTCTAATCTTAACAGGCACATTGATTTTTTTGCCCGTTTTCTGTTTTTACTTTGGTTCCTTCGGTGGCATAGCCATCAAACTTCCACCATTCAATTCCTCCAATTAACTCCTTCACTTTAAAGCCCAACCTAGTCATATTTAAAGCACCCTTTGTTGACGCATTACAGCCTATTCCATCGCAATAGGTAACGTATAATACATCCTTATCTAAATGTTGGGTAGTTTCCAAATTCATTTCGCGATGAGGAATATTGATTGCCGAGGGAATATGTTCAGCTTCATAGCCGAAAGCTTTTCGAGCATCTAAAGGAATGATCTTTTCTCCCTTGTTTAAGGCTTCGAACAAATCAGAAGGGTCCATTTCAAAAGCCAGTTTATTTCCATAATGTTTAATTTGTTCGTTCATATGCTAATTGTTTTAAGTTTGTGAATAGCACAAAACTATACGCATCATACTTTTGATAAAAACGAAAAGATTTAATGCATTGCATTAATAATTTTCATGTAAAACTTCAGCACTTTATTGGCAGTTTTGGAAATAGCATTAAGTTGAACTAATGGAGATAAGACATTTACGTTTAATAAAATCGATTGTTGAAGAGGGCAGCATCACGAAGGCAATTGACAAGTTACATCTTACCCAATCGGCGTTAAGCCATCAGTTGAAAGAGGCCGAGTACCAGCTCGGCATTAAGATTTTTAACAGAGCCAATAAAAAGCTCACACTCACAAAGGCTGGAGAAAAGATCTATGAAACCGCCAATGAAATTTTAAATAAACTCGCCGAAACACAAAAGGAAATAAAGGCAATGGTTTACGGTGAAATTGGGGAAATTCGCATCAGTACCGAATGTTACTCGAGTTATCACTGGCTGCCATCAGTGCTAAAGCAATTTCATTTACTGTATCCGAATGTCGAATTGAAAATTGTGATGGAAGCCACGCATTATCCCTTGCAAAAACTGTTAGATGATGTGTTGGATGTAGCCATTGTTAGTGATCCGATAAAAAACGAAAACATAAGATACATCGAACTATTTCAGGATGAGATGCTAATGGTGGTTTCCGAAAATCATCATTGGAGTACTAAAAAATATGTTTTAGCAGAAGATTTTGCTTCAGAACATTTGATCATTCATTCGCTGCCACTGGAAACAGTTACCGTTCATCAGTTTGTTCTAGCACCCGCCAATGTTAAACCCAAAAAGATCACGCCGCTTCCATTAACCGAAGCTTCTATTGAAATGGTAAAGGCAGATATGGGTGTAATGTCGATGGCAAAATGGTCGCTGCAGCCTTATTTAAAGAATAATCCTAATCTAAAAGCTATTAAAATTGGCAAAAACGGGTTGAAGCGAAAGCATTATATAGCAGTTTCAGCTAATAAAACCTACCCTGAGTATTTCAATCATTTTATTGAGTTCTTACAAACCGAGATCAATTTACAATGGAATATCTAATACGATCTATTGAAGAATGGGACTTGCCTGAATTAGTAATCCTTTGTCAAAAGCACGCTGAATATGAAAGAGCAGTCTATCAGTCGGCGGGCAAGGAAGAACTATTGCGAATTGCTCTTTTTTCAGCCATTCCAAAACTGTTCGCGTTAGTTGTAGAAAGCAACAATAAGGTGGTTGGATATTCAACGTACACATTTGATTTTTCCACCTGGGATGCTGCTTTGTTTTTACATATGGATTGCCTTTATCTGGAATCCGAGTTTAGAAGTACCGGAATTGGAGCTGTGCTTATTGAAAGATTAACACATGTAGCCGTTGATAAAGGTTGTGTAAATATCCAATGGCAAACGCCGATATTTAATGAACGAGCCATAAAATTCTACAATCGATTAGAAGCAATTGGAAAAGAAAAAATGCGGTTTTCGTTAGAATTGACTCAATCATAAAAAAATCCCGTTTCCATCTTGTTAGGCTGTTGCGTACCTTTGCACAAAATTTATAATAGTATGTCAACTATCAGTAAATCAAAAATTGATTTGAGTTTGCCTTACAAGGTAAAAGATATGTCGCTGGCTGAATGGGGCCGCAAGGAAATTGAATTGGCAGAAGCCGAAATGCCAGGTTTAATGGCTATTCGTGCTGAGTATGGTGATTCAAAACCATTAAAAGGCGCACGCATTGCAGGTTGCTTGCACATGACCATTCAAACAGCAGTTCTTATTGAAACATTAGCGCATTTAGGCGCTGAGGTTCGTTGGAGTTCATGTAATATTTTCTCAACTCAGGATCATGCTGCTGCTGCTATTGCTGCTGCAGGTATCCCTGTTTTTGCCTGGAAAGGCATGAATGCACAGGAGTTCGACTGGTGTATTGAGCAAACATTATTCTTCGGATCTGAAGACAAACCGTTGAACATGATCTTAGATGATGGTGGCGATTTGACCAACATGGTATTTGATGTTTACACCGAGTTGATCGATGGCATTAAAGGTCTTTCTGAAGAAACCACTACAGGCGTTCACCGTTTACATGAGCGTATGAAAAACGGCACTTTATACATGCCGGCTATCAACGTAAACGATTCAGTTACTAAATCAAAATTCGATAACAAATACGGTTGCCGCGAGTCGTTGGTAGATGCTATTCGTCGTGCTACCGATGTAATGTTGGCAGGTAAAGTAGCTGTTGTTGCAGGTTATGGCGATGTAGGTAAAGGTTCAGCTGAATCATTAAGCTCTGCAGGTGTTCGTGTAATTGTAACTGAAATCGACCCGATCTGTGCATTACAGGCAGCAATGGAAGGTTACGAAGTGAAGAAAATGAAAGATGCCGTTAAAGAGGCTGACATCGTGGTAACCGCTACTGGTAACTATAACATTGTAACCGGCGAACATTTCAAATCATTAAAAGACAAAGCCATTGTTTGTAACATTGGCCACTTCGATAATGAAATTGATATGGCCTGGTTAAACAAAAACTATGGCAACACCAAAATAGAGATCAAACCTCAGGTAGATAAATACACCATTGATGGTAAAGATGTGATTGTTTTGGCAGAAGGTCGCTTGGTGAACTTAGGTTGTGCAACTGGTCACCCTTCATTTGTAATGTCTAACTCGTTTACAAACCAAACATTGGCGCAGTTAGAGTTATGGTTACATACTGATAACTACGAAAACAAAGTGTACACTTTGCCTAAGCATTTAGATGAGAAAGTAGCTCGTTTACACTTAGCTAAAATTGGCGTTGAGTTAGATGAACTGACTGCTGAGCAAGCAGCTTACATTGGCGTTTCCGTTGATGGTCCGTTTAAACCGGAAGCGTACAGATATTAATAATTAGCTATTGGCAAATAGCCATTTGCTTTTAGCATAACTTTAGCGCCTCTGCGCCTTTGCGGTTATATTTTAACGCAGAGACACAGAGGCGCTGATGTTTTATAAATGATAAAAATTGATCGTATGAGTAATAACGATGTCATTAAAAAACTTCGGGTAGCTCTGAAACTAAAGGATTCAGATATTGTCGAAATATTGGCTTTGGTAGATTTTCGAATTACAGCTACTGAGCTTTCGGCTTTTTTCAGAGCCGAAGATCATCCAAATTTTAAACCAATGGGGGATCAAATTCTTCGTAATTTCCTCAATGGTTTAATAATTTATAAAAGAGGGGTTAGAGAAGAACGGCCAAAAAAAGATGCTGCGCAATAAGTAAAATGCCTTTCTTCTTTGGAATTCCACTTACGCATTTTTCATCTTATCTAACACCTTCTTAACTTCCTGGAAGTTTACGGGTTCGGGTCCGGCAAATAAAGTATCTGATAAATACTCAATATGAATTTCTGACTCGGTGAGTTTAAACAAGGCCGGCTTATTAAAATCTAGTTCAATATAACAGTCCATGATACTTTTCATTAATCTACCGTCAATATCCCCGGTTAATTTTGGCCCTTCGTAAAAAACCTGCAAGATCTCATTCTGATTGATTTGAGGAATAATTATTTCTTTGATCTTGTTTTGAATAGACTTTTTAGATGGATAAAAGAATACCACACGTCCTAATAAATTGTCTAGATATTCATGATTAGATTTGATTTGTTTGTAGCTATTAATTCCCCACCGAATTGTTAGCAGTAAAATAACCAAGCCCAAAACGATTCGGAAGTAACCATTGTCTGCAATCCCCCAATAGAGAATTACTGCCCCAATTTCGACTCCGATAATTGCATTTCTAATTAAGTTAAGAATCTCCTTTTTCTTTTTCATGGATCGTGTAAATTCAGTCATAAAAGCGTATTATGACATAGCTTTGTAATTTCTACTAACGAAATGTAATTCGCTTATACCCCTTCAAACTCTTTCGGATATTTTACAGTGCCACTTATACCTTTAAGCCCGTCAGTAACTAACTCAATCGCCATGAACACTTCTGATGGAACATCAAACGGCGCTTTAATATTCCAACGGCTAGCTGGAGCGAAACCAAATCTGGGGTAATAATGTTCGTGTCCCAAAACAATAACTGACTTGTAGTTTAATTCGCGGGCTTTTTCTAATCCGTTTTTTATGAGCAGTCCACCAATCCCTTGCTTTTGATAGTCCGGTTTAACGGCCATTGGCGCAAGTCCTAAATTTTCAAATTCATTTTGATGATCGTCGACAATTGTAATCTTCGAAAAAAGTATATGCCCTACCAACTGATCATCAACAAAAGCAACTAATGACAACTCCGGAACAAAGGCATTGCTGTTGCGCAAAAGGTCTACAAGTTTCGCTTCGTTATCCTGTCCAAAACCCAAACGATTTATTTCGTAAATAGCTTTGATATTATCGACGCTTTCTTGCTTAATAATTACTCTCATTTCTTCGATCGTATATGAACACTCAATATTACCATTTTGCATTAGCACATTGCTATATCTACTTTTCTTTAAAAGCGAAAACACAAACGAATCCCTTCGTAACAGCTTAGCATCTTGTAAACAAGTAATTATTTCGGTTGAATCAAATAAGGATTCACTTTCAATTCTCGTACAATATCAACAATGGTTTTTTGAGCTTTAACGCTATTGCCCGCTTCATCTAACGGAGGTGAAATAACAGCAATACCAAATTTGCCAGGGCATACAGCTATCAAACCTCCCCCAACGCCACTTTTACCTGGCAATCCTGTAGCATATAACCATTGGCCCGAGTCGTCATATAAACCCGCAGTAGCCATTACTGGCAAAACAAATTGGCAAGTTTCTGCCGATACTACTTTCTTCTTCGAAACCGGATTAACACCACCATTAGCAAGCGTTGCAGCCATTACAGCAAGTTCTTTTGCGTTCACATTAATAGCACATTGCTTTGTGTAAATATCTGTTGACTGCACCGGATCGAAATACATACGCCCATAGGCCAGCAATAAATGGGCAATAGCCTGATTACGTAAATTATCACCCGCTTCACTTATATACACTGGCCGGTTTATATAGAGCGGGCTTGCGGCAAACTCACTATGCGTTTGCAATATATTTTTCCATTTTGCCGCAGAGTCAACACCATTGATCATGCTTACTGCAGCAATTGCACCCGGGTTAACCAATGGATTAATTTCCTTTCCTTTTTGTAGTTCAATAGCCACAATGGAATTGAAGCGCAAACCAGTAGCATCTACACCAATTTTATCAAGCACGGCTTGGGCCCCCGATTCCTCTATCACTTTTGCAAGCGTAAATACTTTGGATATAGATTGTATAGATACACGGGCTTCTAAATTTCCTTTTGTAAATATCCTGCCATCAACAGTAACAATGGCAATCTCGTAAATGTCGGGGTCTACATTGGCAAGTTCTTTAATATAGTCTGCGTTTTTTCCTTCTTTCAGATCCTTGAATTTCGTGTAGGCATTGTCGATAGCAGACTGGAATGGTAAATCAATTTTTGGTATGTTCTTTTTTTGTGCGTTACTACCCAGAGCTATAAGCAATAGTATTGATAATAATAGCTTTTTCATTGTTTAACGGGTTTAGTTTTTGATGAAACAAGGTTTATACTAAGTAAGTCTTCCTGAAAGGGGCGTATTATTGAATACATTTAAAAGTGACGACGATAGAAGATACAAGCAATTATTGCATATTTATTCATATAGAAATGTACGCATTTTTGCCGGCGTTACGTAGCAAACTGTCCGGGAGGCATGGTGGCGCCGTAAAAAAGGCAACCACAGAGTAACACAGAGTTTCACGTAGTAATAATCTTTATGCTGCCCTGTACAACTCTGCGTAAATCCGCGAAATCAGCGGGCCAAAATATATCCTATTGGTTATCTCCCGCAGATTGCGCTGATGCTCGCAGATTTTTTAGACTGATTGCTATAAAGTGTCTTGTGTATTTTTTGCGAGAATTAACAATAGCCCTCCATGTTTTTTTTACATTGATACGGGGGACATCAGGTTCTACAACTGTTACCATTTTGCATTAGCACATTGCCATATCTCCTTTTCTTTAAAGGCGAAAACACCTTTTTCTTTTGACTTGGCAACGTTTATCATTGCTTGTGCCAATATTTCGGTTGATAGTGGTTTTTGGGCTAAAAAAAGTCCCATTTTGTTAAGAAACTTTATGACCCGCAGACCAACAACTTCAGCAGGTCGGTCGCTGTTTTTACGATCTAATAGCGGCGGATTAAAAATGATCAGTCGGGGAAAAGATAATTCCATCACAGCCTTTTCCAACTGACCTTTCATTTTTGAATAAAAAATACGAGAATCAGGGGAGGCATATGCTGCTGATACTAATACATAACTAGTTACATTATTTTCGCGAGCGGCTTTGGCAAAGTTATATTGATATTCATAGTCAATTTTCCATTGAGCTTCTTTGCTGCCTGCTGTTTTAAGGGTTGTTCCCAAACATGAAAATAGAACATCGCCTTTCACCAAATGTTTCCACTGTTCAGGTTGATCAAAATCGATAACATGAACACTTAACTTTGCATCTTGAATAGGTAAGCTACGTCTAACAAAGATGTCTATCCGATCAAAAGCATCATCAGTTAGTAATTTATTTAACAAGTCATTGCCAGTAGCTCCAGTTGCTCCTAAAATTAACGCTTTCATATTTAGGGTTGATTGTTGAACCAAAGCTATTGATTTTCTTGTTTGTCATAGGTTAAGTTCACAAGTCCTGTATCAAACTGTTGAACTTTAGCAAGCGTCCAGGTGGATTCCGCCGGTTTACTTGCAAATAACGGAATCCCTTCCCCGATCAATTTAGGAACTACTGAAATGATCATTCGATCCAGAATTAAGCCAGTCGATATTTCCGTCGGGCTTTGCAATAAACCCATCAAGGCTGGTTGCTGTATATAAAATTACTTTGCCCATTTAATTATTTAAGCAAAGGTTTACTTATAAGCAATTGCTGCACTTGTTGGCCCAGCTAAAGGAAGTAACGAAGTTGATTTAAACCCTATTTCTTTCACCCACTTGTTAAAATCAGCAAATGTATAGTCAAACCCGGTTCCTGTTTCAATAAGCATATTAATACTCATCATTAAGCCAAAGGCATTTTTATTGCGGTCATCATCAATAACGCCTTCAATAGCAACGAATGCGCCTCCATCTGGTAAAGCATCATAGGCTTTTTGAATCAACATCAATTTAGTTTTTTCATCCCAATCATGCAGAATGTTTCCCATCGTTATCATGTCGGCTTTAGGAAACTGATCCTTAAAGAAATCTCCATTGGCGGTTTTAACCCGGTCCTGAAGTTGGTATTTCTGAATCGTTTCATTGGCAACAGCAGCAACTGCTGGCAAATCCCATGAAATGCAGGTCATGTGAGGTTGGTGTTTGGCTACCAGCAATGAAAGTAAACCTGCCGAGCCACCAATATCTACTAATGTTTTATAGTTGGAAAAATCAAACTTTTGTGCCAATGCCATAAAAGCACCCATTTGGATACCGCTCATTGCATGAATAAATTCCTTTAGTCGATCCGGATCTTCATACAGCTTTTTGAAAAGATCATCACCAACCTTTGCCTCATTTTGTTGTACTCCTGTTAACAAACCTTCTTCCAGATTACCCCAAAAGCCATATAATCTGTTGTTCAACATTTCGAGCAATCCGCCAATGTAGGTTGACTTCTTTTTGTCTAAGAAAAAGTCGGTATTGATGCTATTTGAATAGTTAGCTGTTTCTAAAATACCCTCACGATTTAGAAAGCCAAAAGTAGTCAAGGCATCCAGGTAGTCGAATACATTTCTGTCGGTACATTTAAACCCTAAATGAGACTTTATTTCGGCAGCGGTCATCGTTTTGCGTTCGGCAAGTGTGGTAAATAATTGAAATTTTACCGCACTCAAAAGAATTTTTGAGGCCCAAAAGCCAGTGCCAATTTGCATGATACTGTCGGGAGCAGGATGATTAACAGAAGTTTCCATAAGCATTTTTATTGATCGATTATTGCCTACTCTATTCGGTTTTCGGCATCTCCGTTTAAATAGAATTTGAATAAAAAATTCGTTAAGTCTTTTGGCTTTAAGTACGGAAGGATGATCGATGGGTCCCCCGATAATTCGGGACATTTTATTTCGGAAGCTTAATATAAGCATTTTCCAGGTTAGCATTTAGTGCTGTTAAACAATTGATTCTTGTTCAATTCCTGACTGCAGGTAGCAAGCACTCCTAAGCTCCAACATTACCCGTCTTCACTTCTCTAGCTCGCTTGTAGCTCGCAATGATTACTCCATTTGGTGTAACAATACTTTCAATTAATGTAAACGCTGCTGGTATAACGCCGTTACCAAACAGTTTTTTCCAGTACACGGTGTTATGGGAAAATTTTTTGCGCCGCATCTGGGTAAGGGGAATTGAGCAGGCGAATAAGTTTTGCTGGGGGTAGCCATTGCCTATAACCTGAAGAAGTGCCTGAAGTTTAGCCGTAAAAAGGTAAAAACAGCAGCCATTCAATTGACCAAAATGAACAATTTAAAAGCAGAAACATTAATTGACCAATTTAACGTCATTCTCTTGGAACTAAAGCCCTTGAGACTTAAATAGAATTGCGTGAAAGAAAAAGCCGCTGAAAATTGTTCACCCAATTCTCAGTGGCTTCTTTTTATAGCAGTTGTGCAACTGCCACGGCTGTTAGCGGTAGTTTTACTTTAGGTTTTTATAGTTGAAGGATAATAAAGCAATAATAATAACTGGAGCTATTAATATTTTAGGTTCCCAAGTCTCAATGAATATCGCTTGAATATGAAGTCCTACGGTAGTTAGGATATAAAGCCATAAAGACCATTTCATTAAATGCCATAAACCATAAACTTGAGCCAATAAACTAGCCAAAAGTATTACTGTAAATGTCAATTCAAGAGTTTTGTTCTCGTAGTAAAGAGGTTTAAACTGCGGTCCGTTTAAATGAATAATATGATTTAAACTCAAAAAAGCAAAAATCAGAATAAACAGTCCTGTTAATCGGGTACTAATAAGAGTAAAAGTCTTTGTCATTATAATTTTTGGTTTAACAGTTGATTTTAAAATGCCACATAACGGGCGACGCTTGCCGAAGGCGCGGTGAAAACACCTGCGTCATTCTCCGCCGTGGCGTAAATTTATTAATTAACTTTTCAGTTCAAAATTGCACACCCACCGCGTTTACGGCAAGCGGCTGTTAGGTGCAGAATTTCTTTTTATATGGCAAAACTAACGGTATACAAAAACGAACATTTACAGCCTTTCCATTTTGCTTACCAGGAGTCCATTGGGGCATTAACCTAATGACTCGTATTAGTTCATTATCTGCGATCGGGTCTAGTGATTTTATAACCACCAGGTCTCTTACTTTTCCAAGAGTGTCAATGACAAATTGTGCAGTAACTCTCCCAACTTTTTTTACAGAACGAAGTTTTTTCTTGTCCAGATTTTTGTTAATAAAACACCAATATTCTTTTTCACCACCATTAAATAATGGCCACTCTTCAACAGGGTCTAGAATTGTTTCTGTGTTTATCTGGCCGAATAGTGGGGAATAACTTACTAATGCTAAAGTTGTCGCGATAAAAATTACATAAAGCACTCTATTCATAATTTTCTGACTAACGTTTTTCATTTACAGGCTTAATGGAACAATAAACCGCTTTTTTCATACCCACACCTTTCATTTTTTATTCCTACCCTAAACGTTAACCAAAGGAGTCAATTCCTTTGAAATAGGGAGGATTACCTGTAATGTTCCAGCTTGGCGATGGCATGGTAAAAATTGCCTCGTCATAGCCCCTCTTGAAGTTAAATTACTAATTTGTTTCAGTTCATAGTTGCATATCGCCAGCGCTCCTAACAAACCTTTGCTATGCATCGTCAAGATTTAGCAATTATGCTGCAAATAGTCCCATTAATACAAGAACCCATAAAATGCTGCCTAAAACCAATAATACGATTTGTCTTGTATTATAGCTTGTTTGTTCTTCACCATCATTAGATTCAGTGATTCCAAAATTTAAGGCTTCCACAGCAGGTGTGAAACAAATAAAACTAATGAAAGTAAGTAGCATAAAGGGTTCTGGAAGATAAGCACAAATACCCAATACTATCAGGCCAATGAAAAGGAGTCCAGAAGAATAGTCTTTTGAATAACCATTGCCTTTTGCAAAAGCTTTTATTTTCTCAAATAGTCCATAAAGGAAAAAAAGTGAAAACAAGGCTCTCATTGCAGGCATTATGTCTGAGGATTCTTTTTCTTTAAAAAAGTTCCATGATTTGTACATCCACCAAACACTATAAAGATTAAATGTCAAGAAGTTTAGAATGATAAATTGATTTTTTGTGACTAATTCTCTTTTGTCTGAAGATTCAGAATTTAAAAGTACATGTTCTTCCATAATTGTTGATTTTGGTTAACTGTTTTTTTGTTTGTGCCTAACGTTCCAGCTTGCCCAATAATTATTGTAGCAAACGAGCAATATCAGGGAACCCCTTTTCTAAGGCTAAGGAATGTGCGGTTTTGCCCTCATCAGTTACTTGAGATTTATCAGCGCCATTCTTTAACAAAAGTTCTACAATATTTTTTCGACCAGCTTGTGCCGCATATGTCAAAGCCGATTCTTTATCCTTGGCTAAGGAATTAATATTTGCACCTTTTGAAAGTAAGTATTCAACGATTTCTTGATGGCCTTTGTAAGCCGCCATCATCATTGGAGTTGCTCCGTCAGTTGCTTTATCGTCTATGATTGCTTTGTTTTCTAATAACAGTCTGATTATATCGTAATGTCCATTTCTTGCGGCCGTTCTAAGAGCGGACCAGCCATGAATATCTTTCAAATTTACATTTGCTCCTGCTTTTATCAACAAGTCCACAATTTTCATATGACCATTTTGAGATGCAGCCATTAAAGCTGTGAGCTTATTGGGCTTAGACTCAATATTTACATCCGCTGAATATTTTAAAAGGATTTTTACGGCAGTTGTATCTCCGTCGTAAGAAGCTTGAAAAAGAGTATTAATTCCATCCTTGTTCAATCTATTGGGATCTGTTCCATCAATTAACTTCTTTTCTAGTTTAGGATAGTCCTTGTCAGCTAATAAATTAAATAATGATTGAGAGTAAATTACTTTAATAAAGAATGTTAGTAAAAGAGTCAGTAAAAGCTTCTTCATATGTTGCGTATAACGTTTCAGTTCGAAGGCATGATGAAAATACCTGCGTCATGCTCCGCCGTGGTGTAAAATTATTAATTAAGTTTTCAGTTCAAAATTGCACGTCCACCGCACTTTACATAGGAGCGGCTGTTATGCGTAGCCATTATTTTCTGAAGTGTTTTACTAATTCTTTAGTATTAGTCTTTTTCGGTAATACTTTTAATAGCATTCTTGTATTTAGCATCGTCGGCTTCTGTCATGTCGCCTTCAAAGCCGTGTCCAAGGTTGATTAATTTGTTGTCTGTCCCAATTCTATAAAATGAATAAAATATTTTGCTGTAAATAGCGGTGCTGATAATGATATTGTTCTTTGAATCAAACTCAGGATTATAAAGCTCTTCGAAATTCTTTACAGGTATTAATTTATGATTTTTGTTGTCGACCAGGTATAAATGATGAGTCCATACACTTCTAGTGCTAGAAGTATTGAGAATCAGAATATCGTTTGTTTGGTCATTGTTAAAGTCTTTCAGTTGTAGCAATGGCATAAAGAACTCAACAGTGTCTTTTAGTAGAACATCTGTTTTGCCGTTTATTTTATGGGTTAAAGTCAATGTTCCGAAATGAGGATCGTCGTCTTTTTTTTCTTGTATTATTTTAAATGACAGAAAATAAGCTTTGTCACCAAATATGTTAAAAGTCGTGTCTTTGTCGATACGATTGTTTTTGGACTGTCCGACAGACCGAGAACAAGCGAGAAAATTAAGAACCAAAATAATTGTCAGTATGGAAACTTGTCTTCTCATGATGATTGTTCGCATGGTTACGCATAACGTTTTAGGCTTGCCGTTCGGCGCGTGAAAACCGCGCTTAATTGTCAGCCGTGATGCAAGATATTAAATTGGTTTTGATTTCAATTTGCTTGTCGCCCGCGCTGACGGTAAGCCTGTGTTATGTGCAGTTAAGATATTTCAAGTTTTAGTTGATTGCCTTCAAGAGAATCGGACGTGTATTATCGTATTTCCCAAGTTCAATAGTGTCAATCGAATATTTCAGCTTAAAAAGTAACATGCTATCATTTCTGTCTTCTAAAATCCAGTCTGGTTTATAATGAGCTACTTTATCTCCAAAAGATATGATTCTTACACTGTCTACATCAAACCATTTTATAGTTTTTGAGGTCTCATCATAAGTGAAACTTCCGCTTTCATTTTCTATATAAGCAGGGTAACCAATGGCAGTAATAGTACCTTTGATTTTCGCTGTATATTTATCATTTACTGTGAATTGTAATGAGTCATAATATAAAGTGAAATTATAAAACTCTCCCTTGAAAGGCCCTCGAACCTGCTTCCATCTTTTATTTAGTAATTCATTCGAAGAAAGTCTCACTGTAGATATGTCATTGTCCTTTTTGCAATTTGTTAAAAGAGTCGTAATAAGAATGATTGAAGTAAATTTGATGAAATGCTTTTTACGTTTCATAGTTGCTGGTTTGGTTGCACATAACGGCCCGTGTTTATGGCGGCTGCGGTTTTCGAAGCCGCGTCTTGTCCGCGAGTGCAAAACGAAATTAAGAAAACTAAACTTACAGCAACACCGTACCCGCAGCCGACATAAACACTATGTTGTAGGCAGGCCTCGTTTACTGTTCATTTGTTTCAAACACAATCTTAAGTCCTTTGCTGACTTTAAAATTTGTTTTTCAGTCTTGTCCTCCGTCACGATGTCCGCAAATTGTCGGTCGTTGTCCTCAAATTCTTTTTTGTCCAGTGCTGTCAAGAATTTTTTATTCAGTTCTGTCAAATGGATTGTCCTTGTTTTGTCATCATAGTCCGGAAGTTGTCCGTTGTTGAGATTGAAGAGAATCACTTGAAAATAGTTTTCAATATTCTCCAAGGAAACTGAGATTACCTTGTCCTTGTCTCGGAACTGGATGTCGTAAAACGCATTTCCATTTATTTTCTCTTTGTCCAATGTCATGCCGTACTCAGTCACGAGAAATGAAAATGTCCGCTTTACGAAATTCTGAAATTTATCTGAGTCAATCATTTGTCCAATTTGTCCAACGAGGCTTGCCTACAACGTTTGTGTTTATGACGACTTGGGCTTTCGAAGCGCGTCACTGTCCCCGTTGCCGAACGAAATTAAGAAAACAAAACTTCAAATTTACACTGAACCCCAAGCTGGCATAAACATTTTGTTGTGGGTAGTTTTGTTACCCTACACTCAATATAACAACGTGACTGTCGTCCGCTATTAGTTCCAAGTTCTCTTTCAGTGATTTTATTCCTTCTATCTCCGCCTTAGCTAACTCTGGATCGTCCTCTTCTGAAAAGTCTTTATTGAATTCAATCAATTCGTCTAAGGTAAATTTGTCTGGCGCCAACCCGCTTAAATATTTTTGCTTATGGTCAAACGTAAGTATGAAAGTCGAGTTTTGTCTCCGCTCCACAATCACGTTAGCTATATCGTCATACTTTCCCTTTAGCAAGTCAATTCCCTTTTTCTCCTCAAGAAATATTAACAGGTTTGCGAAAATATATCCAGACCAGTCAAAGTCTTTTAACTTTTTTGAGTTTGCATTCAAGTAGTCCCAGTAATTGTCAATTACCTTTTTACTAAACAGTTTCTTCTCAATCTTAATTTCTGCATTGTCACGAAGGTCGTTGAGCTTCGATGTCTCAATAAGTCTGAAGTCCGCAATTGCTGACATGTTTATTTATTTTTTAGATGGAAACTCTCAAAACAAAATTACCCACAACGTTTTGGCGCTTGACGCAGGTGCGAAGAAAGTTCCTTTCCATTTTCCAGCGTGACGAAAGTAATTTAACATAGTGGAATTTGCAAGTTGCACCTCGCCCGCATTTGCGGCATAGCGTGTGTTACAGGCAGCCTTTATTTCATTTCAGGGTTAGCTTTGAAAAACTTTAATAATAAAAACCATAATTGTGGTCAAAACTATTCCAAATACAAGAAAGTCTTTAGTAAAAGGGTGCCAAATTTCAAGTTGTAACTCCAAGTCTCCTTTTACTCTTTCAGTAATAAGTGCCTTAAAATCTCTAAAATTTAAGAATTCCATTTCATGAATATGATATTGACTACCATCATTAAATTTAATGAGGAGTCCTGGGTATGTTCGAAATTTATTCCTGAATGCCTTAGGATTATGCGAAATCATTTCACTGAAACTATATTGTTTTTTTGAAAGTCCGAAATATGTAGTTATTTCAATATTTTCATTTTCAATTTTTAAAGTGCGGCAACCGGTCAAACTATTATAAGAGCACATTAGACCAATCATTAAAAATAAAATACCACCAGATATTGAAGCCCCGCTCGCTTCCACTGTCGTTAAAAATAAAGTCCCTAGGAGTGTAATTGCTAAACCTCCTATCAGAACAAAAGCTGCTATAAGTCTTTGTGTTAATCTTATTTTTGATTTCATTACTATGAAACTGCGTAAGTGCGCAAACTTAAGGAATGGTTTGCAGTAACCGAAGTTCGAAAGGTTGCCTGTAACGGATGGCGCTTGACGCAGGTGCGAAGAAAACTCCGTTCCATTGTCGAGCGTGACGAAAGTAATTTAACGTAGTGGAATTTGCAAGTTGCACATTGCCCGCACTTGCGGCATAGCGCGTGTTAGCTGCCGTTTATAGTGTCTCTGTTGAATTGTATTCTTCCAATTTCACTTTCCTTAAAGTATTTTGTCCAAAAAACCCAATATTCATTTGGTCTTTCAGAATCTTTACCAATTGTCAAATAAACTGTGTCACGTGGAGTAATAATCTGCAAGTACGTAGTGTCAATTGGATGTGAGTGGTGAGCATCTATGATTTTAATTGAACGAATCACATTAAGTATTTTAGTTGTAGAAAGAGAATCTAAACTCTCATTATTAATTTTGACTACTAAGCTGTCCTGTTTCAAAAACTGTTTAAGATCTCGCAAAGCTAGATCTTGTCTGTTGGAGTCAGCAATTGAAGCAATAATAAAAGTCACGAAAGCCTGGATCAATAGAATGGCACCTACTGCTGTCAATTTTGTGAATTTTTCTTCTTTAAACCAGCGGACGTAAACAAGAATAAAGAATCCGACTATTCCAATTGTAAATGAAGTTGCTGAAACTATTGTCGACATTGGTTTGTAATTAAATGGCAGCTAACGGTTGGCGCTTGACGCAGGTGCGAAGAAAGTTTCGTTCCTGTGTGCATCGTGACGAAAATAATTTAACGTATTGGATTTTGCAAGTTGCACCTCGACCGCACTTGCGTTGAAGCGCGTGTTAGCCACCGTTTTTATTTCCAGTAAATAGTTAGTCTTACTCTGTAGGTACCCATGAATCCTTTCCAATCTTCAGGAGTAAAAATCATGTCCAAATTTACAGTCATAGAATCTTTTTCCCATATAGCCTTTCTTTGTAAATATTCACCGTCTCGAGCCTTAATCCTTTCTAATTTTGGCTCCCCAGTTTTTGGCTCACCCAGTTTATTTTTAACTTCTTGATATACATCATCATACTTTTCATTGTATTTTTCAAAATACTTATGCTCAAACTTCAATTCTTTTTGTAATTCAAAAATGTTAGTAATAAAAATACTTTTGTCCCAAGTGTAATCTATCAATTTAACGCTATTATCTGCATTGGAATAAAAATAGTTTATTTGGTATGGCATAAAACTATTGTCAACCCTGTTATAGCGTATCGGCTGAGGGATTTCGTAGTTACTTAAATAAGGATAATGACTTTTACTCAGTGTAACTTTAACATTATCTTCATGCTTTTCACCTCCATACAGCCTTTCAATTACTTCAATTTTGTCAATGGGAATTTTTTCCAATTGATATTTTATCGAATCATTAGAACTAAAGCTTGAAAATAAAATTATTAGGATCAGATTCTGTAATTGTTTCATATGGTTTGTAAAATGGTGGCTAACGGGCGATGCTTGTCGAAGACGCGATGAAAACACCTGAGTCATAGTCCGCCGTTGCGTAATTTATTAATTAGGTTGAATGTTCAATTTGCACGTCGCTCGCACGTTATTTACTTCCCGACAATCTTTATAATAGGAGGGAGTTTCCCTTTAAAGCCTTCCAGTACAAAAGCCAGAGGAATATAGAACAACTCATCAGTATTAATTTTTAAACCATTAACAAGCTCTTTCTCACATTGTTGCATCGCGGATATAATTGCATTGTCAAACCCTCCGATTGATTTCTCAATTTTGACATTCGACAATTTATTATCTGAGCTAATTTTAAAAGAAACAATGGAAACACCTTGAAGGCCAATTGCCTGATAATCTTCTGGATAAACAATTTTTTGACTCAAAAGAGTAGTGATTTCAGCCTCAACCTTTGCCCAGTTTTTTAACTGATCCTGATTAATCTTGAACTCATTTTTTGCAATCAGTTCTCCATCATTATTATACAAGAATGTTTTTTGGTCGACTTGAGCAAATGTTGCCAACGAGGTCAGAATAAAAATAAATATTAAAATAAACTGTTTCATATGCTTTGTAAAATGGTGGCTAACGTTTATGTATAGGAAGTGGCCCCGAGCAAAAATAAAAAAAAGTCCTCCTTATCGGGGCCATTTACTATACATTTTGTTGCCAGCCGTTTTATTCTCCGCTCTCGATTGCTACTCCCCTTTGGAACTTGGCTGTCACTGGTTCATTTCTAATTGACGCAGGTGTCCAGTCCTTAATCTTGCTTATCTCGTTAAGAATGATTTTGTCAGTCCCTTTAAACTTCTCCGTATTATTTCTTTCTTTTATCTCAACGTTCTTTGTTTCTCCTTGTTTGTCAACCGTGAATTCAATTACATAATGTGGTCTGTCAACTATATTTGAAACAAACCTAAACGAGGACTTTGGTGGTAGTTTTTCATTGAGGTAATTTATGATAAAGTCTCCACCAAGCTGGTCTTCATTATTTTTCCTCATCGCCCAGGTGTCGACCTCATAATATTCAAAGGTTGTATTCTTCTTTTCTTCAAAGAACAAACTATCAGCAACTAATTCTAATTTATCAACGAAGTTATCACCGAATTTCTCCTTTATTAAACTGTCCATAGTATTAGGGTAACAGTCCCGATACAGATGTCCAAACATGTCAAAGCTGTACTTTATTCTATTACTATCTAGCAGAACTTCAAGTACCGAATCATATCTCGGCAAAAAGCCATTTCTTATGAAAACAATTTTGCCTCCTCTAAAATCCTCAATCGCCTCGTGTGTTCCCGATTGACATGGCGTCATTGTCCCAGTGTCAGAATTTCTCTGAGTACAGCCGTAAAATGTCAGTATGAAAATTGGTAGTAGTAATCTCATCATAAAATGGCTGGCAACGTTTTGGCGCTTGCCGAAGACGCGGTGAAAATACCTGCGTCATTCTCCACCGTGTTGTAAAATTATTAATTAAGGTTTCAGTTCAAAATTGCACGTCCACCGCGTTTGCGGCAAGCGGCTGTTAGCAGAAGTATTTTTTTAGGTACCTAAGTTATTCCTCTGTATTTATCTGTCTAGTAAACACAAAGTAAATTACATAAAGCCAACTCAAGACTCCGTGAATAATTGCAAACAAAATTGATTTATTTCTTTCCCATGAAGCCACAACGGCAATTACACTCCCTAAGCCAATTCCATTTTTCAAAAAAGACTGTTTTACTCCCGGATTTATATTTGTTTGACAGAAAGCCTCTATAGAAAAGAATAAGACAAATATTAAAAGAGATATGTTAAGTTTAGTCATATGCATAGTTGGGTTTTAATATTTCTGCTAACGTTTCAGCTTGCCCTTAGGTTTATGTGATTAAACTAATTAAATTTTCCAGAGAAGAACGGGTGCTCCAGCGCGCTTGCCAGGCGTTTGGGCCTACCTTCGGAACTGGCCCCGTTCTCTTCGCTGGTTGAACAGAACCCGATAGAATCTTAGGTTATCAGGCCTGTTAAGGGTATTAGTTTTTCTTCAACTCAAATCTATGAAAAAGTCAGTAATCATTGGTATCGATGTTTCCAAAGCCACCTTAGATGCCACTTTAGTGCTTAAGGAGGCGAACACGCACATTCAGGTCAGTAATGACGAATCAGGCTATGGACAATTAATCAAATGGATTGCGGCTAAAAGTCGACAG
>NZ_JAMWYS010000066.1 GCF_023914155.1 Solitalea agri | reverse complement strand
TAATGTAAGTAAATAAGACGCAAGTCTTAGTAATCAAGAAAGTTACTAAGGGCGCACGGGGGATGCCTTGGCTCTCAGAGGCGATGAAGGACGTGATAAGCTGCGATAAGCATCGGGTATTGGCAAATACGAATTGATCCGATGATTTCCGAATGGGGAAACCTAACTAGTTGAAGACTAGTTGTAAAATACGCTAACCTGCCGAACTGAAACATCTAAGTAAGCAGAGGAAGAGAAAACAATAGTGATTTCGTAAGTAGTGGCGAGCGAACACGAAACAGCCCAAACCAATAATGTTACGGCATTATTGGGGTTGTAGGACAGCAACGTGGACTATATGATTGAAATGGAAAGTCTTGGGAAGGACTACCAAAGAACGTGACAGTCGTGTACATGTAAGATCATATTACCTAGCTGTATCCTGAGTACCGCGAGGTCGGAGACGCCTTGTGGGAATCTGCCAGCACCATCTGGTAAGGCTAAATACTACTGAGAGACCGATAGTGAACAAGTACTGTGAAGGAAAGGTGAAAAGAACCCCGAACAGGGGAGTGCAATAGAACCTGAAACCGTGCGCTTACAAGCGGTCGGAGCCCTTATGGGGTGACGGCGTGCCTTTTGCATAATGAGCCTACGAGTTACTTCTCACTGGCAAGGTTAAGTCCTTCAGGGACGCAGCCGAAGCGAAAGCGAGTCTGAATAGGGCGCATAGTCAGTGGGAGTAGACGCGAAACCTTGTGATCTACCCTTGAGCAGGATGAAGTTGCAGTAACATGTAATGGAGGTCCGAACCGGTTAACGTTGAAAAGTTTTCGGATGACTTGAGGGTAGGGGTGAAAGGCTAATCAAACTGGGAAATAGCTCGTACTCTCCGAAATGTTTTTAGGAACAGCCTGGCGGTTAAGTGTACTAGAGGTAGAGCTACTAATTGGATGCGGGGGAGTCAAATCCTACCAAATCCAGATAAACTCCGAATGCTAGTTACATATACGCTGGAGTGAGGCTTTGGGTGCTAAGGTCCAAGGCCGAGAGGGAAAGAACCCAGACCATCAGCTAAGGTCCCCAAATATATACTAAGTTGAACTAACGGGGTCCGATTGCATAGACAGCTAGGATGTTGGCTTGGAAGCAGCCATTCATTTAAAGAGTGCGTAACAGCTCACTAGTCGAGCGATCGGGCATGGATAATAATCGGGCATCAAGTATATTACCGAAGCTATGGATAGGGATTAATCCTTATGGTAGGAGAGCATTCTAAACAGCAGTGAAGGTGTACCGTAAGGCGCGCTGGAGCGTTTAGAAAAGCAAATGTAGGCATAAGTAACGATAATGCAGGCGAGAAACCTGCACACCGAAAGACTAAGGTTTCCTGATCAACGCTAATCGGATCAGGGTTAGTCGGGGCCTAAGGTGTAGCCGAAGGGCGAAGCCGATGGACAATTGGTTAATATTCCAATACTATCTTGTATT
>NZ_JAMWYS010000003.1 GCF_023914155.1 Solitalea agri | reverse complement strand
ACGACCGAGGATCTGGCAAACCTTGCTGCAGGAACTTATACGCTTACAGTGACAGATGGAAATAATTGCCAAGCCTCGGCAAGCGTAACGCTGACTGAACCACTTGCGATCACCTTAATCGAAACCCATACCGATCCGGCCTGTAACCAGGCTAGTGGAGCCATTGATGTGACAGTTACCGGAGGCACAGCACCGTATTCATATTCATGGAGTAGTGGCGAGCAGGCAGAAGATCTGACCAATAAAGCATCCGGCACTTATACCTTAACGGTAACCGATGCCAATAACTGCTCGCAAAGTATTATCGTAAATCTGAATGATTTGAACGGTCCGCAGGTAACGGTGGATAATCAAACCAATGTAAGTTGTAATGGTGCTTCGGATGGCGCAATTCAGGTGAGTGTAAGCGGAGGAACCGCTCCATATACCTATAGCTGGTCAAGCGGACAAAGCATTGAAGATCTATCTGCTCTACCAGCAGGTACCTATACACTGACTGTAACGGATGCTAATAATTGCCAGGCAACTGCTTCAGTTACCCTGACAGCGCCTGCTGTTTTAAGTCTTTCAGAAGTTCATACGGATGCCACCTGCACGCTGTCGAACGGAGCAATTAATGTATCGGTTAGTGGTGGTACAGCACCTTACTCATATTCATGGAATAGTGGTGAAGCAACAGAAGATCTGGCAAATAAAGCATCCGGTACTTACACCTTAACGGTAACGGATGCTAATAATTGCTCGCAAAGTATTACCGTAAATCTGAACGACCTGAACGGTCCGCAGCTAACGGTGGATAATCAAACCGATATTAGTTGTAATGGTGCTTCAGATGGTGCGATTCAAGTGAGTGTAAGCGGAGGAACCGCTCCATATACCTATAGCTGGTCAAGCGGACAAAGTGTTGAAGATCTATCTGCTCTACCAGCTGGTACCTATACCTTAACCGTAACAGATGCCAATAGTTGCCAGGCAACTGCTTCAGTTAGCCTGACAGCGCCTGCTGTATTAAGTCTTTCAGAGGTTCATACGGATGCTACTTGTGCACTGTCGAACGGAGCAATTAATGTATCGGTTAGTGGTGGAACAGCACCTTATATCTATAGCTGGAATTCAGGTGAATCGACCGAGGACCTTATTGCTAAAGCTTCGGGCACTTACACTTTAACGGTAACTGATGCCAATAATTGCTTGCAAAGTATCACCGTGAACCTGAACGACCTTTCAGGTCCATCAGTTACCGTTGATAACCACACCAATATCAGTTGTAATGGAGCTTCGGATGGAGCAATTCAAGTGAGTGTAAGCGGAGGAACCACTCCATACACCTATAGCTGGTCAAGCGGACAAAGCATTGAAGATCTATCTGCTCTACCTGCAGGAACCTATACACTGACCGTAACGGATGCAAACAATTGCCAGGCAACTGCTTCAGTTACCCTGACAGCGCCTGCTGTATTAAGTCTTTCAGAAGTTCACACGGATGCTACTTGTGCACTGTCGAACGGAGCAATTAATATATCGGTTAGTGGTGGTACAGCACCTTACTCATATTCATGGAATAGTGGTGAAGCAACAGAAGATCTGGCAAATAAAGCATCCGGTACTTACACCTTAACGGTAACGGATGCGAATAGCTGTTCGCAAAGTATTACGGTTACTCTGAATGATCTCAACGGACCAATTATTACCGTCGACAATCAAACCAATGTGACTTGTAATGGTAGTACTACTGGAGCTATCGATATTACAGCAGCAGGTGTAGGTCCCTTAAATTATAGCTGGAGTGGTCCGAATGGCTTTAGCTCTTCAGTAGCAGATTTAACAGGCCTTGAAAGTGGAACCTACAATCTTACTGTTACAGATATCAATAATTGTTCAGCATCAGTATCAGTAATAATAACAGAACCACAGACGCTTACTTTAACAGAAATTCATAATGATGCTACCTGTTCTCAATCTACAGGATCTATAAATGTGAATGTAACAGGAGGGAAGGCTCCATATGTATACAGTTGGAATAATGGAAAATCAACAGAAAGTATTTCGAGTGAGCCACCTGGAAGCTATGTACTAACAGTCACCGATGCAAATAATTGTAGCCAAAGTATTTCAATAACTTTAAATAATGTTACAGGACCATTGATTACTGTTGATAATCAAACGAATTTAACTTGTAATGGAGGGACTGATGGAGCAATTCAGGTAAGTGTAACTGGCGGGACAGCTCCATTTACCTATAGTTGGTCAGGCGGTCAAACTACTGAAGATATTTCAAATCTAACGGCTGGAACCTATACCTTAACAGTAACAGATGCCAATAACTGCCAAGCGACGGCAAGTGTAAGTTTGACTGAGCCTCTTGCAATTGTACTTTCAGAAACTCATATTAATCCTGTTTGCGGGCTTGCAACCGGAGCTATTGATATAACCGTAACCAATGGAGTTGCTCCTTATTCTTATAGTTGGTCTAGTGGTCAGACCACCGAAGATCTTGCTTTAATACCTTCAGGTACTTATACATTGACTGTTACCGATGCCAATAACTGTATCCAAAGCATTACTGTTAATGTTAATGATCTACTCGGTCCATTAGTAACGGTATCCAGTCAAACCAATATTAGCTGCAATGGAGCAACTGATGGTGCAATCCAAGTAAATGCTAGTGGTATTGGCAGTTTGTCTTACAGCTGGAGCGGTCCTAATGGTTTTAGCGCTTCAACAGAAGACTTATCAGCCCTTGCGGGAGGAACTTACACATTAACGGTAACAGACGTGAACAACTGCCAGTCAAATGTGACGATCTTCTTGACTGAGCCCCCTGTTTTAAGGCTTTCAGAAGTTCATACTGATGAAGCTTGTGGCCAGTCGAACGGGGCAGTTAATATAATTGTTACTGGGGGAACAGCACCCTATTCCTATAGTTGGAGTTCCGGTGAATCGACCGAGGATTTAGCAAATAAAGCCTCAGGCACGTATACCTTAACGGTTACCGACGCCAATAACTGTTCACAAGACATTACCGTAGTATTGAATGACCTTTCTGGCCCATCAATTACAGTGAATAATCAAACCGATATTAGTTGTAATGGTGCTTCGGATGGTGCGATTCAAGTAACAGCCAATGGTATCGGAACGCTTGCTTACAGCTGGAGCGGTCCGAATGGCTTTACTGCTACGACCGAGGATCTGACAAACCTTGTAGCAGGTACGTATACTTTAACCGTAACGGACGCAAACAATTGCCAGGCAACTGCTTCAGTTACCTTGACTGAACCGTCTGTATTAAGTCTTTCAGAAGTTCATACGGATGCCACCTGCGCACTGTCGAACGGAGCAATTAATGTATCTGTTAGTGGCGGTACAGCACCTTATACCTACAGCTGGAATTCGGGTGAGGCAACAGAAGATTTAACCAATAAAGCATCAGGCAGCTACACCTTAACGGTAACGGATGCCAATAACTGCACGCAAAGCATTACGGTGAACCTGAATGATTTGAACGGTCCGCAGGTAACGGTGGATAATCAAACGAACATAGGTTGTAATGGTTCTTCGGATGGAGCAATTCAGGTGAGTGTAAGCGGAGGAACCGCTCCATATACCTATAGCTGGTCAAGTGGACAAAGCATTGAAGATCTATCTGCTCTACCAGCAGGAACCTATACACTGACCGTAACGGACGCGAATAATTGCCAGGCAACTGCTTCAGTTACCCTGACAGCGCCTGCTGTACTAAGTCTTTCAGAAGTGCATACCGATGCCAGTTGCGGTCTTTCGAATGGAAGTATCAATGTAACAGTTGCGGGTGGAACTTCACCATATTCCTACAGCTGGAACTCCGGTGAATCGACCGAGGATTTAGCAAATAAAGCCTCAGGCACATATACCTTAACGGTTACCGACGCCAATAACTGCACGCAAAGCATTACGGTGAACCTGAATGATTTGAACGGTCCGCAGGTAACGGTGGATAATCAAACGAACGTAAGTTGTAATGGAGCTTCGGATGGAGCAATTCAGGTAAGTGTAAGCGGAGGAACCACTCCATATACCTATAGTTGGTCAAGCGGACAAAACATCGAAGATCTATCTGCTCTACCAGCTGGAACCTATACACTGACCGTAACGGATGCGAACAATTGCCAGGCAACTGCTTCAGTTACCCTGACAGCACCTGCTGTATTAAGTCTTTCAGAAGTTCATACGGATGCCTCCTGCTCACTGTCGAACGGAGCAATTAATGTATCGGTTAGCGGCGGTACAGCACCTTATATCTACAGCTGGAATTCAGGCGAGGCAACAGAAGATTTAACCAATAAAGCATCCGGCACTTATACCTTAACGGTAACGGATGCCAATAACTGCTCTGAGAGTATTACGGTGAACCTGAATGATTTGAACGGTCCGCAGGTAACGGTGGATAACCAGACCAACATCAGTTGTAATGGAGCTTCGGATGGTGCAATTCAAGTGAGTGTAAGCGGAGGAACCGCTCCATATACCTATAGTTGGTCAAGCGGACAAACTATTGAAGATATTTCAGCATTACCAGCTGGTACGTATACTTTAACTGTAACGGACGCAAACAATTGCCAGGCAACTGCTTCAGTTACCCTGACTGAACCTGCTGTATTAAGTCTTTCAGAAGTTCATACGGATGCCACCTGTGCACTGTTGAACGGAGCCATTAATGTATCGGTTAGTGGCGGTACAGCACCTTATACCTACAGCTGGAATTCGGGCGAGGCAACAGAAGATCTTACAACCAAAGCAGCAGGCTCTTACACCTTAACGGTAACGGATGCCAATAACTGCTCTGAGAGCATTACGGTGAACCTGAATGATTTGAACGGTCCGCAGGTAACGGTGGATAATCAAACGAACGTAAGTTGTAATGGAGCTTCGGATGGTGCAATTCAAGTGAGTGTGAGCGGAGGAACCGCTCCATATACCTATAGTTGGTCAAGCGGACAAACTATAGAAGATATTTCAGCATTACCAGCTGGTACGTATACTTTAACCGTAACGGACGCAAACAATTGCCAGGCAACTGCTTCAGTTACCCTGACTGAACCGTCTGTATTAACTCTTTCAGAAGTTCATACGGATGCTACTTGTGCGCTCTCGAACGGAGCAATTAATGTATCGGTTAGTGGTGGTACAGCGCCTTATACCTATAGCTGGAATTCAGGTGAATCGACCGAGGATCTTACAGCCAAAGCAGCAGGCTCTTATACCTTAACGGTAACGGATGCCAATAACTGCTCGCAAAGTATTACGGTGAATTTGAATGACCTTTCTGGTCCATTAGTTACTGTTGACAATCAAACGAACGTAAGTTGTAATGGAGCTTCGGATGGCGCAATTCAGGTAAGTGTAAGCGGAGGAACCGCTCCATACACCTATAGCTGGTCAAGCGGACAAAACATCGAAGATCTATCTGCTCTACCAGCAGGAACCTATACTTTAACCGTAACGGACGCGAACAATTGCCAGGCAACTGCTTCAGTTACCTTGACAGCGCCTCCTGTATTAAGTCTTTCCGAAATTCATACGGATGCCAGTTGCGGTCTTTCGAATGGAAGTATCAATGTAACAGTTGCGGGTGGAACTTCACCATATTCCTACAGCTGGAACTCCGGAGAATCGACTCAGGATCTGAACAATAAAGCATCCGGCAGCTATAGCTTAACCGTGACCGACGTCAATAACTGCTCGCAAACTATTATCGTGAGCCTAAGTGATCAAAACGGGCCGCAGGTAACGGTGGATAATCAAACCAATGTAAGTTGTAATGGTGCTTCGGATGGTGCAATTCAGGTAAGTGTGAGCGGAGGAATCGCTCCTTATACCTATAGCTGGTCAAGCGGACAAAGCATTGAAGATCTATCTGCTCTACCAGCAGGAACCTATACACTAACCGTAACTGATGGAAACAACTGCCAGTCTTCAGCCAGCGTTACGCTTACTGAACCATCAGCGATCAGTTTAACAGAAACGCATACCGATCCGGCCTGTAACCAGTCAACTGGCGCCGTTGATGTGAGCGTAGTGGGCGGCACAGCCCCTTACTCATATTCATGGAGTAGTGGCGAGGCAACAGAGGATCTGGCAAATAAAGCAGCAGGCTCTTACACCTTAACGGTAACGGATGCGAATAACTGCTCGCAAAGTATTACGGTGAACCTGAACGACCTGAACGGTCCGCAGCTAACGGTGGATAATCAAACAAACGTAAGCTGTAATGGTGCTTCGGATGGTGCAATTCAAGTCAGTATAAGCGGAGGAACCGCTCCATATACCTATAACTGGTCAAGCGGACAATCCATCGAAGATCTATCCGCTCTACCAGTAGGAACCTATACGCTGACCGTATCTGACGCGAACAATTGCCAAGCCTCAGCAAGTGTAACGCTGACTGAACCACTTGCGATCACTTTGAGCGAAACCCATACAGATCCGGCTTGTAACCAGTCGACCGGTACGATTGATGTGAGCGTAGTGGGAGGCACAGCACCTTACTCATATTCATGGAGTAGTGGCGAAGCAACAGAGGATCTTACTGCCAAAGCAGCAGGCTCTTACACCTTAACGGTGACTGATGCCAATAACTGCTCGCAAAGCATTACGGTAACCCTGAATGATTTGAACGGTCCGCAGGTAACGGTGGATAATCAAACGAACGTAAGTTGTAATGGTGCTTCGGATGGAGCAATTCAGGTGAGTGTGAGCGGAGGAACCGCTCCATATACCTATAGTTGGTCAAGCGGACAAAGCATTGAAGATCTATCTGCTCTACCAGCTGGTACCTATACGCTAACCGTAACTGATGCGAACAATTGCCAAGCCTCGGCAAGTGTAACGCTGACTGAACCACTTGCGATCACCTTAAGTGAAACCCATACAGATCCGGCTTGTAACCAGGCCAGTGGCGCCATTGATGTGACAGTTACCGGAGGTACAGCCCCTTACTCATATTCATGGAGTAGTGGTGAGGCAACAGAAGATCTGACCAACAAAGCGTCCGGCAGTTATACCTTAACGGTAACGGATGCTAATAATTGCTCGCAAAGTATTACCGTAAATCTGAACGACCTGAACGGTCCGCAGGTAACGGTGGATAATCAAACCAATGTAAGTTGTAATGGTGCTTTAGATGGAGCGATCAATGTCTCAGCAAGTGGCACCGGCACCTTGACTTACAGCTGGAGTGGTCCGAATGGATTTAGTGCTCAGGCGGATGATTTGACAAATCTTGCAGGGGGAACCTATACGCTGACTGTGACCGACGCGAACAATTGCCAGGCCTCGGCAAGCGTAACGCTGAGTGAACCATCAGCGATCAGTTTAAGTGAAACCCATACCGATCCGGCATGTAACCAGGCTACCGGCGCCATTGACGTGAGTATAGTAGGCGGAACAGCGCCATATACTTACAGCTGGGATTCGGGCGAAGCCACAGAAGATCTGACCAATAAAGCAGCAGGCTCTTATACCTTAACGGTGACCGATGCGAATAACTGTTCGCAAAGTATTACGGTAACCCTGAATGATTTGAACGGTCCGCAGGTAACGGTGGATAATCAAACAAACGTAAGCTGTAATGGTGCTTCGGATGGTGCAATTCAAGTGAGTGTAAGCGGAGGAACCGCTCCATATACCTATAGTTGGTCAAGCGGACAAAGCATTGAAGATCTATCTGCTCTACCAGCTGGTACCTATACGCTAACCGTAACTGATGCGAACAATTGCCAAGCCTCGGCAAGTGTAACGCTGACTGAACCACTTGCGATCACCTTAAGTGAAACCCATACAGATCTGGCTTGTAACCAGGCCAGTGGCGCCATTGATGTGACAGTTACCGGAGGTACAGCCCCTTACTCATATTCATGGAGTAGTGGTGAGGCAACAGAAGATCTGACCAACAAAGCGTCCGGCAGTTATACCTTAACGGTAACGGATGCTAATAATTGCTCGCAAAGTATTACCGTAAATCTGAACGACCTGAACGGTCCGCAGGTAACGGTGGATAATCAAACCAATGTAAGTTGTAATGGAGCTTCGGATGGTGCAATTCAGGTGAGTGTAAGCGGAGGAACCGCTCCTTATACCTATAGCTGGTCAAGCGGACAAAGCATTGAAGATCTATCTGCTCTACCAGCTGGTACCTATACGCTGACCATAACTGATGCGAACAATTGCCAAGCCTCAGCAAGCGTAACGCTGACTGAACCACTTGCGATCACCTTAAGCGAAACCCATACAGATCCGGCTTGTAACCAGTCGACCGGTACGATTGATGTGAGCGTAGTGGGCGGCACAGCACCATATTCATATTCTTGGAGTAGTGGTGAAGCAACAGAGGACTTGACCAATAAAGCATCTGGCAGCTACATCTTAACGGTAACTGATGCCAATAGCTGTTCGCAAAGCATTACGGTGACCCTGAATGATTTGAACGGTCCGCAGGTAACGGTGGATAACCAGACCAACATAAGTTGTAATGGAGCTTCGGATGGCGCAATTCAAGTGAGTGTAAGCGGAGGAACCGCTCCATACACCTATAGCTGGTCAAGCGGACAAAGCATTGAAGATCTATCTGCTCTACCAGCAGGAACCTATACGCTGACCGTAACTGATGCGAACAATTGCCAGGCCTCGGCAAGCGTAACCCTGACTGAACCACTTGCGATCAGCTTAAGCGAAACCCATACAGATCCGGCATGTAACCAGGCAACTGGAGCCATTGATGTGAGCGTAGTGGGCGGCGCAGCCCCTTACTCATATTCATGGAGTAGTGGCGAGGCAACAGAGGATCTGGCAAATAAAGCATCCGGCAGCTACACCTTAACGGTAACGGATGCGAATAGCTGCTCGCAAAGTATTACTGTAAATCTGAACGATTTGAACGGTCCAGTTATTACAGTGGATAATCAAACGAACGTAAGTTGTAACGGCGCTGCAGACGGGGCGATCAATGTAACCGTCACCGGTACTGGAGCCTTGACTTACAGTTGGAGTGGTCCAAATGGCTTTACAGCTACGACTGAGGATCTGACAACCCTTGCTGCAGGAACTTACACCTTGACTGTTACCGATGCCAATAACTGCCAGGCAACAGTGAGTGTAACCCTTTTGGAACCACTTGCGATCACTTTGAGCGAAACCCATACAGATCCAGCTTGTAACCAGGCTACCGGCGCCATTGATGTGAGCGTAGTCGGCGGCACAGCACCTTACTCATATTCTTGGAGTACTGGCGAAACAACAGAAGACTTGACCAATAAAGCATCTGGCAGCTACATCTTAACGGTAACTGATGCCAATAGCTGTTCGCAAAGCATTACGGTAACCCTGAATGATTTGAACGGTCCGCAGGTAACGGTGGATAATCAAACGAACGTAAGTTGTAATGGTGCTGCAGACGGGGCGATCAATGTAATCGCTACCGGCACCGGCACCTTGACCTATGCCTGGAGCGGTCCGAATGGCTTTAGTTCTCAGGCTGATGATCTGACAAACCTTGCAGCAGGAACTTACACGCTTACAGTGACAGATGGAAACAATTGCCAGGCCTCGGCAAGCGTAACCCTGACTGAACCACTTGCGATCAGCTTAAGTGAAACCCATACAGATCCGGCTTGTAACCAGGCTAGTGGAGCCATTGATGTGACAGTTACCGGAGGCACAGCACCGTATTCATATTCATGGAGTAGTGGCGAGCAGGCAGAAGATCTGACCAATAAAGCATCAGGCAGCTACACCTTAACGGTAACCGATGCCAATAACTGCTCGCAAAGTATTATCGTAAATCTGAATGATCAAAACGGTCCAGTTATTACAGTGGATAATCAAACGAACGTAAGCTGTAACGGATCTGCAGACGGCGCAATCAATGTCTCAGCAAGTGGCACCGGCACTTTGACTTACAGCTGGAGCGGTCCAAATGGCTTTACAGCTACGACCGAGGATCTGACAACCCTTGCTGCAGGAACTTACACCTTGACTGTTATCGATGCCAATAACTGCCAGGTAACAGTAAGTGTAACCCTTTTGGAACCACTTGCGATCAGCTTAAGTGAAACCCATACCGATCCGGCTTGTAACCAGGCAACTGGGGCCATTGATGTGAGCGTAGTGGGCGGAACAGCACCATATACCTACAGCTGGGATTCGGGCGAAGCCACAGAAGATCTGACCAATAAAGCGTCCGGCAGTTATACCTTAACGGTAACGGATGCTAATAACTGCTCGCAAAGTATTACCGTAAATCTGAACGACCTGAACGGTCCGCAGGTAACGGTGGATAATCAAACCAATGTAAGCTGTAATGGAGCTTCGGATGGAGCGATTCAAGTGAGTGTAAGCGGAGGAACCGCTCCATATACCTATAGCTGGTCAAGCGGACAAAACATCGAAGATCTATCTGCTCTACCAGCAGGAACCTATACGTTGACCGTAACGGACGCGAACAATTGCCAGGCAACTGCTTCAGTTGTCCTGACTGAACCGTCTGTATTAAGTCTTTCAGAAGTTCATACAGATGCCTCTTGTGCACTCTCGAACGGAGCAATTAATGTATCGGTTAGTGGTGGAATAGCACCTTATACCTATAGCTGGAATTCGGGCGAGGCAACAGAAGATTTAACCAATAAAGCATCCGGCAGCTATACCTTAACGGTAACGGATGCGAATAACTGCTCGCAAAGCATTACTGTGAATCTGAATGATTTGAACGGTCCGCAGCTAACGGTGGATAATCAAACGAATGTAACTTGTAACGGATCTGCAGACGGGGCGATCAATGTAACCGCTACCGGTACTGGCACCTTGACCTACAGTTGGAGTGGTCCAAATGGCTTTACAACTACGACTGAAGATCTATCTGCTCTACCAGCAGGAACCTATACTTTAACCGTGACCGATGCAAATAATTGCCAAGCCTCGGCAAGCGTAACGCTGACTGAACCACTTGCGATCACCTTAAGCGAAACCCATACAGATCCGGCTTGTAATCAGACCAGTGGCGCCATTGATGTAACAGTTACCGTAGGCACAGCACCGTATTCATATTCTTGGAGTAGTGGCGAGGCAACAGAGGATCTGGCAAATAAAGCATCCGGCAGCTACACCCTTACCGTGACCGATGCGAACAACTGCTCTGAGAGTATTACCGTAAATCTGAATGATCAAAACGGTCCAGTTATTACTGTGGATAATCAAACGAATATTAGTTGTAATGGTGCCGGAGATGGAACTATTAATGTAACTGCCAGCGGTACCGGAACCTTGACTTACAGTTGGAGTGGTCCAAATGGCTTTACAGCTACGACTGAAGATTTATCGGCTTTAACTGCTGGAACCTATACACTGACCGTAACCGATGGAAACAATTGTCAGGCATCAGCCAGTGTCACCCTTACCGAGCCATCAGCGATCAGTTTAAGTGAAACCCATACCGATCCGGCCTGTAACCAGGCTACCGGCGCCATTGATGTGAGCGTAGTCGGTGGCACAGCACCGTATTCATATTCTTGGAGTAGTGGCGAGGCAACAGAGGATCTGGCAAATAAAGCTTCCGGCAGCTATACCTTAACCGTGACGGATGCCAATAACTGCTCGCAAACTATTACCGTGGGCTTGAGTGATCAAAACGGTCCAGTTATTACGGTGGATAATCAAACGAATATTAGTTGTAATGGTGCAGCAGATGGAGTAATTAATATAACAGCCAGTGGTACCGGAACACTTTCTTACAGTTGGAGTGGTCCGAATGGCTTTAGTGCTATGACCGATGATTTAGCAAACCTTGCAGCAGGAACTTACACGCTTACAGTGACAGATGGAAACAATTGCCAAGCCTCAGTAAGCGTAACGCTGAGTGAACCATCAGCGATCAGTTTAAGTGAAACCCATACCGATCCGGCCTGTAACCAGGCAACTGGCGCCATTGACGTGAGCGTAGTAGGTGGAACAGCACCTTATTCATATTCTTGGAGTAGTGGCGAGGCGGCAGAGGACTTGACCAATAAAGTTTCCGGCAGCTATACGCTTACAGTGACCGACGCCAATAACTGCTCTGAGAGCATTACGGTGATCCTGAATGATTTGAACGGTCCGCAGCTAACGGTGAACAATCAAACCAATGTAAGCTGTAATGGTGCTTCGGATGGTGCAATCCAGGTAAGTGTAAGCGGAGGAACCGCTCCATATATCTATAGTTGGTCAAGCGGACAAAGCAGTGAAGATCTATCTGCTCTACCAGCAGGAACCTATACGCTGACCGTGACCGATGGGAACAATTGTCAGGCATCAGCCAGCGTTACGCTCACTGAGCCATCAGCGATCAGTTTAAGTGAAACCCATACCGATCCGGCATGTAATCAGGCAACTGGCGCCATTGATGTGAGCGTAGTGGGCGGCACAGCACCGTATTCATATTCTTGGAGTAGTGGCGAGGCAACAGAGGATCTGAACAATAAAGCATCCGGCTCTTATACCTTAACGGTGACCGATGCGAATAACTGCTCGCAAAGTATTACTGTGATTCTGAATGACCAAAACGGTCCAGCTATTACAGTGGATAATCAAACAAACGTAAGTTGTAACGGCGCTGCAGACGGGGCGATCAATGTAACCGCTACCGGTACTGGCACTTTGACTTACAGCTGGAGCGGGCCGAACGGCTTTACAGCTACGACTGAAGATTTATCGGCTTTAGCTGCTGGAACCTATACACTGACCGTAACTGATGGAAACAATTGTCAGGCCTCGGCAAGCGTAACCTTAAGTGAACCACTTGTGATCACCTTAAGTGAAATTCATACAGATCCGGCTTGTAATCAGGCCAGTGGCGCCATTGATGTGAGCGTAGTGGGCGGCACAGCACCGTATTCATATTCTTGGAGTAGTGGTGAAGCAACAGAGGATCTTACTGCCAAAGCAGCAGGCTCTTACATCTTAACAGTAACCGATGCCAATAACTGCTCGCAAAGCATTACGGTGAATCTGAATGATTTGAACGGTCCGCAGCTAACGGTGGATAATCAAACGAATATTAGTTGTAACAGCGCTGCAGACGGGGCGATCAATGTAACCGCTACCGGTACTGGCACCTTGACTTACAGCTGGAGCGGTCCAAATGGCTTTAGTGCTACGACCGAGGATCTGGCAAACCTTGCTGCAGGAACTTATACGCTTACAGTGACAGATGGAAATAATTGCCAGGCCTCGGCAAGCGTAACCTTAAGTGAACCACTTGCGATCACCTTAAGTGAAATCCATACAGATCCGGCTTGTAACCAGGCCAGTGGCGCCATAGATGTAACAGTTACCGGAGGCTCAGCTCCGTATTCATATTCTTGGAGTAGTGGCGAGGCAACAGAAGATCTGACCAATAAAACTTCAGGAAGCTACACGCTTACTGTAACGGATGCCAATAACTGCTCTGAGAGTATTACGGTGAACCTGAATGATTTGAACGGTCCGCAGCTAACGGTGGATAATCAAACCAATGTAAGTTGTAATGGTGCTTCGGATGGCGCAATTCAGGTGAGTGTAAGCGGAGGAACCGCTCCATATACCTATAGCTGGTCAAGCGGACAATCCATCGAAGATCTATCTGCTCTACCAGCAGGAACCTATACACTGACCGTAACTGACGCGAACAATTGCCAGGCCTCGGCAAGCGTAACGCTGACTGAACCACTTGCGATCACCTTAAGCGAAACCCATACAGATCCGGCTTGTAACCAGTCGACCGGTACGATTGATGTGAGCGTAGTGGGAGGCACAGCGCCTTACTCATACTTATGGAATAGTGGCGAAGCCACAGAAGATCTGACCAATAAAGCGTCCGGCAGTTATACCTTAACGGTAACGGATGCTAATAACTGCTCGCAAAGTATTACCGTAAATCTGAACGACCTGAACGGTCCGCAGGTAACGGTGGATAATCAAACAAACGTAAGGTGTAATGGTGCTTCGGATGGTGCAATTCAAGTGAGTGTAAGCGGAGGAACCGCTCCATACACCTATAGCTGGTCAAGCGGACAAAGTGTTGAAGATCTATCTGCTCTACCAGCAGGAACCTATACACTGACCGTAACCGATGGAAACAACTGCCAGTCTTCAGCCAGCTTTACGCTCACTGAACCATCAGCGATCAGTTTAAGTGAAACCCATACCGATCCGGCTTGTAACCAGGCTAGTGGAGCCATTGATGTGACAGTTACCGGAGGCACAGCACCATATACCTACAGCTGGAACTCCGGAGAATCGACCCAGGATCTGACCAACAAAGCTTCCGGTAGCTATACCTTAACAGTAACGGATGCGAACAACTGCTCGCAAAGCATTACCGTAAATCTGAATGATCAAAACGGTCCAGTTATTACGGTGGATAATCAAACGAATGTAACTTGTAATGGATCTGCAGACGGCGCGATCAATGTCTCAGCAAGTGGCACCGGCACTTTGACTTACAGCTGGAGCAGTCCAAATGCCTTTACAGCTACGACTGAAGATTTATCGGCTTTAGCTGCCGGAACCTATACGCTGACCGTGACCGATGGAAACAACTGTCAGGCATCGGCCAGTGTTACCCTTACCGAGCCATCAGCGATCAGTTTAAGCGAAACCCATACAGATCCGACTTGTAATCAGACCAGTGGCGCCATTGACGTGAGCGTAGTGGGCGGCACAGCCCCTTATTCATATTCTTGGAGTAGTGGTGAAGCAACAGAGGATCTTACTGCCAAAGCAGCAGGCTCTTACATCTTAACAGTAACCGATGCCAATAACTGCTCGCAAAGCATTACCGTAAATCTGAATGATCAAAACGGTCCAGCTATTACGGTGGATAATCAAACAAACGTAAGTTGTAACGGCGCTGCAGACGGGGCGATCAATGTAACCGCTACCGGTACTGGCACCTTGACTTACAGCTGGAGCGGTCCGAATAGCTTTACAGCTACGACTGAAGATTTATCGGCTTTAGCTGCCGGAACCTATACGCTGACCGTGACCGATGGAAACAATTGCCAAGCCTCGGCAAGCGTAACGCTGACTGAACCACTTGCGATCACCTTAAGCGAAACCCATACAGATCCAGCTTGTAACCAGGCTACCGGCGCCATTGATGTGAGCGTAGTCGGCGGCACAGCACCGTTTTCATATTCTTGGAGTAGTGGCGAGCAGGCAGAGGATCTGAACAATAAAGCATCCGGCTCTTATACCTTAACGGTGACCGATGCGAATAACTGCTCGCAAAGTATTACTGTGATTCTGAATGACCAAAACGGACCAGCTATTACAGTGGATAATCAAACGAACGTAAGTTGTAACGGTGCAGCAGACGGGGCGATCAATGTAACCGCTACCGGTACTGGCACCTTGACTTACAGCTGGAGCGGTCCAAATGGCTTTACAGCTACGACTGAAGATTTATCGGCTTTAGCTGCCGGAACCTATACACTGACCGTAACCGATGGAAACAATTGTCAGGCATCAGCCAGTGTCACCCTTACCGAGCCATCAGCGATCAGTTTAAGTGAAACCCATACAGATTCGGCTTGTAACCAGGCTAGTGGCGCCATTGATGTGAGCGTAGTGGGCGGCACAGCACCGTATTCATATTCTTGGAGTAGTGGTGAAGCAACAGAGGATCTTACTGCCAAAGCAGCAGGCTCTTACATCTTAACAGTAACCGATGCCAATAACTGCTCGCAAAGCATTACGGTGAATCTGAACGATCTGAACGGTCCGCAGCTAACGGTGGATAATCAAACGAATATTAGTTGTAACAGCGCTGCAGACGGGGCGATCAATGTAACCGCTACCGGTACTGGCACCTTGACTTACAGCTGGAGCGGGCCGAATGGCTTTACAGCTACGACTGAAGATTTATCGGCTTTAGCTGTCGGAACCTATACGCTGACCGTGACCGATGGAAACAACTGTCAGTCTTCAGCCAGTGTTACCCTTACCGAGCCATCAGCGATCAGTTTAAGTGAAACCCATACCGATCCGGCTTGTAACCAGGCTACTGGGGCCATTGACGTGAACGTAGTGGGCGGCACAGCACCATATACCTACAGCTGGAACTCCGGAGAATCGACCCAGGATCTGACCAACAAAGCTTCCGGTAGCTACACACTTACGGTGACCGACGCGAACAATTGTTCGCAAAGCATTACCGTGAGCCTGAATGATCAAAGCGGTCTTCAAGTAACAGTGGATAATCAAGTCAATATTAGTTGTAATGGTTCAGCAGACGGTCAAATTCAGGTAAGTGTAAGTGGAGGTACAGCTCCATATTTATACAGTTGGAGCAGTGGACAAACAATAGAGGATTTGACTAATCTTCCTGCAGGAACTTACACATTAACTGTTACGGATGTCAACAATTGCCAGGCAACTGCCAGTGTGACATTGATTGAGCCGCAAGTAATCACACTTTCAGAAACTCATATTAACCCAGTTTGCGGATTGTCAACGGGTGCTATTAACATAACTGTAGCTGGAGGTTCCTCGCCATATTCCTACAGCTGGTCGACGGGTCAGGTAACTCAAGATTTGGCATTAGTTCCATCGGGCAGCTATACCTTAACAGTAACCGACGCTAATAATTGTTCACAAAGCATCATTGTGAATCTAAATGACCTTTTAGGTCCATCTATTACAGTTGATAATCAAAAGAACGTAAGTTGTAACGGCGCTACAGACGGGGCGATCAATGTAACTTCCAGCGGTACTGGAACACTTTCTTACAGCTGGACTGGTCCGAATGGCTTTAGTGCTATGACCGAGGATTTAGCAAACCTTGCAGCAGGAACTTACACGCTTACAGTGACAGATGGAAACAATTGCCAAGCCTCGGCAAGCGTAACGTTAAGTGAACCACTTGCGATCATCTTAAGCGAAACCCATACAGATCCGGCTTGTAACCAAGCAACTGGCGCTATAGATGTATCAGTTACTGGCGTCACAGCACCGTATTCATATTCATGGAGTAGTGGCGAGGCAACAGAAGATCTGACCAATAAAGCTTCAGGCAGCTATACCTTAACAGTAACCGATGCCAATAACTGCTCGCAAAGTATTACCGTAACCCTGAACGACCTGAACGGTCCGCAGCTAACGGTGGATAATCAAACGAATGTAAGTTGTAATGGTGCTTTAGATGGAGCTGTCAATGTTTCAGCAAGTGGCACCGGCACCTTGACTTATAGCTGGAGTGGTCCGAATGGCTTTAGTGCTACGACCGAGGATCTGACAAGCCTTGCAGCAGGAACCTATACGCTTACCGTGACCGATGGAAACAACTGCCAGTCTTCAGCCAGTGTTACCCTTACCGAGCCATCAGTGATCAGTTTAACAGAAACCCATACCGATCCGGCCTGTAACCAGGCTACCGGCGCCATTGATGTAACAGTTACCGGAGGCACAGCCCCTTACTCATATTCTTGGAGTAGTGGCGAGGCAACAGAGGATCTTACTACTAAAGCATCCGGCAGCTACACCTTAACGGTGACTGATGCCAATAACTGCTCGCAAAGCATTACCGTAAATCTGAATGATTTGAACGGTCCGCAGCTAACGGTGGATAATCAAACAAACGTGAGCTGTAATGGTGCTTCGGATGGTGCAATTCAAGTGAGTGTAAGCGGAGGAACCGCTCCATATACCTATAGCTGGTCAAGCGGACAATTCATCGAAGATCTATCTGCTCTACCAGCAGGAACCTATACTTTAACCGTGACCGATGCAAATAATTGCCAAGCCTCGGCAAGCGTAACGATGACTGAACCACTTGCGATCAGCTTAAGTGAAACCCATACCGATCCGGCTTGTAACCAGGCAACTGGGGCCATTGATGTGAGCGTAGTCGGCGGCACAGCACCGTATTCATATTCTTGGAGTAGTGGTGAAGCAACAGAGGATCTTACTGCCAAAGCAGCAGGCTCTTACATCTTAACAGTAACCGATGCCAATAACTGCTCGCAAACTATTACCGTGGGCCTGAGTGATCAAAACGGTCCAGTTATTACGGTGGACAATCAAACGAACGTAAGTTGTAACGGCGCTGCAGACGGGGCGATCAATGTAACCGCTACCGGTACTAGCACCTTGACTTACAGTTGGAGTGGTCCAAATGGCTTTAGTGCTCAGGCTGAAGACTTATCATCACTACCTGCAGGAACCTATACGCTGACCGTGACCGATGGGAACAATTGTCAGGCATCAGCCAGTGTCACCCTTACCGAGCCATCAGTGATCAGCTTAAGTGAAACCCATACCGATCCGGCTTGTAACCAGGCTACTGGGGCCATTGACGTGAACGTAGTGGGCGGCACAGCACCATATACCTACAGCTGGAACTCCGGAGAATCGACCCAGGATCTGACCAACAAAGCTTCCGGTAGCTACACACTTACGGTGACCGACGCGAACAATTGTTCGCAAAGCATTACCGTGAGCCTGAATGATCAAAGCGGTCTTCAAGTAATAGTGGATAATCAAGTCAATATTAATTGTAATGGATCAGCAGATGGTGAAATTCAGGTAAGTGTAAGCGGCGGTACAGCTCCATATTTATACAGTTGGAGCAGTGGACAAACAATAGAGGATTTGACTAATCTTCCTGCAGGAACTTACACATTAACTGTTACGGATGTCAACAATTGCCAGGCAACGGCCAGTGTGACACTGATTGAGCCACAAGTAATCACACTTTCAGAAACTCATATTAACCCAGTTTGCGGATTGTCAACGGGTGCTATTAACATAACTGTAGCTGGAGGTTCCTCGCCATATTCCTACAGCTGGTCGACGGGTCAGGTAACTCAAGATTTGGGTTTAGTTCCATCGGGCAGCTATACCTTAACAGTAACCGACGCTAATAATTGTTCACAAAGCATCATTGTGAATCTAAATGACCTTTTAGGTCCATCTATTACAGTTGATAATCAAAAGAACGTAAGTTGTAACGGCGCTGCAGACGGGGCGATCAATGTAACTTCCAGCGGTACTGGAACACTTTCTTACAGCTGGACTGGTCCGAATGGCTTTAGTGCTATGACCGAGGATTTAGCAAACCTTGCAGCAGGAACTTACACGCTTACAGTGACAGATGGAAACAATTGCCAAGCCTCGGCAAGCGTAACGTTAAGTGAACCACTTGCGATCATCTTAAGCGAAACCCATACAGATCCGGCTTGTAACCAGGCAACTGGCGCTATAGATGTATCAGTTACTGGCGGCACAGTGCCTTATATTTACAGCTGGAACTCGGGTGAAAATATCGAAGATGTTTCGGGTAAGGTTAGCGGTGTATATACACTTACAGTTACAGATGCGAACAATTGCTCACAATCCCTTACAATTTCCTTAAGTGACCTGGATGGACCGGTACTTAGTGTTGTGAATCAGAATAATGTTACTTGTAATGGTGCATTGGATGGTGCAATTCAGATTACAACTTCAGGAGGTAAAGCTCCATATACCTACTTGTGGAACACAGGACAAACTTCAGAAGATATTTTTGGAATTTCTGGAGGCAATTATACTTTAACAGTTACAGATGCAAATGGATGTAAGGGCACAGCTGCGGTAGTAATTACGGAACCTTCAGCTTTAACTTTGGCAGAAGTTCATGCCAATTCAACCTGTACTCAATCAAACGGCTCAATAGATATTATGGTTTCGGGTGGAACTGCACCATATGTTTATAACTGGTCGAACGGACAAACAACTGAGGACTTGAATAACCTTCCATCAGGAGTTTATTCGATTACTGTTAGAGATGCAAATAATTGCTCTGCGGATTTAACTATTGTTGTCAATGATGAAAATGGGCCAACTGTAAGCATTGTGAAATCGGATGTGAGCTGTTTTAGTAAATCAGACGGGGTAATAACCATCAATGTAACAGGAGGAAAAGCTCCATTTGAGTACTCAATTGATGGTAATACATTTAATAACAGAAATATATTTAACAATCTACTCTCTGGAAATTATAACCTGGTTGTAAGGGATGCCAACAGATGTGAAACACAGATAGCAACGGTAATTGCAGAACCTTCGGAAGTGGTTATTTCTTCTACCACTACGGCTGCTGGTTGTAATGGCGAAAGCAAAGGAGCGGCAAGTGTAACTGTTACTGGAGGAACGGGCAGATACACTTATAATTGGTCGGGCCCTGGAGGTTTTGCCGCAGTTACAAAAGATATAACAGGTGTTAGAGCTGGTGATTATGTGTTGACGATAACCGACAATGGCAACTGTGATTATTTATTCGATATCACAATTGCTGAATCAGGATCCTTACAGGTTGCATCGGCAGTTACAAATTCAGCATGTAATGGTGCAGCCACCGGCTCTATATTCTTAACTGTTTCGGGAGGAAGAGCTCCATACACATATAAATGGTCGGATGGAACAACTGCCGCTAATCTCCAAAACTTGTCGCCTGGAGTTTACCAGGTAATAGTAACCGATGCTAATGGCTGCGAATCAACCGTTGATGCAAGGGTAGGAGTGAATGAAATTTATCCAATTGCCGAAAATGATCAATATTCGGGTTTGCAGAATAATACGATAAACGGTAATGTAATGATCAATGATTTTGACACCGATGGACAGATCGTTAGTGTTGATTTGATTTCCGGTGTTCAAAACGGAACGCTTACTCTTAATAAAACCGGGGCTTTCCAGTATGAGCCAACGACTAATTTCAGCGGGGCAGACTCTTTTACTTATTATGTGACTGATGACTGCGGCTTAAGAGATACAGCTACGGTAGCTATCAATGTTAAATTCACTAATCATGCTCCTATTGCTGTTAATGATAGGTATTCGACTCAAAAAAATGAAGCTTTAATTGTTTCGGCAACTAATGGTGCCATCAGTAATGATTCTGATGAAGATGGGGATCCGCTTACTGCAACCATTATTACTCAAACTAAGCATGGATCTGTGATATTTAATGCTGATGGTTCATTTATCTATACTCCGGATAAGGATTATGTTGGAATGGATACCCTTACTTATACTGTAAGCGATGGAGCACTAACCAGTAATGTAGCCACCGTTGTGATTAATGTGCTCGAAGTAAAAATTAGTGAAATGGATCTGGCTATAAAGAAAACCGCTGAAACTCATCCTGTAGTTATCGATGATATTTTCTCGTATACTATTGTTGCAAGTAATTTGTCGTCAATTACTGTGAATACAATTTTGGTAAAAGATGTAATTCCAGACGGATTGGAATATGTTGATGCATCAGCTTTAAAAGGGGCGATCACCTACAATGCATCTGAACGAAGATTAGAATGGAATATAGATAGTTTGAGGGCAGGGGAACAGCTGACTTTAAATTTAAGGGTGAGAGTTAAAGAAGTAGGAACGTTTACCAATGTGGCTACTATTACTGCACCAGGCGACGACAAAAATTTGAGTAACAACGTTTCTTCAGTACGTAAAACAGTCATGGGCTTTATTATTCCGAATGCTTTCTCGCCAAATAATGATGGTATTAACGATCTATTCGTAATAAAAGGCATTGAAACGATGGATAGCGAGCTGATTATTTATAACCGTTATGGGAATGAAATTATCCGTAAACGTAATTATCAGAATGATTGGGATGGCTCATCATTGCCTTCAGCTACCTATTATTATGTTGTGGCCGTTAGAGATGAGAATAATGCAATTCAAAAGTTTGCAGGAGCAGTAACCATTGTCAGGTAGTATTTCAACTTATTGAGCTGTTTTACAGCTTGATAAGTTAGGTGATCTTCAAGCGTTTGATAGTTTTAGAAGTTCATAAGTAAATGAGTAACTAAGTTTTTTATAGACAGGCCGGCTTATCCGGCCTTTTTTCTTGATATTCATACTTTGCAATCATAAACATATAGCATTTTAGAGCGTTACTTTTTGATGAAGCATTACCTTTTACTTTTTTTATTCCTGATCAGTTCAACAGTTTTCGGCCAAAAAGTGGGTTTGGTTTTAAGTGGTGGAGGTGCAAAAGGCTTGGCTCATATTGGTTTGCTAAAAGCGCTGGAAGAGAATAACATACCAATAGATTACGTCGCCGGAACATCCATGGGGGGAATTGTAGCTGCCATGTATGCTGCCGGTTATACACCATCACAAATTGAACGTGTTGCAACCAGTCCTTATTTTCAAAACTGGGTAAACGGTCGCTTAAAAAGTGATTACAAACTTTTCTACCAAAACAAACCCGACAATGCTTCATTTATTACCGCTCGTATTGCGGTTGATACAGCCTTCCAGATTAAGTTACAGGCTAACCTGATCAATGATGTTCCCTTGAATTTTGCCCTGCTTGAATTATTTTCACAGGCTTCGGCTAGTGCAAAGTATGATTTCGATAGTTTATTTGTTCCGTTCAGGTGCGTTGTTTCTGATATACTCTCACAAGAACCCATTATTCTGAAAAAGGGGAATCTAACGGATGCTGTTAGAGGAACCATGAGTGTGCCTTTCGTTTACCGTCCGATTAAAATTGATAATAAATATGTTTTCGATGGAGGAGTTTACAATAACTTTCCGGTTGATGTGATGAAGGAAGATTTTAATCCTGATGTTTTGATTGGTTGTAATGTTTCTTCCAAAATTTATAATGATTATCCTAAAGAAATTGATGAGCGATTAATGTCGCGATTCGCTGTTTTTTTGTTCCTTTCCAAGTCCGACTCTACACAAATTGGCCAAAACGGGGTTTATATTCAACCCGAACTTAAAGAATTTAGTGTTACAAATTTTGAGCCTGTTGAAGCCTTAATCCAGCGTGGTTATGATGCAGCAATGAAAAATATGTCTGTAATAAAGGCACGAGTTTTACGAAGAACCACTCCGGAAGAGCTGAAGACAAGAAGGACTGGTTTTCTGAATAAAAACAAAATAGTATCTATTCAGGATGTAATGATTTCGGGAGTAAAAAGCCAGCAACGACGTTATATTAAAGATGTATTGGGTAAAGATGGGAGGGAGATGAGTATGGGAGATTTAAAAAAAGGCTATTATAAATTAATGGCCGACGATGTGTTCGAATCGGTTTATCCTCGAATAGAACACGATTCAACAAAGAATACCTATAACTTTAATCTGAATATTAAACCCGATAGAAATTTCAAAATAGATTTTGGTGGAAATTTATCTACCCGACCCATCAGTAACATCTTTTTAGGTCTTCAGTATAATTTTGTAAACCGAGAAGCTTATACACTTTGCGCTAATTTTTATTCGGGCAGGTTTTATGAGTCAATGCAGTTAGGCTCCCGAATTGATATTGGTGGCATTGTACCGGCTTTTGTTGAATTTGACTATACCTATAATCATTGGAATTACTTCCGAAATTCAGAAATATTTGTAGAAGACCTGAATGCGGTTCCTTTGGATCAATCAGATAAAAAACTGGCCTTACGGCTTGGGTTTCCATACAAAGGCAATACCCGTTTAATAGTTGAAGGTTCATTGATCAGAAATTTTGATAAATATAGTCCGACAGAAGATTTTTCCTCATTAGATATTCTAGATCAAACTGAATTTGACGGCCAGAAAACTTCCTTCACTCTTGAGCGCAAAACTTTCAACAGGAAGCAATATCCTACCGAAGGATCATTGACATCATTGTCCGTTGCTTATATAAGTGGGCTTGAAGATTTTACGCCCGGCTCAGTGTCAACAGTGACAGCGGTAAATAATAAAGAAAGACAATGGCTATCCCTTAAAGCTGTATCTGAGCGCTACTTCAAATTAAGTAAACGATACACAATTGGTTATGCTTTGGAAGGGTTGTGGTCGAATCAGCCAAGCTTTACAACTTATCGGAGCTCATTGGTTGAACAGCCTGCTGCATATCTAATGCAAGACTCACATTCATTGTTTTTAGCCAATTTCAGAGCTTACAATTATCTCAACACCGGATTGAGAAATGTATTCACTTTTCGACGGAATCTTGATTTTAGGGTTGAGGTATATGGTTTTATCCCTTTCGATCAACTGCAGGAAGGGTTCAATCAGCAAGCGGTAGTTGCGGCCCCTGATCAGTATTTCAGATTGGCTGCTACAGCTGGGGCGGTATACAGAAGTTTTATAGGTCCGATCAGCTTAAGTGCTAATTATTATGATGACCCGCAAAAAAGATGGGGAGTTCTGTTACATTTGGGCTTTCTGTTATACAATAAAAAATCACTTGAATGAGATCGTCTTACCTGGTATTTTTCCTTTTCATATTGATAGCATCGTTGCAGGCTGTTTCAGCTCAAACAACCAAAATTAAAGAGATTGAAGATTTTAAATTGATTGAGGAAAGCGGCAAATTGAAAATTGTAGCGTTAACCACCAATAATGAGGAAATAGATGAAAAGGTGAACGGTAGTTTTATGTTTTCAATTAGCGGTATTGATGTGCCTTTGAATTTTAAAGATGGTGAAGCGACGGTAAAGCAACAATTCTCGGGTTCAACATTTGCTTATTTTCGATCAAGTAATCAATCCGTTAGCACTATAAAATTGTATTACCTTCAACAAATCAGTGATTACCACTGGCCTGTTAAAATCCCTATTTCTTTATTGCTTATTATTCCAATTGTGTTTTTTATAATAGGCTATTTTGTAAGGAAACTAATTTTTCTCTTCATAGGTATTTTATTAGCTTTCTTTTTGTTTAACAAGGGATTAAACCTAGGGAGTTACTTCGAAGTATTATGGAACTGGTTAATCTAGAAAGGAAAACCAATTCCAATATTATAATTCATAAACCTAAAACTAGGGTATTCATTTTTGAAATCTTTATCAAAGAATTTACCAATTACCCATCGGTTTTCTTTGAATTGAGGATCATGAAGTTTTAATCCTGCATCGAACCTGAATACCAGAAAACTTAGGTCTAAACGAAGTCCTAAACCTGTTCCTACGGCCAACTCTTTATAAAATCGGTTAAAACGAAACCTTCCTTGCGGATATAGATCATCGAAATAACTGGTGATGTTCCAAACGTTACCGGCATCTAAAAAGGTTGCTCCATCGAGTTTAAAGCCTATAAAGTTGCGGGTAATATTAAATCGGTATTCAACGTTAGCCTCAATTTTCATTTCACCAATTTGCTCCAATTGAATAGCTATACTATCGCTACTGTTTTGTGGCTTTATGTCGTTTCGGGGGAAAGAACCCGGCCCAACTTGTCGCGCGCGCCAGCCACGCAAACTATTTGCCCCACCGGTACCATATAACTTACCATAAGGCATTGTAGGGGTGTTTCCGTAGGCAAAGCCTGTTGCAATATTAAAACGAGTAACCAATTGACGCTTGTTAACCATTTTATAATACCGAATTTCCACCTCTGGCCGGGTATATTGATAAAACGGACGATCTAAAACGGTGTATTGTCCAAGTTTGTTTTTTTGAGCGTTGAATGCTTCATATCCCAGGTACATAAGGTTACCCGCTAGGTCAATGCTTCCTTTGAAATAAATAAAGTCGCCGCCAAAACGTACCCGGTAATCATTGTATAAATAGGTGTATTGACTGCTCAAAGAAAAATAAGACTCATAACGACTCAGCGCTGATCTATTACCCGATAAAATATAAGCTCTGGCCACCGCACTGTCCAAGGTTGAGTTTACTAGTGAAATATTTATCGGTGTATAATAATGGCTTTTTTGTAATGTTTCGCGCCACTCGTAATTTAAGTTGGTATAGGTGTTACCAGTGGTAAATAGTTCTTGCCTGCCTTCGTAGGTATATCCAAGAATTACTTTTGTTTTTGGAAGTGAGTATTTGCTAAGACTGATATTAAAAGGAGCCAATAAACGTGGGAACAGAATGCTGGCACTGGTCTCAAGAGTTTTTTCTCTGATTGCTGGCTGAGGAATTCCGTTAAAGCTCGTTGGTTGAAACTCCAAACCTCCTTTTAACCGGTATTCAAAAATTTCGCCCCCTCCAAAAAAGTTCTTATTCATAAAGCTAATACCCGCATTTCCACCCAAATAACTTCCACTTAAAGTTAACTCTCCTTCAATTGTTGCTGATAGCTTTTTAGCAGGCGTTAATTCGATATAGGTGTTTAGCTTAGTGCTATCCTGATCAACCGACCTGAACTCTGTTTTAATAAATTGGAAGAGATTTAAGTCACCTAATCGGGTATAGGTTTTTAAAAAGTCATCATTGTTATATAAAGCTCCTCTTTTAAAGAAGATCAGGTCCGAAAAACGCTGGGGTTTAAAGATGCCTTCCTTGTCTAAAAAGTATAAATCTTCACGGGCTTTAATGGTGTCTGCTTTTATTTCTTTTCTTCTGGCATTGGGCTTAATGGTTACATAGGTATCATTCATGGTAAATGCCTGATGATAATTGGAACCTTTAGGATTGTTGATAATCGTTATGATGTCTGTTTGGTGGCGATCCTTCTCATTTTTGGCGTTAATGCTGTCATTAAATAAGGTATCGGCTTTAAACTTTACATACGATTTTTCAAAGTCCTTGTAGCCATTTCTTTTAAACAGATTGTTGATGTTGCTAACTTCTCGTTCAAGTCGATAATAATCATAATATTCACCCGAATCAATTGGAGCTTTATATTTTTTACTGTACAAGCTCTTTAAGGCTGTATCAAGAATATTTAACTTGAAATTTCTGACAGTAAACCTGTTTCGCTCAATAGCGGTATAGGTTAGTTTAATTTTTTTCTTTCCTAAAGAATCAATTTTAAGGCTTACCACATTATTGAAATAGCCCTTATTCTGCAAAAATCGACTCATTTTTTGTGATGCCTGAATTGCTCTGGCACTATCGAGAATTGCTGGTTCTTGGCCTATTTTCTTTCTTTTGCTTTTGTATTTTCCGTCTTTGGTGTTAAATGTATTGTAAAGGCCTAAAGATATTTTTTTGCCAAGTAGTTTTGAGTTAGCTTTAGGAACAAATGATAGTGCATCTTCTTCAAGGTCTTTATCAACGCCACGTACTACAACTTTATCAATCAAAACTTCATTTTCCTTTAAATAGCGAGAAGGTTTACATCCCACCATTGTTAGTGAGATTAAAAATATAAGTATAGTTTTGTTTAAATTTTTAGATGTAAATGATTTCAAAGTCGCAATTGAGTTTTGTTAAATCACTTCATAATAAAAAATACCGCGATGAACACGGTTTATTTATTGTTGAAGGCGTTAAAATGGTGAATGAACTGTTCGAATCTTCCTATCGTATAAAATCTGTTTTTACGACTGAAAATTATCTAAAAAACCTTACAAATATAAATCGGATAGATAAAAAAACCGAAGTCAATGTGGTTTCGGAAACCGAACTGCAAAAGATAAGCTGTTTACACACTCCGAATGAGGTTTTAGCACTTGTCGAAGTGCCAAAAGATTTTAAAACCAACACTTGGAACAAGGATGATGTTGAAGGTAAATGGACAATTATGTTGGATGATGTGCAAGATCCGGGCAATATGGGGACGATCATTCGTATAGCTGATTGGTTTGGCATTAAAACGCTGATCACTTCTATAAATTCGGTGGAAGCCTACAATCCCAAAGTGATTCAATCAACAATGGGTTCAATTTTTAGGGTGAATGTATTAAGGGTGGATATTGAAGAAGTGATTAAGCAGGTTGAAGTGCCAATTTATGGGGCCTTACTGGAAGGAGAAGACCTTTATAAAGCAGAGTTTAATGAACCCGGAATTATTCTGATGGGCAATGAATCGAAAGGGGTTTCAGAGAAGATCAGGAAGTATATAACTGCTCCACTTTCGATCCCTTCTTTTGGCAAAGCAGAGTCGTTAAACGTTGGAATTGCCACAGCAATTTTTTGTTCAGAAATGCGTCGCAGGCAATAGAGGAGATCAAATTTCTTTACCGGCATAAAAATTAAATAAGAATAGTAGTTTGATAATCAGCAGGACATAAAATATTTAAAAAGAGTTCTTGGTAAACAGATATTAATTCTTAAATTTGCAACCTCGTTGAAAGAAGGTCGGATGGCCGAGTGGCTAGGCTGAGGTCTGCAAAACCTCCTACAGCGGTTCGAATCCGCTTCCGACCTCAACTTGTTAATCGATGTGGTGAATTGTTAATTTAATAATAGAAGTAAACCGCGATTAACATTAACCATTAACAATATTAACTTCAGGGAAATCATGGCAGTTACAAGATTAAAAAGAAAAGACAGAAAGAATAAAACTGTTTCGCGTTTAGAGGTTCAACATTTGAAATTAGCTACTAACATTGAATTAGGTAGCCGTTCAAGAGAAAAAGCGACAAGTCAGGTTGTTAAAAACCGTAATGTTATCGCTGAACTAGAAAAAGCTGCGAAATAATTTCTGCTTTAAAACAATACTTTAAATCCCGGTCAGTTTTTGATCGGGATTTTTTTGTTTTTATATTAATGTGGTCAAATTGTTTTATTGTTAAATTGTTAAAAGTAACAATCCAACAATAAAACAATTTATCAATTCAACAATTTATATCCCTTCTTCCAAAATCTTCTGATTGATCTCTTTCACTAATCCCGGGCCTTTGTAAATAAAACCGGTATAGATTTGAACCAGCGAAGCACCGGCTTTTAATTTTTCAATAGCGTCATCGCCACTGTGAATACCTCCAACACCAACAATTGGGAACGATTTATTTGACTTCTGCGACAGATAACGGATAACTTCCGTTGAACGATCTTTCACAGGTATACCGCTTAATCCCCCCATTTGTTTTACAAGCTCAGGGTTTGACCGTAAGCCATTACGCGAAATAGTAGTATTGGTAGCAATCACACCCGCAATTTTTGTATCCTGAACAATCTCAATTATATCGTCAAGCTGCTCATTGGTTAAATCAGGAGCAATTTTTAATAAGATCGGTTTTGATTTAACTTTTGCCTGGTTAAGTTGCTGTAAGCGGAAAAGGAGTTTTTTCAATGGCTCTTTATCCTGTAGATCGCGCAAACCGGGGGTGTTTGGCGAACTTACATTCACTACAAAATAATCAACATAATCAAAAAGCTTTTCGAAGCATTTAACAAAGTCTTCATCAGCTTCTTCGTTAGGAGTAACCTTGTTTTTGCCAATATTTCCGCCAATAATTAACGAACTGTTTTTACGGTTTTTTAATCGGATAACCATTTCGTCAACTCCTTCGTTATTGAAACCCATACGATTGATTAGGGCTTCATCCTCAACCAAGCGAAACATACGAGGTTTATCATTTCCTGGTTGACCCACCGGTGTAATGGTTCCAACTTCTATAAAGCCAAAACCAAAATTCTTGAGCTCTTCATACAGTTTGGCATCCTTATCAAATCCTGCAGCTAAACCAACCGGGTTCTTAAACTTTATCCCGAATACTTCACGTTCAAGTTTTTTGTCTTCTAAACAATAAACGCCTCTGATAACTGAGGATACTCCCGGAATTTTGTTGACAGTTTTGATCCAGTTAAATACTTTATGATGAATTACTTCCGGATCGTATTTGAAAAATATAGGCTTAATAAGATTATACATGGCGCAAATATAAGCACGGTAAGAGAATGAGCGAATAATTACAAGAGAGAATATGTTTTTTGGTTGCCAAAATTTCCAAAATTCCTGATTTTCAAATTGTATTGCCCTATCTTTGCGCCCGATGATTGCACTGAACGATATTACGTTTGAATTTGGAGCCAGAGCATTGTATGATGAAGCGAGCTGGCATATTAAACCGGGAGAGAAAATTGGATTGATTGGTGCCAACGGAACCGGTAAAACCACCTTGTTAAAATTGCTGGTAGGGGATTACAAACCAACAAGTGGAACCTTATCTAAATCCAAAGACCTTAAAATAGGTTATCTGAACCAGGATTTACTTTCTGTTCATTCTGACTTTAGCATTTTGCACGTGGCAATGGAGGCTTTTGAGCGCCAAAACCAATTACATGATGAAATTGAGATATTACTTAAAAAACTCGAAAACGATTATTCTGATGACTTGCTTCATAAGTTAAGTGATAAGCAGCACGAGTTTGAAAATCTCGATGGCTATAATATTCAGTATAAAGCTGAGCAAATTTTAGCTGGTTTAGGTTTCAGTGCTGAAGATTCAGTTCGACCATTGAAAGAATTTTCGGGAGGATGGCGTATGCGTGTAATGCTTGCCAAAATCCTTCTACAACAACCAGATCTGTTATTACTCGATGAGCCTACCAACCACATGGACTTACCATCTATTAAATGGTTGGAGAATTATTTGACAAGTTTTGAAGGAGCCTACATCATTGTTTCCCACGATCGATATTTCCTTGATCGAACTGTTCAAAAAATCGTTGAGTCTAAAGGAGGACAATTAATTCAATATGCCGGTAACTACAGTTTCTATCTTGAAGAAAAAGCGCTGCGTGAAGAAATTCAACGCGGTCAGTTTAAGAACCAGCAACAAAAAATAAAAGAGGAGGAACGTTTAATTGAACGTTTCAGGGCTAAAGCATCTAAAGCTAAAATGGCGCAATCACGTATTAAAGCTTTGGACAAAATGGAACGTGTTTCTGATGTTGACGATGATAATCCATCGGTTTCTTTCCGTTTCAGCTTTTCTCGTCCTTCAGGCAGAAGCGTTGTACAGTTAAGAAATATTTCAAAAGCATATCCGGGACTAGAGCTGCTTAAGAATACCGATGGAGATATTGAAAAAGGCGATAAAATTGCCTTGATTGGAGCCAACGGTAAAGGAAAATCAACCTTACTTCGCCTTGTGGCAGGAACCGATAAAGCGGAAGGTGAAATTAACAGGGGGCATAATGTTTTCCAATCATTTTTTGCTCAACATCAATTAGAATCGCTGCATTTGGAGAATACTATTCTTGAAGAGCTCCAGGCATTTGCTCCAACACGTACTGATACGGAACTACGCTCATTGCTGGGATGTTTCTTATTTACAGGTGATGATGTATTTAAAAAAATCAAGGTTTTATCAGGAGGTGAAAAATCAAGGGTAGCACTTGCCAAAACTTTAACTTCTGATGCCAACTTCCTGATTTTGGATGAGCCTACCAATCACTTGGATATTCAGTCGGTTAATATTCTTATTCAGGCGCTACAACAATATGAAGGAACATTTATTCTGGTTTCACACGATCGTTACCTGATCGAGAATGTGGCCAATAAAATATGGTTCATTGAAAACAAAGAAATAAAGGAATATCCGGGCATTTACCATGAATATGAAGAATGGCAGGATAAACGGTTGAAAGAGCAATCAAAAGCTCCACAAGAGCCGAAAAAACAAGTTGAACAACCTAAGGTTGAGAAGCAAGATAATCGTTCGGAGAGTAAAGAAAGATCAAAAGAGCTTAAAAAACTGAATCAGGAGCTTGAGCGATTGGAAAACTTAGTTTCGGATCTTGAAAACCAGAAAAAGAATTTTGAAGCTGAAATGGCCAAAGAAGAAGTGTTTTCTGATAGTAAAAAATTGAATGAGGTCAATGCTTCCTATGAGAAAGTAAAAGCCCAACTTTCTTCTGCTCAAAATGAGTGGGAAGTTATGGCTGAAAAAATAATGGAACTGGAAGCCTGATAATTTGCTCAATTGTCAGACTGAATAGACAAATAGCCCTTGATTAAAGCAAGGGCTATTTTGTCTTCATTAAAACAATAAAAAATCCCTGCCAGCCCAAGCCAACAGAGATTCCCAGCTAATCTACTCTTTTACGAGTTATATCAATGTTTTATTGATTCTACAATTGGAGTACCACCACCTTGTAATATGGAGCGGTGCTGTATCATTCGGTGAACTATAAAGATTAATAGAATGATGCAAATAAATAGAGCGGAATACTTGTTCAAAAATTTACGAAGTTGCCTCATATGCTCATTGTTGATGAGACAAAGTTATTGGCTATTAGATTTTTAATAAATGATTTAAGTCATTTATTGAGAATTGCTATTGCCTGATTTTAGATTTTTGCTCTGATACGGCTGAGCGTTTCAGGAGTGATGTTTAAGTAGGTAGCAATAAACTTTAGTGGGGTTCGCTGTATAATCTGAGGCTCATTTTCTAATAGATATTTATATTTTTCCTCAGGGGTTCCATAGTGTAAAATCATAATTCTCTGATATAATCGCTGAACATTCGATTGACTGATCATTCGACTTGCTCTTTCAATTTCTGGGAATTGATCCAATAACTCATGCCATCTTTGGTAAGATATTGTTAATATTTGTGATGGTTCAACGGTTTCAATGTATATATCACTAGGGGTTTCGTTAAAAAAACTTTCAGGATTACCAAAAGGGCCAGGTTCATAACAAATCCAAAGAGTAATTGCTCTATCAACCATATTAAAGCAGCCTCTTACTAAACCTTTGTTTAAAAAATAGAGTTGTTTTTCAACTTGTCCTTCAGACAATAAGACTGTTTTGGGTGGATATTCTTTGTATTCAGCCTCTTTAATTATAGCCTCCTTGGCTTCATCAGAAAGTGGGCTATAGCTAGAAAAGTATTCTTGTATTTTTTCGAAAGCATCCATAGATACAGATATTTTATGCTTAAGATACAAAATAGAATTTAAAGGGGTTTATTTTGATGGCTTTAACTATTTGTTAACAAAAATGCTTTATAATCTATAAATAACTAACAATAAGATAACTAAATTATAAATATTTAAAAACCTAAACTTAACATATAGAAGAGAAGTTTGCAATGTAAACCCAACGCAAATTTTTTGCTCATGAAACATCTATCTAAGCATTTACTAGTCTTTTTTTTGCTAGTATTCTTAACATCATTCACAAACAACTTTGCTCAAATAAAGCATATCTCTTATGTTGACTATCTTAAAAATCAGGGCTTTCAACTCAATGAAAATCTGGCTCCGTTTTATCATGGTGTAGCATCAGGTGATCCCATGTCTGATCGCGTAATTATTTGGACAAGGGTAACCCCTTCTCAAAATGAAGCTTCTAATGCCGATTGGAAACTGGCTTTTCCGGTAAATTGGAAAATTGCTACCGACACTGCTTTTTCACAGATTGTTAAGTCGGGTGATATAGCTACGGATGAGTTGAAGGATTTTACTGTTAAAGTGGATGTAACCGGATTATTGCCAAACACTACTTATTACTATCAGTTTGAGGCTTTTGGAAAAAAATCAATGATAGGTATAACTAAAACCTTAATGGATGATGATTCCCAAGAGCCTGTTAAATTGATATTTGTTGAGGGAAATAATTATTCAGCGGGCTATTTCAATACCTACAAACGTATTAATGAGTTAAAGAATGTTGATGCAGTGGTGATGCTTTCGGGATATATTAATGAAGGCGAAACTGCTGAAACATTGATCGATCGTCGGGAAATACCGGCAGCCGAACCCTCAAGTTTGAAAGATTTCAGATTTCGTTATGCTCAATATCATTTGGATAATAACCTGATGGAAACTCATGCTAAAGTGCCTTTTATCGCTATTTGGAAAGATCAATCACTAAAAGGAAGTAAGGAGCAAGCCGCTAACTGGGATAACAAACAAAAAGCGGCTGAGCAGGCTTTTCTAGAGTGGATGCCTGTGCGGGTAAAGAATGGAGAGCTTCATCGCTCATTTAGTTTTGGTAAGATGCTTGATTTAATACTAATGGATACCAATCCAACCGAGCAAGTTGGAATGGTGGCAAGTACTGAAATGGCTGTTGTTAAACCGGCTCCGTTTATTGAACAAATACATTACGATTGGCTAACCAAGCTGCTTAATAATTCGACCGCAAACTGGAAGATTTTAACAACCAGTAATCTTTTTGGCTCGATAAATAATGCAAGTTTAGATTCAGGTACCGGGAATGATATTGATCGATGGGATAATCATCCTGCCGAAAAAACGCAACTCTTAGAATTTATTAAAGCCTTTAGTTTGAAAAACGTGGTGGTGACAAACGGCGGTTTTAAAGCGGCATTAGCAAATGAAGTAGCTGTGAATAAAGCCGACTATAACCCGACTGCAGGAAAATATGCTCAGCTTGTGGAAATTACTTTACCGTCTGTAACTACTCCGAGTCAGATTGATCAAAACTCTTCTGCTGGTATCCAAACGGAAGTTCGCTGCCTTAATAAAACGTATAATCCTCAAATTAAAATGGCCAATTTTAAAGACCATGGGTTTGTGGAAATGAATATTTCATTGAAAAGAATCGATGTTAAATGGAATTTCATAAAAGATATCATTGTTGATAATCAGTCGAAGTTGAAGTCAACCGTTCAGTTAAGTATTCCAAACGGTAAGTCAACGTTCGAATAATAAAACCAATTACCAAACCTAAGTAAACCCGAAACCGTTGTCGTTTGATAGCGGTTTTTTTATTACGTTAGCTGAAATTTCTGCTGTAATGAAAATAAAGCTAGCCTTATTTTTTATTGTGTTTTTTGTTTCCGTTAAGGTAAACGCCCAAAATGAAGATTTAAAGTATCAGGATTGGGTGTATAAACCTTATATAAAAACCGTTCAGTTTGATAATGTTACCAGCCAGGATTCGCCTGCGCCGGTAATTCCCTTGGTTAGTTCCGAAAAGTTATTGCTTCAGTTTGATGATTTAAATGCAGGCACTCAAGATTATTACTATACCATAGTACATTGCACCGCCGACTGGAAACCCAGCAACATTTCATCAATTGATTATTTGGAAGGTTATACCGAAGATCGGATTATCGAATACAAATATTCTTTTAATACCATCCAGTCGTATACGCATTATGGATTGGTATTTCCATCCAATACCATGAAGCCATTGATTCCCGGAAACTACCTGTTAAAGGTTTACCTGAATAATGATCCGAATGATTTGGTTTTAACCCGACGATTTTATGTGAACCGCCAGCAGGTGAATATTACAGCCGAAGTAACGCGCGGAACCGTAATAAAGAACCGGAATCAAACGCAAAAGATAAACTTCACTATTCAGCATCCTGCATTGAATGTTTCGAACCCTATGGCCGAAATTAAAACGGTAATTACACAGAATGATCGACCGGATAATGTGATTTCGGGAATGCGTCCAACTTTTATTCGCACCAATGAATTGGTGTATAACGATATGGATTCGGGGACATTTACTGGAGGCAGTGAATTTAGGAATTTCGATACCCGAAGTTTGCGGTTTTTCTCGCAGCACATCCAGGATATTCAGAAAGAAAAGAGCAGAACGGATGTTTACCTTTTTGGAGACGATAATTATGGACAAACTGCCTATTCAACTGTGGTCGACTTAAATGGAAGCTATGCTATCAGAAACCAGGACGGAGGAGGAGACTCTGAGGTGGACGCGGATTATACAAGAGTTCATTTCGCCCTAACCAAAACCGAACCTTCAACCACGGGCGACTATTACCTCTTCGGAAAACTTACAGATTATCAGATCAAAGATGATTATAAGCTTTATTTTAACGAAGTAACTCGCGCTTTGGAAACCCAGCAAATGGTTAAACAAGGCTATTATGACTATTCATATGTGTTTGTTCCTAATGGACAAAAAGTAGCTGATGAGTGCGCTACCGAAGGCTGCCATTTCGAAACTGATAATGTGTACACGATCTACGTTTATTTTAAACCCCCGGGCAAACGTTATGATGAACTGGTAGGAGTGAGGAGGTTTAATTCAAAGATGTTTTTTATAATAAGGTAAGAATCTGCAGCTTAGAGAATAAAAATAAAGTATAAGTTAGGTTCTCTTTTTATTGTTTATTTCGAAAAATAGCCTTCGTAAAACACTTGTTTTCAGTAACAAAAACATTACTTTCTTATCGTTGTATAATTTTTAGTTTTGGGGCGATGAAAAAAATTGTAGGCATAATAATGTGTTTATTCTTTCTCCTTAATACAATAGGAGTAGGTGTATACACGCATTATTGCGGTACTACAAGACAGGATACAAGGATTGCTGTTAAGCCTGAATGTTGCTGTAGCAAAGGTGATGATGATAAAGATAGTCGTACCCCAGTGGATGACTGCTGTCGTAACGATGTTAAAATTGTTAAAATTGAAGACAGTTATCTTTCATTAGCACATGCTGAAACGGTAAAATTGTTTCCGGTACAGCTGTTTTTAGTTGCATTCCATTTTACGCTGGATGCACAATTAGCGCCTGAAACACTCGTTTCATTTAATTTAAAGAGTCCTCCTCTCCGAAGTTGTTCTATTCGGCATCTCACACAAGTATTTCTTATCTGATCATTTCTGTTTTAAACTTTAGGGTAATCTTATGGACTTACCTGGATTTTATTGTTAAAACAGAATTTGATTTTTAATGAAAAGATTTTTAGCTATTCTTTTATGTTTAGTTGCGTTTGGGTTTGAGGTTTTCGCGCAACAAACAATAAGCGGCACTGTGTTCGAGCGCAACGCCAGCAAAAAGGAACTTCCCCTTGCAGGAGCGAGTATTGTGTGGATAAACTCCAATGTAGGAACCCTGTCTGACGCCCATGGCAAATTTGTCCTGAAAACAACTAATATTACGGATCGAAGATTGGTTGTTTCATGTTTGGGCTTTCAACCTGATACTATAAAAGTAAACTCTAATACCCCCCTGCGCATTGTTTTAATTGAAACAGGAAAGCAGTTAAATGAAGTGGTTATTACGCATCAGCGTGAAGCTTCAATGGTTTCTATTCAACCGCGTAAAACCGAGATCCTTACTTCGAAAGAGCTTAAAAAAGCAGCTTGCTGCAACCTGGGCGAAAGTTTTCAAACCAATACAACGGTTGATGTTACTTATCGTGATGGGGTTACCGGCAGCAAGGAATTGCAGGTTTTAGGTTTGGCTGGAGCCTATACTCAGCTATTGACTGAAAACGCACCCACTATTACGGGGCTTGGCTCTACCTATGGGCTTTATGGAATTCCCGGAACCCAAATTGATCAAATTCATGTGGTTAAGGGTCCCGGGTCTGTGATTTTTGGCCCCGAGTCGATCAGCGGAATGATCAATATAGAGTTGAAAGATCCAATGCGTGCCGATAACCTCTTCGTAAACGGTTATGTTGATGGTTTTGCTCGTGCCGAATTAAATGTGGATAAAACACTTAAGGTTACGAAAGATCTCAATACGTTATTCTCGTTTCATATCGATCGTTATAAGCAAAAAATGGATCAGAACGGCGATTCATTTTTGGATAATCCAATGCTTCAAAACGTCAACGTGCTGAATAAGTGGAAATATGAGTCGGGTAACGGCTTGTTTTCGCAAAATTCTATTAAGTACTTGCATGAGGATCGCCAGGGCGGACAAATGGATTTTAACTTTGATCAGCCTCATGCAGATCACTCCATGTATGGCCAGCAATTGGTTACCAACCGTCTCGAGTTTTACGGTCGCACAGGATTTGTGATGCCATCAGACAATTATAAAAGCCTTGGTTTGCAGTATACTTATGTACTGCATAACATGGATGGATATTATGGTTTACGAGAAGATGACGGCCAGCAGCAAAGCTTAAATCTCCGCTTGATCTACAATCAAAACCTGGGTAAATATAATTCAGTAAATCTTGGTGCCAGCTATCGTCTAGATAAGATCAAGGAGCAATTTGGTGATCTTTATCTCAACAATGACTTAAGTATGCCCGGTGTTTTTGCCGAAAATACCTTTACGAGTCAGGGTAAACGTCCGGTTTCAGTTATTGTGGGCCTGCGTGCTGATGTGGCTAATGGTGAATTGGTGTTTACGCCTCGAGGTAATGTTAAATGGGAACTTAATAAAAACACCGACGTTCGACTCTCAGCAGGAACCGGTTTCAGATCAGCGAATATTTTGGCCGAAAACTCCAACATCAAGGTAAGTAACCGTGAAATTGTAATAACAGAGCCTTTAAAACTTGAAAAGGCGTTGAACTATGGTTTTAACATTAACCGTAAATTCGAGCTTAACTATCGCAAAGGAAGTGTAGGATTGGATCTTTACAGAACCCAGTTTGCTAATAAGATCATTCCTGACTATGATACGGATCCAACCAAAGTGTATTTCTCAAATTTAACCGGGGAATCATTGGCTAACAATGTTCAGGTTGAAGCTTCTTACTATATCTTAAAACCTGTAGAGTTAAAGCTTGCTTACAAATACCTTGATGTATTCCGCAAATCTGATGGAGTTCGAATCACCGAGCCTTATGTGCCTCGTCACCGCACGGTTGCTTCGTTATTTTATGAATCTTTTAATCGTAAATGGAATGCAAATGTGACTTGGCAATGGTTTGGAAGCAAAAAGATGCCCTATTTAGATGAGGCTCAACGCAATGAAATTAGTAGTTACAGTAGTTCTTCTCGCCCTTATTCTATGGTTAATTTGCAGTTAACCCGTCATTGGAAAAACTTTGAAATGTATCTCGGCGCCGAAAATTTGTTTGACTTTCGGCAGCATAATTACATTGTAGGGGCGTCGAATCCTTACGACGGCTTCTTTGATGCATCTTATATTTGGGGGCCTATTGAAGGTCGTAGAGTATATGCCGGATTTAGGTATAAAATTGATAGATAATAAAAACGATAATTCATATTAAAAAAAGAGATATAAAATGAAAAAAAATAAGTTCATAGGTTTGTTTGCTATAATGTGCCTTGTTTCACAGTTGGTTTTGGCTCAGGACATTACGACAGAAAGTTTTAAAGTTTTGGGAAACTGCGGAATGTGTAAAAACAATATTGAGGGCGCCGCAAAAAAAGTGAAAGGGGTGCAATCAGCCAATTGGGATAAAGATACCAAACAATTAAAAGTGAGTTATTCAGCCCCTGCCACTAAACCCGTTATTCAAAAAGCAATAGCTGCAGTAGGGTATGATACAGAAGTGGAAAAGGCAACTGCAAAGTCTTATAATCAATTGCATGAATGCTGCCAGTATCCACGTGAGGGCTTTCAAGAAACTTCAGTTGCTCCAGAGAAACAGGATGGGAATACCGAAAGTTTTAAAGTGTGGGGCAATTGCTCAATGTGTAAGAATAATATTGAAGGAGCAACCAAAAAAGTAAAGGGGGTTACTTCAGCAGATTGGGATGAGCAAAGTAAGCAATTGAAAGTGAGTTATGTGGCACCTGCAAATAAAGTAGCAATTCAAAAAGCTATCGCTGCTGCAGGTTACGATACAGAAGGTGAAAAAACAACTATTGAAGCTTACAGTAATTTGCATTCTTGCTGTCAATATTCTCGTGATGTACAAGCAAGTTCAGCGACAGTTATTCCTGCTTCAAAAGGAAAAATCCAAACGGTATATTTTAAAGTAGCAGGCATGACTTGTGCCGACGGCTGTGCTAAAGGCATTGAAAAACTACTGTACGGGCAAAAAGGGGTGAAGCAAAGTGAGGTTAACTTTAATACCTCAATAGCCAAAGTTGTTTTTGATTCAACCAAAATTTCAGTTGATCAAATGAAAATGGTCATTCAGAATTTCGATAATGGTGAAAGCAATAAATATTCTGCCGAAGTGGTAACACAATAGAGAAATTTGCCCAAAGGAGTTAGATTTTCTTATCAGGCTCTCAACAAACCATAAAGGCCATTCCTGTAATAAAGGAATGGCCTTTTTTAATATCGAAGAATTTGCTTATTTGTATAGGTTTGTTCCTAATGAGCAATGAAAGAATAATGAAGACAAAAAAGACGTTACTACTGTATGTGATACTTGTACTCATATGTTCAGGTATATATCCAATGTTTGTGTATTTGGATGAAAAATATCAAGCACCAATACCTAAAGGTTTTTGGCTTTTATTTAGTGTCACCTATATAATTTTCCTGGCTTTTAGAAAAGACTACAAGGTGATTTATTCAATTGTGTTTGCCTCAATTTTTGTCTCCTGTCAGTTACTCATTTATTTTATTCCCAGTTTTTATACAGTTGTGTTTAATTTGTTTTCTTGAAGCGTTCCTGCAATTTTTACCCCCCCTCCATCAATCAATTTAGTAACTCCGAAGAGGAACTTAATACTATAGAAGAAGTAATTACTACTTCAGATGAAGAACTTAGTACCTATCAAGGATAATTTAGTACTTCAGAAAGAGAAGTTAGTACTTCAGAGGTATTAATTAGTACATCAGAAAGAGTAATTAGTACCTCAGAGGTATTAATTAGTACTTCGGAAAGAGTAATTAGTACCTCAGAGGTATTAATTAGTACTTCAGAATGAGAAGTTAGTACCTCAGAGGTATTAATTAGTACTTCAGAAAGAGAAGTTAGTACTTCAGAGGTATTAATTAGTACTTCTGAAAGAGAAGTTAGTACCTCAGAGGTATTAATTAGTACTTCGGAAAGAGAAGTTAGTACCTGAAAGGTATTAATTTGTTGTCCAGAGCAGGTACAATATAACAATCCAACATTCCTGCAATTTTCCCATCTTTGGGCACCAATCAATCAATAATTATGAATAGACTAAGTGTTGAAGATCAGCGCAAGCTATCGGCATTGTGTGAAAAAATTGAAAAGAATACACAAAACTTCCTGGGTTATCCCGTTTCCAAGGATTTCGATTATTCCGAATTAGTAGAATTGCTCAAATACCCCGTTAACAACCTTGGTGATCCATTTGCCGAATGTACTTATGCCGTCGATTCAAGAGAGATGGAACGTGAAGTCTTGGAGTTTTTTGCAGAGATCTTCCGTGCTCCTAAAAACGACTGGTGGGGATATGTTACTAATGGGGGTTCCGAAGGCAATATGTACGGTCTTTACATGGCTCGAGAGCTACATCCAAAGGGAATGGTCTACTATTCTGCTGCCACGCATTACAGCGTTCATAAGAATCTTCATTTGCTAAACATGCCTAACATTGTTATTCGTACGCAAAAGAACGGTGAAATTGACTATGAAGATTTAAGCAATACCATTCGAATGAATCGTCATATGCCGGTTATTATCATGGCCAATATTGGTACCACCATGACCGAAGCCAAAGACGATATCAATAAAATTAAAGCGATCTTAAATGATGCCGCTATTCAAAACTATTACATTCATTGCGATGGAGCGCTTTCGGGTAGTATCAGTCCGTTTTTAGAACCACGTCCTGCATTTGATTTTGCTGATGGAGCAGACAGTATCGCAATTAGCGGACATAAGTTTATTGGTTCACCAACTCCTTCTGGAGTATTGCTTGTAAAGAAATCTCACAGAGATCGAATAGCTCGTTCAGTGGCCTATATCGGTAGTCTTGACACGACAATTACCGGCTCTCGAAATGGTCACAGCCCAATCTTCTTATGGTACGCCATTAAAACCTTGGGATACGAAGGATTAAAGAAGCGTGTTGAACATAGTTTGAATATTGCTGCTTATGCCGAAGAGCGTTTAAAATCCATTGGAATTGAGGCATGGAGAAATCATAATGCAATAACCGTTGTGTTTCCGCAGCCACATGAAATGGTACGTAAAAAATGGCAGTTAGCATCAGAAAAAGGATTGTCACATATTATCTGCATGCCTAATGTAACTGAAGCTCAGATAGATGAACTGATAGCAGATATAATGAAATATAGTGAAGAAACCATTCTTTTATAGAAGCGCTTGGAACTCACAAAACAATGGATATATTTACCCTCTAACCAATTTATTGTAGCCAACTTTATGAATAGAGTTTTACTATCCGTATGCTTTCTCGCTCTAACAATTCCTGCATTTGCACAAAAAGATGTTCAGAAGAAACTTCAGACAAAATTTATAGAAGCTGAAAATGGCAGCGTGATTGAATTGGAAGAAGGAACCTTTCATTTAGATGCGAGCCTTTCAATTGATGGTAAGAAAAACCTGACCATTAAAGGAAAAGGGATGAATAAAACCATTCTATCATTTAAAGGACAAATTAGTGGTGCCGAAGGGATTAAAGTTACTGATGGTTCAAACATCGTTTTGCAAGATTTAACTGTTCAGGATTCTAAAGGGGATTGCATTAAAACCCAAAAAGTAGATGGAATAGTTTTCAGGAACGTAAAAGTGGAATGGACTGGTGGTCCAAATAAAGATAATGGGGGTTATGGTTTATATCCTGTGCAATGCAAAAATGTATTGATTGAGGGTTGCGAAGCAATAGCTGCATCTGACGCAGGTATTTACGTTGGTCAGTCGCAAAATGTAATTGTTCGCAACAGTAAAGCGCATGAAAATGTAGCAGGTATCGAAATTGAAAACACCCTTTATGCTGATGTTTACGAAAATGAAGCGGTAAATAATGTTGGAGGTGTCTTAGTATTTGATTTACCAGGTTTAATGCAAAAGAAAGGCGGATTTGTACGCGTGTTCAACAATAATATCCACGATAACAATCACGTGAACTTTGCCCCTAAAGGTAATATTGTAGCCAAGGTGCCTCAGGGTACGGGTGTGATGATCTTGGCCACCAACAATGTGGAGATCTTCGATAATAAAATTATCAATAACCGCACAGTGGGCACAGCCATAACGAGTTATTACATTTCTGAAATTCCTATCAAAGACAAAGAATATTATCCTTATCCAACCAATATTTATATTCATGATAATGTGTTTGAACGCAAACACGAACGTGCCACAATGAAAGGACGGATGGGTAAAATGTATCGATTTAAATTGAAATTTGGGAAAGATGTTCCGTTCATTCAATATGATGGAATTGTGGATGCTAAATTTAAAAATGAAGATGGCAGTTTAAAGCCTGAGCTTGGTATTTGTTTCCTTAATAATAAGAATCAATCCTTTGCCAATCTGGACGCAGAAAATGGTTTCAAAAATATTTCTCGCGATATAAAACCTTTTGAACGCGAAGGTATAAAACAGAAGGAAGTGGTATTGAGTATTCAATAATTTTTTAGTGACGATTTAAAGATTTGAGGAGTATGAGACAAATTATTGTTATTGCTTGTTTGCTTGCAGTTGCTTGTACATTGAGTTTTAAGGTGGTAAAAACTCCTTCACTGGATAAAAAAGATAAGCTCTCTGAATACGGATTTTTTAGTGGTAAAATGGCTGATCTCGCCCCTGCTGGAGGGGTTGTTCCTTATAGCTTAAATACTCCGTTATTTTCAAACTATGCTGAAAAGTTGCGCTTTGTTAGAATACCTGAAGGTACAAAGGTCACTTATACAGCAGATGGAGCATTAGAGTTTCCGGTTGGAACCATTCTCATTAAGAACTTTTACTATCCAAATGACTTTCGCAATCCAAAGAAAGGCAGGCGAATTATTGAAACACGTTTATTAGTAAGGCAAGAGAATGAATGGGTGGCTTGGCCATACATTTGGAACGAAGAGCAAACGGATGCTGTTTACGATGTAGCCGGTGAGACTCGTCAGATTTCTTATGTTGATATTCACGGAAAAAAGGTGGTAACCAATTATGTCATCCCGAATAAGAATCAGTGTAAAGGTTGTCATAATAAAAATCAAAGCATGCAACCTATTGGGCCTTCCGCAATGGAATTGAATCGTAACCAGCAATATGCTTCAAAAGCTGAAAACCAGCTGGAGCATTGGCAAAAGATTGGGATGGTCGATAATTTACCCTACTTAAAAGATATACCCAAACTAGCAGTTTGGAATGATCCCTCAACAGGAACCCTCGATCAACGAGCCCGGGCTTATTTAGATGTTAACTGCGGTCATTGTCATCGAAAAGAAGGACCTGCTAATACTTCGGGATTATTTCTAAATGTAGGTGAAACTCAACCAGCGGTTTTAGGTGTTATGAAAGCGCCAATTGCTGCAGGAAGAGGTTCCGGTGATCGGAGTTATGACATTGTTCCGGGTAAACCCGAAGAATCTATTTTAGTATATCGAATGGAATCAACAGATCCCGGAGTTGCTATGCCTGAATTGGGTAGAGAGCAGGTGCATAAGGAAGGCGTAGAATTGATAAAAGAGTGGATCAGGAATATGAAATAAACTAAAAACGCCTTTCTGGGTAAATCGGAAAGGCGTTTTTAGTTTTATTTGTTTATGCTTAAACGTTAAAACGGAAGTGCATAATATCTCCGTCTTCTACTACATAAGTTTTTCCTTCTACACCCAGCTTTCCGGCATCTTTACAAGCGTTCTCCGAGCCTAAGGTCACATAATCATTATACTTAATAACTTCCGCGCGGATAAAGCCTTTTTCAAAGTCGGTGTGAATAACACCTGCAGCCTGTGGCGCAGTCATTCCTAAAGTAATGGTCCAGGCTCTAACTTCTTGAACACCGGCAGTGAAATAAGTAGCCAGGTTTAATAAGCGGTAAGCAGCACGAATCAGTTTGTTTACACCCGATTCTTCTAAACCTAAGTCAGCCAAAAACAACTGCTTATCTTCGTAGCTTTCTAGTTCGGCAATCTCCGCTTCAATTTTTGCAGAAATAACTAATACTTCCGCATTTTCATTTTTAACAGCCTCGCGAACAATATCAACATACTTGTTACCGGTGTTAACTGAAGCTTCATCAACGTTACAAACGTACATTACCGGTTTTAACGTTAATAAATGAATATCTTCAAGATGTTCAAGGTCTTTTTCCTCTAACTGGGCTGCACGAGCTGATTTTCCTTCTAATAAAAGGTTTTTCACCAGCGTTAAAACTTCAACCGCTTTTTTGGCATCTTTATCACCTGTTTTAGCTGATTTTTCAACCTTCTGTAATTTCTTCTCAACCGACTCAAGGTCTTTTAACTGAAGCTCGGTGTCAATGATCTCTTTGTCACGGATCGGGTCTACTGAACCGTCTACGTGAACCACATTTGGATCATCGAAGCAACGTAAAACGTGCAGAATGGCATTGGTATTACGAATGTTAGCTAAGAATTGGTTTCCTAAACCTTCGCCTTTGCTGGCGCCTTTTACCAAACCTGCAATATCAACGATCTCAACAGTGTTTGGAACTACGCGTTGAGGAATTACCAGCTCAGCAAGTTTATTTAAACGTTCATCAGGAACGGTAATTACGCCTACGTTTGGCTCAATGGTACAAAACGGGAAATTTGCCGCTTGTGCCTTAGCATTTGAAAGAGAGTTAAATAAAGTAGATTTTCCCACGTTAGGTAATCCAACGATACCACATTGTAAAGCCATTTCTTGTACGGTTTTTTAAAATCAGGCGCAAAGATAAGTTTTTATTAGTAAGGATGAAGGACTACCCAGCAAAGAATCAAAAAGCATTAGTTAATTAGTGACCTTTCTCAACTTTTTCCAATGATTCATTTGCGGTCTTTTTGAATTGGAAATTTTGTAGGGCAGGGTCTCGCTGTTCTTCTAAATGAAAACTTTTGAGTTGAGCTATTTCAATCTTAAAATTGCTGCCTGAATAGTTGAGTATATGTCCGCCATGTTTTTTATCACTCGAAAGGAAATGGAAATGCAAACCCGCTATACTTACCCCGTTTAAATAAGAAGGCAAATAAAATCCAACCAGTGTGCCTTCAATATTTTGGAAATTAAAGAATTGTTGTTGGTCTAATATGCTTGATAACGGAGGAAAAGGTTCTTGCTTAAAAGGAGGGAAAGCTCTTGTTTTTACTTTATCAAACGTTCCGGTTATTTTAATGGCATACATTCTGTTTTTGTTTTTCAACAGATTCAGGATATAAGCTGATGCGCTTTGCTCAGAAAGTTGACTATTAATGACGAATGATGTATCTGCTTTGAAAAAGGTAACAAATGATAAGGATGTAGTAACCTTATTATTGGGTTCGAAGGTTTCGCCATTGGCTTTTGTTTGATAAACCTTACCATCCAAAACGATCAACTCTCCATCAAGCAGATCTGGGGCGCCTAGTCCGAAGTTGCCATGCTGTTTTAACTCATTAAGAGTGAGAGTGCCTTTGTACAGTCCACCGATAAATGCATCGGCAATACCATATTGATAAAATTGATTGAAGGGGTTAGCTGATTGTGAAAAACTGCTTATCGACTTTAACAATAAACAGAAAAGGAGTAGAAGTCTAAGTTTCAAAATAGAAGTTTTAGGGTTTTGTTTTGCTAATTCAATGATAGTAATGTTTGCTGAATCTTTAGGTATTTAAAATATTAAAAAGATTGCCGATTTAACTTTAGGATTCTAAATTTATTGCAAATCAATTCAAGTCTATAAATATGATTAACAGACGAAAATTTGTTAAAGCTGCAGGACTAGCTGCTGTTTCCTCGAGTTATGTTTTCGATGCTTTAGCTTCATCAAAAAATAATTTAGCCATAAAAAAGCCTGTAGTTATTTCTACCTGGAACTTTGGCAAGGAGGCCAATGCTGCTGCTTGGGAGGTGTTAAAGGATGGAGGACGAGCGCTTGATGCTGTTGAGAAAGGTGTGCATGTTCCGGAAGCCGATCCTAATAATCAAACAGTTGGTTATGGTGGATTTCCTGACAGGGATGGAAAAGTAACCCTGGATGCCTGCATAATGGACGAACATGGGAATGCAGGCTCCGTGGCTGCCTTAGAGCATATTATTCATCCCATTTCTGTAGCTCGTTTGGTGATGGAGAAAACTCCGCATGTAATGTTGGTAGGAGAGGGCGCTTTGCAGTTTGCACTTCAAAATGGTTTTAAGAAAGAAAATTTATTAACTCCGGCTTCTGAAAAAGCCTGGAATGAATGGCTGAAAACTTCAAAGTACGAACCTGTTGTAAATATTGAGAATAAGGCCGCAGCCCCTAAAAAGTTACCGGGTGGAAAAGACAACCATGATACTATTGGAATGATTGCTCTGGATGCCAATGGTAATCTGTCGGGTGCCTGTACAACCAGCGGGATGGCCTTTAAAATGCATGGCCGGGTTGGAGATTCACCCATTATAGGAGCAGGTATGTTTGTGGATAACGAAATTGGAGGAGCCGCAGCGACGGGGGTAGGTGAAGAGGTTATAAAAATTGTAGGTTCTTTTTTAGTAGTAGAACTTATGCGCCAGGGTAGAACGCCTCAGCAGGCATGTCAGGAAGCGGTTGAACGTATTGCCAAACGAGATCCCAAAAAGGCGAAGGAAGTGCAAATCGGATTTATTGCGCTTAATAAACAGGGTGAGTATGGTGCATTCTGTTTGCAGCCCGGTTTTACTTATTCTGTAAAATCAGCCGAGGAAGAACTTGTTATAAACGGGAAGAGTCTGTTTTAATATTATTATGAATGAGGGTTCATTTTATGAAAACTGCTATATTTAATAGAATCAATCTTTATTTATGAAACAACAAATAGCAGATAGGCGTCAATCGATTTTAGATTCCTCTTTAGAAATAATAACACAGTATGGTTTTCATGGATCATCAATGAAAGTAATAGCCGACAATGCCGGAGTTGCTTCAGGTACTGTTTATCTCTATTTTAAAAGTAAAGAAGAGCTGATCAATGAACTGTTTTTGGAGATCAGGAGGAAAATAAACGATGTAGTGCAAAATGCTTTTGATGAAGAGGAGGAGTACAAAAAAAACTTTGCCAATGTATGGCATAGCCTATATGATTTTTACCTGAATAATTTGCAGGTGTTCAGGTTTATAGAACAGTATTCAAGTTCCCCATTTATTGTTGAAGCCACAAAAAGGAAAGGCGAAAAGATATTAGCTCCAATTTATGAAATTTTAGGAATGGGCATTGACAAGGGATATTTAAAGCCGATGCACTTGACGGCGCTCTTATCATTGGTTTATGGACCCATTGTGGCTTTGGTACGCTTTCATCAAACTAATGAAATCAATCTTAATGAGGATGTTATCATCGAAGAGATAATAGAGTCATGCTGGCTTAGCGTTAAAAAGTAAAGGCAAAAAAAATGCATGAAGTTAATTCATGCATTTTTTTATTTAACCTATTTTTGGTTTAGAATGAAAAATCATCGTCAACTTTGTCGTGAACACCGTTGCTTTCAAAAGCTTCATAGCGTTTTTCAACAACGTCCTGATTAGATTTGATATAATCAACCACTTCATTCAAGCCTTCCGCGAATTTCTCGAAGTCTTCTTTGTAAAGGAAAATTTTATGTTTCACAAACACTCCATCTTCCATACGTTTTTTACTCTCAGTAACAGTAATGTAATAATCTCCTGCACGAGTCGACTTAACATCGAAAAAGTAAGTACGTTTTCCTGCTCTTACCTTTTTTGAGAATACTTCTTCGCGCTCTTTGTTATCAAAATCTCCCATTGTTAGTGTCAATAAGTTTAGCTTGGCGTAAATATAAAGTAATAATTTTCAATTTTCCAAATATAAATAGCTACTAAATAGCTATCTTTTTTCTTGCAATTTAATTATCTGAAGCTCAATAAAAAAGAATTTATTGTGAAAAAATAGTAAACTTTTCTTACAAAGATGCTTCGCTTAATCATTGATAATTTAATTATCTAAGATTTCCTCTTCTTCTAGTAATTGTTTTTCGAATAATTCAAAATATTCGCCCTTTTGGGCTATTAAAGCATCGTGATTTCCGCTTTCAATGATCATTCCCTCGTCAATTACAAAAATTTTATCCGCATTTTTTATAGATGATACTCGGTGGCTAATAATAATGCTGGTTTTATTCTGCATTACCTTACCTAAATTAATTAAAATCTCCTCTTCGGTTTTAGTATCAACCGCCGAAAGGCAGTCGTCGAATACCATAATTTGAGGTTCCTTGATAATTGCGCGCGCAATCGAAACGCGTTGTTTTTGTCCGCCTGAAAGCGTTATTCCTCGTTCTCCAATCGTTGTTTCAAACCCGTTAGGGAAAGCTTGGATATTATTATAGACTGCCGCTCTTCTAGCAGCTTCATGGATCATATCTTTATCCACTTTATTTAATCCAAATGCAATATTGTTACTGATGGTATCTGAGAACAAGAAAACCTCCTGTGGAACAAAACCCATCGAATCCCGCAAATTATTTAAAGTATAACTTTTGATGTTTTTGCCGTCAATCAGTATTTCTCCCGAGTTTACATCATACATACGTGCAATTAGGTTGGCAATTGTTGACTTACCAGAACCTGTTCTGCCAATAAAAGCAATAAATTCACCTGCTTTTGCTGAAAAGCTCACGTTTTTTAAGGCATGAATACCAGTATCAGGATAAGTAAAGTTTACATTTCTAAATTCGATATCACCATTTATCTTAAACTGTTCGTTCGTATTGGATTGAATTTCAGGTTGTGTATTCAAGAATTCATTTATTCTCTTTTGAGAAGCCGCTGCTCTTTGAATAAGCGAAGTAACCCAGCCCAACGACATCATTGGAAAGGTTAACTGGTTAATGTAAACGATAAATTCAGCGATATTCCCAGGAGTGATATTGCCATTCTTGACTTCAATACCGCCTATATAAACTGTAAAAACCACACTCAATCCAACCAGAAGTAAAACCGTAGGATAAAAGAAAGCCTGAACACGAGCTAGGCTCATCGAGCGTTTCTTGTACTCTTCACTTTGTGCTTCAAAATCTTCCCGTACTTTTTCCTCACGTACATAGGCTTTAAGCACGCGCATGCCGGAAAATGTTTCCTGAGTAAAAGTCGATAGGTTGGATAATTGCTCCTGAATGTGTTCGCTCTTATAATTGATAATAGAGTTTACATAATAAATAACCACCGCCATAACAGGTAAGGGCAACAACGCGAATAGGGTAAGTTTGAGGTTGATGCTGGCCATGGTGGATATTACCAATAGGAAAAGTACCAATGTATTAATTGTGTACATAATAGCAGGGCCTAAATACATTCGTACCCGACTTACATCTTCAGTGATCCGGTTCATTAAATCACCGGTATTGTTTCTGCGGTAAAATGAAAGGGAAAGTTCCTGATAGTGATTGTAAATTTCATTTTTTAAATCATACTCGATTAGCCGGGAAACTACAATAATGGTTTGGCGCATAAAGAATAAGAAAATACCTCTTAATATGGCCATTAGCAAGACAGAAAGCCCAAAAATGAGCATCGTTTTACCAAAAATAGCGTAAATACTGTCGTGACTGCTAAAACCTGAAAAAAGTTTGTAGAGTGTAATGTTTTCATTTACCAGATCAAAGGCTCGCCTGATAATTTTAGCCGGAATAACTCCAAAATAGTTTGAAATAACTACAAATACTATCCCTAATATCAATCGGTAGCGGTATTTTAAAAAGTATTTATTTAGATAGCTTAATTCACCCATTGTTTAATTTCTGCCTAACAAAAGTATCAATTTCTTCATTCAAGTGACGTAACGATTTTAGTGTTCTCTGATTTTCGTTCACATAATGGTTTTAACGGAAATAACTAAAAGTGAAAAATCATTATAAATTATTAATCTTTTGGTGCGGGTTTTGTTTTAATTGCTTGAAAATTATATAGATTTGTTATAAGGCATTGCTAACCAATAAACTAAAAACCACCCCTCATGCTCGAAATCAAGGAAATTAACGGTGTTAATACGGATTCTGTATTTGGTAAAATGGCAGATCAATCACATAAAAGCATTCTTTTTTGTTCAGATAAATCCACAGGTTTAAAAGCAATAATAGCTATTCATGATACAACTTTAGGTCCGGCAATTGGCGGAACCAGAATGTGGAATTACAGAAGTGAAGCAGATGCCTTAGATGATGTTTTGCGATTATCAAGAGGGATGACCTTTAAAGCTGCCATAACGGGTTTGAATCTTGGTGGCGGGAAAGCCGTTATTATTGGTGATTCAAATAAAGACAAATCTGAAGCTTTGATGCGCCGTTTTGGGAAGTTTATCAACAATTTAAACGGTGAGTTTATTACTTCGCAAGATGTGGGTACCAACACTCGGGATATGGAATACATCCGAATGGAAACTCCTCATGTGGCTGGTATTGCTGAATCTCTTGGGGGAAGTGGACATACAGGGCCGATTTCGGCCTATGGTGTTTATATGGGGATGAAAGCAAGTGCAAAAGAACAATGGGGTAATGATAGTTTATCCGGTAAATCAATAGCTGTTCAGGGAATTGGTAATGTTGGGGAACACCTGGTTAAATACTTAAGTGATGAAGGTGCGCGTGTTTATATTAGTGACCTTGATGAGGAGCGATTAACCTATGTAGCGCGCAAACACGATGCGATAATAGTTCCAAACCATCAGATTTATGATTTGGATGTTGATATTTATGCTCCTTGTGCCTTAGGAGCTACTGTAAATACAGAAACCTTAAAAAGATTGAAATGCTCAATAATTGCAGGTTCAGCAAACAATCAGTTGGAAGATGAAGAAGTGCATGGACAAATGTTAATGGAAATGGGCGTTTTATATGCTCCTGATTTTTTAATAAATGCTGGAGGTTTGATAAGTGTTAATTCGGAGATTTCAGGAGTTGGAAAAAAAAGGGCTATGCAGTTGGCTGAAAATATTTACAAAGTTACGCTCGATATTTTCCGGAAGTCGAAAAAAGATCAGATCACTCCTTATACTGCAGCCTTAAAAATTGCCGAAAAACGTATTCAAGATATTCGCCAGTTAAAAGCAAATAGCTAAATAATTTAAGAAGTAAGAATTTAGAAGATGACTCAGATACTAAAATTTTAAAATCGTACTTCTAAAATCTAACTTTTAAGTTGTACCTTTGCGGCCTTATTTTTAATTGTTCTTTTAGATGCTAAACAGAAGGCACTTGCGCATTAAAGCATTACAAACATTGTATGCTTTTTATCAGGCAGAAACCAAAGATATTCAGGGTTTCGAGAAGAGTTTGTTACAAAGTGTAGCTAAAGTAAATGAAGCCTACCTAACGGTTTTAAATCTTACTATTGAAGTTGCCAAATACTCAATAACCGATGCTCAGGAACGAGCCTCTAAATACATTCCATCAGAAGAAGACCTTAATGCAAGTACTCGCATTGCAGAAAATAAGCTTATCAAATTAGTTGAAAACTTTCCACCTTTTGTCGATGAGATCAAAAAGCAGAAGATTGATTTTTCAAATGATCAGGAAGTTGTCAGAACATTATTCAAAGACTTTAGTGCAACACCTGAATACAGTGCCTACTGTGTAGAAGAAGAGCATACCTTAAGTATTGAACGCGAAATCCTTATTTTCTTTGTTAAAAAAGTCTTGCCACAATCTGTTTTATTTGAACAAATGATGGAAGACCGCTTTATTAACTGGCCGATTGATAAAGATTCTGTGATCAGCATGATGATCAAAACGTTAAAAGAATTTGGTGAAACTAAGCAGAAGCTTGCTCCAATATCAGCCAACTGGTTGGATGACAGAGATTTTATGATTGATCTGTTTAAGTTAACGATCAGAAACAATGGCGAATACCAGGACTATATTTCTTCGAAAACCCAAAACTGGGACCCAGAACGTATTGCGTACATGGATACTATTTTGATGAAAATGGCAATCTGCGAATTGATTAACTTTAATGAAATTCCTGTTAAAGTTACCATTAATGAGTATATCGACCTTTCAAAAGAATTCAGTACTCCAAAAAGTAAAGTATTTATTAATGGGATTCTTGATAAGATTCTAATAGATTTGAAGGCTGAAAACAAGGTGAGAAAAGTGGGAAGAGGATTAGTAGAATAATTACTTTTTATCCGTTATATGAAAAAAACAATTTTAATATTAGTAGTTGCAGCATTTGCGGTGGCCTGTAATAAAGGAAGCAAAAATCATGCGCCTTCATCTGATCTATTTGCTAAAATTGATTCAAGTCAATTAACAGTTATTAAATTTGATGAGGATAAGTTTGATTTTGGAAAAATTACCGAAGGCGAGGTTGTTGAGCATTCATTTAAATTCGTAAACAAAGGTAAGTTCCCTTTAATTATTAAAAGTGCCATTGCAAGCTGTGGATGTACAGTTCCAAGTAAACCGGATGAGCCAATTGCTCCGGGAGCGACTGGTGTTATTGATGTAAAATTCAATAGTAAAGGTAAGCAAGGTTTGCAGGATAAACATATAACCATATTTGCAAATACAAATCCAACCGTGAGCACTTTGGAGTTGGTAGGTGAAGTTCAGGAAAATTAAACTCAATAAATTAAAATGATAGCTAGCGTTTTATTACAAGCAGGAGGAGGCAATATGACACAATCAGTTTTAATGATGGTGTTAATTGCTGTAGTATTTTACTTTTTCATGATCCGTCCTCAAACCAAAAAAATGAAGGATCAGAAAAAATTCATTGAAGAATTGAAAAAGGGCGATAAAGTAGTGACTATTGGTGGTGTACATGGTAAAATTTCTGAGGTAGGAGCTGATTTCTTTATGGTAGAAATTGATCATAACGTACGTATCAAAATTCAGAAATCAGGTATCTCTTTAGACAATTCTAAAGCATTAAATATCCCTGAAAAAGAAGCTTAATTGCTGATAATAGTATTTTTTAAGCCATCTCTTATAACAAGAGATGGCTTTTTCAATTATATTGCAGGTAAAACCGGTTAAATGACTGACAAGGAAAGATCAATATTTGACTTAAACAGAAGGGAACGGCATAAGCTAGGCTTATTCTTTGTTTGCTTATTATTTGCTATCGTTTTTTGGCTTATATCTTCTCTTTCCAATAAATATGTTTTTGATGTAAATACATCCCTTATTCTAACTAATATTCCTACGGATAAGACCTTAAGTGTAAAAAATGTAGAAGATATTACATTGAAAGTGGAAGGAACAGGTTGGCAATTGATTTTTTCGAAAGTTAACCTATTGAATAAACCATTAAAACTTGATATATCTCAAATTAAAGGGAATCATATTTCATTAATTAAATATATCGACGGTTTGAATCAGCAAATGAATAATGGTTTGAGAATAAAGCTTATAAAGCCGGAGTCTATCAATCTTGATTTTTCAAGCAGAATAGTGAAGCAAATTCCATTGAAGCTGTTTGCTGATATTACGTTTAAGAAGCAATTTTTTTACTCATCGAATTTAGTTTTAGAGCCAGATAGCGTTACCGTAAGTGGACCTATAGATGAAGTAGCAAAAATAGAAGCTTGGGTAACTCCCAAAATTGTTCTGCATAATTTATCCGATAGTGTTTATAGGTTGATCAAGCTTTCGGGAAGAAGTACTGATAACATTAAAATTACTCCAAATGTAGTTTCATTAAGAATTCCAGTCGAGAAATATACAGAAGGCTTAATAACAGTAAAGCTTAACCTGGCAAATAATGATCGCAATTATGATGTAAATTTGCTGCCGGGTAAAATAAAACTTAAATATTTATGCCCGGTAAATAAATATCCTTTAGTTGATGAAGATATGTTTTATGCGCAGGTTGATTTAAACCAATGGAAAAATCAGGGTAAAAATCGCTTGGATGTTAAATTGCTCAGGTCACCTGATTTTATTCGTGTAATCAATATAAGTCCATTAGTTGTTGATTTCTTAGTTGCCAAATGATGCTGAAAATTGGGATAACCGGTGGAATAGGAAGTGGTAAAAGCACTGTTGTTAAAATTTTTGAGCAATTGGGTGTCCCCGCTTTTATTGCCGATATCGAAGCAAAGAAAGTAATGGTTGAAGACGCTACGCTTATAACCGGACTCAAGCAAAATTTTGGTGACCAGGTGTATTTTGACGATGGAACACTAAACCGTAAGTTATTAGCAGATATAGTGTTTAATAATCCGGAGAAATTAGCAACACTCAACTCATTGGTTCATCCAGCAGTTTTCCGATCATTTGATCGCTGGAGTCTTTCATTTCACAAAAAGCCTTATCTATTGAAGGAAGCTGCATTATTGTTTGAAAGTGGAAGCTACCAACAGAACGATTTCAATATTTTAGTTACAGCGCCCGAGGACTTACGTATTAATAGGGTAATGCAGCGCGACGGAAGCTCAGAAGATGAGGTGAAGAGCCGTATTAAAAACCAGTTTTCGGAGGAGGAAAAGCTAAAACTGGCTGATTATATAATTTTAAATGATGAAAAAAAAGCCTTGATTCCTCAGGTTTTAACATTGCATCGTGAGTTTTTGAAAAGAGCAGATGATTGAAGAATATTTTAAATTGACAGAAATCGGGTTGTATTGCCCTCTTTATAATTTTTATCTCGATCCACAAAAGCCTGTTAAAAATGCGGTAATATCACATGCCCATGGCGACCATGCAGTGGGTGGTTCTGAAAATATTTATTGTACCGAGGCTACTAAAGCGGTAATGGACCTTCGGTATAAAAAAAATGCAGGCAAAAACTTTCAGATTGTTCCTTATCGTCAATCATTTAGTATAGGCGAAGCTAATATTACTTTTTATAGTGCCGGGCATATTTTAGGTTCTGCACAAGTATTAATTGAAATAGAAGGAAAAAGAATACTTTATACCGGCGATTTTAAATTAGAGCACGACCCTACCAATGAACCTTTTGAGTTTGTTAAAGCGGATGTTTTGATTACTGAAACAACGTTCGCCTCTTCTGAAACAGAGCATCCTAAAGCCGAAGACGAAATTATTAAGCTAAACAGATTTAATAATAATATCATTTTTGGAGCCTATGCATTAGGTAAGGCTCAAAGGGTAACTCAGCTAATTAACCAATATTGCGATGGTTTAAATGTATTGGTCCATTATTCTATTGCGCCCATACACCGCATTTATGAACAGTTTGGTGTAAGTTTAGGGAAGTGGCAAATGTATGATCGAAAAACGATGAAACACTCTGTAAACAGCGTTTATATCGTTCCTCCTTTAACTTTTTCTAGCTATAAACACTCCAGGGATGTTTATAAGGTTTTTGCCTCTGGTTGGGGGAATTTGCAGGAGTATTGTGATGAAAAACTGTTTATAAGCGATCATGCGGATTGGAATCAAATTCTGAGGCTTATTGAACGATCAGAAGCTAAAGAGATCTGGACTTTGCATGGTGATGGGAATGAATTAAAGAAACACTTAAGCAATACGCACACCGTTAAAATTTTAAATGAATAATGCTAAAAGTCGGCGAAGATTATATTATCAATGAAAACGGATTAATGGTTTTAACTCGTGAGTATCATTTAAAACGAGGATATTGCTGTATGAATTCGTGCTTAAATTGTCCTTGGGATTTTGCGAAAAAAGTGAAAGAGATTAGTTCACAGGCAAATCCAAAAAAAAATAAATAACAATTTCTTAATAAAAATATACAGAGCAATAACATTAAATGTTATTGCTCTGTATATTTGTGAACAACTATCTAACAAGATTATGCAGATTGAAAAAGAAATAGTTCAGGATAAGTTTGAAAACAATTATCAAAAAGCAATAATAAATATTGTTTTTACACAAAGTTGGTTGATGTCAAACATGCGCCAAGTCCTCGAACCCTATGATATTACTCCTCAACAATACAACGTCTTACGTATTTTACGCGGTCAGTTTCCCAAACCGGCAACGCTTAATTTGGTTAAAGACCGTATCATTGATAAAATGTCTGACGTATCACGAATTGTTGATCGTTTGGTAAAAAAAGAACTTATTGAGCGAAAAACCTGTAAAAGCGACCGTCGAGCTGTTGACTTGTTAATTACTGATAAAGGATTGGAGCTGCTTAGTGTTGTTAGTACAGAAAAAATTCAGGATTTTATTCATGAGAATCTTACACAAGATGAACTTGAAACATTGAATAATCTTCTCGATAAGTTAAGAGGCTAGCACCAGCCTCTGACTCCATTACTTTTAATGCGTATGTGTATACGACTGCTGACTGAAAAACAAAGCGATTGCAATTCCTGCCCCTAAAAATATAGCAATTGTTTTATAGAAATTGAATTTATGGTCCTCGCTTGCTTCAAACAAAATGGTGGTTGAAATATGCAGGAAGATTCCGATCACAACAGCCATGATATAGTCGAAATACTGTGACAGAACTCCTGATGTAGCCGGGCCTAAGTTTTGACTTAAAATAAAGCCTACCGGAGACATAATGGCAAACAACACCAACATAATAACAGTAGTTCGCTTGCTTATATGACTTTGAAGTAAAATGCTGCCTAAAGCAAAGGCGGCCGGTATATGATGAATTGCAATACCAAACAATAATTCATTCTGCGCGGCTGAACTTGCTAGTGGTAATGCTTCTAAAAAGGCATGCAGGCATAAGCTGATCATCAATCCATAGGGGAAAGCCGGGCCATGATGATGTTGGTGAACATGAATGTGCCCGTGTTCAACGCCTTCAGAAAATTGCTCCAAAATAATTTGAAACGCAAACCCAAGCAATACGAACACTCCTACCATTGGGTTGTGCGACGAATAAACTTCGGGCATAAGATGCAGAGCACAGATAGCGAACAAATATGCGCCACTGAACGATAGTATAAGTTTAAGCTTTCTGTTGCTGCCTTTTTGAACAAAAAAAACAGCTAATCCGCCTAAAAAGGCGCTTGAAAATAATATTAAGCTTTTAATTAATTCCATCAATAGGTACTAAAGATTTTCGAAGTTTAGATACAGAATATCCGACTACTATGCCAAAGATTCCTCCGCAGAATACATCGAATGGATAATGAACACCCACATAAACTTGCGCGAAACAAATAATTGCTGCCCAAAAGAAAGCCACAGGTAAAACCCATTTCCAACGCTGGTAAAACGTACTAATTAAAAATGTAGCTATGGCAAAATGATTCGAAGCATGTGAAGAAATAAAACTAAACCCACCTGAACAACGCGAAAGCCTTACTTTAACCAAGCCCATTAATGCCGGATCATTGCATGGACGTAAACGTCGAAAATATTCTTTAATAATACTTGCACTAACAAAATCAGCTATGGCAAAGGTGATTAATAAGAATGCAATCAGGTATAAACCTTTTATTTTGTATTCTTTGATAAAAAAGATGATCAAAAACAAATAGAGCGGAGCCCAAAACGCAGGATAACGCATTAACGGCATTAGCCAGTCAAAAAATGAGTTTGATAAATCGCTGTTAACAAAAAAGAATGCTTTTTGGTCAATGGAATTTAATTGTTCGAGCATTTGTTATTTTTTTCGGCACACAAATAGTAAACGGTCTGAAACTTCGGGTTTAAACGGTCCAAGGTCATAGTCTCCAAAAGTAGCTTCGATTTCAAAACCGGCTTTTTCAAAATATCGTTTAAAATCATCCACCCTTAAGGCTCTTACCTCTTCCTTAAAAGCAAAATGGCGTCCTTTATCTTCAAAGTCAATTTTTTTTATGATCGCCCCGTTTTCAATTTTACGTTGAATATGGAATTCGATGTTTTCGATATGTTGAACCTCGCGTAGCACCAAATTGTTTTTAAGTTTTTCAGCATTCATGAAATCAAGTACTAAAACACCACCTTTTTTCAATGACCGGGAAAACATATTTACTGCATGCTGGTGATCTCTGTCTTTTTCGAAAAAACCGAAACTGGTAAATAGATTAAACACGATATCGAAATAATTAATGAAGAACAAATTGCGCATATCATGAACATAAAAATGCAGTTTCCCATTTTCGTGAATATTAGCAAGTTTTATGTTTTCTTCAGATAAGTCGATACCGGTAACATCATACCCTTTTTTATTCAGGTAAATGGCATGACGGCCTTTTCCGCAACCCACATCCAGCATTCGCTCCGTAGCTGATGGCGTCAGATATTCGCAGAGATTATCCATTAAATGCTCTGCTTCGCGTTCATCGCGTTTGTTGTAAAGTATATGATAATAAGGCGAATTGAACCAATTTTGGTACCACTTCTGTTGTTTATCAGGCATAGCAGCAAATATATAAAACCAATACGAGCAATTTTAAGCCAAAAATGATTTATTCGGGGTTGCTAAAAATTAAGGTGATTCTATTGAACATAGAACTTCTTAGTAATTTAACTTGCGCCAAAACTTTACAAACAGGTAATTGCCTATTCTAATTTAATATTCTAATTTTGTTCGCAATAAATCAATAAAAATCAACTTTGACACTTATAAAATCTATTTCAGGCATTAGGGGTACTATTGGTGGTGCTCCGGGCAACGCTCTTACTCCTTTAGATGTAGTAAAATTTACTTCGGCTTTTGGCCAATGGGTAATTAACAAAACCGGTAATAAGAAAATTGTTATTGGCCGGGATGCGCGCATTTCGGGTGAAATGGTTAGAAATCTTGTGGTAGGTACATTACAAGGATTAGGTATTGATGTTATTGACCTCGATCTATCAACTACCCCAACCGTTGAAGTAGCTGTTCCTTTGGAAAACGCAGGAGGTGGAATTATTCTTACAGCAAGCCACAATCCGAAACAGTGGAACGCTTTAAAGTTGTTAAACAACAAAGGTGAATTCATTTCTTCTGCCGATGGACAGGAAGTTTTGGATATTGCTGAAAAGTCTGCCGTTGAATATGCCGATGTTGATTCTTTAGGGTCTTATAAACTTGATCATACATATGTTGATAAACATATTGAACTGATTTTGGCTTTACCGTTGGTGGATGTTGAAGCTATTAAAAATGCTAATTTCAAAGTTGTTGTAGATGCTGTTAATTCTACAGGCGGTATTTTTGTACCTAAACTGCTTAAAGCCCTGGGTGTTGAAACAATTCATGAATTATATTGTACTCCAGATGGGAAGTTTCCTCATAATCCTGAACCACTAGCTGAGCATTTAACTGAATTGTCAAAAACAGTTGTTGGGAAAAAAGCTGATCTGGGTATTTCCGTTGATCCAGATGTTGACCGACTTGTGTTTATGAGCGAGGATGGTAACTTATTTGGAGAGGAATATACGCTGGTGGCTGTTGCCGATTATGTTCTGAAACATCAAAAAGGTAATACTGTATCAAACTTGTCTTCAACCCGTGCTTTACAAGATGTAACTGAAAGTCACGGTGGAGAATACAACGCTGCTGCTGTAGGAGAGGTGAATGTTGTTGAAAAGATGAAAGCTACTAATGCAGTTATCGGTGGTGAAGGTAATGGAGGGGTGATTTATCCTGAATCACATTATGGCCGTGATGCTCTTGTTGGAATTGCATTATTTTTAACACATTTGGCCAAATTCGGTAAAAGTATTTCAGTATTAAGAAGCACTTATCCTGAATATCATATATCAAAGAATAAGATTACCCTGACTGCAGAAATGGATATTGATTCATTGATGCAGAAAATTCAGGAAAAATACCAAAAACAACCAATCAATACGATTGACGGAGTTCGTATAGAATTTGATAAACAATGGGTACATTTGCGTCGATCAAATACAGAACCAATCATTCGTATTTATTCAGAGGGAAGTTCAGAAACGGTTGCGGATGCCTTGGCAAACAAAATAATTTCTGATTTCAAGGAAATGATATAATTGAAGTAAGATTTAGAAAGTTAGGAGTACAAAAGTTATCTGGGAGGTACTTTGTATTTTGTTCAACTAACTTCTAATTTGATTTTAACCTAAATACCAAAATAATAACCTAAAAATGAGAGTTTATTTAGACAATGCTGCGACCACACCTATAGACAAGGAAGTGTTAGCGGTGATGTTTAGCATGATGGAGAATCAATTTGGGAATCCTTCTTCCATCCATGCACACGGTCGCGAAGTTCGCTCAGTAGTTGAGCAAGCTCGTAAGACCGTTGCAAAATTGCTAAATGTTTCACCTTCAGAAATTTTCTTTACTTCAGGAGGAACCGAGGCTGATAACACAGCTATTCGTTGTGGTATCAACGATAATGGTATTACTCATGCAATTACTTCCAAAATCGAGCATCATGCAGTAGGACATACGCTTGAAACATTGGAGAAAAATGGTTTAATTAAATTAAGCTACGTGAACATTGACGAAAAGGGGAATGTAGATTATAACCATTTGGAAGAATTACTTCAAACTAATGAGCGTAGTTTTGTGTCATTAATGCATGCCAATAATGAAATTGGGACATTGCTTGATATTGCACGTGTAGGCGACCTTTGCGAAAAGTATAATGCATTATTCCATTGTGATACGGTTCAAACCATGGGACATTACGTTCATGACCTTAGTCATTTGAAAGTACACTTTGTAGCTTGTGCGGCACATAAATTACATGGCCCAAAAGGTGTTGGATTTTTGTATGTTAACCACAATGTGAAAATCAAACCATTGATTTATGGTGGAGCTCAGGAACGCAATATGCGTGGTGGTACTGAAAATGTGTATGGTATTGCAGGTTTGGCAAAAGCATTGGAAATTGCTTATCATGAAATGGAACAGCATGCTAATCATGTTCAGGAATTAAAAACCTATATGAAAGAGCAGTTGCTGCAGAATTTTGCTGATATCCAATTTAATGGAGAAACAGATCCTGAGAAGAGCTTATATACAGTATTGAATGTATCTTTCCCTGAGTCAGATATGGGCGATATGATGCTGTTTAATTTGGATATTAACGGTATCTCAGCTTCGGGAGGAAGTGCCTGTTCTTCAGGTTCAAATATTGGTTCACACGTGTTAACCGGTATTGGTGCCTGTCCAAACAGACCTTCAGTTCGCTTCTCGTTCAGTAAAATGACAACTAAAGAAGAGATTGACTATACAGTTGAGAAACTAAAACAGATTGTTCCGGTAGCGGTATAAACAGTTTAATCATATTACAAGAAAGGCGGATTGAGAACAATCCGCCTTTCTTGTAATATTTACTTCCGTATTTGTTTTATATACCTTTGGTGTATTTATAGTAAGAATTAAAAATATCTTTTATATAACGTTTACATACTTCTCATTCTATACTTTATCTTATTGGTGTTCGTGTTAGCTATCATTATGTTAAAAATAATGCGAAAGGAAAAAGTTTATTTTATGTGGTATGTTTCCTGGCAGTGCTAAAACATCGGCTTTATGGCAAAAAGCCAGAAAATATTGCCGAAATAATTAAAAACCTAATACATGAAAAAAATTTACTTTTTATTGGCAACTATGTTGTTTTCAGGAGCAGCAATGGCCCAGAGTACAAAATTTGGTTTTAAAGCAGGTGCTAACTTCGCTAATAATATATATTCGGGAAATGGTTTGGATATTTCAGTTTCTTCTGTTACAAGCTTTCACGCGGGAGGTTTTATAACCTTAGGTTTAGCAAAAAAAATGGCACTTCAGCCTGAGTTGTTGATCTCAGGACAAGGAGCCAAGTTTGAAGGGGCTAGTGATAATACCTTGTATTTAAATGTTCCCGTAATGTTTAAATATAATGCAGTAGCCGGGTTGAGTTTTGAAGCTGGTCCTCAAATAGGACTATTATTGAGTGCTAAAACTAAAGTGGACAGCGTGTCATTTGACGATAAGGAAAGTTACAACACCTTTGATTTCGGTGCTAACGTAGGGGCAGAATATGCTTTGCCAACGGGGTTGCTATTTAATGCTCGCTACACATTGGGTTTGGCTAATATTGCTAAAAATTTTGTTGGCTTAGCTGTTAAAAACACAGTGTTTTCATTAGGCGTAGGTTACCGTTTTTAATATTTCCATTTTATAAAAAAGTTTGTTAAAGCAAGAGCTATTTGAAAGGGTGATTTCTGAAAAATATGTTGTTTAAGGCCCTAATAGCATTTCTTTCATAGATGGTATACTATAGCTACGATACGCCATAGGATCTTAGGATTTTATTCAAAACGGATGAATTCTGGACGCTGGATAGGAGTAGTTCTGAACCGTATATTGGGTATGCTTCTCAACGTGAGCCCAACTTTTTTCATATCTGAAGGAGCTCCAGGATAAAGATAAGCTCCTATTTCTAAAGTCCGGAATACAAGACTTTCGTTTTTGATACGTATACCTGTTCCTAGTACAGTGTACAGTCGGTTGCCAAACAAGAGCTCACCTTTGTCCCCAAGTTGTGCTATCTGGGCAACAGTGAAAAAATTAAACTTAAACCCTAAAAACCGAAAAGGAGCATAGAAGTCGGCTTCACCACCAAGGTTAAGACGCTGATAACCTTGTAATAACGCTGAATTATAACCAATGATGCCTCTTTCAGCGTTTAAGTTGATCGCTTTATTAAAATGAGGGTTAATGCCAATTAGATAATTCAGATTGATTTGGTAACGAAGTTTCCAAGTGTTAAGCGTATAAAGCTTGCTGTAATAATCATTATTAACGCCAAATACAATATCTTCAATTCCATTCTTAAAAAAACCGCCGAGTCCTATGCCTGTGACCATAAAATTGCCTTGGGTATAGATCTTAGAGCGTTCGAATTGTGCTCCGGTATAAATCCGTTTTCTATTGATCCATTTTTCCACTCCTACCGTAAGAGCCAGGTTATATCCACTTGGAATATCCTCAATACGGCCAAATTCAAATACATAACGGGTTTTGAAATATCTTTGCTGGAAAAAGTTGTACTCGCCAATTATATACTGCCGGTTATTATAATTTGGATCTAGCCGGTAAATGTCCTGTTGCGGTTGTCGAGTAAAATCAATCAGACTATACCTTAATGATATTGCTTTACGAGTACTATTTTCAAAACCTTTTTTAAGTAGTTTCTTCACGTTAAATGCCCATGCTCCCCAAACATCAAAATATCTGTAAGCATAGTTGCGATAATAACTTGATGAACGGGAATAAACATCCATTGAATAGTTGTACGATATAGTTAGACCTCCTCCCAGGCGTACTGTCGGCTTATACAGCTGCCTATCCAGGTGTACAAAGAAAGAGGTTTCATAAACGCCAGTATCTATCGGTATAGCATTGTTTATTGTTGTGTAGCCAATGGATGCATCAACAAAACTCCCCCAAACATTGTATTTTACATAAGAGACGGCTGTTCCTACTTTTGGTGTGCGATTTTTGTCGAGACTCACTGCCACGTCAATTCGCTGGCCTCCGCCCAGTAAATTTACATTATATAGTCTCAGGTTAGAATGAGCAATGCTTACTCCGAATTCAAAAGCATCTTGTGTAATGATCATTACATCCACCGAATCTTTCGTATCTGCAAGTGGTTGAATATAGATTTCTGCTGTTTGGAGAAAGGGTAAATGGCGAAGGTAATAAGCATTATAGGCCATCAGATATGAACTCACCGTATCTTTCTTTTCGCTGAAAAACAATCCTTCCCTGATAACGTTCGATTTGGTGTTTATGTGTAAAAAATCCAAGAGATGCTGCAGTTTTTGAATGCTATTCCGTGACTGTTGAATATCGTCTGAGACGCGGTTGAAAACGTTCACCTGTCCGATAATTATATTCCGAATAACCTTTCCTTGGTACGGCTTATAGAATCTTTCACTTAGCACATCATAAGGAGCATTTTTTAATATTTTATATAGGGTATCAACTGGATTTTTATGCTTTGGTGAATCGATGGTAAAACTTATTTTCTCCCCTGAACCAGGTTTAAGGATGGTATCGCCAAAAGATAAATGGGCATCCCTTGGCTTACTATAAATAGCATAAGAGAAGAGTGGAAATGGGTGAATGAATAGGCAAGCTAAAAAAGCGAGCCAAACTATTGACATGTTCCTATTGCTTTTAAGCTTCATAACATTAAAATATACGCAAATAACTTTCCATTTAAAGTATACTCTGTTACCTGGGGTAGTCCTATCAAGCGTATTGTTTTTGTAAATTTATATGAAGCACTCAAGAAATGTATTATAAACAAAAGCTGCCATGAAGCTATTTATCAAGAATATGGTTTGTATTCGATGTAAAATGGCATTGAAGTCCGAATTGGAAAAACTTGGCTTGCAGTACACTCAGCTCGAATTAGGGGAGGTTGAGATAAAAGGGAGCATTTCTGAGGATCAATTAAAACAGCTCGATAAAGGATTGAGAAAATATGAGCTGGAACTAATGGATGATAAAAGGAGTATGCTTATTGAAAAGATCAAAAGTACAATAATTGAATTAGTACATTATACAGATGATCAATTGAAAGTAAATCTATCTGACTATCTCAGTCAAAAACTCAACCACGACTATACTTATCTGGCTAACCTGTTCTCAGAAGTCCAAGGCATCACAATTGAAAAGTTTTTTATCACACATCGTATAGAAAAGGTAAAAGAACTATTGGTGTATGACGAACTTAGTTTAACGGAAATTTCCTACAAGTTGCACTTTAGCAGCGTTGCTCATCTTTCTAATCAATTTAAAAGAATCACCGGATTAACCCCTTCTTATTTTAAACAATTAAAACATAAAAGGAAAGGTATAGTTGGCCTTGATAATGTGTGAATTATGTAACTATTAGCTTTAGTTATGTAACATTCTTCGCGGTTTATATGGGTACATTTATGTTGTAATTGTTAAACCACCCTTTTAAATTAAAATCATGGGAACAACACCATCATCATCAAGACCAACAGGAACATTCGGACAGCAAAAGTGGAGCGAGCAAAAAGTTAAGCTTATTGCGAAATATCCTGTACTTACAGACGCCGATGTGCATTATGAACAAGGCAATAAAGAAGACATGATGCGAAAAATTGAAACCAAATTGGGTAAAACCAAAGAAGAATTGAATTTAATTATTCAAAAATTGTAAGTATTTCAATAATGAGTCAATGCCTTTTGGCTCATTGTTTTTAAAACTATTTCTTAAACGCTAAGAAGGTATGGTAAGGGCCTAAGTAATAGTTAAATAAATGTTTTAAACAATTTTATTTAAATAATATGAAAAAGTTAATGCCATCCTTAATTATAACAGGTTTTATAACAGGAATTAGCATGCTGGCTTTCGCTCAAGAGGGAAAACCAGAAATGGTAGAACCACAAAGTGTTAAAGTAGTAACAAATACTGATTCTATAGCAAGCTATACCCAATTTAGGGCAGACGCTCAACAAAAGATTACAAGTAACGATAAAGATATTGCTGCTTTAAAAGCAAAAATGGTAAAGGGTAACGCCAAGGCAGATAGCAGGTATCATAAAAAAATAGTAGCTCTTGAAAGTAAAAATGACGATTTACGGAAACGTATAGCCAATTACAATTATAATGAGAATGATTGGCCGCAATTTAAACAAGAGTTTAATCATGACATGTACGAATTAGGTAAAGCGTTTAAAGGATTTACCTCCAAGAAGTAAGTAAAACTTAAGGTTCACTTTTAGTAAGTGAGCCTTTTAATGTATTGAGTATAGGTTGGTTAGTGAACTTAAAATTTTAAAATCATGGGAAATTTATTGTATATAATAGCTGTACTGCTGGTTGTAGGATGGCTAATTGGTTTGGGTTTTCATGCCGGAGGCCTTATTCACCTACTGTTAGTAATTGCATTAGTGGTTGTAGTTATTAGATTGATTCAGGGTAGAAGTACCATTTAAGGATGAATTAATTACGTAAGCAGGATTAATTAGTATTGTAGTATGAATGCTTTGGCTAAAAAAGGCAGGGAGAATCCAGTGTAGAAAATGATCAAATGAAGAAACTGCATCAGTTAGTAGACGATGCTATCAAAGAAGAAAAATTGATCATTAATAAACTCCAACACCCGCCGGAGGAACTCATTTTAAAAGGGCAAAAACTCTCTGATAAAGTGGCACAATTTGGCGGCAGTTGGAAGTTTATAATTTTGTTTGGATTTATTTTAGCGGTATGGATTTTATATAATGTTTTAGTTGGAGAAACATCTGAATTTGATCCGTATCCTTTTATACTAATGAATTTGATCCTTTCTTGTCTAGCTGCTCTTCAAGCTCCTATTATTATGATGAGTCAGAACAGGCAGGAAGATAAAGATCGAAAAAGGGCAGAAGATGATTATCTTATTAATCTTAAATCAGAAATTGAAATTCGAAATCTTCATCAAAAAATCAATCTTTTAATGGAAGAACAAATTGATAAACTGATGAAAACACAGGAAATGCAGATTAAATTGCTTCAGCAACTCTTGAAAAAAGACCATCAGGAACAACTTAAGGAGATTACCTAAAAAATAAACTAAAGAAAATTATGAATACGCTCGATATAAATAAAAGTTTAATGCAGGATATTATTGTAGCATCAGTTGAGATGGAAGAACTTTGTCCTGAACTATATTTGTTTTTGGACGAAACACCTCAATTACGAAACGAGGTAATTGAAAAAACGCCCAGTACTGCTGCTTTGCAAGAATATCTGGAAACGTTAAAATGCCAGTTATTAAAATTTAATTGTTTACCGCTGGTTATTGTTTCTGCTGTATAAGGATAATACAATGCTATCTATGATTTCATAAAAAAACGGATAAGTTTTAATAGGCTTATCCGTTTTTTTGATTTATTTTTTTGTGTAAATATCTATTTAGCAACCATGCGTAAGAATGAAGCAATCTTCGCTTTCATGTGACGACGGTCAACAATAAAATCTAAAAAGCCGTGTTCTAAAACGAATTCGGCACTTTGGAAGCCTTTAGGAAGATCTTTTTTTATGGTTTCTTTAATTACACGTGGTCCTGCAAAGCCGATCATTGCACCCGGTTCAGAAATGTTAATATCTCCCAGCATAGCATAAGAGGCTGTAACACCTCCGGTAGTTGGATCGGTTAATAAAGAGATATAAGGAATCTTAGCTTCAGAAAGAAGGGCTAGTTTGGCGGAAGTTTTAGCCATTTGCATAAGCGAAAAAGCCGCCTCCATCATACGGGCTCCTCCTGACTTAGAAATCATTAGGAACGGAATTTTATTTTTTAAAGAATAATCAATTGAGCGAGCAATCTTTTCACCCACCACCGAACCCATAGAACCACCGATAAAATCGAAATCCATACAGGCAATAACAAGGTCTTGTCCTTCAATCTTACCAACTCCAGCACGAATTGCATCTTTCAATCCGGTTTTGGCCATTGTCTCAATAATACGATCAGTATATTTTTTACTGTCGACAAAGTGAAGAGGGTCCCCTGAAGTTAAATTTGAAAAAAGTTCGGTAAACTGATTATCATCAAACAATACTTCAAAATATTCTTTAGAGCCAATTCTTATATGATAACCACAATGATGGCAAACATATTTGTGCTCTGTCTGTTCAGAATTGTGTAATACCTTTTTGCATGAAGGGCATTTGTTCCAAAGACCATCTGGCGTTTCCTTCTTTTCTTCGGTCTTTGTGGTAATACCTTCATTTTTTCGTTTAAACCAACTCATAGTTTCTTTATGGAATGTGTTTGTTTTTAAGTTTAATTAATTTTCATGATTGGTTTAGTTTAGGTTAATCATGAAAATCTGCCTTTATTAAAAAGGGCTGCAAAATAGTAAAAATCTATAACTCGACATTCATTAGCTTCAAAATTAATCAGTATTATATAGCTTGGGTGTCGTAAAACCATTGTCAAAATATCAAAAAAGCGCTTGTAAAATGGTTTTAATCACTATCTTTAGCCTCTCAATTTAAATCCTCTATTAAAACTATTCTCTATGTCAGACCAGACTCAAACAGCCATTAAAAAAGGCGTTTTGCACGGTGACGCAGTGCAGGAATTATTCGAATTAGCAAAACAACATCAGTTTGCTTTACCGGCTGTAAACACCATTGGTACTAACACCGTTAATGCAGTTATGGAAGCTGCTAAGGCTGTTAATTCTCCTGTTATTATCCAGCTTTCTAACGGTGGTGCTCAGTTTTATGCTGGTAAGTCATTAAACAACGACAATTTGCAAGCTTGTGTGGCTGGTGCAGTTTCCGCTGCTCAGCATGTGCATTTACTTGCTGAAATGTATGGTGTTTCTGTGATTTTACACACCGATCACGCTGCTAAGAAATTATTGCCATGGATTGATGGTATGCTTGATGCAGGAGAGAAATTTTATGCTCAGCATGGTAAACCACTATTCTCTTCACACATGATCGACCTTTCTGAAGAGCCTCTACACGAAAATATCGAAATCTGTCAAAAATACCTTGAGCGTATGAGCAAAATGGGTATGACTTTAGAAATCGAATTAGGTGTAACAGGTGGTGAAGAAGATGGTGTTGATAATTCGGATGTAGATAGCTCGAAACTATATACACAACCGGAAGAAGTTGATCATGCTTATACTGAATTGAGCAAAATCAGCCACCGTTTTACTATTGCTGCTGCATTTGGTAACGTTCATGGTGTTTATAAGCCAGGTAATGTGAAACTTTCACCAGTAATTCTGAAAAACTCACAGGATTATATTAAAGCGAAACACAATTTGACGGCTGAAAAACCAGTAAACTTTGTATTCCATGGTGGTTCAGGTTCATCGCAAGAAGAGATTCGCGAAGCTATCTCTTACGGTGCAATTAAAATGAACATTGATACTGACCTTCAATGGGCGTATTGGGAAGGTATTCTTGCTTTCTATAATGATAAGAAAGATTACTTACAAGGACAGATTGGTAACCCGACAGGTGAAGATGCTCCTAATAAGAAATATTATGATCCACGTGTTTGGTTACGTAAAGGCGAAGAAACCTTTGTTAAACGTTTGATTCAGGCATTTGAAGATTTGAACGCTAAAGACGTACACGGTCGCGTTTAAATTTCAGCAACTATTATATAAATGAAGGCTTCCTGTATTAACGGGAAGCTTTTGTTTTTTTTGGTGTAAGCGATTTTAAAAGATATTGTGTGTTAGTGAGTTATCCAAATTTTATTTTGTATTTTTAATAAAACCTTATTGAAAAAAATAAAAATAGCATGGCGTTTAAATTATATTTCTATCTTAGGCCCATTAATAACTTTATAACAGCCAGTAATGAAGTATTTGAATAATTTACTCCTATGCCTTTTGGCAGGGGTAACCTTTAATGCCTATGCCCAAGCGCCAGCATTAAAGCGGGTCGATCCTGCTTTCTGGTGGGCTGGAATGAAAAATTCCAAATTGCAGGTTTTGCTGTATGGTGATAACATTGCCACTGCTACCGTATCTGTTAAATATCCTGGATTAGTTTTAAAAAAGGTAAATAAAGTTGAAAACACAAACTACCTGTTTGTAGATTTCGATATTGCTGCTGCTAAACCAGGCAAGTTCGATATTGCACTTACTTTTCCTAATGGTAGTAAGGCGAGTTATGCGTATGAGCTGAAACAGCGCAATACCACAAACAAAAAATTGATGGGGGTAACCAATAAAGACCTTATCTACCTTATTATGCCTGACCGGTTTTCTAATGGAGACCCTAGCAACGATAAAGTGTCTGGTATGCGCGACCAATCATTGAGCCGAGATTCTCTTTATACCCGCCATGGTGGTGATATTAAAGGAGTAATTAATCATCTTGATTATCTTAAAGATTTAGGTGTAACAGCTATTTGGATGACTCCTGAAATAGAAAATGATATGAAGAATGCTTCGTATCATGGTTACGCAGCAACAGATTTTTACAAAATTGATCCACGTTACGGAACTAATGATTTATATAAAACTTATGTTGACGAATGTCATTCAAGAGGTTTAAAGGTTATTAAGGATGTTGTTCCTAACCATTGTGGTAGTGAAGCCTGGTTTATGAATGATCTACCATTTAAAGATTGGGTGCATCAGTGGCCTAAATACCAACAAACAACCTATAAGGATCAGCCAGCGATGGACCCTTACCGTAATGATATGGACTGGAAACTTCAGGTTGACGGTTGGTTTGTTCCAACTATGCCTGATATGAACGAAAGCAATCCGTTTGTAGCCGCTTACCTTACCCAAAATTATATCTGGTGGATTGAATATGCAGGTTTGGATGGTTTTCGTATCGATACTTTTCCATACAATGACCTTCAGTTTATGGCCAATTGGATGGATGCCGTACACTTAGAATATCCTCAGTTTAGTATTTTTGGAGAAGCGTTGGTTAACTCTGTTGTTAGTCAGGCGTTTTATACTGGAGGAGCAACCATCAATCAAAAGTTTGATACCAAATTGTCAGGCGTTACAGATGTGGCAATAAAGGAAGGTATTTATGAATCATTAAACGGTCATTTCGGATGGATGAGCGGTGTTAGCAAGCTGTATGATGTTTTGTCACAGGATTTCATTTATAAAGATCCATCAAAGAATGTAATCTTTATGGATAACCATGACATGAGCCGTTATTTTTCAATGGTGGGGCAGAACTTTGATAAATATAAATCTGGTTTATCTATTTTATTGACCACACGTGGAATTCCACAGGTATATTATGGTGTTGAGATTTTGATGAAGAATTTTTCTAATCCAGACGGTTGGGTTCGTGAAGATTTTCAGGGAGGCTGGGCAGAAGATAAACATAATAAGTTTACTACCGAAGGTCGTACTGCAAGTGAGAATGAGGCATTTACCTTTTTCAAAACGTTAGCTAACTACCGAAAAAATAGCGATGCATTACAAAATGGTAAATTAATGCATTACGTACCAGAAAACGGGATCTATGTCTATTTCCGTTATACCAATAATCAAACTGTAATGGTGATTGTCAATTCAAATGATACGCCACAAATTTTGGAAACAGGTCGTTTTAACGATCGTTTGTTAGGGTTTACCAAAGCTAAAAATGTCCTTAGCGGTGAGTCATTAAATCAATTAAACAAAATTAAGCTTTCGGCAACAACTACTGTTGTGTTGGAATTAGGAAAATAAATTTAGTTAATGGATGATGATTCCGGAGCGTTAGCGATTGGAAACACTTTGTGAATCATCATCAGGAGACTAGGAATTAAAAGAAGTTATGAAAGAGTTAAAAGCTTGCATTTTCGATCTTGATGGAGTGATTGTAGATACCGCAGTGCATCACTATAAAGCCTGGAAGCGATTAGCTAATTCATTGGGCTTTGATTTTACAGAAGAGCAAAATGAACAATTAAAAGGCGTAAGCAGGGTTCGTTCGTTAGAGATCATTTTAGCAATTGGTGGTTATTCGGCAACAGCAACAGAGCAAGAAAAAATGGCCGCTCAAAAGAATGATTGGTACCTTGAGCTTATAGGGCAAATGACCCCTGAGGATATTTTACCAGGAGCCAAAGAGTTTGTTGAAGCCTGTAAAGCTGAAGGAATAAAAACCGCTATTGGTTCAGCAAGTAAGAATACGTTAACAATTTTATCCAAAATAGGATTGGATAAACATTTTGACGCTATTGTTGATGGTAATAAAGTAACTAAAGCTAAACCAGACCCTGAAGTATTTTTAAATGCAGCTAAAGAGTTAAATGTTGACGCTTCGGTCTGTGTGGTATTTGAAGATGCCATTGCAGGAGTTGAAGCAGCTAATAACGCAGGTATGCGCTGCGTAGGTATCGGACAGCCAGCGGTACTTACAGAAGCGAATGCAGTTGTTTCGTCGTTAGCTGAGATCACATTAAGTAAAGTAAAATATTTATAAACAGCCAGTTAAGAATGAGTAATTCAGTAACTTAGGGATAGGTATCGAATTTGATGATAGCTACATCTGGTTACTGATTACTCTCAATTAAAAGAATCATGAAACAGTATCTTGAAATTAACGAATGGAGCATAGTGGAAAACGGCTTCCATCGTGAACACAATAAGATTTCGGAAAGTGTGTTCAGTTTGGGTAATGGTCGTTTCGGTCAACGCGCCAATTTCGAAGAGGATTTTGCCGGTGAAACAATGCAGGGGAATTATGTTGCCGGTGTTTACTATCCTGATAAAACCCGTGTAGGGTGGTGGAAAAATGGGTATCCTGAATACTTTGCCAAAGTATTGAATGCCACTAATTGGGTTGGTATTAAGGTTGAGGTTGAAGGGGAAAACTTCGACCTTGAACATTGTGAAGTACGAGACTTTAACAGGGAGCTAAATATGCGCGAAGGCTACCTTCAGCGTAGTTTTATAGCCAAGCTCAAAAGCGGTAAAGAAATTAAAGTTGTTGCACAACGGTTCTGCAGTATTGTTAATGATGATTTAGGGGCTATTCGCTACGCAGTAACTCCTTTAAATTTTTCAGGAAATATTAAGCTAACTCCTTATTTAGATGGGGATATTAAAAACCAGGATGCCAATTATGATGAAAAATTTTGGGATGAAGTAAATAAATCTGCAACTAAGACGGCCGCTTATTTAACATTAAAGACCCGCAAAACAGGTTTTGAAGTTTGTACCGGAATGCGTTTTTCTGTTTCTCAAAACGGGCAAACTGTAGCAATTGAAAGCAAACCAATTGAACGGGAAAAATACGTAGCCAATGAAGTTACTGTACAGGCTAAACAAGGTGAAGAAATTGTATTGTTTAAATATGCCGCTATTGTTTCTTCATTAAATCATACTCCACAAGACTTATTGGCTGCTTGTAAGAAAGCTTTGGATATTGCTGAAAGAAAAGGCTTCCAAACACTTTTACAAGAGCAGGCTGCAGCTTGGGCTACCAAATGGGAAGAATCAGATATTGTTATTGAAGGAGACGCTGCTGCACAGCAGGCTATCCGTTTTAATATTTTCCAATTAAACCAAACTTATACCGGTGAAGACGAGCGATTGAATATTGGTCCTAAAGGCTTTACTGGAGAAAAATATGGAGGCAGTACTTATTGGGATACGGAGGCTTATTGTATTCCTTTCTACCTTGCTACTGCTGATCAAAAGGTGGCTAAAAACCTGTTGTTATATCGTTATAAACAATTAGATAGGGCTATTGAAAATGCGGGTAAGCTAGGTTTTAAAGAGGGAGCTGCATTATATCCTATGGTTACCATGAATGGCGAGGAGTGTCATAACGAATGGGAGATCACCTTTGAAGAAATTCACCGTAATGGGGCTATCGCTTTTGCGATTTATGATTATATCCGTTATACAGGTGATGAAGGTTATTTAACAGAAGCCGGAGCAGAAGTGCTAACAGCCATCGCCCGTTTTTGGTCACAAAGAGTTAATTGGTCGTCAGAACGCCAAAAGTATGTGATGTTGGGTGTTACCGGGCCAAATGAATACGAAAACAACGTTAATAACAATTGGTACACCAATTACATTGCTTGCTGGTGTATGGAGTATGCTGCCCATGCTTTAAAATATGTAAGTCAGCAGTCTCCGGAAAAATATGCGGCTCTTACTGCAAAGATTAATTTTAAAAACACAGAGCTTGAAAAATGGTCGCATATAGTTGGAAATATGCATTATCCAGAGGATAAAAACTTGGGCATTTATTTACAGCAAGACGGATATTTAGATAAGGAACAGATTCTTGTCAAAGATTTGCCGGTATCTGACCGCCCATTGAATCAAAAATGGTCGTGGGATCGTATCCTTCGTTCGTGTTTTATCAAGCAAGCAGATGTTTTGCAAGGATTATTCTGCTTTGAAGATAAGTTTGATATAGAAACCATTCGTAGAAACTTTGATTTTTACGAACCTCGTACCGTCCATGAATCTTCTTTATCACCTTGCGTGCATTCGGTTTTAGCTGCAAAACTCGGAGATGAAAAACGTGCCTATGAGTTTTATCTGCGTACTTCACGTCTTGATCTTGACGATTACAATAACGATACTGAAGATGGCTGCCACACCACTAGTATGGCCGGAACCTGGATGTCGGTGGTGCAAGGTTTTGGTGGTATGCGGGTGCGAAACGGACAATTACACTTTGCTCCGTTCATTCCTGGAAAATGGAACTCATTCTCGTTTAAAGTTGGATTCCGTGGTTCATTACTTAAAGTGAAATCTCATAAGAATGGTACCACCATTCAAAATCAAAGTGATAAAGAAATTTCGTTGTTCGTGTATGAACATGAATACACCGTAGCTGCAAACAGTGAGATTGAAGTCAGAAAAGAAGATCTGGTATCTTCTAAGTAAGAGTTAATTGAAACTGTAAGTATGTAATTATTAAAGGGAATAGTTGAAAGGTCGTTTCGACGGCCTTTACAACTCTCCTAATAAATGCCAAAAGAAATAATGAAGAAACAGTTTTGTGCCTTCGCTCTTCTACTATTGGTGTTAGGCGCTAACCTAACCTACGCTCAAACAATGAACAAACAACCTGTATCATCAGATGATAAACTGATTATTTATCAAATGATGACCCGCTTGTTCGGTAATAAACTTACAACAAATAAGACGAATGGCTCTGTTGAAGAAAATGGAGTTGGTAAGTTTAATGATATCAATGAAAAAGCCCTCTCAGAGCTGAAAAAACTAGGTATTTCACATGTTTGGTATACTGGAGTTATTGAGCACGCCACCATGACCGATTATTCAAAATATGGCATTCTGCCTGATGATCCGGATGTGGTTAAAGGCAAGGCGGGTTCTCCCTATGCAATCAAAGATTATTATGATGTAAATCCGGATTTGGCGGTTGATGTTAAAAAAAGGATGCATGAATTTGATGCATTGGTTAAGCGCACACATCAGCAAGGATTAAAAGTAATTCTTGATTTTGTTCCTAACCATGTTGCCCGCACTTATAAATCAGATGCTAAACCTGCCAATGTGATCGATTTGGGTGAAAAAGATGATCGATCAAAAAGCTTCGACCCTCACAACAATTTCTATTATTTTCCTGAACAAACGTTTGTAGTTCCTGCCGGATATAATCCAGGGGGCGAAGGATTCACGAATCCGTTAAAGGATGGAAAGTTTAAGGAATTACCGGCTAAAGCAACCGGAAATGATGTTTTTTCGGCCACTCCGTCTGTTAATGACTGGTTTGAAACCATTAAGCTAAATTATGGTGTTGACTACCAAAACAACAGAACCTCACATTTCGAACCAATTCCAAATACCTGGAAACAGATGAAGGATATTTTACTCTTCTGGGCAAATAAAGGTGTGGATGGTTTTCGTTGTGATATGTGTGAAATGGTTCCAGTGGAGTTTTGGAACTATGCTATTTCTGAAGTGAAAGCTGCGAAGCCTGAAATAAGGTTTATCGGAGAGGCTTATAATCCTAAGGCTTACAGTTTGTATTTAGACAAAGGGAAGTTTGATTATCTGTACGACAAAGTCGGCTTATATGATACCTTGAAGTACGTTATTCAGCATAAAACAAATGTCGATGCTATTTCTCAATCATTAAATAAAGATGTGAAAGGAATATCGTCTCATATGCTCAATTTCCTTGAAAACCACGATGAACAGCGTATTGCAAGCAAAGATTTTGCCGGCGAGGCTAAAAAAGGCATTCCGATGATGACTGTTGCCGCAACTGTTTCTACGGGGCCTATAATGATTTATTTCGGACAAGAAGTAGGCGAGCCCGGTTCTGGAGAAGAAGGTTTCGGTGGTGAAGACGGACGAACCACTATTTTTGATTACTGGGGAGTACCTGAACATCAGAAATGGATGAACAATGGAAAGTTTGATGGTGGGAGATTATCTGACGAACAGAAGAAGCTACGTAAGTATTATAGTAATCTGCTAAACACTTGTAAAACTGAAAATGCAATTCGTTCGGGTGGTTTTTATGAACTTCAGTTTGAAAACGGAGGAGGAAAGAGTGCCGGTTATAATCAATATTTGAACTATTCCTATCTGCGCTATACTGATAAGGAATGTATATTGGTAGTTAACTCATTTGATACAGCGGTTAACATGAATGCTTGTATTAAATTAGGTAAAGAAGCTTTTGATTTATTGAAACTTGACGTAAATAAGAGTTACACATTTACCGATTTATTAGGCTCTGGATTTAAGGTAACTGTAAGTGGTGCCGATTTAATAAGTAATGATGCTCAAAAAGGGATTCCTATAAGTATGTCTTTTATGAATAGCATGATTTTGAAAATGAATTAAACAACAAATGATAGTTGATAGGAAGCTGAAGCCTCGACCATTTCAGAAAATCTAAACTATCAGATTTAAACAAATAATAACCAATTTATCATTAAGCAGTAAGTAGCAAAGATTATAGTTGTGGGGAATTAAGGCGATGTCAATAGCTATTTTCTGCTAACCTAAACAATCTAATTATGAGTGTAAAAGTATTAGTAGAAAAACCAAAACTCACATTTTGGCAAATCTGGAACATGAGTTTCGGTTTTTTAGGAATTCAGTTTGGCTTTGCCTTACAAAACGCAAATGTCAGCCGTATTTTTGAAACGCTAGGAGCCAAAGTGGATGACATTCCAATTCTTTGGATTTTTGCCCCTTTAGCAGGATTACTTGTTCAACCCCTGATTGGTTATATGAGCGATAACACCTGGGGGCGATTGGGGCGCAGAAAGCCTTATTTTTTGCTTGGTGCCATTTTATCATCCTTCGCTTTATTCATAATGCCAAATTCATCGGTTTTATGGATGGCTGCCGGCTGTTTATTGATCCTGGATGCTTCAATTAACATTTCAATGGAACCTTTCAGGGCCCTTGTAGGCGATATGTTGCCATCATCTCAACGTACCGTTGGTTTTGCTATGCAAAGCTTCTTTATTGGCCTTGGTGCTGTAATAGCGTCAGCCTTGCCCTATCTGCTCCATAATGTGTTTGGTATGTCAAATACTGCTGGTGTAGGTGAAATTCCTGAAACTGTTAAGTATTCATTTTATTTAGGCTCAATAGTTTTTCTTGCTGCAGTTTTATGGACGGTTGGAAATACGAAGGAGTATCCTCCTGAACAATTTGAAAGTTATGCGGCGCAAGAGATGGTTGAAGAAAAAGGATCATTTATTAAAGATGTTCTTTCAATGCCAAAAACCATGAAACAGTTGGCAATTGTTCAGTTTTTTACCTGGATTGGCTTGTTTGCTATGTGGATCTACACTACCTCTGCAGTGACCAGTTCAATTTATGGTACCACCGATACCACATCGGCTGCCTATAACGAAGGTGCTGATTGGGTTGGGGTTTGTTTTGCCGCCTATAATGGTTTTGCTGCAGTTATGGCTTTCTTGTTACCTATGTTGGCAAAATCAATGAGTAGGAAACAAGTACATGCTATTTCATTGCTTGCTGGTGGTATTGGATTGATCTCGGTTTTCTTTATCAATGATCCTAAGCTTTTATTGGTATCAATGTTAGGAGTAGGGCTTGCCTGGTCAAGTATCTTATCCATGCCATATGCAATTCTGGCAGGCTCTTTACCAGTTAAGAAAATGGGATTCTTTATGGGGGTTTTTAACTTCTTTATCGTAATTCCACAGATAATCAGTGCAGTGTTATTGGGATACCTTACCAAACATGTTTTCGGTGGCCATGCTATCTATACGTTAGTATTAGGAGGAGGCCTGATGATATTGGCTTCATTGCTTGTCCTTTTTGTCGACGATGTTGACGAAGCTAAATAGTGAAACTTCATAAGTTTATTGAATAATTGGTAGGAAGCCGTCACTTGTGACGGTTTTCTTTTTGACTTGTTTTCCTGGAATTCAATAAGGGATATAAATTCATTACAATTAATGCGAATTCTAGGAAAAGGAAAATATGAAGTTGAGAGTTATAGTTGTCGAGTTTTTTATGGTGTAACCTGAAGATAAAGCGTCCAATTTTTATATTTTTAAGCCATGATAACAGTAAAGCAAGCTCATTCGCGTACCGATCTGGAAGAAGTTTTTAAGATCAGGAGAAATGTTTTTGTTGAAGAACAAGGCGTTCCAGCTGATTTAGAGTATGATGACTATGACGATGAAGGAGCAACTCACTACCTTGCTGATTTGGACGGTAAACATGTGGGTGCTGCACGTTGGATAGAAACCAATGAAGGTTATAAGCTGCAACGATTTGCTGTTATTGCTGATGCCAGGGGTCATGGGGTTGGTTCGGCATTAGTGATCAAAGTGTTAGAAGATATTCCTAAAGATGGAAAGAAGATTTATTTACACTCACAGGAGTCAGCTGTAGGCTTATACCTTAAACATAATTTTGTGACCGAAGGAGAAAGGTTTGAAGAAGCTGGAATTGGACACTATAAAATGATATTAAAATAATTCCCTTCACCTTTACCATGAAAAAGACCTTATTCCTTATTGCCTTAGTTGCTGTTTTTTTTAACCATGCTTGGGCACAAAATAATACCATTGCCGGAACGTGGCATGGTGCGGTTAATGTAGGTATACAGCTCCGTATCGACTTTCACATAAGTAATGAAGCCGGCTTATTGAAAGCAACCATGGACAGTCCAGATCAAAAAGCATACGGTATTGAGGTTGATGAAATTAATTTGAAGGCCGATACACTCAAATTGAAAATTAATAGGATCGGTTTTACTTATTCGGGTATCTATTCAGAAGATAAACAGATCATTGAAGGTAAATTTTCTCAAGGAGGTTTGGTAAAAGAGTTGAATTTAAGCAGGAACGAATCTAAAGAGGTTGCTGAAAAACATTTTCCGCAAGAACCATTGCCTCCGTTTGCTTATCATTCCGAAGCCGTAAGCTTTACGAATTCGAAGGATAAGGTTAACCTGTCGGGAACTTTTAGCCGTCCGCAAAAAGAAGGAAAATACCCTGTTGTAGTACTCATTTCAGGTTCTGGTCCACAGGATAGGGATGAAAATATTAGCGGGCATAAGCCTTTTCTGGTAATAGCCGATTATCTTACAAAACAGGGTTTTGCCGTATTGCGATTTGACGATCGTGGTTTTGGGAAATCTACGGGCAGTTTTGCCAATTCTTCGTTATATAATTTCGCTGGTGATGTGGTGGCAGGAATTGACTATTTAAAGACCAGAACCGATGTTGATGCAAAAAAGATCATTTTAATAGGGCATAGTGAAGGTGGGTATATTGCTCCGATGATTGCTTCAAAATCAAAAGATATAGCTTTAATTGTCCTATTAGCTGGCCCTGGAGTAAAAGGCGTAGAGGTGCTCCAAACACAAAATCGACAAATTTTAGAAGCCAATAATATTGGGAAAGAACGTATTGATGCCGAACTGCAAACAATCAAAGAGAGTGCAGAGGTTTTAGCATCTTCTAAAGATTCATTAGCTAAAGCAATGGAGCTGAAGCCGATTTTTGAGCGTCACTGGACAAAAGTTTCGGAAGTAGAGAAAACCGCCTTTCCATCTGAAGATGCTTTTGTACGAAGCCGGATTCGTGTATGGCTTTCTCCCTGGTTTTCTGCCTTTGTAAACTTCGACCCGAAACCTTATTTAGAAAAAGTTAAATGCCCGGTTTTGGCCATGAATGGTACAAAAGATATTCAGGTTTATTACAAAGAAAATTTGGAAGCGCTGAAAAATGCACTTGATAAAGGAGGAAATAAACGCTGCACTTTTGCAGCCATGGAAGGTTTAAATCATTTGTTCCAAACAGCCAATAAGGGAACTGTTGATGAATACAGTACGTTAGAGGAAACCTTTTCACCAAAGGCTTTGCAATTATTAGGGGATTGGTTGAAACAGGAAATAATCAGATAGTTAATAGGTTTATTTGTAATTATATGAGTATCTACCTAACCTTAACACCATCCAGATATAAATTTTACCTCTATTTGCTAGTTAATATGGCAATTTCTCTTTGTGTTATTTTTTGTGTCAATGTATTGCTTTATAGATTGGGAGTTTCGGTTTATGAAAAAATCCATATAAGCGGCGGAGTTTTTCTGGTAAGTATTATAACTGAACTTAGAAAGGACCGTATTGAAGAGGTTATTGTTGATCGGGAAAAGAAAATACTTACTATTAATTATTATAGGCCTTTTGTAGGTAAGGATTCAATAAACTTTCAGTTTGAAGAACTTATTTATCAAATGAGTAGTTTCAATTGGTTTGGTAAAAGGACGTATACAATCATATTTGAAAAGAAATGGGGGCCAATGTTTAGGTTGAATTCGCTAAAAGATAATTTCTCAAGCGAAATGATTGTTGATATTAATAATAAATTGAAAGAAGAAATTAATAAATAGGTAAGCATTCATACCCGATTATCTCGAATCATTACCTATAAGTGCAATCTATAGTAAAATATACCTCCCGCTGATCGCGTAGATTTTCGCAGAAATAATGACTTAATCTTAAATAAGATTTCTATTTGATTAGCGATAATCAGCGTTATCTGAGGAGAAATATACTCCCGCTGATCGCGCAGATTTTCGCAGAAATAATGTATTAAGCTCAAATAGGATTTCTATGTGATCAGCGGTAATCAGCGTTATCTGCGGGAGAATATACATCCGCTGATCGCGTAGATTACCGCTGAATATTGTACTTTCTCCAGACATTTTTACGCAATCGTAATTTCTTTATTCAAATAAACATCCTGCACAGCATTCAGTAATTCAATTCCTTCTTTCATTGGTCGTTGGAAGGCTTTACGGCCCATGATCAGTCCTTGTCCGGCAGCTCGCTTATTGATGATAGCAGTTGAAACTGCCTCGGCCATATCACTCGCACCTTTAGATTCTCCTCCTGAGTTTATCAAACCAATCCTTCCGGAATAACAGTTCAGCACCTGGTATCGACACAAATCAATTGGATGATCGGAACTTAAATCGGAATACATCTTTGGATTACTCTTAGAAAAGTTGATGGCTGTAAACCCACCATTGTTTTCAGGGAGTTTTTGTTTGATAATATCAGCCTGGATGGTAACTCCCAAATGATTGGCTTGTGAGGTAATGTCAGCCGATACATGATAATCAATTCCGTCTTTCTTAAAGGCATTGTTACGGGCATAACACCAAAGAACTGTAGCCATCCCTAATTCATGTGCTCGTTCAAATGCCGCAGCAATTTCAATAATTTGACGTGAAGATTCTTCTGAACCGAAGTAAATAGTGGCGCCAACTGCAACAGCTCCCATATTCCAGGCATCTTCAACACTTCCAAATAAAATCTGATCAAATTTGTTGGGATAGGTGAGCAGCTCGTTATGATTGATCTTAACCAGAAAAGGGATGTTATGTGCATATTTTCGGGAAATAGAGGCCAATACTCCAAAAGTTGAAGCAACTGCATTACAGCCACTCTCAATAGCCAATTTTACAATATTCTCCGGATCGAAATAAATTGGATTAGGAGAAAACGAAGCTCCAGCAGTATGTTCTATTCCCTGATCTACCGGAAGAATTGATAAATACCCGGTATTAGATAATCGGCCATGCCCGTAAAGGGTTTGAATACTTCGTAAAACCTGATTTGATCGATTACTTCCAGTAAAAAGCCGGTCAACAAAATCAGGGCCCGGAAGATGAAGAGTTTCTTTTGAAATTTTAGGTTGATGGTTTAACAGAAATTCGGCCTTTTCGCCTAATAGGTCATTAATTTTTGTGAGCGTCATAATTTTAATAATTGATTGGTAATGGAAATTAGCATAAAAATCATTCCTAAAAGAAAGTTCCTAATTGGTTGGGGCCGAAATTTTTAATCGTTTTGCAAGCTTGTACAATTCAAAAGGTATTACAGTGAGCATTCCTATTAAGAAACTCTTGATCAAAAGTTGATTGTCGGGTTTTTCGAAATGAAAAAGATCGATCAGGTATTGAATGTTTAATAAGAAGAATAGGAGTGCTAGCGTAACACCTATTACAATGGGCATCAGCTTGTTTTTGTAGCGTAATGTGTAAATAAATGAATAATAAAATGAGCGGTTAGAAAGGGTAAGAAATACATTGGCGATGATCAATGTAGTGAATACCAATGTGCGGGTTAAGTTTTCATTAAACTGGTGGTGAACCCCGAATTGATAGATATAAAGTGAGCCTGCCGTAATCATAAGGCCTTGGAAAATGCTTATGCTTAATTCTTTGATAGAAAGGAATGTGTCTGTCATTTTTCTTGGTTTTTGCACCATCAGGTTTTTCTCAATGGGTTCGTTTTCGTAAATAATCGAACACGTTGGTCCCATGATTAGTTCCATAAAAATTACATGAACCGGACTGAAAATAGCAGGGAACTTCCATCCTAAAAAAAGAGGTATTGAAACCGTTAAAATAATAGGGATATGAATTGAAATGATGTATTGAATAGCTTTCTTCAGGTTGTTATAAATTTTCCTTCCCATAGCAACCGCATCGATCATCTTATTTAAGTCATCATCTACGAGAATTAAGGAAGAAGCCTTTTTCGCTATTTCGGTGCCTCTTTTACCCATAGCTATTCCAATATGCGCTGCTTTTAAGGCTGGTCCGTCGTTTACGCCGTCGCCTGTCATTGCCACGATCTCATTGTTTTCTTTCAACGCTTTAATAATTCTAAGCTTTGCATCAGGAAACATTCGGGTAAACAGGTTGGTAGTTTTAACCCGATCTCGTACTTCGGCATCATTTAATAGCATCAATTCATTTCCGGTAAGAGCATTTTCGACTCCTTTAAAACCGGTTAAACGGGCAATAGCTCCTGTTGTTTCTGCATTGTCGCCGGTTATTATTTTAACATTAATGCCAGCTTTATAGAAGCTTTCAAAGGTTTGTTTAATGTTTTCTTTGGGAGGGTCGAAAAATGCCACTAATCCGATGAAATTGAATTTAAATGCCTGTTGCGTTTCCGGAAAGGTATCAGGCGAAAAATCGGTGGTAGCCACCGCTAAAACACGATAACCCTGCGCCGATAATCCTCGTGTTATACGATTTACCTCGTTTGCTTCTTTTTCTGAAAGAATGGAACATGCCAGAACTGCTTCTACCGCTCCTTTGGTGGCAATAATTCTGTTTTTCGATCCATCTTCAAAAATATGCGTCATCATTGGAGGTTTTCCCGAAAGAGGATATTCATGATACATACTGTATTGGGGTCGAACATCAGTTGAACTAAGCTTTTGATAAACAGTATGCAGCGATTTTTCCATTGGGTCGAACGGAATTGGCTCACTGGCCCACATCGCATAAGTAATTACAGTAATTGCATCGGCTTGGTTAAACTCATTCTCAAGAAATACCTTTTTCGAGTTAAATGCATAAACCCGAGCGAGTTCCATTCTGTTTTCGGTGATGGTTCCGGTTTTATCGGTGCAAATAACAGTTGCTGAGCCTAAGGTCTCAACGGTTTGCGTTTGTTTAACAACAATACCCATGTTTATTAAGCGCCAGGCTCCAATAGCCATAAAAGTGGTAAAGGCAACCGGTATTTCTTCGGGAAGAATGGACATGGCCAATGTGAGTCCTTTCAACAAACTTTCAGCAATGCTGTTTCCGCGTACATAATTGACCAAACATATCAACACAAATACAATAACTCCGGCAATTGCCATCTTTTTAACAAAGTTTTGAATTTGCTTTTGGAGCGGAGAGTAATCTGTTTTTATGGTAGTAAGGGATTTTCCAATTTTCCCTAATTGGGTATTTGAACCAATAGCATTCACTCGGGCAATAGCCAAACCTGATATTACCGTAGTGCCTTGAAACAGTTGTGAGTTTCCATCGTCACTATTTTTTTGTATAGCAAAGGCTTCACCGGTTAAAATTGATTCGTTGATAGAAAAATCATTTGATTGTATGATCATGGCATCGGCAGCTACCAGATCACCTTCTTCGCTAACCAGTAAGTCCCCGATCACAATTTCTTCGATATCAATGCTTACCCTTTCGCCATTTCTGATCACACTGGCTTTGTTTGAAGTGAGCTTTTTTAATTCATTTAGGGCAGTACGGCTCTTGTAATCTTGCCATATAGATATTGCTGCTACCATTGCAATGGCTGCCAACAAGAAGAAGCCTTCACGTGGTTCATTCATCAAAAAATACAACAAGGTGGCAACAGCAAGTATCAAAAACATTGGCTCAAGTACAGCTTCTTTCAAAGCCATCAATAAGCCTGATGATTCTTTATGCTCTGCTTTATTGGTTCCATGCAATTTTCTTGAGTTAATTACTTCTTCATCGGTTAAGCCTGATTCGGGAAGCGGTGTTTGCTGCATTTAGGTATTTGTTGAAAGGGTTTACGTCTAGAATTAATTTCGAAAAAGATGATCAGAAATGAAGGTAAGTTAATGTTAAAGCATGATAATGTAAATGATAAATATCAACCTGAAACAAAAAAATATTAATAGAATTATTAAAAGGATTTTAATTTAGGCCTCTAATTTTTTCTAACCAGTTTATCACTTGATTGATTATATGAAGTATTTGTTTTTTCTCGCTGTCGGACTTTTATGCTCACAAACCGTTTTTGCCGATACCACCGATAGCCTATTCAAAGAGTTGAATAATGCTTTAGAGAAGAAATCAGCGTATGAATCGATCAAGCTCAAAAGGATTGAGCAAACTAAAAACGAGCTTGAGAAAGGCTCAGAGTTAACAGCGGCACGCCTTTATGCTGTTTGTTCCGATTTATACGAAGAATACAAAACCTTTAATTATGATTCGGCATTTTGTTATGCTAAAAAACTTCAGGAGGTTTCATTACAAATTAACGATAAGCAGAAAACAGAAGAGGTGAAACTTAAGCTGGGGTTTATTTTGCTTTCATCGGGCATGTTTAAAGAGACCTTTGATGTGTTACAGTCGATTCATCCTAATGAGTTGACGAAACAAGCAAAAGTGGAGTATTACTCATTATTTGCACGCTATTATTTCGATTTAGCCGATTTTCATAAAGACAAATACTATACAATCAATTATAATCAACAAGGTAATGCGCTAGCCGACTCGGCAATGGCCATCTGCAATAAGAACTCTTATGACTATCTCTCATTACAGGGACTAAAAAACCTTCGAAATGGTGATATGGAAGGAGCTACTCAAAATTATGAGCAAATTTTAAAGTTTAAAAATCTAACTCCCCATCAATACGCAATTAATGCTAGCAGTTTGAGTTTTATCTATGCCAACTCTGGTCATGAAAAAGAATCGATAGAGTTATTGGTAAAAGCAGCCATCGCCGACGTGAAATCTGCAACCAAGGAAACGGTAGCGATTTTAAATCTGGCAGATATTTTATACAAAAAAGGAGATACCCAAACAGCCTATCAGTATATTAAGCAGGCTTTGGCCGATGCCACCTATTATGGTGCCCGTCACCGGGAAATACAGATTGGGGCCATTTTGCCGATTATTGAAGGACAGCAGCTAAGCACAGTTGAACATCAACGGAAATTGCTGTTAGTTTACTCTATACTTGCAACTGTTCTTTTCCTAGCCGTTGTTGCCTTTATTTTCATCACCATTCGTCAGCTTAAAAAGCTAAAAGCAGCTGATAAGATTATTAAAATGGCTAATGCCAGCCTTCAGCATACCAATGATTTGTTGAAGGAGGCCAATAAAATTAAAGACGAATATATTGTTTACTACTTTAACATCTGTTCTGAATACATTGATAAGCTAGAACGCTTTAAAAAATCAATTGAACAGAAGCTTTTATTAGGTAAAGGCGATGATCTTAAAAGCACTTTATCAAAAGTTGATCTGCATAAGGAGCGCGAAGGTTTATTCCTAAGCTTTGATAAAGTATTCCTAAAACTGTTCCCGAATTTCGTTTCAGGCTTTAATGCTCTATTGAAAGATGAAGATAAAATCAAGCTGGAAGATGGCCAATTAATGAATGCTGAACTCCGCATTTTTGCATTAATTAGAATTGGCATTACCGATAATGACCGTATTGCTAAAATTTTGGATTACTCGGTGAATACTATTTACGCCTATAAAACCCGCATAAAGAAAAAATCATTGGTAATTAACGACGATTTTGAAGCTCAAATTATGAAAATCCAGTCTGTATAGAACAATATTTTCATTTTAAAAATCGATATTCCCAGAATTGAGTATCGTTATAAGTAATTGACATTCAGTGGTATAGTTTTATATTTCTCTGAATTCATCAATATTGCCCTTTATATTGATTGTAATCAATCCGTAACCTCCCTTCTTTTGACATTGCTAAGCATAGCCAGTAGTGCTTGCAATAAATTATTCGACCAATTTTATTAATGTATTACAACCAATGAGAAAACTTTACCTTTTTAAGTACGGAGCAACCTTGTGCTTGTTATTAGTTTCGCTGATAACATTTGCACAAACGGGAACACTCTCCGGCCGTGTTTTCGACGATGAAAACTTACCAATGCCTTTTGCCGGAGTAGCAATTAAGGGCACATCTATTAAATCGGCTACTAACGCCGATGGAGATTTTAAGATTTCGGGTTTGCCCCTTGGTCAATCTACTGTTATCGTGACAGTTTTGGGTTATGAGGTTATTGAAAAAACAATAACGGTTAATGCAAATACCCAAATTTATCTTTACCTAAAACCATTATCTAAAATGCTGACCGAGGTGGTGGTGGTAGGTTATGGTACTGCCAAGAAAAAAGACTTAACAGGAGCTGTTGGAACCCTTTCTAATAAAGACTTTAACGTAGGGGCTGTAAACTCGGTTCAGGATGCGATTTCGGGCCGAATTGCAGGGGTTTCGGTTACTTCAATAAGTGGCGCTCCCGGTAATACTTCAACTATTCGTATTCGTGGAGGAGCTTCTTTAAACGCCAGTAACGATCCTTTAATCATTATTGATAATGTTCCGGTTGATAACACACCTATGGGTGGGGCGCCCAACATCTTATCATCAATTAATCCGAATGACGTTGAAAATGTAACGGTTTTAAAAGATGCTTCAGCAACAGCAATTTATGGTTCACGAGCTTCAAACGGTGTTATTTTAATTACCACTAAAAAAGGCGGTGATAAATTTAAATTAAGCTACGGCTTAACCACGTCGTTAGCCACTGTACCTAATCAGGTTGATGTGTATACCGGTGATGAATATCGTGCCTTGGTTAATCAATTATATGCCGGCCAAACTCCAGTATTATCATTGTTAGGTACCGCCAATACTAATTGGCAGGACGCTATTTACCAAAATGCTTTTGGACAGGATCATAATTTGGCTTTTTCGGGCAAATTAAAGCAAATGCCTTATCGTGTTTCGTTTGGTTATAATAATACCGATGGAACACTGAAAACGTATAATTTCGAAAGAACTACCTTGGCGTTGAATGCGACACCAAATTTCCTGAAAAATACGTTGAAAATGACCTTCAATGTAAAGGGACTGTATAACACTAACAACTTTGCTGATCAGGGAGCCATTGCTAACGCGGTCTTCTATGATCCAACCAAGCCTGTTTTAAATGGTAACGACCGTTGGAGAGGGTATACCACCTGGACCCAGGATAATACCTTAAACGGAGATCCTGTGCCATTGGCTACAGCTAATCCGGTTGCCCAGTTAGAATTAACGGATAATACCTCAGTAGTTAAAAGAAGTATAGGTAATGCACAGGCTGATTATCAAATACCGTTCTTGAAAGAATTGCATGCCAACCTGAACGTAGGTTATGATTATGCAAGATCACAAGGTCATAATAACGTAAAAGATAATACTCAGTGGATAAATTCTCCATCCGTTTCAGGTGGAAGAATTAACCCTTATGAAGAAACGCGTAGAAATCAACTGCTTGACTTCTACTTAAACTACGCGAAACCATTAGAAAAACTTCAGAGTAAAGTGGAAGTAATGGGTGGTTATTCATGGTCGCATTTCTACAGAGAAGGTGCTGATTCGTCAACAAATGTTGCAGCAACTGCTAAAACCGAACCTAATATTTATAGTTCTGAGTATTACTTAGTATCCTTCTTCGGAAGATTAAACTATACGTTTAAAGACAGATATCTAGTGACTTTCACCCTGCGTGATGATGCTACTTCACGTTTCTCATCTGAAAACCGTTGGGGATTATTCCCATCAGTGGCTGTTGCCTGGAAAATGAACGATGATTTCTTCAAAGACAGTAAAACAGTTTCGGACTTGAAATTACGTGTGGGGTATGGAACTACCGGTCAACAGGACTTAAATAACGGTAACAATTATCCTTATTTAGCCAAATACACCATTAGTGATAATGCTGCCCGCTATCAGTTTGGTAATTCATTTTATAACACTTTACGTCCCGATGGATACGATGCCAATATTAAATGGGAATCGACGAAAACAGCTAACATCGGGTTAGATTACGGTTTATGGGATAACAGAATCACTGGTACCTTAGATTTCTATCAGAAAAAAACGGAAGATCTTTTAAGTATTGTTGACGTTCCGGCAGGAACCAATTTTTCGGCGCGTGTACTTACTAACGTTGGTGATATGGAAAACCGTGGGGTTGAGTTTACAACTAATGCAAAAATTGTTTCGAAACCAAACTTAAAATGGAACGTTAGCTATAACATTTCTTACAATAAGAACAAAATCACCAACCTGAGTTTAACAGGTGATCCTAACTACGAAGTAATGGTAGGCGGTATTGCTGGAACAACCTCAGGAACCATTCAGGTGCAAAAAGTAGGTTATCCGATTAACTCTTATTATGTATATGAGCAGGTGTACGATCGTGATGGCCGACCAATGGAAGATGTTTATGTAGATAGAAACAATGACGGTGTAGTTAATACCAGCGATTTATATGTGTTCCATAAACCTGATGCAGCTGTTTTGATGGGTATAGGCACCACTTTAAACTACAAACGTTGGGATTTCTCCGCATTTGGAAGATGGAGTTTAGGGAACTGGAACTACAACAACGTAGCAGCTAACAGTACTTATAATGGATTCTATTCGACCTTAGGTTATTTAAGAAATCAAACATTATCGGCTTCAGATACTCGTTTTACCACTGCTTTAAAAACCAATACCTCTGATTATTACATTCAGGATGCATCATACTTCCGTTTGGACAATGTTAGTCTGGGTTATCGTTTGCCGGCTATGTACCACCAAAAGGTTAACCTTCGTCTTAATGTAAATGTTCAGAATGCCTTTGTAATTACTGATTATAAAGGATTAGACCCTGAGATCAGTGGTGGTTTGGATAATAATTTCTTCCCACGTTCAAGAACATTCCAATTAGGTCTTAATTGTGATTTTTAATCATCAAAAAGCTTATTCCAAATGAAACAATATAAATTTCTCACGATCGCATTCATGGCCACAGGACTGATGATGTCGTCGTGTATCAATGATCTGGATACAGTTCCAACAGATAAAAAGATTATTTCATCAGCCTCTCTCTATGACAAGCCCGAAGCCTACAAACAGGTGCTGGCAAAGTTATACGGTGGTCTTACTTTAACAGGTCAGAGAGGCGAATTTGGGCAGCCGGAACTTTCGGCTCCTGATGAAGGAACCACTTCTTTCTTGCGCGGATATTTCAACGTGCAGGAAGTAACTACCGACGAGTGTATCAACGCATGGGGCGACGGTGGTTTGGTAGAGTATCATGGCATGCTTTGGTCTGATGCCAATAGCTACGTGAACTTAATGTATCAGCGAATATTCATCAATATTTCTTACTGTAATGAATATATCCGTTCGGTAAAACCACGAGTTGATGGTCTTTCAGATCCATTAAAAAGTGATGTTACCAAGTATCTGGCTGAAGCCCGTTTCCTTAGAGCCTTGTATTATTACTATGCGATGGATTTATGGGGAAATGTTCCTTTTGTAACTGATGCAGATAAAACCGGTGCATTTATCCCTAAGCAAATCAGCAGAGCAGAATTGTTCGCATACATCGAATCGGAGTTAGAGGCTGTTATCCCAACGCTGGCTGCACCTAAAACCAACGAATATGCTCGGGCTGATCAGGCTGCTGCCTGGATGTTATTGGCTAAAATGTATTTAAACGCTGAAGTGTATTTAGGTAAAGGACATCCGAAATATACCGAGTGCTTAACCTACTGTAATAAAATTATCGGGGCAGGATACACACTTCACCCTAAATACAATGAACTATTCCTCGCCGATAACCATAAATGGAGCAATGAGATCATTTTCCCAATTGCCGAGGATGGTAACAATACCCGCAATTATGGAGGTATGACCTATATAATTCATGCCGAAACCGGAGGTAACATGGATTACGCCAATGTCTTCGGAATTCCGGCTGGTCCTTGGGCAGGTAACCGATTTACAGGTGCTTTTGTGAGCAAATTCCCTGATGTAACCGGTGCCGCTGATAAACGTGCCATGATCCATACCGATGGACAAGTTTCATTGGAGATTGAGCACCCTAACCAGTTTAAAGAAGGTTATTTATGTACCAAGTTCAGAAACGTTACCTCAACCGGTCAGCCGGGTCAGAACGGAACATTCGTTGATACCGACTTTCCTCTATTCCGCCTGGCAGATGTGTATCTGATGTATGCTGAAGCAGTGAAAAGAGGCGGTTCAGGAGGTGATTTGGCTACTGCAGTTTCGTTGGTAAATAAAGTTCGTGAGCGTGCTTATGGAAACACTACTGGAAACATTGGAGCGGCAGGGTTAACGTTGGACTTCATTTTGGATGAAAGAGGAAGAGAATTGTACTGGGAATGTCATCGCAGAACCGACTTAATTCGCTTTGAGAAGTTTACCGGCTCATCGTATTTGTGGGACTGGAAAGGAAATGTTAAAGCTGGAGCTGGTACTGATGCACATTTTAACCTGTTCCCAATTCCTGCTGCCGATATGGCCATCAATACTAATTTAGTTCAAAATCAGGGTTATTAAGATAAATGCAGATGCATGGCGTTTTCTCCCTCGACTTAACGAAATAAAACGCCATCATCGATTTACATCAAAAAAGATATAAAGATGAAAAAGCAATTTTATACACTGTTGCTTCTGAGTATAGCACTTTTCTCTTGTCAGAAAGAAGAAGCAGTAGGGCCAATGATTGCAGAAGACATTAAAGCTCCTGTAATTACCAATCCTTCAGTTGGAAGCGTTGTTGAAATAACGGAAACTAACCTTACTGATACTGTAAAAATTAAGTGGCAGCAAGCCGATTATGGGGTTACAACCGCAGTAAGTTATAATGTAGAAGCCGATTTGGCTTCGAGACAATTTTCGCAACCCATTTCAATAGGTTCAAGCAATAGTGGTCAATTAGCAATAGTGATGAGCGATCTGAATAAAAAATTATTGGATCAGCTTCATTTGCCTGAGAATCAGGCTTCGGAAATTGAACTTCGCATAGGTGCGTCGATCAATAATCAAAAATCAGTTATATCACAGATTGTTAAGTTAACAGTAACTCCTTTCAAAGCAATCGTCGAAGAACCTCCAATTCCTGAACCGGTTCGTTTATGGGTTCCTGGTGGTTATCAGGGATATAAACCTGATCAGGCGCCAAAAATGACAGATATTGGAGACGGTAAGTTCGAAGGTTATGTGTATATCAGCTCTGGAACTGATTTGAAATTTACCTCAGCACCTGACTGGAACCATATCAATTACGGCTATGCATCTGACGGAAAATTAACCACTGATGGTGGAGCTGGTAGTATGTCAGTTGATAAAGCAGGGGTTTATAAGCTTGAAGCAAACATAAACGACCTTACTTACAAGATCACTTTGATAAGCACATGGGGGGTAATTGGTACTGCTACTCCAAGTAATTGGGACGCATCCACACCAATGACTTACAATGTGAACAAAGATGAGTGGTCGGTGAAACTTAACTTAAAAGCAGGAGCGTTGAAATTCCGTGCAAATGATGGTTGGGATATCAATTTTGGTCCGGCTGCAAGTGGCGATCTGGTAGGGGAGTTGATTCAAACAAATGATGCTATCAGTATTCCTGAAGATGGAAATTATACGGTTACCATTAGCCTAAGCAAAGCTAATGCTCCTTACAAGTACAGCTACACTGTTTTAAAGAATTAGTGTAATGTGAGGGCGGTTTCGCTGGCTGTGACCCGCCCTTTTTTAAATTATTGTTTAACATTGTTATTTCTTATAAATAGATCTTTATACTAATAAGCCTTAATGTTTATATGAAATATATAGCCATGCCAAGTAAAATGACTTTTGTATACGCAATCCTCGCGTTATCATTTTCTTTTTTCGATTGCAAAAAAGGAGATGATCCTGTACCGCCGACAAAACCTCCGGTGCAGCAACCTGTTGATCCACCTGTATATGCAGCTCCTTACCAAGGAATACCTGATACCAAAGATGTGGTAATGTATGAAGTAAATCTACGTGGTTTCAGCGCCGAAGGGAACTTTAAAGGGGTTCAAAATCGTTTAGATCAAATTAAAGATTTAGGCGTAAATGTAATATGGCTTATGCCTATCAATCCGGTTGGTCAATTAAAATCGGCCGGTGGTCTGGGTTCGCCTTATGCGGTTAAAAATTACAAGGAAGTAAATCCTGAGTTCGGTACCCTTGAAGATTTTAGAACACTTGTAAAAGAAGCGCATAACCGCAATATGGCCGTTGTTATTGATTGGGTGGCTAATCATACGGCTTGGGATAACCCATGGATCGCCAACAAAAATTGGTATAAACAGGATGCGAGCGGTAATATTATCCCACCTCCTAATACTAATTGGACAGATGTGGCTGCTCTTGATTATAACAATCAGGATATGCGCAAGGAAATGATCCGTTCAATGAAATATTGGGTATTAGCGACAAATATTGATGGTTTCAGATGCGATGCGGCTGATCTTATGCCTTATGACTTCTGGAAACAAGCTATTGATACCTTAAAGAAGTTTGATAACCGTAAGCTGGTTTTGCTTGCTGAAGGAAGCAGGGCCAACCACTTTAATGCAGGTTTTCAGTTGAACTATGGCTGGGATTATTATAAAACCTTGAAAGATGTGTTTAAGGGAACTCAGGCTGATGCGACTTTATTTACCACCAATGCTCAGGAATTAACGAATATTCCTGAAGGATTTACCAAACTAAGATTCACCACCAATCATGATGAAACAGCTTGGGACGATACCCCAATGGGTTTATTTAGTGGTAAAAAAGGCTCCATGGCGGCATTTGTGTTGGCTTCGTATATGGGTGGAAGTACACTGCTATATAATGGCCAGGAGGTAGGAAGCACTAAAAAGTTGTCGTTCTTTGAACACGATCCGATTGATTGGACGACAAACCCGGACATGGTAGTGGAATATAAAAAGTTGATTGCTTTTAAGAATGGAAGCGATGCAGTTAAGCGTGGAAGCATAGAAACAATCGCAGATCCTTCAATTGTGGTTTTTAAACGGATTTATAATGGCAAGGAAGTGCTGGTAATTGTGAATGCCAATAATTCCGCAGTTACTTACAATGTGCCGACATCAGTATCTAGTGCAAGTTGGAGCAATGTGATGAAGAATGAAGATATGGCTTTAGGTGCTACACTAACCTTGCAGCCTTATGATTACTACATATTGAGTAAAAAGTAATACGGATAAATCTCCAAAGCTTAAAAAGCCTTCAGTAAATCTGGGGGCTTTTGTTTTGGTATCTGTGTCTGATACTTGCTTGTAGCGGTTACAATTAACATCTTTGTCGGCGAACTATGTCAAAAACCATTAAGTATTTCCCCGGATTGAGTGCGCTGCGATTTTTCGCGGCTTTTTTAGTGTTAATGCATCATACCGAGACGATTCGTAAGAAATATTCATTATTCAATCTCGAAGAATATTCACTTTTTAGAAATGGGAGCACTGCAGTTTCTTTCTTTTTTGTTTTAAGCGGGTTCTTAATCAGTTACTTATTACTAAAGGAAGATAATGAGAAGGGCGATATAAGCGTAAAAGGCTTTTATTGGCGCCGGGTGGTTCGTATATGGCCGCTCTACTTTCTTTTAGTGATAATTGGTGTCTGGTTAGTTCCTTTTGCACTTAAAACTATTGGTTTTGCGTATGAGATGCCTTATCAAGCCGGCCAGGTTTGGTGGATGTACCTTTTATTTTTTCCTTTCCTGGTAAACATCGTTTTTGGTAGTAGTTTGTTGGAGCCTTTATGGTCTATTGGAGTAGAAGAGTGGTTTTACATAATTTGGGCGCCGCTGATGAAATTCTTCCGTCAACATATGCTAATGCTGTTCGGGCTTATTATTTTCATTAAAATATTGCTGGTCATTGTCTTTCAATTAATGAATATTGAAGAAGGTTCAACACTTTCAATTATTCAGCAGGTAATTGATACATTAAAGTTTGAAGCAATGGCGATTGGTGGAATTGGAGCCTACTATGTTTTTCATGGTACCAAATCATTTTCCAACTGGAAGATTTTCACCCATCCGTTGCAGCTGATTGGCTATGGATTAATTACCTGGCGTTTGGCCTTCCATTGGGAACTGGTTCATTCGGGATCAGCTTTAGGAACCATTTCTGACTTTATGTTTAATATACCTATTTTAGCCAACCTAATATTGTACGTATTATTCCTTTGGTTGATTTTAAATACAGCCTTAAATCCAATAGCCTGGTTCAAGTTCGATAAAAAGTGGTTGAATTCTTTAGGTGATGTTTCCTACGGAATTTATATGTACCAAATGCTGGTAATCTTTGGAGTAATTTTAGTTTTCAAAAAGTACCTCATTGGCTTATCTCCGGTTTTATCGACTCTTTTATTCTATGGAATAATTTCGACAGGAGTAATAATCATCTCCTATATTTCAAAGTATTGGTTTGAGAATAAATTCTTGAAAAATAAGGGGATAGTAAAATAGGATTATATGATTAATTGCCTATCCAAAAAGGTAAAAATCAGTAATGCATCTATTAAAGAGTTCTGCGATAATTCAATAAACCATTAAACCCGTGCTTTTGCAATTATACGTCCAATAAAATAACCAATACCGGCACCAATAATAGTTCCTCCTAAAACTGCTACCCAGTGATTGTCGAACATAAAGAAGCCAATTACTGCTCCCATAAAGCCGATAAAACTAGAAAAGAACAGTTCTGTATTACTTTTTGAGGGGGTAATAGGACGGTGGGAAGTAGCAGATGATTGATTTTGATGAGCGCGGTGTGGATGATAACCGTGGTGCTTGTTTCTTGTTCTACTTTGTGGCATAACTTTTTTCTTTTTAAGTTAATAAGTAGGAATGAAATCCAAAATAGTCGTGGAAGATTATTTTCAGTTTTAAAATAAAGAATGCTCAATTGCAGTCATTTCAAAAAAAAGTTGGGTTTTAATAAGAGCAATCTGCTCATCAAATTCAGCACAGGTATAAATGATCATCGAAAGAAATTTATACCCCGACCAAACCGCAATATAAATACCTGAATCTATCAATGGAACAAAGGCATCGTAACCCTGATTTTCTTCCTTTCCCTGGCCTCCGGTGGCATGAATAATTGGCTCTCCATAGGTTCTGAGGTTGAGATTCTGTGTGATAAATTTGAAAAAATCAATCAAGGTCTTGTCGCTCACTTCAGTAGTAAAAAAGCCTTCAATTAATAGTCTTTTCCTGAAAATTTGAGGGGCCAGATCTTTCATTTGTTAAATTTTATATAAACTTAATATAAACAGAACTATTTTACGAGAGTTTATTTAGTATATTGCTACTGATATTTACCTGGAGCTACCTTCGTTTTATTTTAGTTTATTGTTTTAAATAAATCCTTTTGTTTTTTAGTTTTTTTTGTATAAAATTTCTATAAGTAAAAAGGTATTTGTTGTTTGTGCAAGTAATTTTGGCTAAAAAGATCTTCTTTTTTAATAATCAGGTTGTTTTTAATTTTTAACTCTCAATCAATATGGCAAAATCCAGATCAATAGTTCTTATCCATGGCAATTTTGTGAATAATACCAGCTGGACAGGATGGAAGCAATATTATGAAAACAAAGGCTATTCAGTTTATACACCTCCGAATCCGGGTCATGAAGGTAAACCTGCAGATTTGAGGGCTAAAATCCATCCCGATCTGGTAAAGACAGGCTTTGTTGATGTGGTCAACAATATTGTTAAACTTATCGATACTTTACCTGAAAAACCATTGGTGATTGGGCATTCTATGGCCGGAATGGCAATCATGAAACTTGTTGAAATGGGAAAGGCAGCAGCTGGTGCCAGTATTGATGGTGCTCCGCCTAAAAATGTTTTCCCTCCATTTTCAACCCTTAAATCAGCGATCTCTGCGTTCGGTTTTTTTTCGGGGAAGGATTATTTTATGGGGAGCAAAGAATGGTATGATAAGTGTTTTTTCAATACGTTACCTAAAGAAGAAAGGGCGAAGGCCTTTGAACAGGTTGCTGTTCCCGAAAGCTTTAAAGTAAGCCGCGAATTAGTTTTAAATTCTTTTTCGAATATAGATTTTAAAAAACCACATGTTCCCTTATTGTTTATTGGAGGAGGTGACGATAAACTCTTTCCTCCAACACTAACCCAAACGCTAGCCAACAAATATTCAGATAAAGCCAGTAGCGTAGATTTGAAAATTTTTGAAGGCAAAAGTCATTTTATCTGTGGAGAACCTGGCTGGGAAAAGGTGGCTGATTACGTTTTAAACTGGTATGAAAATCAGCCATAGTTTCAATGATCCTAAAAAAGACTAATGAAATATACGATTAGAGAATTCCATAGCTTCTGCCCAATTATTCATATTAAGCTCTGTATTGATGCGATGATCGTTCAAGTAGGAAATTATGCTCTCGGTAGAGATATTTCCTGTAAGGTCATCTTTGGCCATCGGACAGCCTCCGTATCCTTTTAATGCCGAATCAAATCTTCGGCAACCTGCTTGCCAGGCAGCATCTATTTTCTCCAGTCGTGTACTTGGGGTGGAGTGGAGGTGGACTCCTAGTTCAATTTTAGGATGCTCATTCGTAAGGTTTTTAAACAGATAGCTAATGTTTTCGGGATTGGAAACACCAATAGTATCAGATAAGGCTATAATTTTTACCCCAATTCTACTTATTTCATTCACCCATTTAGAAACAATGTCGGAGTTCCATTCATCACCGTAAGGATTACCAAAGCCCATAGATATATAAATGACAAGCTCTTTATTGTTTTTTACACATAGTGATTGAATTTGTTTTACGGTGTCAAATGACTCGGCAATTGAGCTGTTCGTATTACGCTGTTGGAACGTTTCTGAGACTGAAAAGGGAAATCCAAGGTAAGTAATCTTATCAAACTGGATAGCTTCCTCAGCGCCTCTTAAATTGGCTATAATGGCTAATAGTTTTGAAGAAGTGCTGCTCAAGTCAATTTGCTCCAAAACTTCACGTGTATCACGCATTTGAGGAATTGCTTTTGGCGAAACAAAACTGCCAAAGTCAATGGTATCAAATCCAACCTTCAGCAGTTTGTTAATGTATTCGGCTTTTAAAGCCGTAGGGATAAATTCATCAATACCCTGCATCGCATCGCGAGGGCATTCTATGAGTTTTAATGGATGGTTGTTCATTTTTATAGTCCATGGCCCATGGTCCATAGTCCATAGTGAATGAGGTAGATTATACCATGGTCTATGGACTATCAACTATGGACTATTATGCTTCTACTTGTTCTAATTTTTTATCATTTTCTTTTTCAAACCTTCTTATGATCAAACGTGTTCCACGGTCGTAGCTGAAATAGCTCCATACCCAATTCACGAAAACCACCACACGATTTCGGAAACCTACTAAAGTCATCAAATGAACAAACATCCATACAAACCAGGCAAACGTCCCCTGGAAACGGATAAAGCCCATATCAACTACTGCCCGGTTTCTGCCAACGGTAGCCATTGAGCCCTTGTCAAAATACTTAAAAGGCTCCATGGGAATGTCATTGATTTTTTTGATAATGTTTTTGGCAAATAATCGTCCTTGTTGTATTGCCGCTGGAGCAACTCCCGGGTGACCTTTGGGAAACTCATCGGTGATCATTGCCGCCACATCGCCAATTGCAAAAATGTTGTCATAACCTTCAATCTGGTTAAATACATTTACTTTAAATCGGTTACCGCCAACAATCACCTCCTTATTTATTCCAGGTAAGGTAACGCCTTTAACTCCCGCCGACCAGATGACCACTTTTGTTTCAAGTCCTTTTCCACTGCCTAATTGCACTCTTTCACCGTCAAAACTTAATACACGTTCATTCAAACGAACGTTTACACCCATGCTTTTCAAGAAATCAGCTGATTTTTCAGAAGCCTGAACCGACATGGCCCCAAGTAAACGGTCTCCACCTTCAATCAGGTTAATTTGCATGCGTCTGATATCCAATTCCGGATAGTCATGTGGCAGAACATGGTTTTTTAGTTCTGCAAGCGCACCGGCTGTTTCAACACCTGTTGGTCCACCGCCAACCACCACAAAGTTCATGTAGGCTTCCTGCTCATTTATACTGTCGGTTAGTAAGGCGCTTTCTAGGTTTTGTAAAACAAGGCTGCGCATATCCAATGCTTCCGGAATCGTTTTCATCGGCATGGTGTGCTTTTCTAGATCTTTCATGCCAAAGTAGTTAGAACTTGAGCCAGTAGCTATAACGAGGTAATCGTAATGAATTTCACCAATATTGGTAACCAATACTTTTTTATCTGCAATAACTTCCTGGGCCTCAGCAACACGAAATATAAAGTTCTTTTGATTTTTGAAGATCTTACGTAGTGGGTGAGCAATGGAGTCGGGTTCTAAACCACCGGTGGCAACTTGATAGAGTAGGGGCTGGAAAGTGTGGTAATTGTGACGGTCGATCATAATTACCTGTACTTCTTTGCTGTTTAGTTTTTTAGCAGCCTGAATACCGCCAAATCCGCCACCAATAATTACAACCCTTGGGAAATTTGTTTCTGGAATATCAACTGACATAGCTTGTTTAGTAGAGTTATTCAATATTAAATAAAAACCCTCGAACCTGCGATTAAGTTTTTAATAAAAGTTAAAACATAGCTCTAGACAGTTAATTAAAAAAGGCGCAAACCTTTCGAATTGCGCCTTTAAACTACATTAAGCAGTATTTTTTTATGGTCTTTCTGTAAGCTGACAGATAGATTTATGCATAACATGCTTAATAAATAATTTTTCATTACAAATGTGTTTATAGATTGATATGAAATTGAGGTAGTTAAACTAATATTTAACATCAAAAAGTCCTTCTGTGACCTTAACACTATCAGAAGGATTAAATGTGTCTATTCCGGTAAATTCAAAACGACCCGATATGATTTTCTTTGCTCTATCCAGTTTTGTAATTATAACTGTACCCTGATAAGTATTGTTGGTTTTGAATTCCTTGTTTAGTTCAGCATAAAATGCAAAATTATTTTCACTTAGAGTGTTGGTCTTTATTAATAAAGGAATGTAAATGCGAATGGTTTTAAGTTTATTGTTTTCACTCATTTGACCGTCGATTCCAAAAGTATTTATTGTTTCATCAAAAAATACTTCTAACCCACTCCCTCCATTTATACATACATTACAAGGTGTGGCTTTCCAACGTTTACCATCTATTTTGCAGCTCATGGTATTGGCCCCGGTTTGGGTTTCTTGAGGTTCATCATCATTTTTCTGGCAGCTGCTTAAAACTAAAAGAAAGCCAGCAGTGATTAAGGATTTGATAAATAAATTTTTCATAGTGGGTTGATTTAGAGGCTTTCAGTCAATAAGTTACGGGTTCTTAGTCATAAAATAAAGATGTTTAGTGGTGAAAAATCAAACAGGGAATAAGCTGAGAACAATGTGAAAAATCAGAGATTTATTATTCGATGTATTGGAATAACATTTCAATAAAAAAGCGCAAACCTTTCGATTTGCGCCTTTAAACTACATTAAGCAGTATTATTATTTTTTATCGTCTTTACGGATAAAGTCAACAACAATTGGAGTTGCAACGAACAGTGATGAGTAAGTTCCTACCACAATACCTACCAGTAATGCGAAAGAGAAACCACGAAGAATAGCACCACCGAAGATGAACAATACGATCAACACCAACATGGTACATAAGCCGGTTACAACGGTACGATTTAAGGTACTGTTCAATGCACTATTTATAACCTGCCCCATTGATTCGTTTTTACTATGGTGTAAGCCCATATACTCACGTACACGGTCAAATACTACTACGGTATCGTTCATTGAATAACCCATAATGGTTAGGATGGCTGCCACAAAGGTTTGGTCGACATCTAAAGAGAATGGCAACAAACCGTTAAAAATTGAGTAAACAGCAATGATAATTAACACATCGTGGAATAGGGCAACAGTTGCACCAATACCAAACTGCCATTTGCGGAAACGGATTAAAATATAGATATAGATAATCACCAACGCTAAGCCAATTGACCAGAACGCTGAAACTTTAATATCATTTGCAATGGTAGGACCTACTTTACGAGAATCCATGATTTCCGATTTACCACCAATTTTGGCTAAACCATCTTTTAATTTTGATTCAACCTCTTGGTCAACCTGGTCAGATTGATTGTCAATTTGATAGGAAGTGGTTATACGAACTTGTCTGTTGTCTCCGATTCCTGAACCACCAAAGGTTTTAACCTCAGGAGCCTCACCACCAAATGCTGGTTTTAAAGCTTCACGTACCTCACCAACTTTAACATCTTTATCAAAACGAACAGTATAAGTTCTACCTCCCTGGAAATCAACACCTAAGCTTAATCCTCTTGTTGCCAATGAAACAGCACCTGCTAAAATGATAACAACAGAAATGATATAAAAGGTCTTACGTTTCGATACGAAATCGAAATCAGTGTCTTTGAACCAGTTTTTAGAGAACTCATTAGTGAATTTAATCACTTTGTTTTTAGCTAACTGTGCCTCAAAAATTAAGCGGGTGATGAAGATAGCTGAGAACAATGAAGTGAAAATACCGATGATCAATGTGGTAGCGAAACCTTGGATCAAACCTGATGAGAATACGTACAGGATGATACCTAATAATAAGATGGTAACGTTAGCATCGATAATGGCAGAGTAAGCATGTTTAAAACCATCGGTAATAGCCATACGTAAACTCTTACCATGGTCAAGCTCTTCTTTAATACGCTCGTAAATCAATACGTTGGCATCTACCGCCATACCAATGTTCAGAACGATACCCGCAATACCAGGCAATGTTAATACAGCGCCGAATGAAGCCAATACACCAATCATGAAGAATAAGTTCACAATTAACGCGATATCGGCAGAAATACCGGCTTTGTTATAATAAACCGCCATGAAGATGAACACAACGATTAAACCAGCTAAACATGAAATTAAACCATTGTTAATAGCTTCCTGACCCAAAGTAGGACCAACAGTTGCTTCTTCAACAATTTTAGCAGGAGCAGGTAATTTACCCGCTTTTAAAATGTTAGCTAAGTCTAATGTTTCTTCCGGGGTGAATTTACCAGAGATTGATGAAACACCACCTGAAATTTCATTTTGAACATTAGGAGCTGAATAAACTGCATCATCCAATACAATAGCAATTGGGCGTTTGTTAGCAGCAGCAGCTTCTGCAGTAATTCTTCTCCATTCTTTAGCACCGTCAGCATTCATGTACATGGTTACTTCCGGAGAACCATCCTGGTTGAAGTCGTTACGCGCATTTGATATTACATTTCCGCCTAAAGCCGCTTTTCCGTCACGACCGCTAGATTTCAATGCAAATAATTGGAAAATATTTTTTTCATTAACCGATTTAACCGACCAAGCGAACTTGATGTTTGATGGGAAGTTAGCTTTAACCGTTGGGTTAGAAAGGTACTGGTTAATTTTAGCAGTATCTTTTAATGCAGCATAACCAATTACTGCACCAGGAGCCAATGACTGTTGGCCATTTTGAGCCTGATAAGTACTTGGAATTAATACTGAGAATAATGGGTTTTGTTTAGCAAATAAAGCCTGTGCAGCAGCAGTGTCTTTTTTGCCACCCTCAGTTTTCATTTTATTTAAAAGCGCTAAATCACTTTTTTTCTGGGTAGTATCAGCTTTACCAGTTGAATCAACTTTAGCGTTACCTTTGTCGATTAAAGCTTGTTGTGAAGCTATAGCTGTATTAGCAGCTACTAAACCTCCATAAACTTCACCGTTATCATAGGTTTCCCAGAATTCTAATTTAGCAGAACCTTGTAAAAGCTTACGAACACGCTCTTTGTCATCAACACCCGGTAGTTCAATTAAAATACGGTTACCGCCAATTTTCTGAATATTTGGCTGAGTTACACCGAATTTATCGATACGGGTACGAAGAATTTCGAATGAACGGTTGAATGCGCTTTCCGATTCTTTTTTCAATACCTTAACAACATCTTCATTTGAAGTATTATAATCGATACGTCCTTTGTTTTCTGCTGTAGCAAAAATGGTAGCTAATTTACCTTGTGGGGCTACTTCGTTGTAAGCTGTAACGAAAAGCTCAACGAAATCTTTTGAACCACCTTTTAATGAACGTTGTTTAGCCAGTTCAAGCGCTTGATTGAAAGCAGCATCGGTACTGTTGCCAGACATTGAACGGATAAGATCAACCATGGAAACTTCCATAGTAACGTTCATACCGCCTTTAAGGTCAAGACCCAGGTTTAACTGTTTTTCTTTACAATCTCTGTAGGTAAACGATTTAATACCCAAATCATAAACTGGTTCGGTAGCAATCGAATCCAAATAATAACTCTCTTTGGCTGCGTTGCCGTTGGCATATTCCTTTGCCTTTTTTTCCACTCTGCTTGTTACCACAGTAAATGAAATGTGGTAAAGACAAGCAAGCGCTAGTGCAATTGCCACAAACCTGATGACACCTTTTCCTTGCATAATGCGGTTAATTTTAAATAAAGCGTTTGTTTATAAAGTTTTCTTGGTTTTTTTACGAAGTCGCAAATCTAAATAAATTTTGATTCTACGCAAGTTTATGTGAAAGATTAACCTAATTCCATTAAATATTCTTAAGAAGTTATAATGCTTATTATTTTGAAATATTTTGAAGTAGTCGAAAAAAATAACCCTTAACTTACTTTTGTAAGTATCAGTAAAACAGAATTTTATATTTAATATTGAAAATATATTTTCTAACTTTAAATACACCAAAACCTCCACCTATACTTAAAATGGAAAACACTCAAAATTATGCCTTAGGATGGTTAAGAGACCTTCCAAGCTTCAAAGATTATACTCCTGATACTAAAGAAGTATCAAACAGCTTAAAAGTCTTAGGGGAAGCTGATTCTATTAAAAATATGCTAAAATCGGCAGGAGTAACGGCCTCTAAGCCTGCACTACCAGCAAGCAAAGATTTGCGCAAATGGTGCTCGCCTATAGAAGATCAACAATCTATTGGTTCGTGTACAGCTCACGCAGGTGTTGGGATGATTGAATATTATGAGAAGCGTGCATTCGGAAAACATATTGATGCATCCCGCCTTTTCTTATATAAGGTGACCCGTAATCTTCTTAAATGGACGGGAGATACAGGGGCTTATTTACGATCAACCATTGGAGCAATGACACTTTTCGGAGTTCCGCCTGAAGATTACTGGCCATACCTGATCACTAACTATGATATTGAACCTACGGCCTTTTGCTATGCATTTGGCCAAAACTATAAATCAATTACCTATTATCGTCTCGATCCGGTTGGAACCAAAACAACCGACTTGCTTACATCTATAAAGACTCATCTAAATTCGGGCATACCAAGTATGTTTGGCTTTTCTGTTTACAATTCTATTTATTCTGCTGTAGATGGTCGTATCCCTTATCCATCAGCTTCTGATCCTATGGTGGGCGGCCATGCTATTTTTACAGTTGGTTATGACGACAAAATGGACATACCAACTGCAGATGGAGCTAAGAAAACCAAAGGGGCCTTACTTATTCGTAATTCATGGGGTAAATCATGGGGTGAAAATGGTTATGGCTGGTTACCTTATGATTATGTACTCAATGGCATTGCTGTTGATTGGTGGGTAATACTTAAAAACGACTGGATCAATACAGGAAACTTTAAAGCCTAGAAACATCTTTTTCAGCGAAATTCTTTGAAAAGAGATTAAAAATTTTGATTTAATTCATGATTCCGGGAAGAGAGTGTGATCCTCATCCCGGAATTCTTTTCTGCTATGGGCATATTTATTGTATTTTTTCCTCGATATAGGGTGTAATACAACAACCTCACAAGATTATGGAAACTAAAGTTGTTAAGTTAAACGATAGTGTTTTTATTGCCCTTCCAGGAAAAGGTACATCCGGCTTAGTTTGGCAATATAAGATTGATATCGAAGGAATTATTGAGGTGGAAAAAATAGATTATGAAGGTGATGTGCATGCGATTGACAAAAATATTCCTGTTGGTTCCTCAATTCCTGAGGTATTTAAGGTAGTTGGTAAAAAGAAAGGCCTTGCAAAAATACATTTTGAGCAACGAAGGCCTTGGGAACAATCTTCCAATCCCGTTGACACAGTCGAGTATGAAATAACGGTAGAAGACTAAATCAGTGTTCTTTTGTAGGTTACAAATGAATAATTAACTTTGTTCTTCTCGTCGGCTAAATGATCTTCTCGTGAAACTTCATGCCATATTTCTGGTGAAATTTCATCTAAAAATGCATCTCCTTCAAATGTTGACTTTACTTCGGTAATGTATAAAGTATCGACTTTGTTAAGCGCCTGCTTGTAAATTTCGGCACCGCCAATAATAAAAACATGCTCCTCATTACCACTCATCTTCAATGCTTCATCGAGAGAATTGACAACTTCGCAGCCAGCTATTTTTAAGTCTGTATTTCTGCTGATAACTATATTTCTGCGGTTAGGTAGTGGCTTGCCAATGGAGTCGTATGTTTTACGACCCATTATAATCGTGTTTCCGGTAGTTAAATTTTTAAAATATTTTAAATCAGCAGGTAAGTGCCAAATCAGTGTATTGTTATTGCCAATTACATTGTTTTCAGCTTTAGCTACAATAATGCTTAAAGTCATTTTTTTTGTATTTTATTTATTGCTCTCAGAATTCAGTTCCAAGTCGCTATTATACTATAGATTGCCGATTAATTACGTTTACTGTCGACTGCAGATCGGATACCTCAGGCTGTCCTTAGACTGCCACCGCCGCCTTTATATGTGGGTGAGGATCATAACCTGTTAAAGTAAAATCTTCAAACTTAAAGTCGAAAATACTCTTTACTTCCGGGTTTAACTCCATTTTTGGCAATGGTCTGAACTCACGACTGAGTTGCAATTTGGTTTGTTCTAAGTGATTGAGGTAAAGATGCGCATCGCCAAAGGTATGAACAAAGTCGCCAGGTTTTAAACCACAAACCTGGGCCATCATCATGGTTAACAAAGCATAAGAGGCGATGTTAAAGGGTACGCCTAAAAATATATCGGCACTACGCTGGTATAGCTGGCAAGAAAGCTTTCCTTCAGCCACATAAAACTGAAAGAAACTATGGCAAGGTGGCAATGCCATGTTATCTACTTCGGCAACATTCCAGGCACTTACTATAATTCTGCGTGAATCAGGATTGTTCTTGATTTGATTCACTACTTTTTCAATCTGGTCAATTTTTCCTCCATCAGGAGTAGGCCATGAGCGCCACTGTGATCCATAAACAGGACCTAATTCGCCGTTTTCATCCGCCCATTCATCCCAAATACTTACACCATTTTCTTTCAGGTAAGCAATATTAGTTTCACCCTTTAAAAACCAGATCAATTCATGAATAATCGATTTTAAATGCACCTTTTTAGTGGTAACCAAGGGAAAGCCCTCGCTCAAATCAAAACGCATTTGGTAACCAAAAACACTAATAGTTCCTGTTCCGGTACGGTCATGCTTTTCAACTCCGTTATCGAGCACATGCTGCATTAAATCGTGGTATTGTTTCATTGACTTAGATCTGAGTATTGAGATTTGTGTATTGAGATAAAATAACTCCGGCAAATCGTCCTGCAAAGTAACGGAAGCTTTCAAACTCTGCCAAAATACTTTTAAACAATTCGTGAAATTAGTTATAACATTTTCTTAATTCCTGTTTATAAATTGGGATTAATTCGTGTAATTCGTGCCAGATTCTTCTTATGATCCTATTTCCTAACGCAAAAATTAATCTCGGTCTTAATATCGTTGAAAAACGGTGGGATGGTTTCCATAATATCGAAACCGTTTTTTATCCGATTAAAATCAATGATTCACTAGAAATCATAGAAGCTGCTGATACAGAGTTTTTCGCTCATGGTATTGAAATTCCGGGGGACAATCATGATAATATCTGCTTAAAGGCTTATGATTTGCTAAAACACGATTTTAACCTTCCTCCAATAGAAATTCATTTATTAAAGAATATTCCGGTGGGAGCGGGTTTAGGTGGAGGCTCGGCAGATGGTGCTTTTATGATCAAATTGCTAAATCAAAAGTTTGGACTAGGTTTAACAATTGAACAAATGCAGGTATATGCCCGAAAATTAGGTAGTGATTGCGCTTTTTTTATTGAGAACAAGCCTGTTTTTGCTTTTGGAAAGGGTGATGAGTTTACCGGACAGGAGATAAATCTGGAGCATCATTTTCTGGTGTTGGTGAAACCAGCCATTCATGTTTCAACTGCCGATGCTTATGGTGGATGTGCCCCTTCAAAACCTAAAACTTCATTACAAATGCTTTTGCACTTGCCAATTACCGAATGGAAAGGTTTAGTAATAAATGATTTTGAGACTACGGTGTTTCCTAAATATCCTGCGATTGCCCGAATTAAAGAAGAACTCTATGAAAACGGAGCTTTGTACGCCAGTATGAGCGGAAGCGGATCATCTGTTTTTGGAATTTTTCATGAACCGGTGCAGTTACCAAACCTTGAAAATGATCATAAAGTGTTTTACGGAGTCTAAGTGAATCCTATTTATGTATTATTTCTAAAATTCACCTAATCTGATTTACAGTTAATTAGCTTATTGTCTCAAAATATTTTTCATTGCTTTATGGAATAAGTTTCGTGCGCGCATCTTAAGAGAAACTTAATTCTTATAGCCATGAAGAACCTGTTCACTAATTCAAACGACTTAACTGAAATTGTTTTCGAAAATCGCCATAAAGAATATGGTGCTTACCAGTTACGTGCCCGTTACGACAAAACTATGCGTCGTTCCTTATTTACCTCAGTAGGATCATTGGCCATTTTGGGCATTATTGCAATTTCTTTTCGATCAAAGGCTGATGAAGTTTCTATAGTTGATTCATTTCCTAAGGTAGTTGACTTAACTAAACAATATGAAATAGTACCTGATAAGCCTAAGGAAGTTGAATTGCCTCATAAAGCCGATATAAAACCAATGGCTTCCACTATGAAGAATCTTACTCCTGAAGTGGTTCCCGACAATAAAGCAACAGATGTTCCTCCAACAACCGATCAAATGCAAGGAAAGGTTAGCGATACGACCACTATTGAGGTGCCGGACGGTGGTCAGGCAACGAATGTTATGCCCGATGAAAAGACTGGAAATAATGGAGGAGGTAATGGTTCGTCCGAAGCTACTACAGAAACAACTTTCATTCATGCTGAAGTAATGCCTGAATATGAGGGCGGGTTTCAGAAAATGTTCAAGTTTATAGGTAGAAACATGCATTATCCAAGCATGGCTGTTGAAAATGAAATACAGGGAAAAGTGACTGTGCAATTTATTGTAGATAAAGATGGTAGCATTTATGATGCAGCCGTTTTAAAAGGAATAGGAGGTGGATGTGATGAAGAAGCTGTTAGGGTTGTGAAACTGTTGAAGTTTAAGCCGGGACGTCAGAACGGACAGCCGGTAAAAGTTCGATTTAGTTTACCAATTCGTTTTGCGCTAAATTAAATATTTCTAAATCCATCTATCTTTTAATTTGTTAATGTGTAAGGCGTCGATTTTGTACGACGCCTTTTTTAATTTTTAATTCCTAACATTAAAGTATGATGTTCTTGATTTAAGACAGTCACAGAAATAATCAATTTTAAACTTTTTAATCATAGCTATTTTTTAGTGTTATATTTTTATTGACAGTAATGTTTTTTAGTGAATTTTTCATTTTTTGCGTATAATCTTAAAAGTAACTCTTGTTTGGAACGATTTTTTTAATACTTTTGCAATTAAACTACTAAGCCAATAGGATTTATGTACAACGAGTTGATTGATAAACTTCAGGAAGAAATAAAAGGTTTAAGCCTGGTAGAATCATTGGCATTCGTGGCTGATAAATTTGCCGGGAAAGCAGTTTTTTCGACCTCTTTCGGTATCGAAGATCAGGTAATAACAGATGGTATTTTCAGAGCTAAAGCAAACATTAAATTATTTACGCTTGATACCGGTCGCTTATTCGAAGAAACGTATGAAGTGTATTCAAGAACCGTTGCACGTTATAAATTGCCTATTGTGCCATACTATCCGAATCAGGATGAAATACAAGCTTTTGTGTTAAATAAAGGCATTAATTCATTTTATGAATCAGTAGAAAACAGAAAAGAATGTTGTCGGATTCGTAAGATTGAACCTTTAAAAAAAGCATTAGCAGGGGCTGAACTTTGGATTACAGGAATTAGAGCTGAGCAATCAGAAAATCGTAAAGGGTTTCACCTGTTTGAGTACGATCCGGGTTTTAACCTGATCAAGTTTAATCCATTGTTGTTATGGACCGATCAAGATGTACGTGATTACGTGAAAGCTAATTCAGTTCCTTATAACCGAATGCACGATAAAGGTTTTGTGAGCATAGGTTGTGCACCTTGTACCCGTGCAATTGAACCTGGTGAAGATCCAAGAGCCGGAAGATGGTGGTGGGAAGATTCGAAAAAAGAATGCGGTTTACACACTAGTAACCACTAAAGTTAAGTTTTGAGCAAGAAAAATTAATAACAATGGACCATTAATTGTGGTCGGTTGATAAAAATAAAAAGTATGAACAATCACTTAAAAACATTAGAAGAAGAGTCGATTTACATTTTACGTGAGGTGGCGGCTCAGTTTGAGCGTCCGGCTTTATTGTTTTCAGGTGGAAAAGATTCTATTACGTTGGTTCATTTGGCGCGTAAAGCGTTCTTTCCAGCGAAGTTTCCATTTCCACTAGTTCATATTGACACCGGACACAATTTTGAAGAAACTATTGTTTTTCGTGATTGGCTGGTAAATAAAGTAGGGGCGCAACTAATTGTTGGTTCGGTACAGGATAGTATCGATCAAAAGAAAGTAGCCGAAGAAACTGGCAAGTATGCCAGTAGAAATGCTTTGCAAACAGTTACATTATTAGATACCATTGAGAGAAATAAGTTTGATGCTTGTATTGGCGGAGCTCGTCGCGATGAAGAGAAAGCCCGTGCTAAAGAACGTATTTTCTCAGTTCGTGATGATTTTGGTCAGTGGGATCCTAAGCGTCAACGTCCGGAAATTTGGCATCACCTGAATGGTATGATCAATTTTGGTGAAAATGTGCGTGTTTTCCCAATCAGCAACTGGACTGAACTAGACGTTTGGAGCTATATTAAACAAGAGAATATGGATCTTCCAAGTATCTATTTCACTCATAAACGTAATGTTTTTGAGCGTGATGGATTGATCTTTCCAGCTTCGCCTTATATCAATATGGATGGAGAGGATATTTTTGAAACCGATGTGCGCTTCAGAACCGTAGGTGACATGAGTTGTACTGCGGCTGTATTATCAACCGCTGATAATGTTGATGATATCATTACAGAGATCAAAGCTTCCACTATTTCAGAACGTGGCGCCCGTTTCGATGATAAACGTTCGGAAGCGGCGATGGAAAAAAGAAAATTGGCGGGGTACTTTTAAACCATAGTCTATTGACCATTGACGATGGTCCAGAGAAAAGAAAGCAAAACAATTTGATGACAGATGCGGCGTATAAAATGAGCTGCAAAAACATATAAAACATGGAATTACTTAAATTTTCGACTGCAGGAAGTGTTGATGATGGAAAAAGCACATTAATCGGTCGCTTATTATACGATACGAATTCACTTACTACTGATCAGATCCAGGCGGTAGAAGCAGCCAGCAAGCGCAAAGGTTTCGATTATTTAGATCTTTCTTTACTTACTGATGGGCTCAGCGCCGAGCGGGAACAGGGTATTACCATTGATGTGGCTCATATTTATTTTAATACAGACAAACGTAAATTCATTATCGCTGATACTCCTGGGCATGTTGAATATACTCGTAACATGGTCACAGGTTCTTCCAATTCACAGTTATCGATCATTCTTATTGATGCTCGTAAAGGGGTTATAGAACAAACGCACCGCCATTTCTTTATTGCTAATTTGCTTCAAATTCCCGAAGTAATTGTGTGTGTAAATAAAATGGATCTGGTTGACTACTCCGAAGATACTTTTAATAATATTCGTATTGAATTTGAAGAATTCGTTAGAGGATTTGATCGCCTCCATCAAAATTTAACTTTTATTCCGGCTTCATCGTTAAAAGGCGACAATATTGTAAACAAAGGTGAAAGCATGGACTGGTATAATGGTCCAACCTTGCTTGAATATTTGGAAAACGTACAGGTGAATCAGGATGTTAATATTACCGATGCTCGTTTCCCTGTTCAATATGTAATTCGCCCTCAATCTGAAGAATATCATGATTATCGCGGTTATGCCGGTAATGTAGCCAGCGGTAAATTTAATGTAGGAGATGAGGTTGTTGCTTTTCCTTCAGGCTTAACTTCTAAAATTAAGCAAATCACCACTTTCGACGGTAATTTAGAAACTGCCGAAGCAAAACAGTCTGTAACATTGCTATTAGAAGACGAAATTGATATTACACGCGGAAATCTTATTGCTAAAGCCGGAAACGGACCCAGAGTTGAAAAAGAGTTCACTGCACAATTGTGCTGGATGGACACTACTGCGTCTATACCTGGAGGTAAATACATTATTCAACACAGCAATAATCGCGTAAAAGCAATGTTGAAAGATGTTGAATTCATAGTAAATACCAGCACTTTAGAAAAAGATACAGAGCGTAAGCAATTAAAATTGAATGATATTGCCCAGGTTCAGATTAAAACGGCTCAGCCATTGTTTTTTGATTCTTACGAACAAAACAAAGTGAACGGATCATTTATTATTATAGATGAGGGCACAAAGAGTACTGTTGCAGCCGGTGTTATTTTGTAGATAAAGTGCTAAAAACTGAGGTCGAAGATTGAAGAATGTAATTTTTTTAATGATTGAATTTATTAACACTTATCAATAATTCATTGTTCTAAATATCTTTGTACCCATAATCTGAATAAAGAATGAATATCAAATTAGAACGTAGAAATAACGCTTATCATTTTGATGCTGTTAACGAGCAAGGGAATATTTTATCAATGGATGCTAATCCAGCAATAGGGGGTGAGAATAAAGGTTTTCGTCCAATGGAGACACTTTTAGCTGGTTTAGGAGGATGTAGTGCTATTGATGTGATTTCTATTCTTACTAAGCAAAAGGAGCCCTTAAAAGATCTTAAAATTAATATTGATGCGAAGAGAGTAGAAGGAGAGGTTCCATCGTTATTTGAAGTAATTAATGTAGAATATCATTTTTTTGGTGATTTAAACACCGATAAGATTGAACGTGCATTGGCTTTGACTTTTGATAAATATTGTTCTGTAGCTCAAATTTTAGGTAAATCTGCCAAATTGAGCTATAGCTATAAATTGAATTAAAAAGATTTTCACACCCTCTCCAAAAGGGAGGGAGTTTTAATAATCCTAATTCTAAAATATTGTTTGCGGTTTAGAATAAGGCTTTTATCTTTGCAAACACTTTGAATTACTCCTTTACTTGTTCTAAGTAATTGTAATTCTTATACAGAAGAGGCGAGAGAACAGGCTCTATGACCCTCTGGCAACCGCCAAAATGGAAAGGTGCCAATTCCTGCCTGAATCAGTTGATTCAGGAACTATAAAAATTACACGATAATGATCACAGCAAAAATTTCATTTCCGAGTATTTACACGCTTATGCTTAATAGCAATGAGCTGTTGTGTTCATTTTGTATTCCTTACAAACAATCATTCACTCATTTATAAGAATATATGTCAAATTTTGAAACCAACGCTATAAGAATTCAAGCAGAGCGATCAGGAGCTAAAGAACATTCGGCACCTATTTATTTAACCTCTAGTTATAAGTTTGATGACGCAGAGGATATGCGTGCTTTATTTGCCAATGAGCGTGAAGGGAATATTTACAGTCGTTACTCAAATCCAAATACTTCTGAATTAATTGAGAAAATGGCTGTTTTGGAAGGATCTGAAACCGGTTGGGCTACATCGACAGGAATGGCAGCTATATTTACCACCTTTGCAGCTTTGCTTAAATCAGGGGATCATGTGCTGTCGAGCCGCTCTATTTTTGGTTCCACTCACCAGTTATTGGTTAATATTTTTCCAAAATGGGGTATAACTTCATCCTATGCCGATTTAGATAAGCCGGAAGAATGGGAATCCCTAATTCAACCGAATACCAAATTGATATTCGTTGAAACGCCATCTAATCCAGGTATTGATATTATTGACTTGGAATGGCTTGCGAAGCTTTCTAAAAAGCATAATGCTTTATTGGTGGTTGATAATTGTTTTGCTACTCCATATTTACAACAACCGATAAAATTAGGCGCTGATTTATCAATACATTCTGCTACTAAGTTTATAGACGGCCAAGGAAGAACTCTTGGTGGTTTAATTTTGGGTAGCAATAAGTTAATTGGTGAAATTGAAGCATTCGCCCGTCATTCAGGGCCAGCGATGTCGCCATTTAACGCTTGGATCTTGTCGAAAAGTCTTGAAACACTTGCCGTTCGTATGGATCGTCATTGTGAAAGTGCGTTGAAAGTGGCTGAGTTTTTAGAACAAAATGAAGAAATAGAATTGGTTAAGTATCCATTACTAAAATCTCATCCGCAATATGAAATTGCTAAAAAGCAAATGAAAGCGGGAGGGGGGATTGTAACGTTTGTTGTTAAAGGTGGATACGAGCGCGCAAGTAAATTTATGGACTCATTGAAGATGTTCTCCATTTCAGCTAATTTGGGCGATACTCGTTCTATAGCTACTCATCCGGCTTCAAGTACGCATTCGAAACTTACCGAAGAGGAGCGCCTGCAAGTGGGTATAAGTCAGGGTGCTATTCGAGTGTCAATTGGTTTAGAACATATTGCCGATATTTTGCATGATATTGAACAAGCATTAGAAGTTTCTAAGCTTCAAATCGCTTAAAAACGGTTTTTTAGGGTGATTTTTAAATTACCCTAAAAAAATTTTAAAATAGTCTACTAAATCTGTAGAATTTATATATATTTGTTTTTATAAGAAGCTTAAAGATGAAAAACAATCAACTGCAATATTATAAACTATCCTGTTGTTGCTGCTGACAAAGATCCATCCTTTGTAACAGAGGCGTTTAACAGTTTTCTGTAAATCAACTTATTAACAATCAACTTATACTTAATAGAATGAAAAAATCATTACTAGTAGCTATTCTTTTGACCATTTCGCTGGGTGTTTTCGCCCAAGATGCGATAGTGATCAGTGGGACAATAAAAGATAAAGATTCCCATGATGCCTTAAGTGGCGTTTCAGTTCACATTAAAGGAACAAATTCAGGAACTGCAACCAATAATGAAGGGAAGTTTGAGTTAAAAACACGCCAAAAACTTCCATTTGTATTGCAGGTTTCATTAGTCGGTTTTCAAACACAAGAATTTGAAGTTAAAAGTCTTAATGAATCGATAGCTCTCAATCTTTCTAGTATTAATATTCAAGCAAATGAGGTTGTTGTTACAGCATCAAGGGTGGAGGAGAGTATTTTGAAATCTCCGGTAGCGATTGAAAAGCTGGATATACGGGCCATTAAGCAATCACCTGCTCCAACATTCTATGATGCATTGGAGAATGTAAAGGGTGTTCAGATGACTACCTCGAGTTTAACCTTTAAAGTGCCTAATACACGTGGCTTTAACATCCCGAATAACTTTAGGTTCATGCAATTGGTCGACGGAGTAGATATGCAGGCAGCTACTTTAGGTGTTCCACTCGGAAATGCGATAGGTCCAACTGAATTGGATATTCAAAGTGTGGAAATCACTCCAGGAGCAGCTTCAGCATTGTATGGTATGAATGCCATTAATGGTATGTCTAACCTGTTAACTAAAAGCCCTTTTATTTATCAAGGATTGAGCATTTATAATCGCTCAGGGTTAAACCACGTAGGAGACGGTACAGGTAGAGATATAAGCAATTTAACCGAAACAGCAATCCGTTATGCTAAGGCATTTAATAATAAATGGGCATTTAAGATTAACGCCAGTTATATGCAAGGGGTTGATTGGTTGTCAGATACCCGCTTAGATCAAAATCCGAATAATTTAAAAACAGCTAACCCTGGTTATCCTGTGTTGGATGGGCCTAATAATACCGTATTTGATGGCTGGAATAAATATGGAGATGATGCTTTGGCAGGAAGTAATACCGTATCTATTACCGGATTAACTATTGATGGAAAGGCTAATCAAACATTAACAGTGGCAAGAACAGGTTACTGGGAAAAGGATTTGGTAAGCCCAAAAGTGGATAATCTGAAATTTGACGCAGCCCTGCATTATCGAATCAATGATAAAATAGAAGCTGCCTATTCATACCGTATTGGTAAAATGGACGGTGTTTTTCAACGCGGAAATAAAATCCAACTGGATAATGTGATCGTCCAAAATCACAAATTGGAAGTGAAGGGAAGTAACTTCCTGGTAAGAGGATATTTGTCATTGGAAGATACGGGAGATTCATTTAACGTAAAACCATTGGCTGATAACATGGATTTATACAGCGGAGGTAGTGCAAGTGTTTGGGGTGCTAAATATAAAGCCGCCTTGGCTAATTATACTGCAGAACATGGAGGAGCGCTAACTTCTGATATTTTAGCCGAAGCTACTCAATATGCTCGTCAGGTTGCTGATGCAAGTAGGGTTCAGGCTGGAACACAGGCTTTTCAGGATTTGAAAAATAAAATCATTTCAATTAATAATTGGGACATTAAATCAGCAACTATTCCGGATGCACCTGAAACAGGTGGTGCAGCTTTGGTTCAAAATAGCCGTATGTATAATTTAGAAAGCCAATGGGATTTATCAAAACAAGTTAAATATTTCAATTTATTAATTGGAGCAGATGCTCGTTTTTACGATATAATTCCTGATGGAAACAACTTTGTAGATTTCTCTCGTTCAATTGAAGAGCGTAATAAACCGTTACCAGATGGAAGTTTTGGTAATGATGTTTCTTATAAAAAGTTTGGAGGTTTTGCCCAGGTAACAAAAACCTTTTTTCAAGATAAATTAAAAATATTTGGTTCATTACGAGCTGATTATAATCCAGAGTTTGATCCGAAATTGACCCCACGTATTGCTGCTGTTTATACCCTTGCCCAAAAGCATAATATCAGGGTAACGTTTCAACAAGGGTACCGGTTCCCTGCATTGTTTGAAGCACTATCATATGTGAATAACGGAAGGGTTAAACGGGTTGGTAGTTTGCCATACATTAACGAAGGCCTTGGATATTTAGATAATAGTTACACTCAATCATCAGTAGTTAACTTTAATGCAGCTGTTAAAGCAGCAGGAAATACTGATGCCGCAGCTTTGGCAAACAGGGATCTATTAAAAGTAGCAAATTTGCCTGATGCTAGTCCTGAGCGGATTAACTCATTTGAAATAGGCTATAAGAGCATATTGTTCGACAATAAGGTAGTAGTGGATTTTGATGCTTATACAAATAATTATACAGGCTTTTTAGGTCAGGTTCAGGTGTATGTTCCTAAAGGTGAAACAGTTGGATCGGATGCTGCTGTTTTGGCTATGGTAGACAGAAACCGTGACCCAAATCCTGGTACAGGCGGAAATGCTGCAAGTAAAGGCCAAGACCGTTATCGTGTTTATACCAATGCCAAAAATACTTACAATAACTATGGATCAGCATTAGGATTGACGTACAATTTTTATAAAAAATATACGGTTGGAGGTAATGTAAGTTACAATAAAATGAAAGCGAATGATAAGTCCGACATATTTGTAACAGGCTTTAATACTCCTGAATGGTCAGGTAATGTATCATTCGGTAATCGTGAAGTGATTAAAAACGTAGGATTCAGCATTCTTTATAAATGGCAAACCTCGTTTTTATGGGAAAGCCCATTGGTTACAGGGCAGATAAATGCTATCCATAACTTTGACGCCCAGGTTTCGCTAGCTATTCCTCAGGCCAAAGCATTGGTAAAAGTAGGTGGTACTGATCTTTTCAACCACAAATATTTGCAATATGCAGGTGGGCCTACCCTAGGTGGCTTGTATTATGTAGCGGTTTCATTTGATGGATTGCTTAATAAATAAATTGAATTCCGGAGGAGTAGAAAAGCGCTAAGCTTGATCAACTTCGGATCATCTATATAAAGATGTTTTTAATTACGTGAGCGTAATTAATTACGATTGGTTGATAACAGAAGCATAATCGAATAATATCGATTATGCTTTTTTTAAGGGTTAGTTCTTTTGAGTCTAAGTTGTTGTTATGCAGTTTTTTACATCTAAAAGACAACTTTTATTTTTTATGCTCGTACAAAAGGGCATGAGAAATTTCAGAGAAATAGTTCAGGCTTTAAAAAAAGGCGAAGAAGTTACTATTGAAGTTAAACTAGAATTTGATGAACGACATATCTTATTGTTAGCCGGTATTTTAACAACTGTGGTTTTAAACCTTATGGTTTTTTAAATTTATTATTTCAAAACAAAACTCTTTGTGTTCAGATTTCCCTATATTCTGAAGACGTTTTGCTACGGTCAATTATTTATTCCATTTCCCTTCCTTAATCAAAATAATATATTAGATTCTTTTTGTAATTAATAATGTGTTAAATATTTATACATATTATTAATGATTTAATAAAAAGACAAGTCCTTTCTTGTTATATTTCCACATTCGATTTTGATTAATCAAATAAAGGCCTTATAATTGTATTATAATCCATAAAATCTATAGACTATATAAATAGGATATGCAAAGCTTTAGGACAGAACTTGAGAACCCGATTGTAGAACGTGATATTATTGAATTAGAACGAAAAATACGTTTATACAGAGAGGGGAAGATTGATGAAGAGAAATTCCGCAGTTTACGCTTGGCGCGAGGAGTCTATGGCCAACGTCAGCAAGGAGTTCAAATGGTGCGTATTAAATTGCCTTATGGCAAAGTAAGTATGGCGCAACTAGAGCGTATCTGTCAGGTTTCAGATGAATATTCACGTGGTAACTTGCACATTACTACTCGTCAAGATATTCAAATTCACTATGTAAGCTTAGATCGTACACCTGAATTATGGGCCGAGCTAGAGCAGGACGATATTACTTTGCGTGAGGCGTGTGGAAACACTGTTCGAAACGTAACAGCGTCGGCAATGGCTGGTATTGATCCGGCTGAGTTATTTGATGTATCGCCTTATGCTCAGGCAGCATTTGAATATTTTCTTAGGAACCCAGTTTGCCAGGAAATGGGGCGTAAGGTTAAAATTGCCTTTTCATCTTCTGAATCGGATACCGCCTTTACATTTATGCACGACCTTGGGTTTATTCCGAAGATAAAAATTGTGGATGGTAAAGAGATCAGGGGTTTTAAAGTAATGTTAGCCGGAGGATTGGGCTCACAGCCATATCTTGCTGAAATAGCTTATGAGTTTTTGCCAGTTGATCAGATCATTCCTTTTTCTGAAGCTGTTTTACGTGTTTTTGATCGTTATGGAGAACGCACTAAACGCCATAAAGCTCGTATGAAATATCTTTTGCAAGATCTTGGTTTTGATGGTTTTATGAAGCTGGTGGAAGAAGAGCGAATTGCGATTAAAACCAAGGTGTTTGAAATAGATGGAACTGTTAAAAATGAACTTCAGCCACCTTCAGTAATTGATTTACCTGATTTTGAAATTTCTGATTGGGTAAAATATGAAAAATGGCTTACTACAAATGTTTATAAACAAAAGCAGGTAGGTTATTTTGCTGTAGGTCTGAAAATTATAAACGGCGATATTAAAACTCCTGTTGCTCGTAAATTAATTGAGGTAGTTAAAGAATTAGCAGCTGATGAAATCAGGTTAACTAATACTCAAGGGATAATATTAAAATATGTTCCTGCTCAGCATTTGCCATATCTGTTCTTTAGACTTGAACAGCTAGGTTTGGCTGAAATAGGCTTTGAGAGCACTGCTGATATTACTTCGTGCCCGGGTACTGATACTTGTAATCTGGGAATTTCAAACTCAACGGAGATTACTAAAGAGCTTGAAAAGGTAGTTTTTGAAGAATATCCGGAGTTTGTTTACAGTAATGATATTACCATTAAAATTTCCGGATGTATTAATTCTTGCGGACAGCATGCCATGGCCGCAATTGGATTTCATGGCTCTAGTCTGAAGAAAGATAAACTGGTTTTACCAGCTTTGCAGGTATTGATCGGTGGTGGTGTTCTGGGGGATGGTTTAGGTTCTGTTGCAGATAAAGTTATTAAAGTACCAAGTAAAAGAGGACCTGATGTATTACGCTATTTATTGAATGATTACCAAGAAAATAGAGAAAATGGTGAGTATTTCCTAAGCTACTATCAACGCAAAGGGAAAATTTATTTCTATGACTTGTTAAATCCATTAGCTGATTTAAACAAGGTTACTGATGATGATTTTATCGATTGGGGACAAACTGCTCCTTATGTACAAGCCATAGGAGTGGGTGAGTGTGCTGGCGTAACCATTGATTTAGTAGCTACTTTATTACTCGATTCGGAAGAGAAATTGGCAAATGCTCAAGATTCATTCGAAAAAGCAGACTATTCCGATAGTATTTATTATGCATATACCTCATTCATCAATACGGCAAAAGCTTTATTGACTTCAGAAGGGGTGAAAACAAATACGCAGAGCGGTATAGTTAGAGACTTCGACCAGAATTTTGTAAGTGCAGGCAAGTTGAAACTGCAGGTTGGTTTTGAAGAGCTAGTGTATCAAATTAACAAAACTGAGCCTTCAGCTGATTTTGCAGCATATTACTTAGATCAGGCACGTGGCTTTACCGATTTGGTGAAAGAATATCGCGAGGGTGCTTTAGTACAATAGGCTCATGCTAAAAGAAAGAGAAATGCAAAAAACTCATAATATATTCCCTAAGCTTACTTTGGTTGGCGCAGGTCCGGGTGATCCGGACCTACTTACCATAAAAGGTTTTAAAGCACTTGCGGAGGCTGATGTAATATTGTTTGATGCACTGGCAAATGAAGAACTACTGAAATATGCTTCTAAACATGCAGAGTTGATATCTGTAGGAAAAAGAGCCGGTAAGCATTCAATGAAACAGGATGAAATCAATCAATTGATCGTTAAAAAAGCTTTTCAAAGAGGGCATGTTGTTCGATTAAAAGGAGGTGACCCGTTTATTTTTGGGAGAGGTTATGAAGAAATCGATTACGCCGAGGCTTTTGGTATTGAAACCGTTGTTATTCCTGGTATTTCTTCTTTTTATTCAGTTCCTGAGCTTCAAAAAATACCTGTTACAGCTCGTGGTACAAATGAAAGTTTTTGGGTGGTAACCGGAACTACTGCAGCTGGTGAGCTGTCAAAGGATATTATTCATGCTGCGCAATCATCAGCTACCGTAATTATTTTAATGGGTATGCACAAGCTGGCTGAAATTGCCGCAGTATTTAGTTCGAATAATAAACAGGATACTCCTGTGGCCATTATTCAAAATGGTTCATTACCAAACGAAAAGGCGGGTTACAGCACTATTGAATCAATGGTAACAATGGCTAAGGAACAACAGTTATCAAATCCCGCAATAATAATTATTGGAGAAGTGGTTCGTTTGGGCCGAAATTCTCATTTGTTTGAGCAATTAGCATCACTTAAGACTGAACAAGGATGGAAATAGCAGAAATCGAAAAAACAAATCAAGCAGAAGAATCGGCTTCGCATCATCCATATATCGGGCATGATCGTCCAAGAAACAATCTTTTTCCGGTTTTTTTAAAACTTGAGAAATTAAATACCTTAATAATAGGTGGAGGAAATGTAGCACTGGAGAAACTTCGGGCAGTAGTGAGTAATAGTCCAGATGCTCAAATCGAAGTGATTTCCAAAGAATTTAATCAAGAGGTTAAAGAGTTTTTGGAAGAATATGAAATTCCATTTAGAATTAAAGAATTCGAAGAAACGGATCTTGATGGTAAAGATCTTGTAATTGCTGCAGTAAACGATAGGGCTAAAAGTGAGGAGATTTACCAACTAGGGCAGCGCAATAATGTATTAGTAAATGCCGCCGATACACCTGAACATTGTGATTTTTATCTGAGTTCGGTTGTTCAGAAAGGTAGTTTGAAACTAGCAATTTCAACCAATGGTAAATCACCAACTATTGCTAAAAGAGTAAAAGAGTTATTGAATGATGCATTCCCATATGAAATAGACGATGTGCTGAGCAACATGGAGATTATCCGTAAGAAACTTAATGGAGATTTCGCTGACAAGGTACGTCAATTAAATGATATTACGTCTGTTTTGGCGGTAAGAACACAACCCGAAACCCCTAAAAGACGCAAGATTGTAAACGTGTTAACTTATGTGTTTTCGGCGGTAGGTCTGGTGGTTTTAGGTTTTTTAGCGGGTAAATATGCTACTATTGATAATTTTACTTCTGTTGGAAACTGGGCACAAACCCATGTAACCTCTGAAATATTTATTTTTATCATTGGTGGATTTATTGCACAGATGATTGATGGAGCTTTAGGAATGGCCTATGGTGTAAGTGCCACAACATTCTTAATGTCTTTTGGTATTACGCCCGCAGCTGCTAGTGCCAGTGTGCATGCTTCAGAAATTTTCACTACGGGAGTTTCAGGTATCAGTCATCTGAAATTTGGTAATGTAAACAACAAGTTATTTAAAACCTTGGTTATTCCTGGAGTTTTAGGAGCGATTGCAGGTGCTTATATTCTTTCTTCATTGCAGGATTATGCCTATGTAATGAAACCAATTGTAGCTTGTTATACACTTGTTTTAGGGGTTATCATCATCAGAAAGGTGATCAATAAATCAAAAGCAAAGAAAAAACTGAAGAAAATTGGTTGGTTAGCTGGGTTTGGAGGTTTTATGGATTCAGTAGGTGGAGGTGGTTGGGGGCCAATTGTAACTTCAACATTGATTGCCGGAGGAAGAAATGCCCGTTATACAATTGGTTCGGTGAATTTAACAGAGTTCTTTGTGTCATTTGCCAGTTCCGTTACATTTATCCTAATGATAGGCCTGGATCATTTTCAGGTTATTGCAGGATTAATTATAGGTGGTTCTATTGCAGCCCCTATAGCCGCCCGATTATCAAGTAAATTGCCTGTTAAAACCATAATGTTAGTGGTTGGTATTGTGGTTATTCTTGTATCACTGCGCATTATTTTAATGATGATAGGAAAATATTTGTAAGAATATTCCTAAAAAATCAAACTATAAAATTAATCGACTAAGTATTTTTTTCTTATTTGGGATACATTTGGTTACTTTGCATTTATTAACCTTATAAAACGCTAAAGAAATTGTTATCTAAAAAGACAAAATACGCGATTAAAGCGCTAGTAGCTTTGGCAAAAAACAATTCTAATCAGCCAATGCTGATTGCGGACATAGCCAAAAATGAACAGCTTCCTAAAAAGTTTTTAGAAGCTATTCTCCTGGAGCTAAAGCATAATGGCTTTGTAAGCAGCAAGAAGGGAGCAGGAGGAGGCTATTACATGCTTAAATCTGCTGAAGAAATCAGTCTCTCTGCAATTATCAGGATAGTAGACGGACCGATAGCCATGTTACCATGTGTAAGTCTTAATTTTTACGAACGTTGTGAAGAATGTAAAGATGAGATTACTTGTGGAATTAGAGATGTGGCGAAAGATGTTCGGGATGCAACGCTGAAAATTTTATTAGAAACCAGTATTGCGGATATTATCAAAAGAGAAAATGACCTGGCTGTTCAGCCCAAAGAAAATTAAACAATAGATTCAGTTTATGAAAAGGCTTCAGGTGTCAATCTGAAGCCTTTTTGAGTATTATTGTAGATAGTTCTTATCTTCATCGCTCAAATCTTTGTCATTTCCTGGTGAATTTGGCATGGCAGCTTTTGCAGCCCTTTTCTGGCGAAAAGCCGCAAAATATCCTATCAAAAAACATAAAATTGCAATCGAAAACATCAGCAAAACAAATGAAACCCTAACATCCCAGATCAAAAGCCTAACATTTACTTCACTGGTGTTTTGCATAAATATCACTGTAAGCAAAATGGTCACAGTAATTATAAATATTGTTTTGAAGCTCATAGTGTTGTTTTGTATTAATAGACGTTGTTTAAAATATTAAGATAAATAATATCCCAATTAAAGGGTAAAATTAAATACTAATTCAAAAAACGGGGACTTAACCGTTTTATCCGTTAAAAAGATCATTCTAGTTCCAATATCGTAATTGGGCAGGTAAAATCGAAATAAGTTGCAATCTGCGCGTAATTCGAGACCATATGACTTTAAATCTCCGTTGTTGGCAATATTTTCATAATCGGCAAAAAATCCTCCTTTAAATCGCTTTATATAGGCAAATCTGCCAAGTTCCCAATCAGGGTAAAACAATGGGAATCGGTATCTCAGCAATAATGAGTTTTCCAGTAGCGAGGTCCTTGAAGTATATGCAGATCCACTAGCCTCAGGAATCTCAATTGCATTTTTAAATATTCCGGTATTGTTCTGATAATTAAAAGAGGCAACCATTGAATGATGTTTAAATAGACCAGGAAACAGAAAAACACTTTCCATGGTAAAAATCGAACCATCAAGTTGATTATCAAATGGTAATGAACTATACCTGAAACTAATTTGCTGTCCCCATTTAGGATTAATATCCCTCGCCGCTCTCCTTGATGTTCGTGAAAAATAAAGGGTGTTGTCTATGGGGAAATCAATATGTTTAAGCAAGTTTTTGGGACCGTTCTCAACATTGTAGCGCGAGATATAACTTATCTCTGAAGAGACGCTAATATTATAATTATAGTTGTTCTTATAAAAGCTTAATGGGACCGAAACAGTAAAGTCAAATTCATTTTGTCGGAACGAAAACTCCTGTAATTGAGGTTGATTATTAATTACTGTATCAAATACCGCTGTTTTTTTGCTGTTTTTATAGTCAAAGCTAAAGATAGGATAGAACTTTTTGTAGGCGATGGATGCCGAATATCGACCCGATTTTACCGCGTTATCAAAAGCATAATCCAAACTTATGGCCATGGTGTTTAATAGGTTATTCGACTTAAGAGTTATCCCTGCCATGTAACGATCATCTTCAGGAATAGTGGCATAAGGACTTATGCTGTGAAAATTTATTAAATGAGTACCTTCTTTAAATGGCTTTGCAGTGTAGCTTAAAGTGGGAAAGCTGTCTAGAACAGATTTTCCTTGTTCTCTGTTTACAAATGGTTGATAAAATTTAATAAACGTAGAAGTATCATTTCGTACTTCAATCTCTTTAATGGAATTGATTTGTATTGAAGCAATATTTTGTCCGTGTTGAGAGAAATCATTAAACAAAAGCTGTTCATTAAATCTATCGATAGCTCCATTAAATGCTCCCTGATCTGAATTTGTAAGTTGAAAAATTTTACCTGTTTCAGTATTTAGGGCATAAATATTATCCATCCCATTATAGGTAGAATTATAGATGATTTGATTTCCATAAAATGAAGGCCTTAGCGACTGTTTAAAATCCCACTTAAGTAACAGCGTTTCTTTTTCGGTGTTAAAGTCGAATAAGGCAATATTTCGCCCTTGATTGTTAGAAATTGCGTAGACCAATTTGGTTCCCTCCTCATTAAAAGACGGAGTTTGAATAAATGAATTTTCAGCGTTTGGAAGCATTTTTACTTCATTTCCGGTCGAAGAATCGAGTAAAACGAGATTGAAACTATTACTGTTCGATACCTTTACAACTGCAATACTTTTTCCGTCAGGAGAAAGATTAGGGGAGAAATAACGGGATTCTTTAGTAAGCTGCTTGAATTTTTTTGTTTTAAGATTGTAAGTACATATCACAGAATAGGTTCGGTATTGAAAACGGGGATCGAACCGGATTTCATCCCAAACAATTAAATCATTTTTTACATCAAAATGAGGTGTGAGTTGAGGACCGATATTGAAAACCTTGATCTCTGTTCCATCTTTTCTGATTTTGTAGAATGAAGAAAGGTCCCCCAATCCTGATTTTATACAAATCATTTCATCTTTGTTTAATGCTTTGGGAAGGAAATAATTTGTGGTTATGCTATTGGTTTGTTTATTAATTGGTGAATATGTTACAGTATTTAAGGCTTTTTGTTGCTGTAGCCATCTCTGCTTCAGGTCTTCAATAGTTTTATGAAATAGCTGGTTGGTTGAATAACCTGAATAATGTTTCAATGAGTTTGAAAACGGCCAAGGGATATAAAATTTATTCTTAGCACGGTTAAATAATTGATTATATGTTGAATCGCCTAAATCACGACGCATTTTAGCGGTCATAAAGTAGCCCAATCGGTAATAATCCGGAATGTTGTCTTTTAGTGAGCCAAAATAATATTTAGAATAACTGTATTTCGCATTGGCCAGGGTGTTAGCCCTGATCTCCTTTTCCCAGTCGGACAGTCGTCCCCGCCCCGAATTACTTAACGCGGTTTCATTAATCACGGCATCTCCCTCAATAAACCAAATTGGGAAAACACCTCCAAAAACTGCAAACTGAATTTCCTCAATTAACGGAATGTTAATGCCCGAAGTAGTTTTATCCATTTGCACCACATGCCTTAATTCATGAACTGCTAAGCTGTTGATCCAATCATTAGGCTCGTTGTCTTGTGGAGGAGTAGTATAAAACTCTGAATGACGAGGAGCCAGTGTTACAAAACCATTGGATTCTATCGGTTGGTTCTGGAGTATGATCGAAATTTTCCTTGGTTTTGTATTTAATGATTTTCCAACATAGCCATACAAATGTTCTAACACGTTTGCCGTACGCTCTGCTTCTATTTCAAATCCGGTAGGGAAGATAACCTGAAAGTTTTCGGAGTTAATTTGTTTCCATTTCAAGCTGGAAGGGTTCTGTCCGTTATTGAAAACCTGTGCAAAAATTGAATATGAATTTATAGTTAAAGTAACTAGTGTTAATGTGCTGATAAATAGAATTTTAAAATTTTGTAAATGCCTCATTTTAAGGGTTTTGCTAAAAAAAATGGTTTTTGCTTACTTTTTATGTAAAGTTTATATATAAATAATTTGCATAAATATCTGATTATATGATTTTTATTGTATTGAAATAAACATAAATAGAAGCTATAATCAGACTAAAATAATCCATTTTTATCGATTTAAAAGATTTATTAATCAACGGTTGTGAGTTAATGTTTTGACACTATAAGCTGTAAAATGACAAAATAGGGTGGAACGGTAAATTATAGATTTATTAGAAGAATAGTTTTTACAAATCCTTTGGGAAAAGAATAAGATCGTTGAATAGTATATTGAGTTATAATACCGTATTGAATTATAATACCTCAGAGTTCAGATTACTAAAAGGCAGACTTGAGTAAATGAATGTAAATGAGAGAAGAATAGGGGGAGAGAAAGAGTAATTGTTAGATTAATAATTGTTTAAAGTAGAGATGCTAACGCATTTCTTTTCTTACAATCAACTAATCTAACAATAGTTCAATATGCAGATTACCCAGTTACTTGTTTATAAGATTGGCTTTTTCGTTTAGCGAGAGGATATAGAGCCACTGAAAGAATTACAATGGCAGCGCCAATGTAAAACCCAGTTGTCATTTTCTCACTGTCTTTAAAGATGATTAAGGCCAGTATAACTCCGTAAACAGGTTCTAAGTTGGTAACCAGGGCTACTGTATAAGCAGTAAGCTCTTTCATAACAGCAATGCCTACAACATAAGCCACTGCAGTACAAATAATGCCTAATGTTAGCAGGTAAATAACGTCTGATGGGGTTAATACCAAGTTTTGAATATTACTAAAGTGCCCTGAAACAGCAAGAAATAGTGTGAGAGCCAGCCAGCCGCCACCAAGTTCATAAAAACTGATTAACACCGGATCTTCCCGTTTAACCAGCTTCGCATTAAATATATTAAACAAACAGGCTAATAATGAGGCTGTCAAGCCTGTAATAATTCCCCAGGTATATTTGCTTTCAAAATGGAAAATACATGTTATACCAATGACGATCAGTATTCCGGTAAGAATATCGAGTTTGGAAATTCGGCTTCTGGTAAATAAAGGTTCCAGAATCCCTGTAAATAAGGTTTGAGAGGATAAGCACACCAGCGCTACCGACACTGTTGAAATTTTAATGGAATGAAAGAAGCAAATCCAATGGATTGTAACTAATAGGCCAATGCCAATCAATTGAAACAAATCTAGTTTGCTTACTCTAAAGCTGCTTTTTTTAAGCTTTAAAAAGATAAACAATGCTATGGCAGCAATGATTACCCTGTACCAAACTAATGTTAAAGCTGATACGGAAATTAGCTTTCCTAAAATGGCAGTAAAACCCCAAATAAGAACTGTTAGATGAAGTCTGAATAAATTATTATTTCGGTGCAATTTTATAAAGATATACGGCTAGTGAGCCAAAAACTATATGTGGAATCCATGCCGCAATAAATGGAGGCATTCCTCCTTTGGTTGAGAAGATCAATGCGAATTGCATTAATAAAATATAAGCAAAGGAGCATCCGATACCAATTCCTAATGGTAAACCCACGCCTCCTCGTACTTTTTTAGAGGATAAAGTTACTGCTATTACAACCAGGATAAAAACTGAAACCGGTGTGGTAATGATTCTCCAACGGTCCATCTCGTATCGTGAAATATTACCTGTACCTCTTATTGCTTCTAACTTTATTTGTTTGTTTAACTGAGGAAGAGTCATTGATCCACGATCGTCATCCTGTTTTTCAAAATCACGAGGGCTCAAATTTAGTTTCATGTTTATCGTAGAACCTGATTCCATTCTTTCTTGAAGCCCGTTTGTATGCCGTATGGTGTAATTTTCAATCTTCCATACTTTTTTAAGGCTATCCCACGAAATTTTATATGCAACTAACTTGTAGTATAACGAGTCACCTTTAAACTTTTCTAAGGAAAACTTATATCCACTATTTTCTTTGATACTATAGCTCTGAATATAAGCGTAGGTGGTGTTATCAAGTTTAAAATGCTTATTCTGACCTTTAAACTCATATTTGGTATCAATGTATCTATGCTCGAAATCGAGTTTAGCTCGGGTTGAAGGTGGAATAATATAAGCGTTGGCAACAAAACTAAGTACTGCTAAAAATGCCCCAGTGATAAAGTAAGGGTAGAGGAAACGGAAATAACTTACACCACTACTTAAAATGGGTACTATTTCCGTGTTGTTGGCCATTTTAGCAGTAAAAAATATTACTGCCAAAAAAATAACCAATGGACTTAGCATGCTTACATAAAACAAAGTGAAATTGAGGTAATAGTTGACCACAATCTCATGCATGGTTGCTGTGCTCTTTAAAAAATTATCCAGCTTTTCAGAAATGTCGAAAATGACAATTATGATGATAAAAATAGTTAACCCGAAAAAAAAAGTGGTTAAGAATTTTTTGATAATAAATTCATCCAGTTGGGTAATATTCAGGAGTTTCTTAAGTTTTTGGATCAAATTTTTCAAAAGCAAACAGATTTTTGGCGAATGGCAAATTTAAGAGTAAATACTGAATTGCAAATCACGATTTCAGATGATTATCCGTTACACGGCATTATAGTTTACTTTTTATCAGATCCAGGTCCTTCTGAATTTTCAAAAGCTGAAAATAGAGCTCATTAAAGCTGTTTTTAAGCTGATCAACAGATGATGTAATTTTTACGCTAAACTCCCACGCTTCTTTAATAGAATCAGCTTTTATTACTTCATTAGCTACTGATTCGTTGTCGGTTAAAAGAATTAATTCATTTGACGCTTTAATACAATTGATAATTCGTCTTATTATTATTCTTTTTTCACTAACGATAATATATAGTCGGTTATTCTTGATAGTTTGTAAATCATCTGTTTTCAAGCCAAGTGCGATATCTCCTTCAAAAAATAGTGGCTCCATTTCTCTTCCACTGATCTCAAAGGCTCTGAACATCCCTGTTTCAAGTCCTGGAATAGATACCACGGGTAAAGAGTTAATATAAGAGGCTTGATCTATTTGATCTATATAGCTTTTACCTCCGATTGTTTTCACCAATGCTATTCCATTACCGGCAACTGTTTTCCTGGTAGAAGAAGGGAGAGGTGTCTTTTCTGTTGAAGGGTTTACGGCTGGTTTTGAAGGTTCTTTTGGCTCCGGTTTAAAATCAATAGTTGGAGCTGTTAATTCATTGCTAGATTTAATACTTACACCATCTACTTTAAGCGTTATTTCAGGTGAAATTTCAGAGGCTTTTAGCCTTGAATAATCCGTATCAATGGTCAGCTGATTGTCAAATATTCGATTCTCAGGGGCTCTATTTTGAGTTGAAAAATCAGGCTTTTTCGGGGTGGTTGGGCTGATAGTTGAATTAGTACGAATAGGAGATATAGCCGTAGATTCATACTTGAATACTTCGTTTAAATCGGCTTTTATCAGGCTCAGGTATTGAATAAACTGGAAAGGAATGAATTTCTTTAAACCTGCTTCCAATTGCGAAATATCACGTTGAGAAAGCCCTGAACGTTCTGAAGCCTGTTTTTGAGTAAAACCGGCCCGTTCTCGCACTATTTTGAATATTGAATAATTAAATTGAATTGATTCAGCATCAATAGAACGGATTTTGCCCAAACGATTGGGTATCAAATTTTGAATATTCAAAGTATTCGAAAACAGAATATTCAAATTTACTCCATTAACATTCAAAAAAAGAATATAAGCCAAAGGAAAGAACTTCTTAAGCCCAGATTCGAGCTGAGAAATATCCCTTTGGCTTATTCCTGAGGCATTAGCAGCCTCTTTTTGCGTTAATCCTAATTGCTCCCTAGCAACTTTTAAATAACTAAAATCAAATTCTGTATTCATATATTGAATATTCAAATATTGAAACTAGTTGATTCAGTATTTGAATATTCAAATTTATAATCTTTTTGCCATATCCACAACCATATTATTCTTCCATTGAATAAAATCACCTTGAATAATATGCTTACGAGCTTCCTTAACCAACCATAAATAAAAATGCAAATTATGTAAAGAAGCAATTTGAGCCCCTAATATCTCTTTTGATTGCAATAGATGTCTCAGATAGGCTTTGGTATAAACCTGATCAGCGTATAAATCACTGGTTTCATCAATCGGAGAAAAATCGTTTTTCCACTTTTCATTCTTGATATTGATGATACCATGTTTTGTAAACAACATTCCGTTGCGAGCATTACGTGTAGGCATTACACAGTCAAACATATCGATCCCTAAAGCAATACACTCTAGTATGTTCATTGGTGTACCTACACCCATTAAATACCTTGGTTTGCTTTTTGGCAAAATGTTGGTCACTACCTCAGTCATTTCATACATTTCGGGTGCTGGTTCACCAACCGATAAACCACCTATGGCATTGCCCTCACGTTCAAAAGATGCAATAGTTTCGGCCGAACGTATACGCAGATCTTTATAAGTACTACCTTGAACAATTGGAAAAAGGGTTTGATTATAGCCGTATAAACCTTCAGTGCTATCGAAGCGATCACAGCAACGCTTTAACCACCTATGAGTCATCTCCATCGACTTGCGAGCATAGGTATAATCACATGGATAAGGAGTACACTCGTCAAATGCCATGATAATATCGGCACCAATTACACGCTGGATGTCCATTACATTTTCAGGAGTAAATAAATGCTTTGATCCATCAATATGCGACTGAAAAGTAGCTCCATCTTCTTTTATCTTTCGTATATCAGATAAAGAATAAACCTGGTAACCTCCGCTATCAGTTAATATAGGGCGTTCCCAACCGTTGAATTTATGTAAACCACCGGCTTTCTGAATAGTATCTAAACCTGGGCGTAGGTATAAATGGTAAGTATTTCCTAAAATGATCTGGGCTTGAATATCATCTTTTAATTCTCTTTGATGAACAGCTTTCACTGTTCCGGCAGTGCCTACAGGCATGAAAATAGGAGTTTCAATGGTACCATGATCGGTTTGCATTAAACCAGCCCGAGCACTTGAACTGCTATCAGTTGCTATTAGTTCAAACTTCATTTATGTTTTTATAAAAGTTTATTTGTTAATTACCCATCTTAAAGTATCTTATCGAACTTTATGGCATTAATTAAAATCCATTTCAGATGGGTTTTATGAACCCGCAAATATAGGAAGTTCTGTTTAGTAGCCTTGTGATTATTATTTTATCAACAATGCTTAAATAGATAATTAAAAATGTTTTCTTTGCCGATAATTTTTTTCTAAACCATGCCAGTAGAATTTACGCCGTTGTCAATCATTTTAATGTCGGTTTTAGCAGTTAGCTTTATCATTAATTGTGCGTATTTGTTCTTATTGTATAATAAGTTTGCGTTTAATGAAGTGGGGCCGGAAGAAACTGTTGCTTCAAAAGGGCCGGTAAGTATTATAATCTGTGCTCGAAATGAATCTGAAAACCTTCAAAAAAATTTACCAGCTATTTTAGAGCAGGATTACCCTGATTTTGAAGTAGTGGTTGTAAATGATTGTTCATACGATAATTCTAAAGATATATTAGAAGAATTCCAGCTTAAATACAAAAACCTTCGAATTGTTCATCTTGAAGAGGATGATAAGTATAAGCATGGAAAAAAATTCGCACTTACATTGGGTATAAAGGCCTCAAAACATGAACTGTTGCTTTTAACCGATGCTGATTGCTTGCCTAACAGCAACCGTTGGATTTCCAAAATGATGGAAAATTATAACGGACAAACCGAGATTGTGTTAGGGTATTCACCTTATGCACGCCAATCTGGGTTTTTAAATAAGTTTATCCGTTTCGAAACATTCATGACGGCCTTAAACTATTTTTCTTTTGCAATTGCAGGCAAGCCATACATGGGTGTAGGACGTAATCTTTCTTATCGTAAAGAGTTATTCTTTAAAAATAAAGGATTTGCTTCACATATGCACTTACCATCAGGTGATGATGATCTGTTTGTAAATGCTCACGCAAATGCAGTAAATACTCGTATTGAAATTTCTGAAGAGGCTTCAATGTTAAGTGAACCTAAGCGCAACTTTAGTGACTTTTGGCGTCAAAAACGTCGTCACATGAGTGTAGGTAAACTATACAAGCCTTATCATAAAATAATGCTTTCCATCAGAACCATAACAACGTTGATTTTTTATGGTGTAGTAATTGCAAGTTTAATATTAAAGGTTAATCACCAACTAATTCTTGGGGTTTTACTGCTATATTTAATATGCTTAACAATTACCTACAAAAAAGCCATGAAAAAGCTGCAAGTACATGATTTATGGTTCTTCTCTTTTTTGTATGATTTTGTGTATAATTTGTATCTGGCGTTAATATCGCTGGTAAAACCTTCAGCAAGTAAAGTAAGATGGAAGTAAACCCGAACTTTTCAAGTAATGCGGTTAATGATCTAAATTTAGTAAAACAGGCAATGGGAGGCGATCAGAAGGCTTATGGATCTTTAATGTCGCGTTACCGAGATTCGATTTATTTTATGTTACTTAAAATGGTAAACAATAAGGAAGATGCTAATGATCTGACTATTGAAACATTTGCCAAAGCATTTCGAAATCTCGATAAATATCAGCCAACATTCGCCTTTAGTACATGGTTGTTTAAGATCGCAACCAATAACTGTATCGATTTCTTAAAAAAGAAACGTATAGCCACCTTGTCGATTGACGAGCCAATGGATGAGGATGAAGATTCGGGCAAAAGTTTCGATGTGGCTGGTTATACTCCAACTCCCGAAGAAAGTATTATTCGTAAGCAAAAGGCCGCATTGTTAAAAACCGTGGTAGAAGGCTTACCTGTGCGTTATAAGCGATTGGTTATTTTGCGTTATTTCGAAGAATACTCTTATGAAGAAATTGCGCGTGAGTTAGATCTTCCTTTAGGAACTGTAAAAGCTCAATTGCTACGTGCCCGTGATCTTCTTTTTAATACACTTAGAAATACGAAAAATACTATCTAGTGGAAATCATCCTTAAATATTTTCCTGAACTTACAGAACCACAGAAAGCGCAATTAGCTCAACTGTATGAGTTGTATTCAGATTGGAATGAGAAAATTAATGTTATTTCTCGCAAAGATGTGGAAGAACTTTATGAGCGGCACGTACTTCATTCGCTGGCAATTGCTAAAGTGATGTCTTTTAAGCCAGGCTCCAAAGTATTGGATATTGGAACTGGAGGAGGTTTTCCGGGTATACCACTTGCCATTTTATTTCCAGAGGTATCGTTTCACTTAGTTGATTCAATTGGAAAAAAAATAAAGGTAGTAACTGAAGTGGCAAAAGCTTTAGGACTGAAAAACGTTAAAGCAGAGCACGCTCGGGCCGAAACCATTAAGGATAAATATGATTTTGTGGTATCAAGAGCTGTTACTCGTCTGAGTAATTTTTGCCCTTGGGTTAATGGTAAATTTCTAAAAGAACCTAAGAACGATTTTGCTAATGGTATTCTGTATTTAAAGGGTGGTGATCTGGAAGAAGAAATAGCAGAAATTGAAAGGCAAGTAGTGCAATTTCCGATCTCAGATTTTTTTGAAGAAGAATTTTTTGAAACCAAATATGTTTTGCATATTCCATATGCATAAACATATTCTACCTTGTCATTATTACATCAAATTGCTTTAACATTAGTTCCTGGTGTTGGAAATGTTAATGGCCGAAATCTCCTGAGTTATTGCGGCTCCGAAGAAGAAATTTTTAAATCAAAGATATCTTCTCTTGTTAAAATTCCTGGTATAGGGAACAAGGTCGCCAATGCCATACACAATGCCTCCCATTTAAGAAGAGCAGAAGAAGAACTAGAGTTTATCAGTAAGTTTAAAATTAACACTTATTTTTTCACTTCTTCGCAATATCCCAAACGACTAAAAAATTGCGATGACGCTCCCATTTTACTATATACTAAGGGCAATTGCGACTTTAATCAACAAAAAGTAATCAGTATTGTTGGTACACGCAATGCCTCCGATTACGGAAAAGAATTCACCCGCAAGTTTATTGAAGATCTTCAGCATCATAATCCGATTATCGTAAGCGGATTGGCTTATGGTATTGATATAATTGCTCATAAGGTAGCTTTAAAACATGAATTAGCCACAATTGGTGTGTTAGCTCATGGTTTGGATAAGATTTATCCGGCAGCGCATCGATCAGTTGCATCTAAAATGATTCAAAATGGTGCTTTAATTACTGAGTTTATATCTCAGTCAAAACCCGATCGGGAAAACTTTCCTAAACGTAATCGAATTGTAGCCGGGATGTGTGATGCAACTGTAGTGGTGGAAGCCGGGGAGAAAGGAGGGGCATTAATAACTGCCGATATTGCCAATAGTTATAACAGGGATGTATTTGCAGTTCCAGGCCGGGCTTTTGATGAGTTTTCTGTAGGATGCAATCATTTAATAAAAAGTAACAGCGCTCAATTGATCACTTCAGCCAAGGATTTTGAGTTTTTTATGGGATGGAATAGTGAAAAGATAAATAGAAAAGGAATGCGGGAATTGTTTTATGATCTAAATGATGAAGAAAAAATTGTTTTGGAGCTAATTAATTCTGAAAACACTATTTCTATTGATGATTTACTTATTAAAAGTCGATTTTCTTCAAGTAATATTTCTAAAATACTTCTAAATCTTGAGTTTAACGCTTTGGTTAAGCAGCTTCCAGGGAAAATTTATTCCATTTTATAAAGTTTTCTTAAATTTTTTTGAATTTTTATTTTGTTTTTTCTTAAAAAATGAAATTTTGTACTATTTTTACGGAGCAAAACAGAAATAAAATGGTTATGTCGAAAAAATGGTCCTTCTTTTTAACAATTCTTCTACTGATTTCTGTAGTTGGTCTGTTTGCTCCAATTTCTGGAGATACTGCTGATAAATCTTCTATTGTTCCTGCTGATGTTGCCTGGATTTTAACCGCATCTGCCTTGGTTTTCTTTATGACTCCAGGTTTAGCCTTTTTTTACGGTGGTATGGTTAATAAAAAGAACATTATTTCAACAATGTTGTCAAGTTTTATTGCTTTAGGCGTAATAACCGTGCTTTGGGTAGTAGTAGGTTTTAGTCTGGCTTTTGGCGATGATATAGGTGGGTTTATTGGAAACCCGAAAACATTTTTCATGTTTAACAATGTTTTTAGTAGTGGGCCATGGAAACTCGCTCCAACAATTCCATTGCTTCTTTTCGCTGTTTTTCAATTAAAATTTGCGGTTATTACTCCTGCTATCGTTGTGGGTGCAGTTGCCGAACGTATAAAATTTGCCGGCTATTTAGTCGTGATGATTTTGTTCAGCCTGCTTGTTTATGCTCCATTAGCTCATTGGACATGGCATCCTGAAGGCTTTTTGTTTAAAATGGGAGTTCTTGATTTCGCGGGTGGAACTGTGGTGCATATTTCTGCCGGATGCGCGGCTTTAGCAGGTGCATTAGTATTAAAGCCCCGTCAGGATCTCTTAAAGGGTAACAGTATTTTTCCAGCTAATATACCTTATGTAATACTTGGAACCGGAATGTTGTGGTTCGGTTGGTTTGGATTTAATGCCGGTTCCGCATTATCGGCATCATCACTGGCTGTGTATGCTTTTGCCACCACCGCTGTTGCTTCTGCTTCAGCTGCGTTAAGTTGGATTTTCTTCGATGCTGCCCGAGGCCGGAAACCTTCTGCCTTGGGAGCCTGCATCGGAGCAGTGGTAGGGTTGGTAGCCATAACTCCAGGAGCCGGATTTGTAGCCATTGGCCCAAGTATCTTTATTGGAGCAGTTACCAGCATTATTTCAAATCTGGCTGTTCACTGGAAATCAAAAACATCTATTGATGATACTTTGGATGTATTTCCTTGTCATGGATTAGGAGGTATTGTGGGTATGTTGTTGACCGGAGTTTTTGCCAATAAGACTATTAACCCTGCAGGTGCTAACGGTTTGTTTTATGGTGGCATTGATTTATTTAACAAGCATCTGATTGCACTGTTAATTGTAGTTGTTTACAGCTTCTGTGTTTCATGGGTAATTTTTAAAATCGCGAATGCTTTAATTGGCTTACGTGTAGATGCTGAGAATGAGAATATTGGCCTTGATCTTAGCCAACACGACGAAACATATTCGAGTCGTCGTAATGTATTTGTTCCTCAACCCTAAGGTTTATTGATAAATTGGTCGAAGCCCTAATACCAACGCCCGTTGGATTAGGGCTTATTTTTTTAATAGTTATTCTTAGGATAATCAATATAAGTAGATTCCCCAGATCCATGACTTATCAATGTCCAGCTCTCTAAATCAAAATCGATTTTTACAATACCACAAGTAGGCAAATTAAGCAAGTCGTTGTCAGTTAGATAATTGAAGAAGTCTGTTAATCCAGGATTATGACCAAACATAATTACAATACTGGTTTCATCCCCGAGTTCATTAACTAATTTTAGCAAAGTGGAGACACTAGCTTCATAAATTTCATTACACAAACGAATTCGTTCTTCTGGGTAATCAAGTTGCTCGGCAAATAATTTGGCCGTAGTAATGGCCCGCAGGGCAGGACTGGAAATGATCAATTCTGGTTGTGTAATTTTTTTTGCCAGTATTTTACCCATTGATGGTGCATCTTTTATTCCTCGCTCATTCAATGGACGGTCAAAATCTGATACATTAGAAATCGATTTATCAGACTTTGCATGTCTAATCAGGTATAGTGTTTTCATCAATGATTAAGTGCTAACTCGTTTATATGATTTGCAATTGCTAAAGAACAGCTGATTCTATGAAAATCATCTCTAATTATAAAGCTTTAATTAGCGATTTTTTTGCTACAAATTTTTCGGCAATTTCCACTGCTGATAAGGCATTAAAGCACATATTTTTGGTTAACCCTCCTTTTCGAGCCACATTTACACCATATTTCATATCATGATAACCTTCTTTACGGTGAGCATCTGGGTTAATGGAAATCATTACATTTTTACTTAGTGCGTAATCAATCCAGCGCCAATCTAAATCTAATCGTAGGGGATTTGCATTGAGCTCAATTATCACATTGTTAGCTGCACATGCATCAATTATTAACTGGTGATCAATTGGGTAGCCTTCACGCGCAAGTAATAATCGGCCAGTAGGGTGGCCAAGCACAGTTGTAAATGGATTTTCGATAGCCTTTAATAAGCGTTCATTGGCTTTTTCTTTGGTCATTTTTAACAATGAGTGAACCGAGGCAACTACCAAATCAAAACTTGCTAATACCTCGTCTGAATAATCTAAGGAGCCATCGTACAAAATATCCGATTCAATACCTTTAAAAATACGAAAGGGGGCTAATTCCTGATTTAGTTTATCTATTTCCTGATGCTGTAACAGTAATCGATCTTCGGTTAAACCATTTGCATAAAATGCTGATTTTGAGTGATCGCAGATGCCAAGATATTCATAACCTAATTGTTTGCAGTAAACAGCCATTTCTTTCAAGGTATGGATACCGTCGCTATAGGTACTATGATTATGAATAGTGCCTTTAATGTCTTCGAGTTTTATTAGATTATCCTGATCGATTGTTTTTAATTTATCCAGATTCCAATCTTCTCGTAACTCGGGAACTATGTATGGCCAGTTTAAGGCCTGATAAATTTCATTTTCGTTTGAATAAGATTTGAGCGACTCTAAAGATGTTATTGATGCTACTTCATTTAAATGAGCTTCACTGCCGGTTAATAAAAATGTATTCCATGCAAAATCTGCCTTAGTGGTGAACTTTAATTCAACTGAGAAATGATTAAAAGTTCCAACCCAATGGTCATTTTCGGTCGTATTGCCTGAAAAATTATCATTTGTTTGCAAAGCTGAAACAACTTGGGCGGGATTAATAGTTTCTACCACCAAAATGAGATTATCGATAATATCACATTTACGGGCAAATTGACCGACTGGAACTACTTGAGTTACCTGCGGAATGGTTTCTAAAAATGTGATAATTCCATCATTTAAGATTTCGGCCTGTGAATAAAGCAATTTACCCACATTTGACATGGTAAACTCAATAACCTTTTTAATTTCTTCCTGAGTTTTTAATCCAAAACCTTTTGCTTCAATTAAACGATTTTCATTACAAGCGTAATAAAGTTCTCCAATGCTTTCAATATTAAGTTGTTTCCATATTATCTGAACTTTTTTAGGTCCCAAACCTTTTATCGTAAGCATATCAACAATTCCAGTAGGGGTAATGGCTAGTAATTTTGCTAGTTCATCAATAGTACCCGTACGATTTAGTTCATCAACTTTTATAGCGATGCTTTTGCCTATTCCATCCACTTTTTCAAGCTGCTCCAGATTGAGATCACTAATTTTTACAGCTGATTTATCAATTTTGAAAGCGGCATTGGCAATTGATTTTATTTTAAAGGCGTTTTCTTCCTGAAGTTCCATCAATTGTGAAAGAAGACGGAATGTCCGGGCTATCATCTTGTTTTCCATATAGCAAAAATAGATTAATTCCTAAAACTAAAGCATGAACCCGATGTTTAAGATCAAGACTATTTCTGAATGACTACAAAAGATTGAAAACAGAAATGGCCAGAAACTTCTGGCCATCAAATTTTATTGGAGTCAATCTTATTTTAAACCAATTGAGCGTCTAAAGTAATTTTCGTATTTAATAGTTTAGAAATCGGGCAGTTTTTCTCTGCATCTTCCGCACATTCGGCAAATTTACCGGCATCGATGCCAGGAACTTTAGCTCTTAGAGTTAAATGACTTTCTACAATTGCGCCATTTTCAAATGAAATTGCACAGTCGGTATGGATTTCTTCGGCGGTAAATCCTGCTTCGTTCAATGAAAAGCTTAATTTCATACTAAAACAACCTGCATGTGCTGCTGCCACTAATTCTTCTGGATTAGTGCCTATACCTTCGGCAAACCTACTGTTAAATGAATACTGAGTATTATTTAAAACGGAACTTTGAGTTGAAAGGACTCCTTGGCCTTCTTTGCCTGATCCTTTCCAAATAGCAGTTGCTGTGCGTTTCATGAGCGACTTGTTGATTTAGAGTTATAGATTATTTTAATTAATTGAAATTTCGAACGGTAAGCGAGCCTGAATTCCGTTAAGCTTGGAGATCTTTTTAATTTGTTGATAAATCTTGTACTCTTCTCCCAGTTCTTTTTTCAGAATAGAGGTTTGAATGTCATCGGTAACATTACCGAGAAAACTATCCAAAATAGATTTCTGCGATGGGTAACTAACTATACGGTAATTTTTAGTATTGGCAAGTTTGGCCGCGTCGATAATGGCTTCATTTAACCCGCCAAGTTTATCAATTAATCCTATTTCAAGAGCTTCAATACCACTCCAAACTCTTCCTTGTCCAATGCTGTCAACTCCGATTGCAGTTTTTTTACGTCCATCGGCCACTTTTTTTGTAAATGTTCCGTAAGTATTGTTAACCTGTTGTTGTAAAATTACTCGTTCCGATTCGGTTAATGGCCGACTAATTGTTCCCATATCGGCGTATTCTCCTGTTTTTACACCATCAAAAGTAACTCCTAATTTGTTGTTAAAGAATTTTTGGGCATTTGGAATAACACCAAAAACACCAATCGAACCTGTAATGGTATTAGGTTCAGCATATATCTTTGTAGCTGCACAAGAAATGTAATATCCTCCCGAAGCAGCATAGTCGCCCATAGATACTACAACCGGCTTAACTTTCTTCGCTAAAGCAATTTCCCTCCAAATCACATCAGATGCTAAAGCACTTCCACCAGGAGAATTAACACGAAATACAATGGCTTTCACCTTTTTATCTTCCCTTACTTCCCGGATAGCCCTCGAAATACGTTCAGATCCAATGGAGTTATCATCGCCTTCACCACCATTAATTTCCCCTGAAGCATACACAATGGCAACACGATCGTTTGGTAAATCTTCTTTAATTTCTATATCAGCACTTTTATATTTTTTGAGTGTAATTACATTTAAATCATCTTCAGGTTTAGTGTCAGTACGTGCTTTTAAATCAGTAATTACCTCGTCTTTATATTTTAAATCGTCAGCTAAGTTATATTTTATGGCATCATCGGCTTTTTGGATCAATAATTTGTTAGCGATGGTTCGCAATGAATCAGATTGTATATTACGAGATTGGCCAATTCTTGTAAGAAAATGTGTGTACATAGAGCCTAAGAATGAGGTGGTTTGCAAACGATTGGCATCACTCATTTTGTCTAATAACAAAGGCTCAACAGCGCTTTTATAGGTTCCAACCTTAATAACCTGAGGTTCGATCTCTAATTTTTCCAAAGCACCTTTCAAGAACATAATTTGACTTCCGAAGCCTTTAAATTCAATTTCACCAACTGGGTTCAAATAAATTTTATCGGCGGTTGAGGCGATATAATATCCTTTTTGTGTGTAGTATTCGCTGTAAGCGACAATGAATTTTTTCGATTCTTTAAAATCAAGCAAAGCATTTCTAATTTCTTCGGTGGTGGCAAATCCTCCCCCTACTGATGAAGTGTTGATATAAATACCACTGATTTTAGGATCGTCCTTAGCTTTTTTGATTCCGCTAAGTATATCATTTAAACCTACAGTGTTCTTGCTTTGCAAATCATTATAATTATAATCAGCGAAGGGGTCAGAAGGTGTACGTTCAGGAATTTCGTAATCGAAATTGAGCATTAAGATTGAATTGTCACTCACTTGGACATTTTTTTCTTTGCTGGCAGAATTTACAATTCCGACAATGATTGAAACAAGCAAGATACAAGCTATTACAAGGGTAAGAAAGGTACCCAGCATAGAAGCAAAAACAAATTTAAAGAATTGAGCCATAGCGTACTATCTAAAATAAAAGCGTATATATTTTTAAAGTCAAATTTAAGTAGGTTGATGTTAGTTTTATACAATCAGTTACACAAGTATACTAAATAAATTATTATTAAAATTGCTCTGTATTTTATATTTAACATTGATTGAATGAATGATTTATACGTTTTATTGGGAGGGAATTTAGGCAATAGAGAAGAAAACCTGGCTAATGCCATCAGCATGTTGAGAGAAAAGGTAGGAACTATTGAGGATTTGTCGTTTACTTATGAAACAGCTGCATGGGGAAAGACTGACCAACCAGATTTTTTGAATCAGGCTGTAAAAATTAAACCTTATAAAACCGAACCTATCAATATTTTAACAGATATACTACAAATTGAGCTTGATTTGGGGCGACAACGTATTGAACATTGGGGAGCACGAGTGATAGATATTGATATTCTGCTGTTGGGTGATGAAATTGTTAACTCTCAACGATTAACCATACCACATCCGCAATTACAGCATCGAAAATTCGCTCTCATTCCACTAAATGACATTGCTTCCGATGTAGTTCATCCTGTTTTAAAAAAAACAATCAGCGAATTATTAGTGCTGTGTATTGATTCGTTGGAAGTAAGAAGAAAGGAATAGCTATAAAGAAACATGCCGATATAGTCATTTTATATCGGCATGTTATCTTAACCATTAAAGTATACATTTAATGGTTTTAATCTATATCTGATGTCTTTATCAGTTAAGCTTGATGCAAAGTGAAATGGTATTGCTCCATAATTAAGTTTGCCAATAATTTTTGACAAGCTAAATCAACTTTTTCTTTGGCTGCGGCTTCTGTTTCAGCATCAATTTCTAAAGTAATGTGCTTTCCGATACGTACATTATGAATTTCACTTAAACCTAAGTTTTTCATACTTCCGGTTACAGCTTTTCCCTGAGGGTCAAGGATTTCCTTTAGAGGCATTACGTCGATTTCAGCAATAAATTTCATGAGTTATAGTTAATTTAATTTGAGGTTGTTAACAGATAATCAATTAACAACGTTTATGATGAAAGTTTATATTGAACCAGTGATAACAATATGTAAACAAATAGTATCAAGGGAACGGCGGCAAATTTAAATAAAATGATGAATACCACCGAAGAGATGATCAAAATATACCGAAGTTTATTTGAGTTCCAGTTAAACGACTTGAATTTAAGTGCTATTAAAGGTAACTCAGAAACTAACAAGTAACTCTGAACAATTATTAGCATAAAGATAAAATAAGGAGGATTTTGTACCACCCAGTTTATGATAGGGTAACTATCCAGGATAAATGCCAGTGAACCAATAAAAAGAGCGTTTATTGGTGTAGGCACTCCAATAAACATATCTGATTGGCGTTCGTCGTTGTTAAACTTTGCTAATCGGAGTGCTGAAAATACTGTAACAATGTATCCGGCATAGGCCAGGTAATCATATTCGGGTAATAACGAGAGTTTTAGAATGGTATATAAAATGGTACCTGGGACAAATCCGAAACTTACCATATCAGCCAATGAATCAAGATCTTTTCCAATTGCTGAAGGCGCATTTAACAATCGGGCTGCAAAACCATCAATAAAGTCAAAAAAAGCGGCTAACAGCATTAGGTAAGTTACTATTCTTAAATCCGTAATTTCAGTTGCGTTAACAGCGTAAACAGCTGCTATACACCCGCAAAAAAGATTTAGGCAAGTAATAAAATTTGGAATGTGTTTTTTCATTAATAGAGACAGATTTAAGAAAAGAGACATAAGATTTTGAATGTTTCCATTCTTAACCTTATGTCTCTTTATCTCATTTCTAAACTTCGGTTACTTATCCGTTCATTGATACAAGGAACTCTTCATTTGATTTCGTTCCTTTTATGCGCGATAGCATGAATTCCATGGCCTCTTGCGAAGTCATATCGGCTAAGTGATTACGTAAAATCCAGATACGTTGAAGCATATCTTTATCTAATAACAGATCCTCACGACGAGTACTTGAGGCGGTAAGATCAATAGCAGGGTAAACACGTTTGTTCGAAAGCTTACGATCTAATTGAAGCTCCATGTTACCTGTACCTTTAAATTCCTCAAAAATTACCTCGTCCATTTTAGATCCTGTATCAATCAATGCTGTTGCTAAGATGGTTAATGAACCCCCATTTTCAATTTTGCGGGCAGCACCAAAGAAACGTTTAGGTTTGTGTAATGCGTTAGCATCTACACCACCTGATAAAATTTTACCTGAAGCAGGCTGAACAGTGTTGTAAGCCCGAGCTAAACGGGTAATTGAATCGAGTAGAATAACCACATCATGACCACACTCAACCATACGTTTTGCTTTTTCCAAAACAATATTGGCAATTTTAACGTGTCGTTCAGCTGGTTCATCAAAAGTTGATGAAATTACCTCTGCTCTAACGTTGCGGGCCATATCAGTAACCTCTTCCGGACGTTCATCAATCAATAAAATGATCAGGTAAACTTCAGGGTGGTTGGCCGCAATTGCATTGGCAACATCTTTAAGTAATGAGGTTTTACCAGTTTTAGGCTGTGCCACAATCATACCGCGTTGTCCTTTACCAATAGGAGTGAACATGTCCATAATACGAGTAGAATGGTTACCAGTATTAGTAAATAGGTTCAATCGCTCGTAAGGGAAAAGTGGAGTTAGATAATCAAATGGAACACGGTCACGAACTTCAGCTGGTACACGTCCATTGATTGACTCAACGCGAACCAATGGGAAATATTTTTCACCTTCTTTTGGGGGACGGATGCTACCACGAACGGTGTCACCAGTTTTTAAACCAAATAATTTTATTTGTGACTGAGATACATAAATATCATCAGGAGAAGTTAAATAGTTATAATCGGCAGAACGCAAGAATCCATACCCATCAGGCATAATTTCTAAAACGCCCTCATTTACAATAACGTTTTCAAAATCAACAGTTGACAAAGCTGATGATTCAGTACTTGTTCTTTGCAATGGTTGGTTAGAAGGCTGACGTTCCTGGCGAGGACTTCTTTCGTTAGTTTGTTCAGTACGACGACGTGGAGTTAGAGTTCTGTTTTCGACTTGTAGTTCTTCTTTCGGAGTAGTAGCAGCTGAAGGAGTTTCGGTAGGTGCAGTTTCTGGCTCTGTTTCGTTTGCAGGTTTTCCACTGTAAACTACTTTCTCAGGTTCTTTTGAAACTTTTCGGGTAATGCGTTTGCGTTTGGAAACTTCTTTAAGTGAATCATCATCAAAAATTGGCTCGTCTCCATCTGTATCAACATCAGAGACAGTAAACTCTTCTGGTGAAGATTCATTGGTGCTGATGCCTGAAATAGCCTGAGTGTCAAGAATACGGTAAATTAACTCCTGCTTCCTTAATTCGTCATAATCAGGAATTTCAAGCCCTTTAGCAATTTCTCTAAGCTCCGAAACAAGCTTGTCGTTCAGTTCAATAATGTCGTACATCAATATAAAAAAAAATTAGGAATCAGTTTAGATTGTTTTGTTGTGATAGGAATATAACTAAAAGTAAATAGTAGTATGAATTTTGATATTTGAATTTTATCAGAAAAGTTGTTGATTTTTTTCTCTCAAATAGAGTTAAGAAAGAGATAACATTGCAATAGTAGCTATTAAATTTTATTAATCAAATTTTTTGTGTGATTTGTTTGAACTTTTTTAATTCGGCTTAATAACTTGGTTTGTGCCACATAATTTCCTTTTATCAACGTCTTTCAAAACGATTATTGGTTAGCCAACCTAAACTAAAAAATATCCTAAATTTGTCCAAATTTTTTAAAATGACTAAGCAACAGCTTTTTGAAAACATTCTGAAGAAAAGGTCTTTTTTGTGTGTAGGACTTGATACGGATATAACAAAGCTTCCGAAACACTTATTAAAACTGGATAATCCCGTAGTAGAGTTCAATAAGCAGATAATTGAAGCAACCGCTGAATACTGTGTTTCTTTTAAACCCAATACTGCATTTTATGAAAGCCGTGGTGTAAAGGGTTGGCAAGATCTTGAACAAACTATGGAACTTATTCCATCTGATATTTTTACCATTGCAGATGCAAAACGTGGTGATATAGGTAATACCTCCGAAATGTATGCACGAGCTTTCTTTAACAAGAAAGAGTCTGGGTTTGATTTCGATTCTGTTACAGTTGCTCCGTATATGGGTGTCGACAGCGTAAGCCCTTTCTTAGGTTTTGAAGATAAATGGGTTATTTTGTTAGCACTAACCTCAAATAATGGCAGCAAAGATTTTCAATTTTCATTATTGGATGGTGATGAGCGTCTTTATGAAAAAGTAATTAAGCAGGCGCATACATGGGCAAATGCCGATAGATTGATGTTTGTAGTGGGAGCAACAAGAGCGAGCGAACTGGAAATAATTCGAAAGTTAGCACCCGATAATTTTTTATTAGTACCCGGAGTTGGTGCACAGGGAGGAAGTTTACAAGAAGTAGCTCAATTTGGGATGAATGCCACTTGTGGATTACTGGTAAATTCTTCTAGAGGTATTATTTATGCCTCAAACGGAGAAGATTTTGCTGAAAAGGCCCGTTCGGAAGCGAAGAAACTGCGTGACGAAATGGATGTTTTATTGGATAAATACCTGGGATAATATTCTCATTTGAAACGATAAAAAACCTGCACTATGCTAATAATGCAGGTTTTTTGTTTATAAATACCTCTCCTTTATCACATTAATATGATGGCGAATGTGGCCGATCATTATAAACCCTAACGCCCTAGCAGTAATTGGGTGAGTAACCGCATTTGCCTCAAACATACTTTGCTCTTCGGTAATGTGGCTATAAATTGTTTGAGTCGATTTCCTGACTGTCTTAAACTCTTCTACAAGTTCAGCCAAAGTTCTGTTATCAACCTTTACATTATTGGCGTATGAATCTTCGTCAAAACTGGGTAATGGAGTAACGTTATCTAATCGTGTAGCCACAAATGCCCGGTATGCCATAACTCTTTCTGTATCGATAATGTGCATCAATACTTCCTTTACCGACCATTTCCCTTCAGCATAGCGGTAGTCATGCTTTTCTGCTGAAATGGATTCAAAAAATTCAATGGTCTCTTCAAAGTTTAACTGAAACGTAGTTTTGAAATCTTCTTCCGGAGCTAAATCAATATAATGCTGATAATACGGGTTGTACTCTGTTTTTAAGGGTCTTTGCATAATTGGGAGTGTTAAACTCAAAGATAGGAGAGTTGAAGATAAATAAGAGCTACCATTTATTTCTTTTAATAATGATTATTAACTTTAGTTAACACCCTATCTATGACAGAAGAACTTTTACATTTTATCTGGAAGTATAAACTATTTCAGATTGGTAATTTGCGAACAACTACCGGAGAATTGGTTGAAATTATAAATGCTGGGGTGCATAATACTCATGCAGGTCCTGATTTTTTTAACTCCCGGATAAAAATTGGTGATACAATTTGGGCTGGTAATGTTGAAATTCATCGTCGTGCCTCTGATTGGCATAAGCATCTGCATTCGGCCGATAAGTCTTATGATAATGTAATTCTTCATGTGGTTCATATAAATGATGAACAAATTAAGAGTACAGCAGGGTATAACATTCCAACTTTAGATTTATCGAATTACATTAAACCTGAGCTTTTAAATCAATATCAACGTTTATTGCAAAACGAAAATGAACTACCATGTGCATCTTTAATTAAATCGATTGATGAGTTTACCTTGAATAATTGGTTGCAGCGGCTCGTGATTGAACGTTTGGAAGAGAAAACAGCAATTATTGAAGCAGAGTTAAACCTGACAACCCAAAACTGGGAAGAAACATTTTACCGGATATTGGCACGAAGTTTTGGATTCCATGTAAATGCTGAACCTTTTCTGCTTTTAGCCCGATCATTGCAATCATTGGTTTTGGCAAAGCACAAACACAATTATCTGCAACTCGAAGCATTATTGTTCGGTCAAGGAGGGTTTTTAAATGATGATTTGAACGATGAATATTATTCTTCCATGAAAATAGAGTATGATTTTTTAAGATCGAAGTATTCATTAAAGCCAATTGATGGTTATTTATGGAAGTTCTTGCGATTAAGACCAACTAATTTTCCTACTATTCGTATCTCACAATTTGCTATGCTGGTTTTTAAATCGAGTCATTTGTTTTCAAAGATTATTGAAAGCGAGGATCTTAAGCAATTAGAAAGTTTATTTAAGGTTGAAACAGCAAGTTATTGGCAGCAACATTATCTGTTTGGAAAATCATCGTTTGCCAAAGAGAAAATATTGGGAAAAGAATCGATAGCTGTTATATTGATTAATGCCGTTATTCCGTTCTTGTTTATTTATGGCAAAAAATTGGGGGATGAACAGCTTGCAATTAAGGCATTAATGTTGCTGGAAAATATCAAAACAGAGCAAAATCTTATTGTTAAGCAATTTGCTCTGGCTGGAATTAAAAGCAAAAGTGCGGCTGATTCTCAAGCCCTCATTCATTTAAAATCAACTTATTGCGATAAGAAAAAATGTTTAAATTGCGCTATCGGAGTAAAACTATTAAAGAAATGCTACAACGAATAATTTGTTTTTTTGAACATCGATCTTTCGGCGTTTGTAATTATTTAGCCGAACGATTTAATATTTCCACTTCCAAGCTTCGATTATTTTTTATTTACTCCTCGTTTATTGCAGTAGGGTTCCCTATAATCTTTTATCTTTTGGCAGCATTGGTGCTCGATGTAAGATTATATCTAAAGCAAAAGAGGAAAAGTAATATTTGGGAAATGTAGTTAAGCCAGAAACGTTTCCAATTCTGTGTATTTTTTTTCAAGCGCCATTTCTAAAGGTGTTCTGCCATCCTCCATACGTAAATTTTTGTCGGCTCCGGCCTTTAAAAGAATTGCTACTAACAGCTGATTCCCATTATGAGCTGCCGTATGTAAGGGGGTAACACCACGTACCTGTACCGCATTTACATTTGCATGATTATCAATAAGAAGTTTGGTAATGTCAAAACTTCCGCATGCAACAGCTGAATGAATAGGAGCCACCTTAAAATCATTATTAGAAGGTTGATTTACATTTGCTCCACATTCAATCAATAATTTGGCAGTATCATAATGATCAAAGTAGCAGGCGTAGCCCAATGGGGTAAATCCATCAACAGAGTATGAATTCACTGAAAAAGGGTTGCATTCAAGTAACTCATCTACTAAGCTGGTTTGGCCTATTGCTGAAGCTTCATGAAGATCAATTTGATCGCGGTTTTTTAGAAGCAGGTCGATCATTTCCTGATGACGGTAGTAGGAAGCTAGTAATAAAGTTGATAAGCCGGATGATAGTGTCGAATTGGCGAGTTCGGGGCTTAAGCTAATTAAACGTTCAACAGTTGTTTTTTCATTGGTTTCAATAGCCTTGATTAATTCTGCTGTTGCTTCCATTATTAATTAGTGTTAGAGTTAGCGTAAAATATTGTTAGAGAGATGAATATAAATAAAAATGCCCGTGTAACAAAAAAGTTCAACAGGCATTTTCTTATTTATAAAACTTTCTAAATTACAGAGCTACGGTTTCTTCCTCCAAACTTTGTATACTATTTTGAAGTTTTTCAAATTTTGTGTCGGCTGCTACAATCAGGTTAATGTCTTTTCGTTTGATTAAATCTGATTGACGCAAAGCAGCAAAATTAATGCTCCCAACAATGTAAGCCGACTCATGATTGGCATATGACTCTTTAATGTTGGTGAACAATTTTGTATCAATAGGGTTAGCCGTTGAATAGCGAACATATAGATCAATAGAAAAATCATCGGTAAGTTCAACCTTAGCTCCACGGTTATGCTTTTTGTACTCGTATTTGTAGCTATAGGTTAGTGCTGAAATATCAGAAAGCACTGCAGATCCTGTTGGGTTACTTCCCGCGCCTTTACCAGCAAAGAATTGTGATTCAGTAAATGCACTCTCAACCAAAATACCATTGTACTCATTTTCGATATTGTAGAGCTTATTATCAGGTTTAATAAAACGAGGTAAAACACCTGCAACGATTTTATTATCCACCTTACGGCAAAAAGCTATTAGTTTGATCTTGTAACCTTTTTCATTTGCATATTGGATGTCAAAAGTCGACAAGTTTTGAATTCCGTAGTTAAATACTTCTTCAGGCTTAACGAAAAGACCGAATGTATGAGCTAAAATAATGCATAGTTTATATTTAGGATCATACGCCTCAACATCAAGAGTAGGGTCTGTTTCAGCAAAGCCAATTTCTTGCGCCTGTTTTAAAGCGGTATCAAAATCAATGTTGTCTTTAAAAATTTTGGTAAGAATATAATTCGTAGAACCGTTGAAAATGCCTTCAACTGCGCCTAAAAGGTCATTGTCATAATATTCTTCCAGATTTCTGATGATTGGAATACTTGCACAAGCAGATGCTTCGTACAATAACGGGGCATTGTATTGTTTTTGTAATTGATAAAGCTCGTCAAAATGATCGGCAATCATTTTTTTATTTGCTGAAACTACAGCCTTTCCATTTTGTAAGGCCGTTTTTACAATTTGAAACGCAGCCTCTGCATCATCAATCATCTCAACAACTACATTAATATCTTCATTGAAAAGAATTTCATCTTTTTCAAGAGTGAAGTAATCTGCAGATAAGCTTCTTTTTTTGTTTGGGTTTTTGATACAGATTTTTACAATCTCCGCTTTGATACCCTCAGTTTGGTTTAACACATTGTACAAACCCTGGCCCACACAGCCAAATCCAAATAAACCTAATTTAATTTTTGTGCTCATATTATTTTTTCAGCGATAAATAAAATGTAAAAGGCTGAATTCTGATGCCAGAACAAATAGCAGGTAAATAAGTTAAAAGTCGATTTTATCTATGACTGTTTAAATGTGTGTTCAGGAAGAAAAGGTGGAGGAAAAATATCGAATTGAATTTCTACTAGCTTATCTTCATGACAACAATTTACGTGTCACAGGAATTAGCACCTTTTAATGCAAGATCATTAAGGTTGCTAAGACTTCACAGGGCCTGTCCCTCCGTCTTTCTGGATAAGAATATTAAAGAACTTTTACGAACGCAAAGAAAAGGATTTCGAAAATATAAAGCAAGAGTAATTTGAGAATTTAATAATTACGAGCCTGTTTTCTAAAATGAATAATTTGAGGATGTGGTAAAATATTTTAAATCTTCACATCCTCAAATTTTAAATTAATTTTATTCTTTTTTCATGGCTATACGATATAATACCAGGCCCATGAAGGCAAACAGCGCTGTTCCAAGTAACTGATAACCGCCGTGACCAAGTGCTTTTTCAAGAGAAGTTTGCCAGCTGATTGCCTGTAGCTGCTTCTCAAACAATACTGCTGCAAAGGCAATTAATACTCCGGCAACGGCACCTCCGGCAACTAAACCCGTTGCGAATAAACTTCCTTTGCCAAGTTCATCATCTTCATGACGACCTTGCTTTTTCATCTTCCAATCAACCAAACCTTTTATTGCACCACCAACAAAAATCGGAAGGGTAGTGGACAGTGGAAGGTAAGCTCCCACCGCGAAAGAAAGTGCATTTACTCCACACAATTCGATAGTAATGGACAAAAATGCTCCAACCAATACGAACTGCCAATCGAGGTTAAAGGATAATAATCCCCTGATTAAGGTTGCCATTAAGGTTCCCTGAGGAGCAGGAAACGCTTTCGTTCCAATGGTATGTGTAATACCTTCCCTCAAGGCGGCTTCGGTAGGGGTATCTAACATTTTGATTGTTGCACCAATAACAACAGAAGAGACAACAGCTCCAATAAATAAAGCTAATTGTTGGTATTTGGGTGTTGCTCCTATAATGTAACCGGTTTTCAAATCCTGAGAGGTAGCTCCGGCGTTTGCGGCAGCAATACAAATGATTGCTCCAACTACTAAAGCCATCGGCTCAAAAAGTTTACCAGTCCATCCTACACTTATAAAAATTAAACAGGTTCCCATTAATGTTGCAATGGTCATACCTGAAATGGGGTTTGAACTAGATCCAATCAAACCTACAATTCTGCTTGAAACCGTGACAAAGAAAAAGCCAAACACAATTACCAAAATACCTATCAGTAGTTTACCGAGTAAGGTACTACTTGGTATTTGAGGCATAAATAGAATTAATAAAACTAAAATTACACTTCCGATAATTACTACCCGGAAAGAAAGGTCGCGTTCGGTTCTGGAAACATTTGCATCCGTTTGGCGGTCATTTAAAGAGCCTAAACTTTCTTTAAACGATCGTACAATGGTCGGGATGCTTTTTAAAAGGGTCATTAAACCACCAATAGCTACGGCTCCAGCACCAATTTGCCTTACGTAAGCATAGTATATAGCCGATGCAGTGTCTTCAAAAGTTTTTGTGATTGGATTCCAGCCTAAATCTCCTCCAGCAGTTACCAGATCTTTCATGTAGCCCAGCTTGATCAATTGGGTGGCAACAGTCTCTCCTGGAACTAAAAAGGCTAAAAGGGGGATCAGAGCTAATGATGCCAATACTCCACCAGCCACTAATACACCGGCAATTCGAGGGCCGATAATATATCCCACACCTAAGTACTCGGGTGTAATCTCACCGCTAACAGTTGCTGATGGGAAATATTTATTAGTTTGCTGGGTTGTCCATGCTGGTACAGCTGCAATCAGATTGAAGATTTTTTGAAAAATGGCATATAAAATAGCGAACCCTAAACCCTGATAAGCTGTTTTTGAAAAGTCACCACCTTTTTCACCGGCAATTAGAACCGATGCACAGGCTGTTCCTTCAGGATAAGGTAAGTTGCCATGTTCCTTTACAATCAATGATCTTCTAAGCGGAATCATCATTAATGTTCCCAAAATTCCACCCATAGCTGCTAGAGTGAAGATGGTCAAATAGTTGAAATAATCTGCGCCAACGCTTTTGCCTCCTTCAGCGATCGAAAGAAATAAAAATGCGGGCAACGTAAAGGCCACACCGGAAGCTATGGATTCTCCGGCAGAACCTGCCGTTTGGATAATATTGTTCTCTAAAATGGTGGTTTTAAACAGCTTTCGGCCCAATGAAATTGCCATTACTGAGATCGGTATAGAAGCCGAAACAGTTAAGCCTGCTTTAAGTGCCAAATACACATTGGCCGCGCCAAAGATGATTCCGAAGATACCACCTAATATGACCGATTTAATGGTAAATTCAGCCATTTTGGTATCGGCCGAAACATAAGGTTTAAATTGATGAGTAGATTCTTGCATGAAATTGCTATTGAGAAATTTATTTATTGCCAAATACCGATAATAAAACCAGACAAAGAAAGACCAACAGCATGGTATCCTAAGTTGATATAAAATAAAGCCTGCGGACGGTCGGCAAACAGCGAATTTATTAAGGAGGTGGTTCCGCCAAATGCAAGGGTTAATAATAAACCTACTTTTAATCCCTCGATACCGTTGCTAATATGCAAAGCATGAAAAATAAAGGATAGGGTTAATACTGCCAAAAAAATCCCTACAAAGGTTAATATGTAGGTGATACCTATGCTATGTCTGATAAGGTCTTCTTTCGTTTTTCCCAATGCCGCCATCCATTTATTGCCAAAAAGCATCGGAGAATACCACATAGCTCCTAGAAAAAAATAGAGCACAGAAGCCACAATGACAGCCAGATAGTTTACCTGATCAGTGAAATTTAAATCCATTAGATTGTTTAAGGTTTATTGTTTTTGTGTTTTAGTAAAGATATTTAATTATACATATTTGCAAAACAGATACGATAGATTGTAAAATTTGATTGAAATTTCAACCTAAAGGTATCTGAAGCCCAAGAATAATATGAACAAAGCTGTTTTCCTCGACCGTGATGGTGTTTTAAATAAGGAATTAGGTGACTATGTATGCACCCTTCAAGATTTTCAAGTTCTGGAGCATAATTTCAAACCTTTAAAGGAACTGCAGGAAAGAGGATTCTTATTAATAGTAGTAACTAATCAGGGTGGTTTGGCTAAAGGCTGGTATACCGAAGAAACTTTGCAGGCAATGCATGGTGAAATGCGTCGGCAATATGCAGAGCATGGTGTAGAATTTACCGAAATATATTATTGCAATCATCATCCAGAATATACCAGCAATTGCTTTTGCCGAAAGCCAGGTTCTTTGCTTTTAGAAAAAGCGATTGCTCGTTTTGATATTGACAAAACCAAGTCTTACTTTATTGGAGACCGGGAGCGAGATGTGGAAGCGGGGGAGAAGGCAGGAGTAACCGGTATATTGATTGATAGCGACCAACCAATTTCTGAAATTCTTCATTTAATTACTGCTTAGTTTATGGATAAACAGCTTAAAATAAATGTTTATTGGCTAGCAACTTTGCTTCTTTTACTGTTTGTTTTTAGGCTGATTGGTGACTACACACTTCTTATTGAAAATGTTTATTTCGGCTACGTTTACAAATTTATTTCAGGTGCTCTTCGACTAATTACTGGGTGGTTGCCTTTTAGTTTGGGTGATGTTTTCTATTCCATTGTTATTTTATTGGTGTTGTTAAATACTATAAAGTTTGTACGAACACTGATCAAAACAAAAGAAAAGAGATGGACAAGACTTCTTTCAGGATTGGTTAAAGCGGGGTATTTATTTATTGGAGCTTATTTGATTTTTCAGATTTGCTGGGGATTTAATTATTTCAGAGAACCATTAAGTGAACAAATGAATATTTCTACTGAAAAAGTTGAAAAAGAACAACTGACTCAGCTAGCCTTATTCTTGGCTAAAAGAGTAAACGAAACACATTTAAAGCTCACCAATGATTCGCTGAAGCAATATAAGTCCACACTCTCAACTACAGATTTGTACGAGATTGCTAAAACAGGCTATAAGGAATATCCATCATTTAATTTCAAGTTTTATTCTACTAAAACATCCTTGTATAAAAAACTGATGAACTATTCGGGAATAGGTGGTTATTATAATCCTTTTTCTGGCGAGGCACAGGTAAATACCGATCCTCCAAAATTTAGCTTGCCTTTCACCATTTGTCACGAAATGGCCCATCAAAGTGGTATTTCAGCTGAGCAGGAAGCCAATTTTGTAGGTTATTTAACCGCACTGAAAACCAATAATACCTTTTTTATTTACTCCGCAGAACTCGAAGCCTTCATGTATACGGCGGGTGAATTGGGTAGGATGGATTCAGTGGCGCGAAAACAATGCTATCGGAGCTTAAATAAAGGCGTTAAAGAGGATATCAAAGAGTATAGAAAGTTTTGGATGAGTTATTCGAGTGCTATTGAGCCTTATTTCGAATGGTATTACGACTGGTTTTTGAAAACTAATAATCAGCCTAAAGGAATTAGAAGCTATAATGAGTTTGTGAACTTATTGGTAGGATATTACGATCAGAAGAGTATGGCTCAAAATAAATAGTTAGAGTGATCTTACAATGACAATTGAACCACGACAAGAGAGAATTAAAATGTTACTCAGACAAGAGGACAGAAAGAAACGTCTTCCTGGTTTGCTTGAAAATCTATCTGCAATTGCCAATAAACAATTTTCTGACGATGACGTGTTGTCAATTGAACAAATTGACGAACATCAAATTCAACTTAACAGTTCAGATTTCGACTTTAACTTTTTGAATATTAGCTTTCCAGTAGACAAATCAACAGACCTATTAAAAAGACTACTTACGATTAAGGAAAAGCTTTCCCTGACTAATTATTTTTCATTGAGTAACTTTTCGGATATTGCTGTTTTTAATATAAAGACGGATTTTGTAATTGACAATTTTGAAGACATTATTAAGTTAGATAATGACACATTCTCTCTTTACGATCATAACTATAAAAATGGGCTATGGATTGACCTTTTTCAGGAATATTGGTATATAGATAATAAGACTCAATTCATTTGGATTTATGAATTAAGGGTGTTTGGAACTGAGTGGATAAAACTTATTAATGAAAAACTATAAGAGAAAACGACTGTTACGGAACATTTGTGATTAGGAGAATTTTGAGCTTTTCAGATACAAACTAATATGTTATCAAAAGAAGAAAAGGTCGATTCATTACGAATCGACCTTTTTAAATATGCTAAACTATAATTAAAACAGGCTTATTTAACTGTTGCAGCGGCTTTAGCATGATCAGCTAAGAACTGTTGCAAACCGATATCGGTTAATGGGTGTTTCAATAATGCTTTGATAGCAGAAAGAGGTCCGGTCATAACATCAGAACCAATTTTAGCACACTCAATAATGTGCATTGGGTGACGAACCGAAGCTGATAAAATTTGAGTTTCGAAACCGTAGTTATCGTAAATCAAACGGATATCTTCAATTAACAGTAAACCGTCAGTTGAAATATCATCTAAACGACCTAAGAAAGGAGATACATAAGTTGCACCTGCTTTGGCAGCCAATAAAGCCTGGCCAGCAGAGAAAACTAAAGTACAATTGGTACGGATGCCTTTTTTAGAGAAGTATTTTAATGCTTTAACACCATCAGCAATCATAGGAACTTTCACTACAATTTTTTTGTCGATTGCAGCTAAGCGCTCACCTTCTTCAATCATGCCTTCGAAATCAGTAGCAATTACTTCAGCACTTACGTTATCGTCAACCAAATCACAAATAGCTTTGTAATGTGCCATCACGTTATCGTCGCCAGTAATGCCTTCTTTAGCCATTAACGAAGGATTGGTGGTTACACCGTCTAATACTCCTAAATCCTGAGCTTCTTTGATTTGTGCCAGATTGGCGGTATCGATGAAAAATTTCATTATTTATTTAAGATATGAGATTTGCAAAATAGAGTTTAAGAATTGTTGAGCGGAGGATTTTTGACTTGCCCTAAAATAAAAAAATGGGTAAGCACCTTATATCGCACCGCTACAACCATCTACCCTTGCTTCCTTCCGAACCTGGGGGAGTTCAACGGGAGCTGGTCGTACAAGACTTACCCGGCACAAAAGTACGTTTTTTTACTAATTCTGCTAATAAATTTTAAAATTTATTCAACTAATTGATTTTCAGTTTGGTGCGATTTTGGTTTGTTGGGTTTTACTTGAAAACTAGGTGACCAGCAGCTAGCTAAAGTTCCAGTTTTAGCATCAAATCGGTTTGAGGATCATCACCTATAACAAAAATATGAGTACTAAATTGTTTAAAGCCATTCTTCTGATAGAACTGAATTGCTTTTTGATTTTTCTCCCAAACCCCTAACCAAACATAGTTAAGGTGATGACTCTTAGCCGTTTCAATCGCGTAGTTAAAAAGTTGCTGCCCAATTTTTTTTCCCTGAAAATCTGCATAAACATAGATCCGTTCAATTTCAAGTCCGTTATCTTCTTTTAGTTCTGTTTGTGCATTACCAAAGTTGATCTTTAAATAACCAACAGGTTGGCTTTCAAAAATGGCAAAGTAAAATTCAGAATTCGGATCACTTAACTCTTTGCTTAGTTTTTCTGAGCTATAAGCCTCGTCGAGATAGTTTTTCATATCCTCTTCAGTATTCATGGAAGAAAATGATTCAAAAAACGTTTGGCGGGAGATAGTTACCAGTTCATCGACTTCTTCTGGTAAAACTCTTCGAATTGTTAAGCTTTCTGATTGCATGAGCGAGTGTAAATTGTTTAACTATTTATTTTTCAGATGGATTTTTCTTCCCAAGTAGTAGTTTTTCAACAGTTTTCTGAATCCTGTCAACGCGAGTTTTATCCTGTTTCGCAGTAAGTACCCATAATACGTATTCTTTTTTATTAGTGTATGACAGTTTCTCATAATGATTAACGGATGCTGGGCTGGCCTCCATGGCTGATTTTAAATCCGCAGGTAGCGTAATTAATTTGTTTTGTACATCAATGTAGGCTGAATAATCATTCTTTTCTAATTCCTCGTTGCGTACTTCCGACTTTTTCACCTGATCGATAGGTTTAAAACGTAGGGCAGTCCAGGTTTCGTTTATGGCCGCTGCGGACACACCTTGTAAACCGTACTGATCAAGTTCTGACCAGCTATCCATCATATTTAAATCTGATGCAATTCCTGAGCTTTTCTTGGGGTAACAAATCCAAAATACGGTGGTTGGCTTTAAGACTTTGGTAACCTTTTTAAGTTCTTCCACTAATTCAGCTTTGTTTTTAATAAACAGTTGAATTACATCGGCTGCACTTGTAGGTTCAAAAAATAGTGAAGCGTTTTCAGGTAGAGGCCCAATGACTGCATTGTAATCTGTAGGTGCATTTATCAGCAATACTGCCGAACCCTCTTTAATCTGTAGTTTTTGGTGAAGTGGATTTTGTGGCATATCAAATTCTAGTACTTCAATTTAATGCAAAAATCCCATCCAACAATACCCATGCTTACCACAATATTAAATGAATGTTTGGTTCCGAACTGAGGGATTTCAATACATTTATCAACCATTTTCATTACTTCATCACCCACACCATTTACCTCATTTCCAAAAATCAATGCATATTTTTTGTCTTTTGATGGCTCAAACTCTTGTAGCATAACACTGTTTTCAGCTTGTTCAATTGCCAAAACTTCGTAGCCTTCTGCATGCAAATCAGCCACAGCTTCTTCGGTAGATTGAAAATAATACCAATCAACGGATTGGGTAGCTCCAAGAGCTGTTTTTTCAATTTCGCGATGAGGTGGTTGAGCTGTTATTCCACATAAATAAATCCCTTCTAATGCAAATGCATCCGAGGTTCTGAAAATAGAACCAATGTTATTCATACTCCTCACATTATCCAATACAACTACAATAGGTAGTTTTTCCTGCTCCTTAAACTCTTCCACACTTACCCGGTTTAGCTCATCCAGCTTTAGTTTACGCATTTTAATTTTTTATGGTTTGCGCAAAGGTAAAAAGAAGTTAGAAGTTAGAAGTTAGAAGTTAGAAGTTAGAAGTTAGAAGTTAGAAGTTAGAAGTTAGAAGTTAGAAGTTAGAAGTGGCGAGGCTTAGATTATATGTTGTAACATATAATTTGTATTTTTGTTAAAATTTGAGGTCAATATGGAAAGCTTAAGGAACTGGGCTAAGCCTTTTTTAGAGAATAACGATAAGTTGATAATGCCGGCTTTATTTGTTGGGCATGGCAACCCGATGAACGCATTAAGTGACAATGAATACACACGGGCTTGGAGTAAAATAGGCAGGGAGATCGAAAAGCCAAAGGCAATTTTGGTAGTTTCTGCACATTGGTTAACTCGTGGTACTTATGTTACAGCAATGGAAAAACCAAGAACTATTCATGATTTTGGTGGTTTTCCACGTCAGCTGTTTGAAGTTGAATATCCAGCGCCAGGGTCTCCGGAATTGGCGGAAGAAACAAGGAGTCAGATAAAATTGGCTCAAATCCAGCTTGATCATGAATGGGGCTTAGACCATGGTACCTGGTCTGTTTTGATCAAAATGTTTCCCAATGCCGATATTCCAGTATTTCAGTTAAGCATCGATTTTTCAAAATCGCTGCAGTGGCATTATGAACTTGCAAAGGAATTGGCTTTTCTCCGATCGAAAGGCGTTTTAATAATGGGAAGCGGCAATATTGTACATAACCTCCGACTGGTAGATTTCCATGGAAAAGGGGGATATGATTGGGCGGAAGATTTTGACGAATCTGCAAAAAAACTATTGTTAGAGAATAAGCATCAGGAATTGATCCAGTTTGAAAAACTAGGTAAAGAGGCGTTGCTTTCTATTCCAACTACGGAGCATTACATTCCGTTGATTTATACCATGGCTTTAAAAAACGAAAACGAACAAGTTTCATTTCCTATTGAAGGTTTAGATCTTGGTTCAATTTCAATGAGATCGGTATTATTCAATTAAAAAAATAGCTATTCTCCCTATCTGAACTATTAAGGGAGGTCGGGTGTTCTTTTAAATGTGAAATAAACGTAAGTATTGATTTTGGAGCCTAAAGTTGTTCCCGGTTCAAACTTTATTTTATTTTCAACAAAGTGCTTAATGTATTTATAAGTTGCTGGCAAAATTTCTTCACCACCCCAGGCCATTAGTCCAACATCAAAAGAACCGATGCGCCCGTTCTCCCGAAGAATAAACTTTCCGGAGTATAAATGCTCATTTTTAATATCAGCATTAAACTCTGTTATTTTAAACTCAACTCTTCCATCTGCTGAAGTTGCAGTATCAATTTTGGTAAATCCATCTAAGGCTTTTGCGGTTGGGAGTTTGTCGGCAGTGAAAAAGTACTCTGGAGCTTTTTTACATGAGTCGCTTAGTTTCTTCAAAAACAAAGTATCATTATGAGTAAGTTTTTGAAGATCGTCGAGAGTCTGCTTGTTTAGCGTCTTGTAAAGCTTGTCCGTTACAAAAAGCAAATGATGTGGCCTGTTAATGGTATCTCCTTTATTAGGAATATATTCTAATACCAGTGTATCGGTTTTAAGTTTAACGATGCGATACTTGTACTTATCCCATTTCATAATTGAATCAGGGCGTACAAAAATATTGCGGTAGTAATCTTTAGGTGTTTTTACCGTAGCAAAGCCTTTATCGTCAATAAACATTAACCAATCAGCTTTGTAGCGTTCGCCATAAGTGCTAAATAAGCCTCCGGTTAAATTGCAGCGTTTAATCTCCGTCCAGTTGTTATTCAACATTTTCCTGAAAGCAGTTTCCTTCTCTTCATTCTTCGAAGTGCAAGCAACAGTATATAATGAAATAAGTATGAGCGCTAAACGGAAATTTTTCATGGGGCCGAAAATAGTAATTTCCGAGAAATAGTCGACAGTCTCCAGTCTGCAGTTGGCAGTCCCCAGTCGACAGTCCCTGGTCTATAATTGATAAATTTTTAAGAGAATTTTTCAAGATTTCTAATCATAAAACCTAATAATTTACTTGTTTCTACGCATTTCATCCCACTGGAGACTGCCAACGACCTTGCTAACTGCTATAGCAGACTGCCTACTGCAGACTGTCTACTGCCTACTCTCAACCGTTTATAACAAATTGTGAAAAACTCAATGTTGTCTAAGCAGTTAAACCTGCTTATTTTCGCTGTCTTAAATTAAAATCACTTGGCAAAAGGAAAAGACGGTAAGGAAACGCCTCTAATGGCGCAATACAACCAGATAAAAGGTAAATATCCGGGTGCAATTTTATTGTTTCGTGTAGGCGATTTTTACGAAACCTTCGGCGAAGACGCAATAAAGGCTTCAGAGATATTGGGTATTACGCTTACCAAACGTGCCAATGGTTCGGCTTCTCACATTGAATTAGCCGGCTTTCCACATCATTCGCTCGATACCTATTTGCCAAAATTGGTTCGCGCAGGACAAAGAGTGGCTATTTGTGATCAGCTTGAAGACCCGAAAACGGTAAAAACCATTGTAAAGAGGGGTGTTACTGAGATGGTTTCTCCGGGTGTGGCTTATAACGAGAATATACTTAACAATAAGACCAATAATTACCTTGCGGCTGTCCATTTTGATAAAGAGATTTTGGGAATTGCCTTGCTCGATATTTCTACGGGAGAATTTTTAACTGCGCAAGGCGAAGTCGATTATATCGATAAATTGCTTCAAAGCTTCAGACCTTCGGAAGTTATCTTTTCAAAGTCAAAATCACGTGATTTTGTAAGTCAGTTTGGCGATAAGTTTTACACCTTTAACATTGATGATTGGGTTTTCGGATTTGATTATGCTCATGAGACTCTGTTAAAACATTTTGGAACCGTATCATTAAAAGGTTTTGGAATTGAGAATCTGCCTCAGGGCATTATCGCAGCTGGAGCCTGTTTGCATTATATTTTCGAAGCGGAACATCGCAACGTGCAGCACATTGCTCAAATTTCGAGAATAGAAGAAGACCGATACGTTTGGCTCGATCGATTCACCATTCGTAATCTCGAATTGATCTATTCGCCCAATGAAGGCGCAACACCATTAATTTCAATCCTCGATCAAACTAATACTCCAATGGGTGCCCGTTTGCTTCGTAAATGGATGGTGATGCCATTGAAAGAAAAAGTATTGATTGAAGAACGATTGAATGTTGTTCAGCATTTAACGGATGATGCGGCCTTATCTGCAGATCTTCAATCGAAATTAAAGCCAATTGGCGATTTAGAACGATTAATATCTAAAGTAGCCTTGCAAAAGGCAAATCCCCGTGAACTGGTTCAGTTGGGAAGGGCCTTGGCTGCAATTGCTGAGGTAAAGACTGTTGCGGAAAGTACAGGGCAGGATAGTCTTTGCAAGATTGCCGATCAGCTTAACCCTTGCAAATTCATCAAGGAAAAAATTGAGCAGGAGTTGAATCAGGAACCACCTGTGTTGATTCAAAAAGGAGGAGTGATCGCACCTGGCGTTCATGAGGAATTGGATCAATTGCGTAAGATAGCCTTTAGCGGAAAGGATTATCTTCTCGATATGCAGCGCCGTGAAAGTGAGAATACAGGCATTCCATCTTTGAAAATAGCCTTTAATAATGTCTTTGGATATTATTTAGAAGTAACCCATACACACAAAGACAAAGTTCCAGGTGAGTGGATCCGCAAGCAAACATTGGTTAATGCCGAGCGTTACATCACTCCTGAATTAAAAGAGTACGAAGAAAAAATATTAGGGGCGGAAGAAAAGATCTTTGCTCTTGAAAATAAGCTGTATTCGGATTTATTGATGAGCATGTCGGAATATATCCGACCAATTCAGGTAAACGCTTTAGCAATTGCCCAATTGGATGTTTTATTAAGCTTTGCACTTACTGCAGTAAAAAATAACTATTGTCGCCCGGAAATGGTGGATGATAATGTTATCGATATAAAACTTGGCCGCCATCCGGTTATTGAAAAAAGTTTGCCAATAGGTGAGCAGTATATTCCTAATGATGTGTTGTTGGATGATGAAAACCAGCAAATCATTATGATCACCGGTCCGAATATGGCGGGTAAATCAGCGTTGCTGCGTCAAACAGCTTTGATTGTATTAATGTCGCAAATAGGAAGTTTTGTTCCTGCTAAGGCGGCTCGATTAGGGATCACTGATAAAATATTTACCAGGGTAGGCGCTTCTGATAATTTATCTTCTGGAGAATCGACTTTCATGGTTGAGATGAATGAAACGGCTAGTATTCTAAATAACCTTTCTAACAGAAGTTTAGTGTTGCTGGATGAGATCGGCCGTGGTACTAGTACCTATGATGGTATTTCTATAGCCTGGTCAATTGCCGAGTATATTCATAACGATCCTAAATCGAGAGCTAAAACCTTATTTGCTACCCATTATCATGAATTAAATGAGATGGAGGGGGAATTTGAGCGGATAAAGAACTTTAATGTTTCTATAAAAGAGATCGACAATAAAGTGATTTTCCTGCGTAAACTGGTTCCTGGAGGCAGTGAACACAGTTTTGGTATTCATGTGGCCCGTATGGCTGGTATGCCACCTAAGGTAGTTCGTAAGGCTGAAGAAGTGTTGAAGAAACTGGAAGACGAACGCAGTTCCGGTGAAGGTGCCGCAAGTATCAGAAATGGAGTGAAGAAAATAAAGAAATCAGACCAAATGCAGTTGAACATCTTCTCGCTGGATGACCCGATTTTGATAAAGATCAGGGATTCGTTGGCTGATTTGGATGTAAACGTGTTGACTCCGGTGGAGGCGCTGATTAAATTGAATGAGATTCAGAAGTTGATCAAGTAACCAGCAATGAGCTAAATAATTAGAATAAATCACTCTACCTATTTTGTTGCTAGCTATATTAAATTTTTACCTATATGTTTTTATTAAATCAATTAAGCTATAAAGCTTATTGGAAAGTCTTTAAAACTATGATTTTAGTCTTAATGACTTTATCCTCATTTGGACAAGGAAAAACTAACCTTACATTTTCTGATCGACTAAGTTTTGATATTGATATTGGAGGAGCCTTAACGACTAATAGTAGTATTAACGAAATTTTCAAAGGAGGAATTTCAGCAAGTGCTGGTCCCAAAATTAAAATTTTAAAACAAGCTAAGTTGGGCATGAAACCATCAATTGGAGGGTTATGGTATATTAAGCCAATGGAAGATGGTGTAAGTGAAAAGTTCAGGATTCTTAAGGCTGGAATGGAATTTCAGTACGATTTATTTCATTCAAAGGAAACAAGGTTTACTTTTTCTCCATTCGCACGCATAGATTACAATTGGAGCAGTAACTATTTCACCGCTGATGAAACTAATGTCTTTGGAGAGACAACAAATACAACATCATCTTCAACTCTTTTAACCGGAAAGGATATTTCCTATGATTTAGGATTGATTTTTAAGTTTAATAAAACATATATAAAAGCAAGCTATTTGATTTATAGCCCAAATTTGAAATTGACGGATAAGTATGTTAATGAAATGGCAGAACAAGGGTTTATTGTAAACAATAACCAATATTTTAACTTCAATAGTTTAACGTTAAGCGTAGGAATTAACCTTACTAATATTTTATAATGAAAAACATAGTTAAAAAACACCTACCCGCAATAGTATCTTTTATATTATTAAGTAGCTGTGGTGATAAGGAAAGTTTATTAATCGATAAATTGGAAATTACTCCAATTGTTAATCCAAATAGCAAGGTCATTGTTAAATCAGGCTATTTCCTAAAAGCTGAGTTATTTGAAAGCAATAGAATAGAAGGAGTCTCAGAATCACTTTTGTTTGATACTGATGATTATTTTCAATCTTTTAACTATTTAACCTATAGCAAACCTTATGAACTTCAAATAACAGATATACAAGGCAATAATTTTTTGGGGAAGTCGACTTATTATACTCAACCTCAGCAGATTATTTATTCATTAAACAAAGGACAATCTTGGGAACATTTAGTGCCTCAATTAGAAAGGGATGAAAATATCTATAATTACGAGTACCGTGCGGTAAGTATTAAATTTCATGATCAAAATTTAATATATTATTTAGAAGGAAAAAGTAAACCCTACAGTATCGAAGGAACTAGAAGTGCTTTATTACACAAAATAGATTTAGGTACTGGTAAAGCCGAATTATTGTCAAAAATTGAAGATTATTACCCAATAATCATTGAATTTATTGATGAAAACAATGGATGGGTGCTCCTTAATAAAGTTGTTCCATTGAATAATTACCAAGTAACAGATAGAAATGCATTTATTGCAAGAACAAAAGATGGCGGAAAAACCTGGAGTGAACCTGTATTTGTTGATGGATCAGCTCCCTATAAGAACTTGATTGTGACCAAATATGGAACCATTTTTATTTTTAATGGTGAAAAAACTTTTTACTCAAATAATTACGGTGAAACCTGGAAACTTAGCCCGATGAGTATATACAATGTCGTTGGATTTGATAGTATGCATCTTTTAACCCTGAATGATGTCGGTTTGTTTGAAAGTAATAACGGTGGAGGTTCATGGGAGCTTAAAAGTTCGAAAAACACACCAAGGTATACAGACAAGATTTCATTTATAAATGAAAAACAAGGTATAGCATATGGTGGTAATAGTTTATATTTAACTAATGATGGAGGGACAACTTGGAAAACTCTATTATATCCTTATCCGTATATAATGCAGTAAAGTTAGAGTTTGAAGGCTTACTGACGCTATTTAAAGTATTAAAAAGTGGGTTTTTCCATAGAGGAATACCCACTTTTTCTTTTTTACTTACTACCAGTAGCTTTTTCTTGAGCTTTCGGCAATTCCTTTCTTGGTATTTTCGCCTCGCGAACAGCCGTGTTGTAAACAAACGCTGCCATAATGATCGAAGCTTGTTTTAAGTCTTCAGCCGACAAGCGGTCGTATGTATCCATATTGGTATGGTGAGTGCGGGTATTGTAATCCATCTCATCTTGGATGAACTGGAAACCAGGTAATCCAAGGGCATCATACGATAAGTGATCGGTCCCGCCGGTGTTGCTCAACGTAACGGTGCTTGCGCCTAAATTGGCAAATGGTTCAAGCCATTTAGTAAAGATTGGCACAATGGTTTTGTTTCCTTGAGTGTAAATACCACGAATTTTTCCAGTACCATTATCCAGGTTATAATATGCCGACAGTTTTTCATGTTCGGGTAAAAGAGCCATGGTTGTTTTATCTCCAAAATGTTGTTTGACGTAACCTCTTGAACCAAACAAACCTTGTTCTTCCGATGACCATAAAGCAATCCGGATTGTTCTTTTAGGTTTCAGATCCAATGATTTGATGATACGAACAGCTTCCATAACAACTGCACTTCCTGCGGCGTTATCTGTAGCTCCGGTCGCTGCAAACCATGAATCTAAGTGAGCTCCCAACATTACAACCTCATCTTTCAACACTGGATCAGTACCTGGGATTTCTGCAATAACATTATAGCCTTTTAAATCGTCTTGAACAAAGCGGGTTTTAGTATCGATCTCCAGCTCTACAGGAATATTAGCGTTTAATAAACGGATCATTCGTTGGTAGTGCTCGGCCGAAACTTCCATTTCCGGTAGAGTAGGTTTGGCATCAACTGCATATGATGCTCCATTGCTCGTAAAATAAGTTCCGGTATTTCCACGGCCATAGCTGATGATCAAGGCTGCTTTTTCATTCAAACAAAACTCTCTAAACTTGTTGGCCATTGCTGCACGAGCACGATATTCTTGGATCATCTTAGGAGAATAGGTGTCTTTTGCCGCTGGGTTTTCATCAGAATAAGAAGCCATTTTCGCCAGGTCTTCATCTGTATAACGTTTTGCATCAGCTTCAAAACCAATTTTAATAGTGCTAGGCACATCCATCATCACAATCTTACCCTTCAGTTGTCCGGCATATTTTACAAAATCACTATCCGATTTGATTTTAACCAACATTACGTTACCCTTAATTTGCTTATTGGTTCCAGTGGTCCAGGCTTTTGGAGAACCAATCATTACCTGGTAATAAGGCTTAGTCATGGCGATGTATGATTTTTCAATCTCCCAGCCACGGCCAAATTCACCCCATTCTTCTTTATGCGGATTGGTTAACCCCCATTGCTTAAATGATTCTACAGCCCAGTTTTGAGCATTTTTTAAACCAGTTGAATTCGATAGACGGGGCCCCGAAACATCGGTAAGGTAAAAGGCAATGTCCATTACTTTCGAATTGTTCATGCCTTCATTTCTGATCTTGTCGATTACCTCCAGGTCGACTTTCTCATCCTGCGCAAATGCCGTGGATAAACCGGCAACGAACAGAAATAATGTTAATTTGTAAACTCTCTTCATATTATTATAGTTGTGGATTATAGAAATTAAACTTAGTAAGATTGCAAGAAAGCTTAAGTAACAAAATGAATATATTTAAATATCACTTAAAATAAATGCCTAATGAATAGATATGTTGCTTTCCTTAGATATTTTAGGATTTAAACAGATTGTTAAACCTGAAAATAACAGTCATAGTATTTTGCTAGATCTTTATACAAATGTATTTAACCTTGCTTTTGGATTAGGTCAAACGGGCGGAGCGTTAGATCCTATCAATTCTGAAGGAATCCCTCAAATCAAAGCGAATCTCAACAACAAAAAGTATAATTTTATAAGTATTTCAGATAGTGTTATTTGTTGGACCGAAAAAGAGGCATGTTCAAGTTTTATTGATTTATTAATGGGAATAAGGGCTTTATTAGCTATCAGCTATAATTTTGGGATCCCATTGCGGGGAGCAATTTCTTATGGAGAAATGGATGTGATTTCATTTGAAAGAAATTCGATTGGTGATGAAAAGTTTACAAATCAAGTAATAATAGGTAATGTTATTGTTGATGCTCATAATCTTGAAGGCAAGCAAGAATGGTCGGGTTGTGTAATTGAAAGTAAAGCTGATTTTTACACTAAAAACTCTCAAACAGAAAGCTGTAGTAGCCCAATAAAAAAGTGTGGAAGAGTGTATTAATGATAAATTGATAGTTAAATATAAAACACCGTATAAAACAAGTGAAGGCAAGGTTGAATACAAGAGTGAATATGTGATTAATTGGTTATCCCATCCTATAAATGATGGTTTTACAAAAACTGAAGATAATGTTAGTGAAAAATTTAAAGAGCATAATAAAAGTATTGACGATTGGTCCGTTAAGTTAAAAATCAAAAACACTTTTGACTTCATTCAATTTGTAAAAAACAAAGCTCCAATAAATAATTAAATTTGATACAAAGAAAAATGATATGGGAACCGCTGAACTAAAATTGAACTTGCATAAAATAGTAGAAAGAATAGATAATGAACAATTGCTTCGAACAATTTATGACTTTCTGAAACATGGTGAGAATACGGAAGAGGGGCAGATCTGGAAGACATTAACGGAAGAGCAAAAGAAGGAAGTGTATTTATCTTATGAGGAGTCGGAAGACGAAAGTAAGCTCTTAAATTGGGATGATATTAAGAAAAAATATTGATGCAGGTTTTTCTTACTGCAAGAGCCGAACGCAACTTCTATTCTATTGTAACTTACCTCAAAAATAAATGGGGTGAAAAGACAGCGAACGAATTTATTCAAAAGACAGATCAGGTTTTCAAACTTTTAAAGAGTTTTCCTTCAATTGGCCAAATAGAGCAGGAAGACATTAGAGGATTCCAATTATCACCACAAACAAGGATACTTTATAGAGTTGGAAAAAATAAAATTATAGTTTTAACTTTTTTTGATGTTCGGCAACATCCCGGAAAAAAGTTTAGTTAACGGAGTTTAAGATTAAAAAAGAGAAAAATGGTAGGTAAAAGACCTTAATAAAAAGCCCATGAAAATAATAGTTTTCACGGGCTTTTGTTTTATAGTATATTCTTCAGTATCAGCTTGGATATTATTCAACAATCATTTGTGGATTAATAATGCTGAAATTGCTACCCTGATAAACGATTGTAAAGCCGGTACCATCTGATTTTATACGAGCTATACAAGAATTACCGGTTAAGCCTGGGCGGTATTGAAAATAGATAAAGCCATCTTCACCACACATCGCATTTGTTTTAACTGATTTATCGGTTTTTAAATCGTATGATTTTCCATTTATACTTACCAATTGCAAATCAACGTATTCAACCTCATTTACACAGCCTGGCGAAATGCTATAAGCAATGTGCTCATTATCATTTAAAAAACTTGGCCTTCCATCAAGGTATTCATTAGAAGTTAATTTACGCTCGTTTTTAATCTTTTGACTTGCCGAATCAATTTGAGCTACATAAATCTCCATAAACTTTGTCGGACATAAACTGTACGGCGTTCCTGTTGGTAGGGCCGAATAGGTAATGTATTTACCATTTGGAGAAAATACAGGATCTGAAAACGAAGTTGAGCGAGTGCTAAGCTGAACCGGTTTTTTTCCCATGGAGTCAGTCAAGAATAAATGCCAATGGTTGCGGTTGAAATTATCCTTGTCACTAACTTCGGCTGCCATTATAAGGTGTTTCCCATCCGGAGACCAACTTGCCGAACCTTGCGAGCGCCATTTATAGTCACTCAAACTAATCAGTTTTTGCCCTTTACTGCCATCTATATTAAATAACCAAAGCTCTGAATTACGCGAATTATTGTCTTTAACAATTAAACCTTGTGGTGCTCGGTAACAAATGAACTTTTTCTTGTCAGGCGCAACCTTAACACCCCAATAGTTAAAGGCATCATCTTGGGTAATTCTAACTTCTGCCGAATCGTTTTTCTTATAGATCTGATAAGTACCGGTTTTATTCGAACTATAAAACAAGGTTTTATCGGCTTCTAAGGGGATATCTACCAAGGTTTTGGGTTCTGCTTTTTGTGCCTTAAGTTGAAATGTGGAAATTAAAAGGCAAGAAATTAAACTGAACTGCGCTATTTTCACGTTGATTTTACTCATGAATCAAAAATATTAATTAGATCTAGAATGAAAAACGTAAAAACCAAACTGTACGTATTTATTTGCCTTGTTTCTTTTTCTGCCTGCTCTACAAAAAAAAATGTGACCAATGCCTATTTGAAAAATGGCGGTAATCAATATGTAACCGAACTGAATGCCTCTAATTACTCAAGTGTTAAAGACAAATACATTATTGGCTATTACGCTCAGGAATTGGGCGTAAAGGAAAGAGATTTAAACAATGTGTTGCTGTTTCGCTTTATTGATGAATGGATCGGAGTGCCGTACAGAATTGGTGGAAATACGAAATCAGGTATTGATTGTTCTGGCTTTACGAACTTGCTTTATAAAAATGTGTATCATATTGTGATTCCAAGAACAACCGGAGAAATTTACAAGGAACTCGATGTAAAACCTTACACCAGTTTAAAAGAAGGAGATGTAGTGTTTATGAATTACGATGGTAAGAAGAATTCACACGTGGGTGTATACCTAAAAAATGGCCGATTTGTACATGCTTCAACCAGCAAAGGAGTAATGATCAGTGATTTTAACCAAGTTTGGTATCAAAAAGCATATAGTACAGGTGGGGAAGTGAAATAAAGTTTGATTTTAGATTTTAGATTTACGATTGTAGTAGGCTGAAGATTGAATAAAGAAGGACAAACATCTAGTTAGATTTAAGATCTATAACAATGAAATTCTGATGGCGCATTTCAACCCTATAATTGATACCAATGTTCAGCTTCAAAAGTTTCCGACGAAGGGCGGTTGGACCTTTGCCCCAATTGAACTTGAAGTGATTAATACCAAACCTTTTAATTATTTAAAGGTAAAGGGCTTTATTGATGATTTTGAGATTGTAGAAAGCCATATAATGCCCCTAGGTAATGGTAAATTGTTTCTGCCGGTTAAAGCTGAAATCAGAAAGAAGATCAAGAAGGAAGTAGGAGATTGGGTAAAGCTTGTGCTTTATAAGTTCTTGGATAACGATGTGTCCACTGATACTTTTTTGGAATGTTTAGAAGACGACCCTGTTGCCTGGTCCAAATTTCAACAGTTTACTATTGATGAGCGATCTCAATATGTTCAATGGATATTTTCATCTGCATCAGAGGAAATTCAAATTCAACGAATGGCAAATGCAATTAATAATATTGCCCAGGGAATTAAATTGCCTAAGCCTGGTAAGAAGAAATAAATTTAGTTAATCAAGGAAATTTGGTGGATAAAACCGGATACCATACTTTTTCTCACCAATGGATCTTGCGTCCTCTGGACTAGCAACTTTGCTTATTTCTTTAAACATACTATCCAGTCCAGCCGGTATAACGGTGCAAATTAATAGTGCATCAGTATCCGAAATATTTTTAAATGCATGGGCACCACCATCCAACGGAATATTTATAAAATCTCCTTTCCCAGCCAATAACTTTCCTGATTCTGTACTAAACTCTATTTCACCTTCGGCAACATAAAAGCTTTCTTGAATCTGATTGTGTGAATGTGGGGCTGGGCCACCATTGGGAGGTACCCTCATTTCAATTACTGCGTAACTGCCATTTGTTTGTTCTCCACCTATTAGTATTCTGTATTTTCCTTTAGCTACCGAAAGTTCTTCTCCATCAGTTGTGCTAATTCTCGAAATGATAGGGTCAGATTTTTCCATTGCTCAAGATAAGTTTAAATTCATAATGGATTACAAGCATGCACAATATTTTAAATAGATAGGACTATACGTTTTTTATATTAATTATTTACAAATTCAAAGAGTGTCATATCATCTACTTTATTTCAAATTGTACCGAACGCCTAAAAAACCTTTAATGCCCTGCATTGGAGCATAATTGTATGATGGGTCAAAGGTGTAATTATACGGATTGGTGCTTGGGTTAGGACTTCCGTCTGACAAGAAATATTTACCACCTGATTTATTGAATGGATCGTCGGGGTGAAGAATTGGATTTTTAGGAAGAAAATTCAACAGGTTTTTACATCCCCCGTAAATCTCTAAGCCGTTCTCCAATTTCTTGGTAAGTTGTAAATTCATCAGGTTATACCAAGGTGATTTTTCGGTTCTATAATCATTAGGTACCACTGGTAGATACATTGGACCGTTTACCTTTCCGGTTACATCAATTGATAATTTCCATGGATTAATGGTATAACTCACCGCATAGGTTCCCGATAGTTTTGGAGCAAATAATTGAGGAGTGGTTTTCCGGTTACCTTCGGCATCCTTGTCTTTTTGATAAACATCCATATAGGTGGCGCCAATCATTACCTTAAAACCATTAGTAAAACTGAAGTCGGTATTCAAAGTAAGCCCTTTGGAAATGGCATACCCCGACAAATTATCATAAATAATTTTTTGTGGATCCGTTAAAAAGTCGCCAGTGATTTTGTTAGTAAAGTATGTGTAAAATATAGTTCCATCCAAACTAATAAAACCGTTTCGATGACTAATGAGGGTAGAGTAATTAAAATTTGCATTCCATGACCGTTCCGGCAACAGATCATTGTTGATAACTACCTCTCTTGCACCGGTTAAGGCAGCGTGATCTTCCGTAAACAGATTCACAACACGGTATCCATTTCCCGTACTTAAGCGAAACGTATTGCGCTTATTCGGTGAATATTTAAAGCTCAGCCGGGGAGTAAAAATACTACCATGTTCATTGTGGTGGTCGTATCTTAAGCCGGCTAAAACGCTAAGCATTTCGCTACTTTTCCATTCATCCTGAAGAAAAATTCCGGGCAAAAATGTTTTGGCAGGAGCATTAGCACCATCGATATTCTTTGTTCCGGTGGTATTGTCATCGTAATAGGTATATCGTAGAGGCAAACCCGAAAGTAACTCATGTTTTCCTAATGTTTTTGTCCAGCGTAATTGCAAAAAGGCAACCTGTTGGTTCGCATAAAACTTGGTTATACCATAATAAGAATCTTGTAAATGGTAGTTATAAGAATAATCGATCACAAACTGTTTTGGCAGCTCAAAATTTCCTAATAATTCAAATCGATTGGTTTTTATTGATTCGCCATAAATGCTGTCGCTACCACGAAAGTTTTGGTCCCAATTCACCTGGCCGCCCCAGCGATTTTCAAATACGTAACGGGTTGCCAAACTCGCCATTCGGTTCTGTGCTAATGGAATGCTCCATTTATTAAATATCGAAGCTCGATTTTGCAAGGTCACATCTGTAAAATCATCCTGATTTTTGTCGTATCTGCCTGAATAATTGAAATAATTAATACCAACCAAGGTGCTCGATCTTCCTACCTTTAGTTTTCCGGCAATGTCCGCATTGTACTCTCCATAACCGGTGCCTGATAAATCAGTGTTTAATCGGGGAGAAGATGCGGGTTCTTTGGTAATAATATTTACCAAACCACCAACAGCTTCGGAGCCATAAAGGGTAGAAGCTGGGCCTTTTACCACTTCAATACGTTTAACCATACTGTTAGGAATTCCTGATAAACCGTAAACTGTTGCAAGGCTACTTACAATGGGCATTCCGTCGATTAAAATCATGGTGTAGGGGCCTTCCATGCCATTAATATGAATATCGCCAGTATTGCACACATTGCAGTTTAATTGCGGTTGAACACCATTTATCATCCCCAACGATTCAAATAAGCTAGGACTTGGGTTTTTCTTAAACAATGTAGGAGTATAAACTTCAACAGGGATAGGTGAGTTTAACTTCGAAACTTCTTTCATGGTTCCGCTCACCACCACTTCGTTTAGTTGATGAGTAGTTTCAGCCACTAAACTGATGTTGGCAATTACTGTATCATTCGCTTTTACCTCTACAATTTTAAACGCATCACTATATCCAAATAAGCTATAGTACAGTTTGATTTTACCAATTGGCAAGCTATCTATTAAATAAGAACCATCAGCCGAAGAGAAAAAAGCTTTTTTAGTCCCGTTATAGCTAATCTGTACATTTTCTAAAGGTTTTTTTTCTGAACTGATTTTACCTTTAATTGTTCCTGTTTGTGCATAGGTAGAGGTTGCAAGAAATATAAAAGTTAGAGTAGCTAAAAAGTAGATAGATCTGATCATTTGAGTAATGTTTGATCAAATGTAAAATTTTATTAGCCATATTGAAAATAAAATTTAGAGAAGTCTAAAAATTTGAGATTTAAGATTGTTGATTTCGGATTTCAGATACGAGTTTGGATGTTTTGGCCATTTGGTCATTGATTATTTATTCGTACATCTAAAATCGTACATCTAAAATCGTACTTCGTACTTTACTGGTATTTAGCTTTAAATTTCCAGATGGAACCAATGCAACGATAAAGCATAAAGATGGTAAAGGCCGTCCAAATACCATAAAGCTGCATGTTTAAATGATCGAAAAACCAAAGGGATGGAATAAAGGCCAGAAAAGTTGAGCCGATCAATAAGTTGCGTAAGAAGACCGCTTCCCCGAGCCCTTTGTAAATTGCATCAAACGAAAAGGTTAGGGCGTTTATCGGCAGCATCAGAATTAATATCCAAAAAGTTTGGTAGAAGAATTTTAACACATGAACATCCGAAGTAAACATCTTTCCAATGTAAAAATAGCCCGCACCACAAAAGACCATAATAACCAGCGCTACTACAAGCACTATTTTTGACAGGTCAATACCTAATAGCCATAGCTTTTTAAAATCTTTTGATCCCAGTAATTTACCCGAAATGGCATTACCTGCATTTCCATATCCATCGATTACAAAAGCAATGAGTAAAAAGATATTGGCAATAATGGCATGGGCAGCAATTTGTTCTTTTCCGTATCCGGTAGCATAACGATTAGCTAAATAGAATGAGAAGTTTAGGGCAGCAGCTCTTAGAAATAGATTGACACTCAGGCTGATCAGGTTATATAATTCAGGATTAATTGATTTGCCTGGATTGAGTTTAAATGGTGTTTTTTTAATGAAAAAATAAATGGCTACCATACACATAAGTACCTGCGTAACTAAACTGGCGTAAGCAGCCCCTTCTATGTTCATTGCCGGAATGATCCCCGGAACTCCAAAAACCAATAAAATATCAAGGAAAATATGCAGGAAACCACCAATCAATCCAATATACATTGACCAAATGGTATTCTGTAAACCCCGAAAAACTCCGTAAAGCGTAAACGTAATCAAGCTAAAAGGGAAGCCCCAAATGCGAATCCTGAAATAATCAACCGCGTAACTCAGTATTTTTCCATTGGCATTATAGAGTTTAAATATTTCCACAGAAAAGTAGCGAGTTGCAATAACTACCACTGAACTCATCATTAAGCTGAAAATGAACGTTTGTATCACCAAACTATCGAGTTCATGAAGACGTTTTGAACCGAGGTAGCGCGATACGATCGAAGAAATGGCCGAACTGGTTTGGGCCAAGATCCAGGTGATGGCTGATATTAACGAGGCAGCAATACCTACTGCGGCAATAATTTCGGTTTTGTCGAACGGAATTCGACCCACAATCACAAGGTCGGTAAGTGAAATAACAGGTTCAACAACGCCAGCCAGTAAAGCGGGTATTGCCAATCGGTTGATTTCTCTAAAGCTAATTTTATCAGTAAAGGTGGCTTCCAAACTATTTATTTAAACTTTCTTCGCGTTCAAAAGCTGTGTCTACAAATTGATGATTTTTAGAAGCGGCAACGGCCAATTCATCACATCGTTCATTTTCCGGATGGCCAGCATGACCCCGTATCCATTGAAATTTAACCTGATGTTTACGGTAAATTTTTAGAAAACGTTCCCATAGATCAGGGTTTTTTTTGTCTTTGTAGCCTTTTTTCTGCCAACCAAACACCCAACCTTTTTCTACAGCATCAACTACATATTTCGAATCTGAATAAATCAAAACCTGTTGATTATCGGCTTTTAAAGCCTCCAAGCCAACAATGACGGCAAGCAATTCCATCCGATTGTTGGTGGTTCGGCGAAATCCGGCCGAAAGTTCTTTATAATGTTTTCCCGACCTTAATAGAACTCCGTAACCACCCGGTCCAGGATTTCCACTTGATGCGCCATCGGTAAATATTTCAATCATGCTTAAAGTTTGAGCGGCAAAAATAACAGGATTTACTTAGAATTTTGGTGTTCAATTGCTTTAACCTATTGATTCATGTTTTCATTTTTTCTTAATAGAATAGCTTTAACAAATTGTATTTCAAGTATTAAAACTTTAAATTAATAGTTGAAACCCCAATCTATATACGCTCAATGAAAACCTCTCAATTCACCACCATTTGCCTGGTATTTACTACAAGTTATTTTTTCAGGATTATTTTTTATACCAATAACGAATATGCTTAATGTTCATAAGTGTATTGATTATCAGATGAATGTCTGATTTTGTAATTGGCTTTTGCTATGAAAATATTTTCAGAAAAGGGGAATGAGGCAAGATTGGAAATTTATGTGGCTTCAAAAGATGCCCTTAAATTGTAATTCACCGTTTATAGTTTAAACAATTGCTTAAAATCTAAATGGTAATCATATGTAACAATATTTACTAATACGCTCATGATAAAAATATTCAATAAATACTTGTTTAAAATTATTGCAGTAGTGATTGCTGTGGTCTGTCTTAACTGTGCGACAGGTTTGGCCCAGTCAAAAACAGATTCAACTAGATTAGGAGCAGATTCCGTCAAATTGAAAACAGATTCAATCAAACTTGCAACAGATTCAGCCGAATACCAAGTGAAAGATATTGGAGACGTATTATTTAAAAAGAAAAAAGGAAAGAATCCGAAGCCTCAAAAAAACAGTTTTTTCCTTGCGATTCCAGTTATTGGCTCACAGCCTGCAACTGGCTTTATGTTTGGCCTTACCGGGCAATACACATTTAAAGGACCCAAACCTGACGATAAATACTCTACAGTAAATTTAAGCGCTACCTATACCACTAAAAATCAGTTGCTTATTAATATGAAAAATAATGTGTTGCTTTCAAACAACAAGATTTTTTTAAGCGGCGACTGGCGGTTCTATATTTTTTCGCAGCCCAATTACGGCTTAGGTACCGATATTATTCCTCCAAGGGATGAAGACCCGGATTTCAGTCTGGATGATTTGTCTGAACCGATGGATTATAACTATTTAAAATTCCATCAAACGGCATCGTGGTTAGTAAGTGAGCATTTTTATGTGGGAGCAGGTGTGCATTTCGACGGGTATTCAAGCATTGATGATAAAAAATTAGATACGGCTAATCATATCTATACGGCTCATTATAATTATAATGTAAAATACGGGTTTGATCCGGAAAATTATTCAGTGAATGGTGCTAGTCTAAACTTGCTCTATGATTCGCGCGACAATCAGATCAACCCCAATCGCGGATGGTATGGGAATGTTAACTTTAGAATTAATCCGAAATTGGGTAAAAACCAGGCTTCCAGTAATGTGTTATTTGCTGAGATGCGCTACTTCAGGCCATTAAGCAAACGCAATTTGCAACATGTTTGGGGTATTTGGGCCTTTGGTCAGTTTGTTACTTCAGGAAAAGTTCCTTATCTGAATTTACCTTCAATTGGCTGGGATCAACGGAGCCGAAGTGGTAAAGGATATACACAAGGCGTGTTCCGTGGAGATAATATGCTTTATTTAGAAACTGAATACCGCTTTCCGATCAGTAAAAATCAACTTTTCAGCGGAACCGTTTTTGGTGATTTTACCACTGCAAGTGATAAAGATAGGGGTGTAAAGCTTTTTGAAACCATACAACCTGCCGTAGGTGTTGGTTTCAGGATTTTACTGGATAAGGCAACCCGAACCAATTTGATATTTAATTATGCTTGGGCAAACCGCTCAAAAGCATTCTATTTAAATGCGGGAGAATCATTTTAGGTTTATTTAAAGCTTTTAAGAGTTGTTGAATTTAACCGGTCAGTATTGATTCGAACTTCTTTTTTATTTTTGAGGATCAATAATGCATAATTTGATCTCAACCAACTTTTTCGATTGGATATCTCACCTTGCTGCTGAAAATAATTTCAGCCTTAAGCTTTCTCAAATTGAGGGTGTTTCAATTGTAATAATACCAGAAAAGGCCATTTCTTTTGCTTTTATCAAATTAAAGGACAATGAGATCGTTTCAAAAATGATCGACTTGTTTTACTCTTCAAATGAAGGTTTTCAGTTGATCTCAGTTTGGGAAGATCAATGGATTCAAAGCAATGAGGTTATTCGATCAAGAATTAGTTCACTGTTAGGTCAAACTATACGAATTCACGGTCGAGCCACAAAAGTTAAACGCATAGATATTCATCAGCTCAATAACTTTCTAGCCACCCACCATTTAAATGTCATAACCACTGCTAAGTATAAATATGGCCTTTTTTTTAAAGATGAACTGGTGGCAGTGGCTTCTTTCAGTGCCGGAAAGCCAATGCCTTCAAGAGGTGAAAATTATCGATCGTATGAATTGATCCGCTTTGCAAATTTAAAAGATCATACAGTGGTTGGAGGGTTAAGCAAGCTTATTAAGTTTTTTATTGAGGAAGTGAAACCAAGTGATATCATGACGTATGCCGATCTGGAATGGTCTAACGGCGAAGGTTATGTGAAATTGGGATTTAAAAAAGAGGGGATAACAGAATCGCAGCAGTTTTGGGTGAAAGAAGGTGAATGGTTACGCTATTATGCTCATAAGCTTCCGCTGTCTATTTTGTCGATGGCCGAGTCCAATGAATCAGAAGAGCAACTCATGATACGCTTGGGTTATGTTCGCATAAAAAATCAGGGTAATTTAAAATTCCGTTTAGTGATAAAGTAATGGGCGAAACAGATTTAATAGTGATTTTAGGTCCCACAGCCTCGGGTAAAACGCGGTTAGCGGTTAGGCTGGCCTATGAGCTTAACGGAGAAATTATCAGCGCGGATTCACGCCAGGTTTATAAGGATATGAACATTGGCACCGGTAAAGATTTACATGAGTTCGAAATTAATGGAACATCTATTCCTCACCATTTAATAAATATTCGCGAAGCAGGAGAGAAGTACAATATTTTCGAATTTCAACAGGATTTTGAACGTGCATACACATCAATAAAAGCAAAAGGAAAGGTTGCGGTTTTATGTGGTGGTACAGGCTTATATATCGAATCAGTTTTAAAAGATTTTCAATACACATCTGTTCCTATTGATGAGAATTTAAGGGTCGAATTAGCCTTTAAATCGAAGGAAGAACTTACTACTATTCATCAACAATTAACCTCTTCCTATTCAGGCTTGGCTGATACATCAACAATAAAACGGCTGATCAGGGCAATAGAGATTAGTACATATCTAAATAAAAACGCACATGATTTTCATTCGTTACCTCAGGTTAATGCATTCATCTTTGGAATTGATATTTCCAGAGAACTACGCCGTGAGCGTATTTCGGAACGTTTACTTAAACGAATAAGTGAGGGTATGATCGAGGAGGTACAACAACTTTTAGCAAAAGGAGTTTCGATGGAAACCCTTGTTTATTATGGCCTCGAATATAAGTTTATTGCCCAGTATTTAAATGCTGAACTAGATTATGAAACGATGCTGGAACGGCTGGAAACAGCTATTCACCAATTTGCCAAACGCCAAATGACCTATTTTCGGAAGATGGAAAAAGATGGATTGACGATCAATTGGATAAATGGCGAAGAACCTTTGGATGAGCAATTAAGGGTTTTGGTAAAAACAATAAAACAATAAAGCAATAAAACAATAAAACAATTTCCTTTACCACTTCAGCTTGGTTTTCGTTAAAAACGAATCTACTCCTTTTTTAAAATCTTCAGTACTTCTAACATTTGCATTTGTCTCAGCTGCAAATATTAAGGCTTCTTCAGTTTTCATAGATTGAACCTTTTGAATCAGATCTTTGGTAATGGCTATAGAATTTGCTGATGTTTCATTACACATTTTTAAAGCAAAGGTTTTTACTACTTCATCAAGTTCATTATGGTCCACCATTTCATTGATCAGTCCTATTTCTTTTGCTTCTATTGATGAAATTAAACGTCCACTTAGCAGAAGATCTTTAGCCTTTCCTTCGCCAATTTTTCTGATCAAAAACAACGCAACAATAGCCGGAACAAAGCCAATTTTAACTTCGGTATATCCAAACTGAGCTTCATGCGCAGCAAATACAAAATCACAAACAGTAGCCAATCCACAACCTCCGGCAATAGCATGCCCCTGAACTTTGGCAATGGTTATTTTACTCGAAAAATAGATAGCACTAAATAATTCACGTAATTGATGACTATCGGCAATATTTTCATTAACCGAATTTTGCTGTAGTTTTTGGAGATAAGCCAAATCAGCTCCTGCACTAAAAACATCACCTTCGGCTGCTAAAACAATGATTTTTATGTTTTCATTTTTCTCCGCCTTGTAAACAGCTTGCTTTAACTGCTTAATTAATTCTTCATTAAGCGCGTTTCGTTTCTCAGGCCGATTTAGCGTTATATAGGCAATCCGATCTTCAACATTAAATTTTACCAGCTCTTCCATTTAAATAGATATTCTTAATGCGTTTGATTGATAAATGTTAATACTGTTTATCCCAAGCATTTGACACTGAGCCATAATTTTATTTGCGTTGTATTCAGAAATAGACTTATCGATCAGTAAAGTGTTAAATTCAAATATGTTGAGTAGTGTCTTAACATCCACACGTTTTTTTCCTGAAATGAGTAAATAATCAACTTTTAATTTTTGGGAAGACTCAGGAACAATAAAACCCTCATCTACAATACCGATTCTAATATCATAAAACTGTAGATAATTTTTATGTTTAACAAGATGTGCCGATTTTAAATTACTGCCCAATGAGTCGATACTAACCTGTGAGTTTGAATGTTCGATATAAGGTTTAATTGAAAAGGCGTAGCTCTTGCTAAGATTTTCTGGATCAGCAATTAGTTGCAATCGGTTTTGATCCTTACAAGCAATGACTGTTTTCCCTTTGACAGAAAATATTACCAATTCATTTTCCTTAAATTTCATCAGGTTTTCGAAACTAAAAGAAATGATAAAAAAGATGATCAAAATAAAGCTTAGGTTCAGTGCAGTTTTTGATTTTTCAGATAAACGATAGCCAATGCTAAAGACAATTAAGGTTAAGAGTAATAAGGTATAATTGTTTATCCATATTCCATTGAAAGTTGCAAAAGGCAGGTGGCTAAGCTTTAGCAAAATCCAGTTCATAAGATCGATAATATTTGTTAAGCACAATCCTATTAATCCAGCTAAACTGGGAATAAACGAAACCCCAAGAAGTAAGATTCCCCCAAATAAAATTATTGAAGCAATTGGAATGACAAGAATGTTGGCGATCAGAAAGTAATTAGGAAATTGATGGAAATAATAGATAGAAAGCGGAAATGTGGCTAATTGAGCTGAAATTGAAACACTCGTCATCGTCCACAAATAATTCAATGCTTTATTTTCTGTATAAAACCATTTGTAAATCTTAGGCTGGAAATAAATAATGCCCCAAACAGCTATGTATGAAAGCTGAAAACCCACATCGAATAATAAATATGGATCGAGTAATAGTAGGAAGAAAACCGAAACTGCTATCGTATTGTAAATATTGGTATAGCGGTTAAAGCCCTGTGCCACGGCTACAACGCTTATCATAAAAGCAGAGCGGCAAACTGCCGGCGACATGCCAGTGATTAAAGCATAAAGCCATATCAATAGTAAAACTAAAATGGTCTTAATTAACTTCCCATGTTTTATCCGGTCTAAAAATGAGAGTAATGTATTAATCACAAGGAAAATGATGGTAACATGTAATCCTGAAACCGATAGGATATGCAATGTACCGGTATTGGTAAATGAAGTAACAACATCCGAACTTAAATCGGCACGGTAACCCAAAAGGAAGGCTGCTGTAATTGAAGCATTTTCATGTGAGGGGATATATCTGTTAAATACCTGAACACATTTCTCCCTCATAGCAATTGCCCATGTTAAAACGCTGAACTTAGCGTCCGATTTGATAAGTCGATATTCATTGGTTTTCAAATAGGTTTGAAAGTGAATGTTTTTGAAATACAGGTATCTTCTGTAATCAAATTCATATGGATTTTGAGGAGGATTTATCGCATTTATTTTGTTAGAAATGAGTAGCAGTTGTCCGTATTTAAGCTCATTTTTAGTGTTAAGTGTAACCAGTAAGTTTCCGCTTACAGATTTTTGAGCAGAGTTTTTTACTGCATAAATCACTTCGGCTTTAAATTTAAGATTAGCTCCCTTCCTGATCGGTGGCTCATCAATTTGTATTATGAAATAATCGTCACTTGAGTTTTTAAAATGAGTTTTATGATTGAGTTCGTTATGTAATCCCGAACAACAAAAACCAATAAGTATAAAAGATAGGTTGATGAACAGACCTTTATATTTTCGCCATTTGGTTTTGTTTATGGTTCTGTTTAAATGCGTTGTTAAGATTAAAATTGATACACCTAACAACAGCAATAACCAATAGACTAAGGAATCAAGTTGCCATAAACATCCAACAATTATTCCTGCGATAAAAGGAATTAAAATACGAACGAAGGTTAACTGCCTGGTTTGTAAACGGAAACTGCTCATCGTTTAAAAGGTTAATCGTATTTGAACTTTCACTTCCGACTTTTGGCTTCCTTTGATCACATCGTAACCAGAACCCAATTCATCTTTATTTCGGTAGGAGTAGACGCTGTATCGCATCCAGAAACTTAGCGGTTTTAAAGGAACAGCCTTGATGTTTATATAAAAACGGGTTCCTGTATCCTGATACATAGCATACGAATAGGCATACAAAACATCTTTCTCCGCAGCATAAATTCGGGCGTTATAAGAGTCGGTATCAAAAAGGGTGAATCTGCTATCTAAGCCTAAACGTTTAGACCGGTTTTGGATAGCAAAATTTACTGAAAGAGCCATTCCGGTCTCTGGTTTTGCAATTCCATTGCTATAATTCACCAGATCTATTCGATTGCCGATAGCAATGTATTCGTTTAAACTGTAACTAGAAGTAAAACGATAATTGTTTTTTATGGTTTCTGCAATTGGCCTAATTGTTACTTCTTCATTTGATAAATTGATCTCTTTTTGCTGGCGCATAAAACGAACATCCATGTTTAGTTTTTTTGAAGGTGAATAAGTTAGCATACCGAAGAATTCATTTCCCTTTGATGGAGCATCAACACGATACCGTAACCATGGGAATTTGAACACATCCGCAAAGCAATTAATTGTGATTTTAGGAGAAAAATTTACGGTGATGCCTGAATAAAAGCCTTGTTCATTTGTGTTTGTAGATGCTTCACCAATGGCCTGTGAATAAAATGAATGAAAGTTTTTATCAAAATGTCGGTGAACAATTGTTAGTGTGGCTTTGGGTGTAACACTCATCATCATACCAGTAATAAACCCCATGCCTCCATCAACAACCTTACTTTCCTCACCAAAAAAGTAAAATCGATTTAAACTCAACTGATAAGCTATTGAGTAAACGGTTTGTGATCTTCCTTTGAAATCGAATTGATTGTAAAGCTCCGGGTTCTTTTCTAATAATTTGTCGAATTGCTGATGATAGGCGGTTAGTGAGAGTTTAAGCCTTTTTAACGGCTCGATAAGCAAATTACCTCCATACAAAAACTCTTTTAAGCTTTGTTTATCAGTAATTTCTGTAGCCGACCGATGAAATCCGGTGGTTTGTAAAGCTGAAACTGTAATCTCGCTTGTGGAATCATTTGCTATCACATTTGCATCTAAATTTCGGTAAGAAACGAAAGGAGAGAGGCTGATTCTTTTTGTGAGTAAAAAATTTCCGGATAGCCCTCTGAAATAGCCATTTTCGGTAGTTGAGCGGAACGTTTTTGGTCCAATGCCATTTCTTACCATTGAATTAACTAATGCGCTTTTACCTATTCCATAGCCAGTCCACATTATCAGCCCCTGACCAAACTGCAAACAGTAATCACCAATGATTAACTGTTTAAGTTTACCCCAATTGCGAAAGCTTAAACTCGCTGAATAAAAGTCAAAACCATATTTCTGATTTCCCTGCAGAAATTGTTCCCCAGGATCTTTTTCTCCTAAAAGTGTTAAACTGACTTTGTCTGAACTGTTGTAAGTATATCTGCTATAAATGCGAAGCCTGTCACCTGCGTAAATATGCTCTTTAAAGCCTCTTGATAATTCCAAATTCTGAGAGACTCTAATGATAAATTCATTTTCTCCGTTTGAAAGAGTTAGTTTACCATGTGATGAAGGGTCGGAAACCCTTACAAAGGGTTTTAGCTTTAATAAAGTTGTTTTATCAAATAGGGAAATAGTCTGCAACTCGGCAAAATCGATCAATGGGCCAAATTGTTCTATATGCTTTTTTAAAGCTTCAATTTGCAAATCATTCAATAAATACAAAGATTCTAGCTCACTGACACTTGCAGAATTTAGGTTTAAAGGATGATGATAATAAGCATATAGTTGTTGGGTAAGGTCGCTTATGTCTAAATCTTCATTATCGGTACTACTAGCTATAGCCTCAATAATATTTTCTACAACAGGATCAATCTCCTTTTGCGCTATGGCGAATTTAGCTAGAAGTAAAAAAATCAAAACGAGTGAAAACCATTTAGAATTCATATCCAATCGACATTTGTGGGGAATAGCCAAGATCTGGATGGACCGAAGCGGCCAGGTTAATTTGCAAGTGATGGGTAATGAAACCAGCTCCAAAATACTGTTGGAACGGATGCGTTGAAATTCCCCCTCTTAAAGCCAATTGGGTAAAAACACTGTATTCTAAACCTGTTTTAAAGGTTGGAGCATTTGAAAGAGGTTTTTCTAACTCAGAAATAATAAAGGTTTTATCTGATAAATCATATCGGGCGCCGAACCGAAAAATGGTCAATAACGGGTTTTGAAGCTCTTCTCCAAAATCAGATCGGCTCGGATTTATAATATGAGTAGCTAAGGTGAGATTGGTCATCACCTTAGTCATTAAACCAACTTCTACCGAGTATGTCGACGCATCACCATAGTTAGCAATTGAAATGGAATGGTAATTAAACTTCAATCCAATGGAAAAATTGTTTCCAAATGTTCGTCCGTAACTTAAACCGGCAGTTGTTTCATGGTATGGGTCTTCACCAAAGGAGTTAAAACTCAGTCCGAAAAAATTCGATTTTACAGGGAAACCTATAACACCTGCTTTTGTGCTAAACGCAGATGAAGAAAATTGATTTAAATAACCCAAAGAGGCAGTAAACGAACGGATATTGTTGAATGCTGCAGGATTTCCCGAAATGTTCCAGGTATCACTCATTGCACAACCGGCATTCGCCATAGCGCCAATACGTGCCCCATAAAATGAATTTTGTGCAGATAAATTAACCACACCAACGCATACGAGCAACGTACCCAAAAAGAGTTTTTTGAGCATAAAAATAGATTTTAGGTAGTGTTAACGTTTTATCTCTATGAGAGATAATTAATTGTGAATTAGATGTATTCTAAATATTGTTAAAAAAAGTAACTATTACAAGGATATCTTTACGGAAGGGGAAAAATGCAAGGGAAGTATAAAGTAGGAAGTACAATTTTAGAAGTACAAAGTACAATTTTGGAGTTAGGTATTACGGGTTTTGGATAAACTGGGTAATTTCATTTTCAACCACAATGGATATCTTAAGAAATTAAGATTATCGGAGGATGAAATGAAAGTAGAGAGAAGAACTTTATTGGGACAAAGAATCTTCGGTTTTACCTTTTTTGAGGTATGAAACAATTCTTTGTCCCTTTAAGTCGAACTAAACATTAAATTTATTTAGTGAAAACATATGAAATATAGTGTGGCCCCGGCTGTGGATAAACCAATTCGTCTCCTATCCATGCTTCAAAAAGGTCTTCATTATTGCAATCATCAGGAAAAATGCCACCATGACCAGGCACTTGGAACCAATTGATTTCAAGTTTTAGCAAAGTAACGATATAAATAGTATCTCCTTTTTTATAGTGTTTTAATGGAAATTGGATTTTCCATTTTTTAATAAAAGAACAAATGTTATCTACATCATAGTCTTTTTGGTAGGGGAAGTTTTCGAATGAAGTTGGCATTTTTGATAAATCTCCAATGAAAACCCGAGGATGCCAAAAGCCCACAGGTTCAAATTCTAATTGAAAATTAATTGTTAAATATTTCTTATCATGGGTGATAGTCATTTTACCAACCTTATATGGATAATCATCGAACGGCCCCATCCCCATAATGTCATAAGTAGAACTTCTGTTTTTCGGTGTACAATCAACAGCTTTATCCAATTGGTTCGTGATAACAGGTTCTTCTGATTTATCACAGCCAAATATCATTGCGACCAGCAATGCTAGCATAAAGATTTTAAGCGTGTTCATAAGTTTGGATTTTTATTTAAATTAAATTCTAAGATTTTATTTGAGGTGTAAACAAAAGCATTTAATTAGCAAGTGTTTTTGTAGGAATCAGAATTTAAATGATGGAATAAATGGTGCTTGTAATGCTGGAAATGATATAATGCTAACGCTTCAGGAATGGTGTTGGTATGGGAAATAAATTTAGGGAATTGTTGTAAACTTTTAGAAGTGAACATTCTAAAAGTTTAAATATTTAAATAGCTAATTTTAAGTGTAATAAAGTTAATCTCCTGAATCTCATACTTAAGTGTATTCGTAATCTTTCGATTATTAAAATATTATTTTATGTAGCAAAGAGCGTAAAATATCAAAGGAAATGCAGCCCATGAAAGGATTGTGCAAATAGTATCGATTGGCCTCTTTGGTATGTTTTTAGAACTGATCTTTCTTCCAATTCTCATTTCAAAAAGTAAGTCTGGCAACCTCGTTAACATCAATATTAGTCCAGCCAATGTGATTCCCCAGTTCCAATAATGATAAAGAACGTAAAGAAACGCTAGACTTAGCAAAGAAAAAATGATAGTTACTACAATGCCTCCACCAGATCTTTCGTCAAGAGCTTTTGCAGGTTCTTCACTTTTCTCTTTATAGGTCGGTAAAATACCTCTCACTACAATGCCAAGAAGATTTGTACCTACAAACATCAGAATAAAATATCCTGCAATGGTTTTTAAAATGCAAATAAGGATTTCCATTGTCTATCTAAAGTTAAAGTTAATGGAAAAATAGGCCCCTATAAAAAAAGCTTTGTCCTTATACCTTTGCGCAATTGAGATACAGGGACAAAGCACCCAGATGATTTTTCTGATCATGTAAAAAGAGCCTTATTCATGCTTTAAACCCTGTTTTTTATCAAACTGAGATAAAAAATGAGATAAACTTGATGTCTGTTCTATTTACCCCTCCGGTATTAAAGATCAAAAGAACCCTTAAAGAACGTTGGTATGTTGAATATAAATTGAAGGATGAACTCACAAGCAAGTGGGTGCAAAGGAAGGAGTACGGAAATATCAATCGTTTAAAAACAAGAGAAGAGAGGAAGTTGGAAGGGGAGACCGTAAGACTTCAGCTTCAATCAGACCTTGAAAATGGTTTAATATCCTTAAGTGCTGTCACCTCTTCAGTGAAAGCAAAGAGAAATTCAAATCTGACTATTTCAGCTGCCATCGATGAGTTTTTAACCCCTCACTTAAAAGCTAAATTGGATAATGAGAAGAAAACAGGGGTAAAGAATAATAATAGCACATATAACACTTATAAACGTTACCTGTCTTATTTTACCGAATACTGTGAAGCCTATGGCTTAGTAGATGAACCTTTAAATAGTTTTGAGCAGAGGAATATTAACATTGATCTATTAGAATGGATTCGGTTTAATAAGGATTGGAAGGAGCAGAGCAAAAAGAATTTCTTTATAAAGGTAAAGTTGCTGTTTAGGTACTTTTATCAAAAGGGTTTTATCAAGAACGATATTTCAAATTTTAGATTGAAATTCATAGTTGATATTGAAGGTAATGAGCCTTTTACTGATGAGGATTTGGATAAAATAATTCCCAATATGCGAGGTTCAGATCCTTATCTGCTTTTATATTGTCAGTTCATCTATTATCTATTTTTAAGGCCTTTCGAGGTGATAAAATTAAAAGTTGGAATGTTCGACCTCAATAAGAATGAACTGCATTTAAGCCCTGAAGTTCAAAAGGTTAAAAAGAAAGCAATCCTTCATGTTCCGGATCAATTGGTTCAATCCTTAAAAAAGTTAAATCTGAATCAATATGATCCTAATATGTACCTTTTTTCTAAAAAAGGGCAGCCATCTCATGTAAGCGTAACTCGTGGTTTGTTTTATTATCGTTTAGAAAAAGTGCTTAAAGAGTTCAAGTTGGAGGGACAAAATAAGGGCTTATATAGCTTTAAACATACCGGGGTTATTCATCTTTGGAACCATATGGGAGATAATTATCCAAATCGTATGAATATCATTAGAAATCTGTGCAGGCATTCATCATTTTCAACCACAATGGAATATCTTAAGAAATTAAGATTATCGGAAGATGAAATGAAAGTTGAGCGAAGAACTTTATAGAATTTGAGACACTTTTCTTTAAAATAGGGTTATTATACCCTTGATTGAAAAGGTGTCTCAAATTTCAAAAGTTGCTACCCACTTTCTATAAGCTTATATTTCTTAAGTGTCTGTAAGAAAGTTCGTTCAATTATGATTGACTGAAAATTAGTTTGATTTGAGTTTGCCGTTATTGTTTGAGACCGATTTTTAAGATGAAAAAAACTACCCACCCGGTTTGCGAAATACGTTTGGGGGATGCAAATCAGAAGCCCCCTGTTAATAGTAATCATTCCACTGTTTGACCTCTGAAAAAAAATTAAAATTAATTTTTTTAATAATCGAAAAATATGGAGTGATTTCGGAAGTCCTAAGGGATTTGCGGTACGGCATGACTTCTTACTTCTGGAAGGGGCCTCAAGGTTCATCCTTTCGAAAGAAGGTTTGACTGAGTTTATTGCTTCAACTGTCCCTGTACGTCCTAGTGAAGTTTCTTAAACTTTACTTCCCCTGTGAATGTCATGTTCTTTAAGGCACTAATGCCACAAGTGCCATTAGTGCCAAGTGCCAGTTATGTTTTACAAAACTCATTATTTTGTCGATTTCTTCCGAAATTGGTTTTTGTTGATAAATTTATTAGGGCTTTAAAAGTCTTTCTGATCACCATTAGCCATTTTTTCAATTTGCAAATCCTACTTATGAGCTTGCAAACGTCAGTAAACCTGATTAACATCTTGATAAATTTCCCCTGTTTTCACTATTTTGCCGGCTAGGATTAAGTGATATTAGAATGGCGAAATCAAAAAAAGAAACCACTGAAGAACCTTTAGAAAAACAGCTTTGGAAAACAGCCGACAAGCTTCGGAAAAATATTGACGCGGCTGAATACAAACACATTGTTTTAGGATTGATCTTCCTCAAATATATTTCTGATGCATTTGAAGAACTATATGCAAAATTGGTAGCCGAGGCGGCTGAAGGTGCCGACCCTGAAGACAAAGAAGAATACAAAGCTGAAAACGTATTCTTCGTACCACAAGATGCCCGTTGGGCCTTCCTGGTTTCAAAAGCAAAGCAGCCCGAAATAGGCAAGTTTGTGGATGAAGCCATGGATGCCATTGAAAAGGAAAATGCTTCCCTAAAAGGTGTATTACCTAAAGTATATGGCCGCCAAAATCTCGACCCAACCAGTTTGGGTGAACTCATTGATTTGGTTGGAAACATTGCCTTAGGCAGTGCCAAAGCAAGAAGCGCCGACGTTTTGGGCCATGTGTTTGAGTATTTCCTTGGTGAATTTGCACTGGCCGAAGGTAAAAAGGGTGGACAGTTCTACACTCCGCGCAGTGTGGTTGAATTGTTGGTTGAAATGCTGGAACCTTACAAAGGCCGGGTGTTTGACCCTTGTTGTGGCTCTGGCGGTATGTTTGTACAATCTGAAAAGTTTGTGGAAGACCACCAGGGAAGAGTGAATGACATTTCTATTTACGGACAAGAAAGCAACCAAACCACCTGGCGACTAGCAAAAATGAACCTTGCCATCCGAGGCATTGACAGCTCACAAGTGAAATGGAACAACGAAGGTTCTTTTTTGAACGATGCCCACAAAGACCTGAAAGCCGATTACATTATTGCCAATCCTCCTTTTAACGTAAGCGACTGGGGCGGTGACTTAATGCGTACCGATGGCCGTTGGCAATACGGTACACCTCCAACGGGTAATGCCAACTTTGCCTGGCTGCAGCATTTTATTTATCACTTAGCTCCAACCGGACAAGCGGGCGTTGTATTATCAAAAGGTGCACTGACTTCTAAAACTAGTGGAGAGGGAGACATTCGCAAAGCCTTAATTGAAGCCGGCTTAATTGATTGCATAGTAAACTTGCCTGCCAAACTGTTTTTGAATACCCAAATACCGGCCGCTTTATGGTTCATGAGCCGTGATCGTTCCAATGGTAAGTTTAGAAATAGAAGTAATGAAATATTATTTATTGATGCCCGCAACCTGGGTTATTTAATAAACCGCCGTACACGTGAACTTTCGCACGACGACATCCAGAAAATTGCGGGCACTTACCACAGCTGGCGCAACCCGGATGGCAATTACGAGGACATTGCCGGTTTTTGCGCTTCCGTTCCAATAAGCAAAGTAAAAGAACTTGATTACGTGCTTACACCGGGGCGCTATGTAGGCTTGCCTGATGATGAAGAAGACTTTGATTTTAACGAGCGCTTTAGCGTTCTAAAAGCTGAATTGGAAGCGCAATTAAAGGAAGAAGCCCAACTGAATGAAATTATTTCCGCTAACCTCTTAAAGATTAAAATCAATGAGTGTTTGGGTTAAAACTAAACTAGGAGATATAATTTCAATAAAAGGTGGATTTTCGTATAAGGGAGAGTTTATTGGAAAAGGTTCAACTTTATTACTCGGAATGGGATGTGTTTCCTTTAGCGATATTTTTCTTCATTCAGGAGCTAGACTATATGAAGGTGATACACCCGATTCCTTTTTAGTAAAGCCACAAGATATAGTTTTAGCAACTCGTCAACAGTCAGATAATTTGCCAATTCTTGGAGCTCCTGCATTCGTCCCCAAATTCTTGGATGGAAAAAGAGTTATAGTTGGAACAAATCTTTACAAGATAGAAAATGATTCAACCGTAAATAATGAATTCCTATTTTGGTTATTAAGGACTGAAGATTATCGAAATCATATTAATTCCTGTTCAAAAGGTTCAACTGTTAAAATGATTACAAAAGATGCAGTTGAATCATATGAATTTCTTTGTCCATCGGAGGAGGAAAGAAATAATATTGCAACTATTCTTTGGAAAATTAATGATAAAATAGACCTACTTCACCGCCAAAATGCCACCCTCGAAAAAATGGCCGAAACTCTGTTTAGACAATGGTTTGTGGAGGAAGCAAAGGAGGAGTGGGAAATGGGAATCTTAGGTGACTTTGGTAAAGTGATTACAGGTAAAACTCCAAGTAAAGAGAATCCTAATTATTGGGGAGATAAATATCACTTTGTTACACCAACGGATTTTAAAGATTTTGGCATGTTTACAAACCAGCCAACAAGAGGTTTATCAGAAGTGGGATGGAGTAAATTAAAATCTTTACAGTTACCACAAGACTCGATTTTGGTTACATGTATTGGCTCCGATATGGGTAAAGTAACAATTTCATCACAGCCATGTATTACAAACCAGCAATTAAATTCGATAATCATTCGAGATAAAAAATATATAGGTTATGTATTTGAGCATATAAAGAGTCAATATCAGAATATTAGAAATATTGCGTTTGGAGGCACTACAATGCCCATTATTAACAAAAACGATTTTCAAAATATCAATACGCCAATTCCATCAAATGATATAGTAGAATTATTCAATATCCATTGGGAAGTATATGCAAACAAAATTTTAAAAAACCAAACCCAAATCCGCACCCTCACTGCCCTTCGGGATACTTTATTGCCGAAGTTGATGAGTGGGGAAGTGGGGGTGGACTTGAACAAACAAAATTAGATGGCAGATATATTACAATTTGATCAATGCATAAAAATGGCTTCTTCTAAGAAGCATTTAATTTTAGGAAACGGTTTTAGCGTTGATTTATTCCCTAATATTTTTAATTACAAAAAACTGGCTGAAAAAATAACAGACCCTAAACTAAAAGCAATATTCGCTAAATTCAATACATCTGACTTTGAATTTGTTGTTTTAAAGCTCACTGAGAGCTTAATAGTTTTAAATTATTATGATTCGCATAAGCTGATCTACAATAAAGTATACGAAGATGCTGAAAAGCTCAAGGAATTGCTTATTAGTGTAATATCTAACTCACATCCAGAGAACCCAACATGGATTACAGAAAATCAATACAAAAGTTGTTTTGAATTTTTACAACATTTTGAGGAAGGCAGAAAGTATTCGTTTAATTATGATTTACTACTCTATTGGGTATATATGCATTTCTTAGATCACGAAGCAACCAAACTTATTTGTGATGATGGGTTTAGAACAAATTGGGATGACGATTCAATGGTCACGTGGGAAATTGGTAGAGAGCATCAGCAAAATCTTTATTATCTACACGGAGCTATGCATATATTCAAGGATGACAAGTCTTTGATACAAAAGTACACTTGGAGAAATGGTAATAAAACAATTGGGCAGCAAGTTAGAGAGTCCATTGACAATAGCAAATTTCCTGTATTCATTTCTGAGGGTACAACTGAACATAAGTTAAAGAGGATTAAGGAAAACGGTTACCTTTCCAGGTCATTTTCGAGTTTAAAAAGTATCAAGGGTGATCTTTTTATCTTTGGACACTCTTTAAGAGATGAAGACGACCATGTTTTTGATATTGTTAATTCCAATCAAGGTTTGAAACGAATATTTATTAGTCTTTATGGGAATTCTGACAAAATAGAAAACAAAAAAATAATTGGAAAAATTAATGCTTGGCAAAGTGAGTTCACTTCAAAGGGTCGAGAATATATTTTTTACGACTCCACATCTGCTAATATTTGGGGGAAATTCGATTAACAATTGACCTTATAAAAAAAATGACCCGCATCACCGAAAACCACATCGAACTATTAGCCATTGAACGCCTTGAATCATTGGGCTATGAATACATTTATGCGCCCGATATTGCGCCAGATAGCGAAACCCCGGAACGCGAAAGCTTTGAACAGGTTTTACTGTTAAATCGTTTGGAAAATGCGTTAAGGAAAATTAACCCTTCAATTCCGGTTGATGCACAATTTGATGCCATAAAAGAAACTCAACGAATTGCATCTCCCGAAACCCTGGTAAACAATGAAACTTTTCATCGTTTACTAACCGAAGGTGTTCCGGTTTCTGTTCGCGTAGATGGAGATGATCGTGGTGATCGGGTTTGGCTTATTGATTTTAAAAATCCTCATAACAATGAATTTGTAGTAGCTAATCAATTTACCATTATTGAAAACGGCCATAACAAACGCCCGGATGTAATTTTATTCGTTAATGGCATCCCCTTGGTGGTACTGGAGTTAAAAAATGCTGCAGATGAAAGTGCAACCGTTAATTCGGCATTCAGGCAAATCGAAACATATAAAAGTCAAATACCTGGCCTATTTACATATAATGGGTTCAATATCATTTCCGATGGTTTAGAAGCCAAAGCAGGTTCACTCTCTGCAAGTTTCAGTCGCTATATGACCTGGAAATCAGCAGACGGTAAAGCCGAAGCCTCCCACTTGGTAAGCCAATTAGAAACCTTGATTCAAGGTATGCTGAACAAAAAAACCTTGATCGACCTGATCCGTCATTTCATTGTTTTTGAAAAATCAAAAAGAGAGGATCCCAAAACCGGTATTGCTACCATTTCCACCGTTAAAAAATTAGCAGCCTATCACCAGTATTATGCAGTAAACAGAGCTGTTGAATCTACACTCCGTGCTTCTGGCTATACCAAATCGATAGAAAATTTGGTAATGGAAGATCCAGAGAGCTACGGATTACGTTCAGTAATCAAACAACCCATTGGAGATAGAAAGGGTGGGGTGGTATGGCATACCCAAGGTAGCGGGAAATCATTGTCAATGGTATTTTATACAGGTAAAATTGTTTTGGCTTTAGACAATCCAACGGTGTTGGTAATTACCGATCGTAATGATTTAGACGACCAACTGTTTGATACTTTTGCCGCATCCAAACAGTTACTTCGTCAAGAACCGGTTCAGGCCGAAGATCGTAATCAACTGAAAGATTTACTAAAAGTTGCTTCTGGCGGGGTGGTATTCACCACTATTCAAAAGTTCCAGCCTGAAGAAGGAAATGTATATGAATTGCTTTCAGATCGTAAAAACATCATTGTAATAGCCGATGAGGCCCATCGTACTCAATACGGTTTCAGGGCAAAAACAATAGATGATAAAGATGAAAGCGGAAATGTGATTGGTAAGAAAACGGTTTATGGTTTTGCCAAGTACATGCGCGATGCCTTACCCAACGCTACTTATCTCGGTTTTACAGGCACTCCTATAGAAAATACGGATGTTAACACCCCTGCTGTGTTCGGTAACTATGTAGATATCTACGATATCGCGCAAGCGGTAGAGGACGGTGCAACGGTTCGTATTTTTTATGAAAGTCGTTTGGCAAAGGTTAGCCTTAGTGATGAAGGTAAAAAGTTGGTGGATGAACTAGATGAAGAACTCGACCAGGAAGATTTGACCAATAATCAAAAAGCCAAAGCCAAATGGACCCAACTGGAAGCATTGATTGGAAGTGAAAATCGAATAAAAAATATCGCCAGAGACATTGTCTCGCATTTTGAACAACGACAATCGGTTTTTGAGGGTAAAGGGATGATAGTGGCCATGAGTCGGAGAATTGCGGCCGAATTGTACGAGGCCATTATTGCTTTAAAACCCGAATGGCATTCTGATGAGTTAGGTCAGGGATCCATCAAAGTCGTGATGACCTCTGCCTCTTCTGACGGGCCTAAAATTGCTAAACATCATACCACCAAAGAACAGCGAAGAAACTTAGCCGAACGAATGAAATCGCCCGATGATCCATTAAAACTGGTGATCGTTCGCGATATGTGGCTAACCGGCTTTGATGCTCCGAGCATGCACACCTTGTATATCGATAAACCCATGCAAGGTCACAATTTGATGCAGGCCATTGCCCGGGTTAATCGGGTGTATAAAGACAAACCGGGAGGGTTAATTGTTGATTACCTTGGTATTGCTTCCGATTTGAAAAAGGCGCTTTCCTTCTATTCAAGTGCAGGCGGCAAAGGTGATCCTACAACCGCACAGGAACAAGCTGTTCAACTCATGCTCGAAAAATTAGAAGTAGTCTCTCAACTATTTCATGGCTTTGCTTATGAAGAATACTTTGAGGCAGATACCTCACGCAAGCTTTCTTTAATATTAGGTGCCGAAGACCATATTTTGGGTTTGGAAGATGGTAAAAAACGGTATATCAACGAAGTCACCGTTTTAAGTAAAGCCCTGGCCATCGCCATGCCTCACGAACAGGCACAGGATGCTGTAGATGAGATTGCTTTTTTTCAGGCGGTAAAAGCCCGTTTGGCTAAATTTGATGGTACAGGTTCCGGTAAAACAGACGAAGAAATTGAAACTACCATCCGCCAGGTAATTGATAAAGCTTTGGTTTCTGAACAGGTAATCGATGTGTTTGATGCAGCAGGTATTAAAAAACCGGATATATCTATTCTATCAGAAGATTTTCTGATGGAACTGAAAGACATGGAGCATAAAAACATTGCCTTGGAGGTTCTGAAAAAACTCTTGAATGATGAAATAAAAGCCGTAGCCAAACGGAACCTGGTAGAAGGAAAGACCTTAATGGAAATGCTGGAGAATTCCATTAAAAGATATCATAACAAAATCCTGACTGCTGCCGAGGTTATTGATGAACTCATTAAGCTCAGTAAAGAAGTAGTAAATGTACAGGAAGGTCCTCAACGTATGGGTCTAACCGATTTTGAATACGCCTTTTATCAAGCCGTAGCCAAAAATGATAGCGCCCGTGATTTAATGCAACAAGACAAATTAAGGGAACTAGCTGTTGTTTTAACAGAAACCATCAAACAAAACGCCTCTATTGATTGGACAATTAAAGAAAGCGTAAAAGCCAAACTCAAAGTAGCAGTAAAACGGATATTAAGAAAATTTGGGTACCCACCCGACATGCAAATGCTAGCTACCGAAACAGTTTTAAAGCAAGCAGAAATGATGGCAAATGAAATTAGTTATTAATCATAAAAGCATTATTAAAAGTTGAATACACAAAGTCTTCCTTCTCAAAAAATATCTAAAAAATATAATAAGTCAACCATTAAAACTTTTTATTCTTTATTAAAAGGTAATAAATACCCGGAAATTTCTGATAAGGAGTTTGCAACGGAGGTAAGGATCGATACAACAAACTATCATTGCGAGGGTGTAGTTTTTCGTGATTGCATATTCCAAGAAGGAGTGTTATTCAAATCAGTTGATCTAAAAAGGGGTATAAGATTTATTAATTGCAGTTTTAATGCATGGATTTTGTTTGATGAATCTAGAGCGGATAAAATAGATGATAAATTTAATCCAGATAATTCGAGTATCTTGTTTGAAGAATGTACCGAGATCAAAAACATTAAAATTATTAACTGTGAATTTGAAAGATCGTTTAAATTAAGCAACTCCACGGTTAACAATTATTTTGTAATTGAAAAAGCCAAAATCGACTCACTGGATTTTGTTGAAAGCAAACTTTTTGAGGTGGATATTACTTATTTAAACACTCGCTTAGGATTAAAAATAAGTAATAGTACCATTCTTGGTAAAGGAAGATATTTTGGTTGTACCGGTGATGGTTTCAGCTTTATTGACTCAACTTTTTTTAAAGACCAATATTTATGGGCTAACACAGTAAAGCACATAACCACAAACTATGGGGTATTCGAAGATGAATTAAAAATAAAGGCTTGTCCAGCTAGTGAAAACTATTTTATTTATGGCACTACCTTTAAAAAAGGCGTATTAATTGAAACGGATGATTCCGGAAATAAAATAAAAGCCGATATTGAACATATTAATCTGAAAGACTGTGATTTTCAAGCAGGCTTTGCATTTAAAACTGCAAAAGATATTTTGGGGAAAAATATATCTCCAAATAAGTTGACCTTAGATTGCAGCTCTCTTTCAAAAGGTAATATATCAATAGAAAATGCTAATATATTTGAACTAACCGTAAAAGGTACTAATTCTTCCTCAAATATTAGTTTTAATAATTGCTCCTCTTTTAGTGTAAATATTGACCGTTTTACAAATCTTGGTCAATTGTCATTTACGGATTTTCGATCTTTAAAAAAATCTGGTTCTAAATTTTCTATCGATAAAACAATTCTAGGGAAAACAATTCTTCTTAACGTAAGTTTTAGACAATTTGAAACTGTAATTATTAAGCACAGTCAATTAACAGATATTATATTTTCAGATGTAGAGTGGTTTAACATTGAACAGTTGAATCCTTATGAAAAATATACTGAATATCTGATTGTAGAGGATAAGAATCAAAAACTGAAAAAGCAAATCGATAGAAAAAAATGGTCTAGAATTAAATCAAATCGCGAAGTTTTTAGGCAGCTTAAATATGCTTCAGAAAAGCAAGGCAATTTTATTCAAGCTTTATTTTTTAAATCCAATGAAATGAAAAGTCTTAAAGAGGAACTCAAATGTTATGAATTTGGAAATAGGGTTGGGGATAAAATAATGATGTGGTTTAATAAATCAAATGAATATGGAGTAAACTGGCTTAAACCTATGGGTTTACTTTTATTAATTAATATTTTGTTTTTTGTTGGAATCACGTTAATGCAAACTGGGGAATTTATCTTCTTACCAGCAAAAAGCTTTAACGACTTAGATAAATCTTATGATTTATTATGTGAAAATAATGGTGCTTTTTGGGCGCTGCTTAATCCTATTAGACGATTATCAGATATTTTTGGCAACAAGGACTTTGATGGAATGACAACATTTCTTGATTATTTTCATCGAATTTTAATATCGTATTTAATTTTTCAAATTGTAAGTGCATTTAGGAAATACTTAAAATAACGCTGAAGATTAAATTTTGGAGAAATTAGAGGAAAATACATTAAATTAATTATCATTTTACTTTAATTCTAATATTATAAATTCTAATATCAGAATTAGAAATGATACTACTTAAAAGGCAACAAAACCCGTACTTAAATTTTTTTGTTTTTCTTTTGTAGATCAATAAACTCATCCAGAGTATTGCAAGGTAGAATACTCCCTTTCGATTTTACCTCCAAAATAAATGTATCACACTCAGCTTTAGTGAAAATAGACTTATTGTAAGCTTCCAGTAATATATCCATTGTGGTCAGGTAATGAATGCCATGTAGCGAACAATAAGCACTAATATCTTTCAGGTTACTGCTTGCAATAAATTGTTTTTGGTGCCTTGCAACTGCCATGCATGCACTCTCACCTTCTCCAAACTTTTTCATTAATTGAGCATACTCAACTATTATTTCTCGTTGGGCAGGGAAAGGTACTACAGGCACTTTAGTCATACTAAGAAAATTGATAACCTGAGTTTCGATGCTTTTGCTCCTGCATAATTCAGCCTTTACTTTATCAAGCATCACAAAACGGTTAGGAAAAATTTTAGACAGTGTCAAGATTTGTCCTCCATTGATAAAGTGTCTTACAACGTCTGAATCCAAAAGTATTTTGGGCTCTTGGCTATTCTTGCTCATTGTCATTAGTTATCCTGGGAATATCTACACCAATATCATTCATCAAACTAATGAAATGTGATTCTGATATAACACCTTTGTCAAACAAGTTTTTAGCCCTTGATCCATAGTCTCCTATAACAAGGTTGGCGTTGCCTTTTTTGTATAAAGTATCATCATAGCCAAGCATTACAGCACTAGCAATAACATTTTTGGTATAAGCCTCATACTTTCGGTAGTCGATTAACCCCAGTCTCTCTAATCTGATTAATAATGCAGTTCTACTGCAAGCGAAATATTGTTCTATTTTTATTAAGGTTGATAGAGAGATCTTATTTTTTGAAAGTTCTTCCTTCGGTATTAAGGAAAGTATGCCATCTTCAGGCATTAATAAATAAGCGGCAAACCAATCTGCCGCGTACTCTGTTTTATCCTTCTTGTCGAACCGGCCAGCATGACTTACTTCAGCAATAAAATCTTTTTGTATGAATAGGTGGTACAGCTCATGGGCTACCGTAAAATGTTGTTTGCTCAAACGGTGTTCTGAATTTACGATGATAAACTTTTGATCCCCCTGTTTTACCGCCATGCCTGAGAAATTATCGCTCAATGGCTTGAATAAAGCAACAACTCCAAGTTTAGGTAGCCAACTTTTTAGCCGAATAGGCTCACTCGCACCAATTCCATGAGTTAATCTAAACTGTGATGCTTCTATCTGAAGGTGATAATCATTAATCATGCGTTAGTTCCAATTCTAAAATCTTAAAGTAGTTTTTAACCACCTTTCTAAATTGAGATATTTGGTAAAAATCACTTTCATGAATACCATCGGCTCTGAAAGCAAAAGCAATATTGGCTTGGATCTGATCATTATCTGTTTCAAAAAAATCTGCAAGGTCGGCACCGTATAAATCCGCCAATTTTTCTAAGACATCAAGTGGGGCTTCTCTACTATCATTTTCATAATAACTCAACATTTCACGCCTTATTCCTAGAAAAGAAGCTACTGTCTCCTGTGAAAGATTATTCCTCTCACGGAATGCTTTTAGAATTGCGCCCGTTGTCATAGTTGTTGGTTTGTTATTTAAGTCTGTTAATGATGTTACAAAATAATACTATTTTTTCTTTTTTATCAAATTTGTAACAAAATTCGTGTGTTAATTTAAAAGCCTAAAACAAAAAACTGTGTAATCTTGAGCCCAATTTATAGTCTAAGGCAGACCGAAATGTTTACATGGGCATTGTCAAGGGGCTGTTTTATGCTTGATAGAATTATAGGATTTGCATCTCCAACCTTATTTATATTAGAAATCCGGACCATATCTTGGGTATTAAGAAGGTTATTCACATTAAGTATATTTACACAGTGTCACTTCAGGGAACACTGATTTTTATAATATAGAACAATATACTCTATCTATTAATTCATTAATCAAACTCTTGCCTTTTCCAGTCAAAGAGTATAATTTCTGCGACTTAACAATTTTCTGGTTTGAAGCTTTAATCTTAATTACTTCAATGGAAATAAGATTTTGTTTCAGTAAACAATCCAAGGCCCGCTGTACATCATAGTAATGAGCATGAAGCGTTTTTTGTAAGTCATAACAAGAAGCACCTTGCCTTTTATAGAGGCTGAATAGTACATAAATGGCCAGATAGCCTTGTTTAGTGCCGTTTTTATACTCTTTGCGAAGTTCACGATTAAGATTACGTGTTGCTAAAATGGTTTGAATTATGATTGAACTAACATCAGAGATATTATCAAAGGAATTGTTCATAAGGTTCAGTTTTAAAAAAACGTTAGTCTAAGGTTAAATACGGATTTATTTTTTAATCAAACATTCCAGATCGTCCAACTCTGCTTTGCTTGCCCCAATTCGCTTATATTTATCAAACAGACGACATATAAACTCCAATTGTTTAATGTCTCTTGTTTTAAGCTTTAAATACTCATTTTCCAAAATGGCTAAACGACCCGTTGCCTTATTTAATGGGGGCTCAGATGGATGAAGCTCTGTTTCAAGACCTAATTCTTCTCGTAATGGAAGAGCATCTATCTCAACTGATGCCTGGTCAGCAACAAAATGTTCGATTAAATGCGAGTTGGTTGCAGGTTTAATGAAGTCTTTAAGGTCTTTATCCTTCAAAAAATCCCTTAAGTCATATTTCTGATTTACTAATTCGCTGTAGTCTATGCCATGTTGTTCGGCATACTTAATGGCACTGTTTTTTATAATCTGTGAAACTTGAACATTTAATCCATACCCGCGCAAGATATCCGCGATTTCTTCCCAGCTTTCATGACCATCTATATCAGGATAGAGGATTATTTGTCGACCCTGTAGCACAGTACATATATCCTTTTTAGTCCATTTACAACCATATTTACCTCCTGTGGCCAGACATACATATTCAGGGTAAAATGCGGCAGCGTAAACAGCTGAAGCTTCACTCTCAAAAATCTTTACCGGTTTCTTGTTACCCTTTAAAAGATGCTCACCGAAAAAACAACGCTCTGTATTTGCATTCGGATTGTTCAATACTTCTTTTCCAATAAACAAGCATTTAGGATAAGGCTCTTTAATACGTTTGCCAGTAAATGAATTGTAATCCATCGCTTTTATATCTCTTACCCTGCCTTGAATATCAATATAAGGGAACAATACCCAGCCTTTGTGTTTATTAATTCTTGAATTGCCTAAAAAATAGATTTCAATGAGTTTCTCTATTGTTTGACTGTCAAAGGCGAATTTACCTCGCTGTTCATTCCCCAACCATTGGATAAAGTTATTTTGATTGTAAAGGTCATTTCCATTGATTAGCAGCTCTTGAAATATGGTGGGTGGTATAAAATCGATTAGAGATTGTTTTTTAACCAGAAATGTTAGGGATTGCGTTGATTGCCATGAGTTCCATTGCCCAATATTTGATAATTCCAGTCTAAAGGTTTTACCGCAAGAAAAGCAATGTCCTTTATCTTCATAATCAACATAAGGTGCAAATTTGACGTCCTTGTTGCTTTTGCCGCATGGACATTGTTCAACCCTTGAACGATTTTTATCAAACTCATACTTATATTTATCCTGATTCATTTTTGTAACTACTATTGGCATTTTGGCACTAATGGCATTAATTTCAAAATCGGTAACTATTTTTACTAGTAGTGCCATAAGTGCCAAAATGCCAAGTGCTTTTTCGTTAAATAATCTTTTCATATTCGCCCCGGCTTCTCCGATTGAATAGTTCCTGCTCATTTAAAAATCGCTTAAAAGTTCTTTCGGGTATTCCCATATTTATTGCAAGTTTCAAACCTTCTTCAGTTTTAAAAGTGTCTGGCAATGCATTAAATAAGGCATGTTTATCGGATGAAAACTTATCCAATGGGTTGATATTTGATATAATTGAATAAGCCTTAACTGCAGATTTTTTAAAATACTCAATCAGTTGAATAGCCCCTTGCATGGATTCAATACCTACAAATTGCTTATCACCTTCATTGCAAGCCCAACGCATCATTTCAAGAATTAAGGCTAACCGAACAACATACATTTCCAGTTTACTGTAAATTCCGCTTATTGCTTCAAACTCGGCATCATTGCATTGATCAGCATTATTACGTTGCCAATCAAATAACAGCTCTTTTGCTTGAGGCGTAAAACGCAATACTTCAGGGATAGGACTGAAAGTTTCATCTAAATTAATTGGCAAATTCATAAGGCTTGAAATGATAGCCTTCCAATTCTTCTCGATGATGGGGTTTAATTCGGTTTCACTCCAATATGGCTTTTGGATGTTATCAGGGATTACAAAAAGGATTCTATCTATAAAACCATTTTGTGTACGACTATTTTTTGCAAGCTCATTCAGTAATCCGTTTTGAATTGTTCCTGCCACTGAAATAAACGGCAAAGGGATAAACACTGGTTCGCCTGTTTTACGATCAATGTTTATGGGTTTGCTATTCCAGGCACTCAACCAAAATTCCATTTCACTGCCTTTATTGTATCGGTTGAAATTCTTAAACCAACCTGCTAATTCATCCACGTAAACCCCAATCCCTCTTTTGTTGAATTTATGCACCTCAGCAAGGGCTTCTGGAGTAAAGTCCGATAAAAGAAATTTTCGCCAAACCGGTTTTATTGGCCCGTCAATGGCTTGCTTTTCTTTTTCCTTTTTTGACAGGTTTACAACCTGTTCATAATCAAGCCTTTCCTGTTCGTATTGCCGGTAAGATATTTTATCCTGTTCAACTAAAGGATTCAATGCAAAGGTTAACGGATGACTTTTATTCGTCCCAGCGCGTGCTACAATAGCCAGGTACAAAACGGCACTCTCCTGAAACCCGTTTTTTATTTCGACTTTATGGGTATTACCTATAGCAACCGATGAAGCAAAGAGCAGGGATGCTCCAATAAAATCAATTGGAAAACTTAAGCTTTCATTGGTTGATAATATGATTTGTTGAATAGGCAATGGGAATACATTGACAGGGAAAATATTTTCTCTTTCCTTTTCGGCATCTTTGAATTGGTTGATTAGCTGTTCATCTTCGCTTTTAAGCGCATCAGAATCAATTCCGAATCCTGCAAAGTCAAATTGTGGGTTATGTTTATTCATTCCGTCCTCCAACTTTTATGTTATGGAAATTAGCTTCATGGATGATTTTGGTTAACAACTCTTTTCGAAAGATGCATTCGAGGTCTGACAAATTGCTTGACCTAATGAGAGCTTTAGCTCCAAATTTGCGGTTTATGACCCTCATTAAATAGGCAGTGACTACCCTTGTTGAACACATTAAGGTTTTAGATTTAAAGCTCATGAACGTTTACCTTTAAATTTAACCTCACCGACAGTAAGAAGATCAGACTGTTTGAAATAAACTCGTTTACCTATCTTTTGATAAGGCATAATGCCACGCTTACGCCATTCGGTAAGCGTAACCTTTGATACCGAAAGGATTTCGGCTGCTTCATCAAAGGTTAATAAACGGTCTTGGGGTGGATTGATTTCAAGATTGGCAAACTCTGTGCGAAGATGTTCTGCTAAAACAGCGCAAAGTTGATTAAGGGGTATTGATGTAAGAATCACTTGTTGCATAAACTTATGTGTTAGTTTATGCAAAACACGGATTAACTTAACTTTTATAAAATACCCGAGTAGATACCCGGGTATATATTCATTTATGTTAAGTGGTTTATTAATAGATGCTTAAGCTGAACGTATTTATTCTTAAATGATTAACTCCAATTTGTTTTTAGGTTCATTGGTCATTGATTTTTTTAATGTTGTAACAATTGTTGAAATTGTAGTATCATTATAGCAATCAAAATTATTCCTTAGCATTGCCGCAATATCTTCATAGGAACTGCCCAACATTGTAATTTTAGGGCTGCTGCTAATAAGTTTGTCTTTTAACGTGGCAAAAACGTGCGCAAGCACATTTTTGTCACCGTTCCACTTAAGGACTTTAGTATTACCAATTCTGATAAACTCTTTGTGAACACTTAAAGGCTCATTGCTCATTTCCTTCAATGTTTTAATAATTTCATTTACATCTACATTCCAATAGCAATCAAAATTATCTTTTAACATACATGCAATATCTTCAAAGGAACTCTCTAACATTGAAATGTTTGTGCCATAGATTGTTGAATTTTTTAATTGAGCAAAAACATGAATAAGGACATTTTTATCGCCTTTCCATTTTAGTAGCTTTGACTCCGTAAATTTAAATTGGCGTTCTTCAAGACCGTTTTTTTTAGATTTTCGATCTTTAATAAAATCCACTAATGTTCTGATTATCAATGGAGAGTATTCTTTTAATGCTCTATTAGCAATATCATCATACATATCTTTCTTTAATTGGCCGTTAAGTATGCAGATGTCATTTATAAATTCTAATAATGCATCTGTTTTTTCTATTAAGAATAAGTCGTCTCCGTATTTAGAATAAATGTTAATTAACTGGTTTTCAATTTTTTTTGCAGTGTCAATGTAGTAAATTTTCTGTTTGGCTACGATTTCGATAATGGCATTAATGCTCATCCCAGGAAATCCTGGATAATTTATAAGTACTTCATCTTTTTCTAAAGCTGACGAAAGATAAACTGATTCCTTTACCTTATCTATATCGGCTTTACAATAAAAAAAAGATATATCCCTTTTAATATTGTCAAATAAATCGATGATTATTAATTTTTCTTCAAAATTCATACTTTACAATTACTCCTCATTTACTTTTTTTTAGGGTAGGTTTTTTGGATCAGATATTAGCATAGTTTGTTTAGTTACTTGTTAGTTCTTAAGGAGCAAAAATATGGGTAGATATTGGGTTGGCGTTTTCTGCTTCGTTCATTACAATAAAACGGCGATCAACTGTAGTAGGAAAGCTGTAAGCGCTTAATGAATAGCTTTTGTTTTCTCTCTTCTGTTGAGTATTATTTGGGAGGTTATTTTTAGCTTTCAGCATTAAATTTTGATGTAATAATGTTGGAAATTTATAACCTCAAAATAATTCAAAAAAGCTCGGTCGTTCAAATTTTTTTAAATATTAGTTAAAATTATTATCGTGTATTCAATTGATATAATTATTAATTATAAAAAAGGCAAACTGGTTTGTGGGTTTTAAGTTTTCGATCACAATAGTAGAGGGTTGTCTGCTTATTTTAAATAGCGTTAAAGGTGTTGATGGTGAAATACAGCAAAGGCGATTTGTATCAAAGGATAACTTCAATAAAATAAACTTCTTTGTTCTGTGGGTATTTAAATTTAGGTCAACTTTTCTAAGATAGAAACCTTAAATAAAACTTCTAATTTTAGTTTAAAAGTCAAAGATTTTAGCTTTCGTAGAAGAAATCACTCTTTTTTCAAATTAATCAAGATTGGTATGATTCTACTTTTTCTAAAAAGTGAGATAAAACCTCTTTGAGTTGATATAAATTTTACCCATTTTTATGACGCTAATGAACGTTTTAAAGGGTATTCTTAGAGGTGAAAAGTGAGATAAAAAGTGAGATAAAAGTGAGATAAAGTGCCCTAAATTAAGACCTAAATGGCAAGAGAGAAATAAATCTATTGTTAAACAAATTGGTGAGATAAAAACACTTAAAGTACTGTATAAGACCCCATAAAAAAAGCTTTGTCCTTATACCTTTGCGCAATTGAGATACAGGGACAAAGCACCCAGATGATTTTTCTGATCATGTAAAAAGAGGAAGATGTTAATGTAATATCCAAGTTACAAAAAATCTCCAAAAAAACAAGTCTTTTTAGCTCAATTTCAATGTTTTATAAAATCAGGTCTTTATTTTAACTCGTCTTTTAACTGAAGTAAAAACGATTTTAGGTTCGTTAATGAGTCAATAACCTTTTGTTTATCGGCTTCAATATTTCTGTTGCCTTTCAGGTAATCTTTGGCTCCTTGCAAGGTATAACCCTTTTCTTTAACTAAATGGTAGATAATTTTAAGGTTTTCAATGTCTTCTGGAGAAAATAAGCGATTACCTTTTTTGTTTTTCTTAGGCTGAAGTACATCAAACTCTTTTTCCCAAAACCTGATGTGTGATGTGCTAACATTGAACATGTCGGCCACTTCACCAATGGTGTAATAGAGTTTTTTTATTTCACGTTCTTTATAAGGCATGTTAGTCGAAAGATTGATTGTTTCTAGATGATAGTTCTAACATTTTTTCGTATTCGGCAGGACTTAAATCGTTAAAGTAAAAGTTAATCGGGTTAACTGGCAGGCCATTTTTATGTACCTCGTAATGACAATGTGGACCTGTTGAAGCTCCAGTACTACCCACATAACCAATAACTTCACCGCGTTTAACCCTGCGGCCTATTTTGGCGGCAACTCTGCTCATATGTCCATAAAGCGTTGAATAGCCATATCCATGATTAATCTCTACCTCATTTCCATAACCTCTTTGGGCGCCTGCTTTGGTTACAACGCCGTCGCCGGTAGCATAAATTGGTGTGCCGCTTGGTGAAGTAAAGTCCATACCCGCATGAAATTTACGAGTTTTATAAATAGGGTGGATGCGATATCCATATCCCGAAGCCATTCTGGTTAGATCTTTATTAGACACAGGTTGTATTGCCGGTACAGAAGCAAGCATTTTATCTTTATTTCTTACTTCTTTAACCAAGTAGTCGTATGATTTAGATTGAACATACATCTTTTTTGAAAGCTCGTCGAGTTTTCGGGTAGTTTCAATTATTAATGACGCATAGTTCGACGATTCAAGCGCTTTATAACGATTTATACCAGCGAAGTTCGTTTGCCACTCATCTGAAGTAATTGGCTCCGATTCAAAGATTACGCGGTAAATATTATTGTCGCGTTCCTGCAAATCAGTAACAACTCCATCAAGTTGTTTCATCCGTTTGTGCAAAATGTCGTACTGCAAACCTAATTGAGCGATATCTCGTTTTAATTTTTTCTCCTTTGGAGAATCCAAAATATTGTACGCAATGGTAACAGTTACCACTGAAAACACGGAAACGGTAGCGAGATACCCTAAAACACGAAGCAGCTTTTTGCTAAATGAAAGCTCCACCTTTTCGTATTTCAGCGTACTTGAATTATAGAAATACTTAACCTTTTTCGCCATAAACAAGGCAAATCATAAGTGTTGAATGAAAAATTAAATGTGAGCACTTAAGTTTGAGACTTGGCAGACTTAATTGGTTTGGCTCTCTTTTTTTTACGAATTATAAATTTATTAGTTACACCAACTGTGTAGTTAGTAAAGATTTATTATTTTTCTTAATTAGATAAATGTAAAACCCTGCGTTTTATTAATCAATAAGCAGTTTTTAAAGAGTAATCTTTTTATGATAAAAGAGTGTATCTACTTTCATTCTTGGAAAAGATGCTGGTAATTGGTCAACTTCAATGAGTTTGAAGCCATTTTTTGTGTAAAATTTAATGGCTCCCTTCAGCAAATCAATGGTGCCTAGATAAAGATCGCTTAAACCTTTGTTTAAAGCCCAGTTTTCCAATTCTACCAATAATTTACTAGCAATGCCATATATACTACCTCTATAATCGGTGTGTACGAACATTTTGCGTATGGCGCCAATTTGTTCATCAGCTTTAATTAAGGCGATTGTTCCCACAACATCTTTTTGTTCATTTGTAGCAACCCAAAAGTTACCGCCTCCTTTCTGGTAAAAATCAGTGATTATAAATAAATCAGGTTGGTCTTCGGCCGTTATCGGAATGCCGAATTCGTTTTGCTGGATGTTAAGTATTAATTGTACAATCTGCGATTGAAACTGAGGTTGATAGGTTTGAATAGTAATGCTTGGGTCCATTCATCCAATTTAATTAATTCTTTTGGTGCAGATATTAGCTGATTTACACTATTTTCTTTTTGCCTTCCAAATCAAACGCTTATTTTTGACACTCATTTTTAAAGCCGCAAACCCGCTGATTCGCAAAATTAATGTCTTGCCTATCTGTTCTTTCGGTTTAAAGTATAAACTTTTATTTCATGGATTCCAGATCTATTCGCAAAGCATTTTTAGATTTTTTTGAGAGCAAAGGACATAAAATAGTTCCTTCGGCACCTTTAGTGGTGAAAAACGATCCAACGTTGATGTTTATCAATTCAGGAATGGCGCCTTTTAAAGATATTTTCCTGGGTGTTTCTCCTATTAAATTTTCACGTGTCGCCGATACTCAAAAATGTTTGCGTGTTTCGGGTAAGCATAATGATTTGGAAGAAGTAGGTATTGATACTTATCACCATACCATGTTTGAAATGCTCGGCAACTGGAGTTTTGGCGATTATTTCAAAAAAGAAGCAATTGAGTGGGCCTGGGAATTGTTAACGGATGTTTACAAACTACCTAAAGACCGTTTATATGTGACTGTTTTTGAAGGTGATTCCAAAGAAAACTTAGCGCCTGATAATGACGCAAAAGAAATCTGGAAGAAATACATTGCTGAGGATCGCATTCTTTACGGAAATAAGAAAGATAATTTCTGGGAAATGGGCGATCAAGGTCCGTGTGGCCCATGTTCTGAAATTCATATCGATTTAAGAACTGAAGAAGAACGTTCCCAAAAAGATGGTAAAGAGTTGGTAAATAACGACCATCCTCAAGTGGTAGAAATCTGGAACAACGTATTTATGGAGTTTAACCGTAAAGCCGATGGTTCCTTAGAAAAGCTTCCTGCACAACACGTTGATACCGGAATGGGCTTTGAACGTTTGTGTATGGCTTTGCAAGGTAAGCGCTCAAACTACGATACTGATGTGTTCCAACCAATGATTCAGTTCATTGCATCTCAATGTGGAATTGCTTACGGCAAGGATGAGAAAACAGATATTGCCATGCGTGTTATGGCTGACCATATTCGTGCTATTGCCTTTACTATTACAGATGGTCAATTGCCTTCAAATACCGGAGCTGGATATGTAATTCGTCGTATTTTGCGTCGTGCAGTGCGTTATGCTTATACCTTCTTAAACTTAAAAGAACCTTTCTTATATAAATTAGTTGCTCTTTTGGCTGAACAGTTTGATGGTGTTTTCAATGAATTGAAAGAGCAAAAATCATTTGTTGAAAAAGTGGTGAAAGAAGAGGAAGCTTCGTTTTTAAGAACACTAGCTAAAGGAATCGACAGGTTTGAAGATTACAAATTTAGAATTACTCATCTATATAATTTGAATAAAAATGAACATGGTCAGTTTATAGATGCAAAAAATGAAGTTGTAAAAATTGATGGTGAATTTGCGTTTGAACTTTATGATACCTATGGTTTCCCTATCGATTTAACGCAATTATTAGCTCGTGAAAGTAAGCTAAACGTTGACATGGAAGGCTTCAATAAGGCTTTAGCTCAACAAAAAGAACGTTCACGTGCGGCTACTGCTATCGATACTGGCGATTGGGTGTTAGTTGGAACTGATAAAGAAACTGAATTCTTGGGCTATGATCAATTAGAATCGGAAGTTCATATTTTAAAATATCGTAAGATCAAGGCTAAGGGGAAAGAGCAGTTTCAATTGGTATTGGATAAAACTCCTTTTTATGCCGAAGGTGGAGGTCAGGTTGGTGATACCGGTGTTTTAGAAAATGCAAATGAATTGGTTCGTATTAACGATACCAAGAAAGAAAATAACCTGATTGTTCACTTTACTGATGAGTTACCGGAAGATTTAACAAAGGCCTTTACCGCTAAAGTTGACACTGACAAACGTCGCGATACAGCGAATAATCACTCTGCAACTCACTTACTGCACGCCGCGTTAAAACGTGTGTTAGGAGATCACGTAAATCAAAAAGGTTCATTGGTAAACGAAGAGTATTTGCGTTTCGACTTTTCACATTTTGCTAAAGTTACCGACGAAGAAATTGCAGCCATTGAGAAAATTGTGAATGAGAAAATTCGAGAGAATGTAAAACTGGATGAGCAGCGTAAAGTTCCTTTCCAACAAGCAATTGATTCGGGTGTAACTGCCTTGTTCGGTGAAAAATACGGTGATTTTGTACGTGTAATTACGTTCGACTCAAGTTATTCGAAAGAGCTTTGCGGTGGTATTCATGTCCCAGCAACCGGCCAAATTGGCTCGTTTAAAATTGTAGCTGAAAGTGCTGTTGCAGCAGGTGTTCGTCGTATTGAGGCTATCACTGCAACTAAAGCTGAAGAGTTATATAATCAACAGCAGGCAATTGTAAATGAAGTGAAAACTTTATTGAAAAACCCTAAAGATGTTGTTAAAGGTTTAGAATCGGTTTTAGAAGAAAATAACCGCTTGCGCAAGGAGCTGGAGCAAATGATCATTCAAAAAGCCTCGATGCTTAAAGATGATTTGGCTAAAAAAGTGCAAGCAATTAATGGGGTGAATTTTATCGCCGCTAAGGTTGATATTCCTTCTGCAGAGGCAATCAAAAATTTGTCATTCGAGATGCGTGAAAAACTAAATGATTTGTTCTTAATCATCGGTGCCGAAATTGATGGTAAGCCAAGTATTTCCGTTATTATTTCCGATAACCTGGTTCAGGATAAAAAATTAAATGCTTCTCAAATTGTTCGAGAATTAGGTAAAGAGATCCAAGGTGGTGGAGGGGGGCAACCTTTCTATGCAACTGCCGGGGGTAAAGATGTTACCGGTTTAGATCGAGCGCTTGAAAAGGCAAAACAATATGTTCAGTAATTAAAAATATAGCAGCCCGATAAAAAATCGGGCTGTTTCATTTCTATCTTTCCTAATCAAAATCCTTAAATTAATAGCACAAACTTTAAATCCTAAGTCATGAAATCTAAACTCTCTTTCTTCTTGTTACTCACATTTACGTTGTTTAATTGTAGCAGCATGAAAAATTCAGGTTTAATTACGCCAGAGAATATTGCTCAGCTTTTTGGCAACAAATGGAATCTTTCGCAGTTGATGCAAAATGGTAGTCCAGTGGATATTTCTAAGGGTAAGCCAGCGTTTTTAGAGTTCAGCAAAGACGATAGCCGAATGAGCGGCTCTCTGGGCTGCAATAATTTTACCGGTGCTTATAAGTTTGAAGAAGGAAAATTGAAATTTGGCCCATTGGCCAGCACAAAAATGATGTGTCCCGATATGGGTGTAGAAGACGCTCTTTCCAAAGCATTAACCGAAACAACTGATGTTAAAATGAAAGGAGAGAAGCTACAATTATTTAAAGGCAGTGATTTGTTGGCCTCATTTAGTAAGTGAGTTCTTTAAAGTATTTTCGGCAAAAAGATTATAAGGCCGATTACAACAGCAATGAGTGCAGAGAATAAAACACCTCCGGCAGCAATATCTTTTAGTAAACCAATTTTAGGGTCGGTTTCAGCACTTACACGATCAGCGAGTTTTTCAATGGCTGTGTTTATTAATTCCAGGCCAATTACCTGTGCGATGCAAAGAAGTATAACTATCCATTCTATTGAATTTAGCTCATATATAAATCCGCCAAATAGCACACAAACTGCAATAGCTAAATGAATTTTAAGATTGATTTCAGTACTGAAACCAACTTTTAAACCGTTAAATGCATACTTAAAGCTTTTAAGTAGTTTCATTTTCTAATCAATTAATTTCAGAATGAAATACTTTGAAACGCGGTAACGAAAAGCTAAATACACTGCCTTTGCCTAGTTCGCTGATGGTCCAAATCTTTCCACCATTACGTTCAATAAAGTCTTTGCAAAGAATTAATCCTAAACCGGTCCCAATTTCATTGGCTGTACCTTTGGTTGAGAAATGGTCCATACTGAAAAGCTTCATTTGGTTTTCGCTACTAATTCCTACACCATTATCTTCCACCGAAAAAATAGCCGCTTCACCATCATTTCTGCAGCTTATTTTAATTTTTCCAAAAGGTCGGGTAAATTTTATTGCATTTGATAGGAGGTTTCTGATAACCACTTTAACCATGTTGATATCGGCATATGCTGAAACTTCGCCATTAATATTGTTTTCTATAATAATATGTTTGCTTTCAGCTTCAGGCTTAAGTAAATGAAGGAATTCGTCCATCATGTTATTGAAAACAATTTCAACGGCTTCAACTTTTAGTCCCAGCATTTGGCTGTTCGACCAATAAAGTAAATTATCAAGCAGTTGAAGATTGTGACGAACCCGTTCTGTAATTTCAGTTGAAAGTTCAGTAAACTCTTCGGTTCCAATTAATTTCTCATTGAAGAGGTTGAGTAAGCCTTGCAAGGAGGTTAGTGGGCCTCGCAAATCATGTGAAATGATAGAAAAGACTTTTATTTTGATAAGATCCTGATTTTCAAGATTTTTGTACTGCTGGCTGATGAGCTGGTTTTGAAGCGTAATCTCTTCCTTATGCCGCTGCGCTTTTTTTCGTTCATACTCATAGTTATTTCTTATTGACAAAACCACCGTTACAATACTTATCATTACTAGTAAATAGGTGCCTATTAAATCGATAAATCTGTTCTCCCGCGACTGGTAATTGTCAACCCATTCGGGATGATAATACTCAATTACGAAAAGAGATACAGTGAAAGCAACGCAAGAGAAGATCCAATAAGACCTGTACCTAATATTGATAATACTTATAAAAACGATCAGGAAAAAGGTGATGATGTAAATGACTGGGCCTTGACTTCCACTATTATAAAACCAGCCAATTCCAAGACCGATGTAGCACAATGAAATAAAGGCTACTACAGTGGATTGGAATTTATGTTTAAACCTGGATAAATAATAAAGAATGATAATGCCGGTTTCTGTAATAATAATAATAATGTTCAACCGCCAGTCAATATTATTTATCAGGTTAAGAACAATTGCACCGAAAGCAAGTAAGATGGTAACAATACAAGTAATGTTAAAAATCCTGTTTTCGAGTGAGAATTTATTATTGTCACCAGCAATTATGGAGAGTAATTTTGAAAAAAACTTTCTAAGCATCTAAGGGTTCTAGCAATTCTGTTGTTGCAATATAAATATTTCTTTAAGCTAACAATAACTTTTATATAGCTCTATCTGAATATTTTCTTCTTTAAAAATTTAATAAAGTACGGATATTGTTATAAAAATGATTGCAAATGGTATAAAATGGTATGAAATTAACAAATTCTTATATTTTTGCGTAAAGCTATGAAGAGAAACTCTGTTTACGATAATTATGAATTAGTGGTTGGTTTAGAGGTGCATGCGCAATTGTCTACCAATACAAAAATATTTTGTGCCGACTCTGCTGCATTTGGTGCTCAGCCAAATTCTAATATAAGTCCAGTTTCACTTGGATTGCCAGGTACATTACCTAAACTAAACGAAAAAGTAGTTGAATATGCGGTAAAACTAGGTTTGGCAACCAATGGAACCATTAATAATTACAATGCCTTCGACCGAAAGAATTACTTCTATGCCGATTTACCCAAAGGTTATCAGATTAGTCAGGATGCTAAGCCTATAAGCGTTGGTGGTTACATAGAGGTGAATTTGAAAGATGGTTCAAAAAAGAAGATCCAGTTACATCACATTCATATGGAGGAAGATGCAGGTAAAAGTATGCACGACCAGGATCCTTTTAATTCATGTATTGATTTGAACCGGGCAGGAGTGCCTTTATTGGAAATTGTTTCGGAACCTGATATGCGCAGTTCGGAGCAAGCTGTACTATACCTTACTGAAATGCGCAAACTGTTACGTTATCTGGATATATGCGATGGTAACATGGAAGAAGGCAGTATGCGATGTGATGCAAATATCTCTGTAAGGCTTAAAGGAAGCAATGTATATGGCACTCGTTGTGAAGTTAAGAACATGAACTCAATAAAAAATGTTCAGCGAGCGATCGAGTACGAATTTAAACGGCAAATTGATGTTTTAGAGGCCGGAGGTACTATTAGTCAGAATACATTGAATTTTGATGCCAGTACCGGCGTTACATCTGTGTTGCGAACCAAGGAGATGGCAAATGATTACCGATATTTTCCTGAACCTGATTTATTGCCAGTAGTTTTAACAGATAGTTATATTGATGGAGTAAAAGCTGCATTGCCCGCATTGCCAGAACAATTAATTAGAAAATATACCACAGATTTTGGCCTTCCTGAATATGATGCCATTGTTTTAACAGACAACAAATACTTGGCTCAATATTTTGAAGAGGTCATAAAATTCACCGAAAATTATAAATCGGCAGCAAACTGGATAATGGGAGCTGTTAAATCATACTTAAATGATCAGGGAATAGAAATTAATAAATTCATCCTAAAGCCTAGTAAATTGGCGGCAATCATTAATTTAATTGATGCTGGACGAATCAATAACTCAGTGGCAAACCAGCAGGTTTTTCCAGAGTTATTAAAACACCCGGAAAAAGATATTGATCAACTTGCCCATGAGCTAGGCGTATTTATTGAAGGCGATGATGATGAATTGATCGGTTTTATAGATCAGGTTATTACTAAATATCCTGATAAAGTGAAAGAATATCATAAAGGCAAAAGGAATTTGATAGGAATGTTTATGGGTGATGTGATGAAGCTTTCAAAAGGAAAAATTGATCCGAAATCGGCAAATCAATTGATAATTGATCGACTTGAAAGGCATAAATAAAATTGTTTTTAATGATAAAGGACTTTCTGAGAATAAAACCTCAGAAAGTCTTTTTATTTTTGACCCATGCGCTTTGTTGTTTCACTGCTAATTATTTCATCGTTCTTATTATGTTCTTGTTCATTTTCTGGTAAACAGGAAAAGGATACTGTGTTGAGAGCCGCTAATGGGATGCCTATAGGTAATAATGAAGGCTTTATGGCTCCTGAAATTCAGCTTGCTGACATCAATGGAAATAAAGTGGATTTGTCATCATTAAAAGGAAAATATGTTTTGATTGACTTTTGGGCGTCATGGTGTCAACCGTGTATAGAAGAAATACCTGAACTGAAAAAACTATACTCGTTTTATCATTCCAAAGGTCTTGAAATTTATGGTGTTTCACTCGATAATGACAGGAACCGTTGGGTGAAAGCCATTTCTGACCACCAAATGAACTGGGTTCAGGTATCGGATTTGAAGAAATGGCAGTCAGAACCGCTTGTATCTTACGGTGTAGATGCTATTCCTTCTAATTTTTTATTGGATAAGGAAGGTAAGATCATTGCTAAAAACCTGCATGGAGACCAATTGGAAGATTTTTTTAAGAAATTGTTCAATTAACAACTATCTGATATTAACTCTTTTTTACTTCTTAACAAATTCTTAATATAGGATTAACAAATTCATTCAATTAGCAATTTACTTTTATGGAAAATTCAGATATGACAACACCGAAACAGAAAATTCTAATTGTTGACGACGAACCAGATATTTTAGAATTAATTGAATACAATTTAAAGAAAGAAGGATACCAGGTATTTTTAGCTAATAACGGGCAAGAAGCCGTAACTACTGCCAAAAAGGTAATGCCCGATTTGATTATTTTGGATATAATGATGCCTAAAATGGATGGAATTGAAGCCTGCCGATTAATGCGTAGCATGCCGGAGTTTAAAAATACCTTCATGGTGTTCTTAACTGCCCGTAGCGAAGAGTATTCAGAAATTGCAGGATTTAATGTTGGTGCCGACGATTACATAGCTAAACCAATTAAACCAAGAGCACTGATAAGCCGTATTAATGCCATTTTACGTCGCAATGTATATTCTGATGAGAATTACGAAAACAAGCTTGAAATTGGTGACCTCGTAATTGATCGTGAAGCCTTTGTGGTTTATCAACAAGGGAAAAAAATTATTCTTGCAAAAAAAGAGTTCGAACTTTTATACCTTTTGGCATCTAAACCAGGCAAGGTGTATACCCGTGAAATTATTCTTAAAAACATCTGGGAAGACTCGGTTGTGGTTACAAATCGTACCATAGATGTGCATATTAGAAAATTACGAGAAAAGTTAGGCGATTCATACGTAACCACCGTAAAAGGGGTAGGATACAAATTTGAACTATGATAAAAAACCCAACGCCTCGTATCATCGCATTTTTAACAGCTACCATTTTATCGTGTGTTGTTGGACTTATATCTCTACTATTTAAATCAGCATTTCTTGAAGTAATTATTGAAATAGTACTAAACTTCGGCGTATCCTTTGTACTTACTTTATACGCTTTAGAGTTTTTCATTTATCGAAAGATTAAGCTGATCTATAAAAATATCCATCATTTAAAAACTGGTAAAAGCGACCCCATTTTTCCTCCATTATTTAGTTCGGGTGATGATCCAATAGCTGGTGTTACGAAAGATGTTTTAGATTGGGCACAAGATCAAGCAGTTGAAATTGAACAGCTTCGACAGAACGAAACATTCAGGAAGGAATTTTTAGGGAATGTTTCTCACGAGCTTAAAACGCCAATTTTTAATATCCAGGGGTATATTAACACCTTATTGGATGGAGCCATGGAGGATCCGGAGGTTAATCTTCATTTTCTATCCAAAGCAGCCCGTAGTACTGATCGCTTAGCCGCTTTAGTTGAAGATCTTGAATCAATATCCCAGCTTGAATCAGGTTATCTGACTATGGAAACTGAAACATTTGATATTTATGATTTAGTGAAGGATGTGTTGGATTCGATGGAGTTTATGGCCCATGATAAAAACATCTCTTTTGGCTTTAAAGATGGTTCAGATGTTCCATTTATCGTTGAAGCTGATAAATCCCGTATTCGTCAGGTACTCGTTAACCTAATTTCAAATTCAATTAAGTATGGTAACAATGGAGGCTTTACCACCGTTGGTTTGTATGATATGGATGAAAACATTTTAGTTGAAATTACTGATAATGGGATAGGAGTTGAGCCAGAGCATTTAGCTCGATTATTTGAGCGTTTTTATCGTGTGGATAGAAGTCGGTCTAGAATGGAAGGCGGAACAGGCCTTGGACTGGCGATTGTAAAGCACATTATTGAAGCCCATAATCAAACGATTAATGTAAGGAGCAGCGTTGGTGTTGGAACTACTTTTGGCTTTACCCTAAGAAAGGGTTAAAAGAAATCATGAATTAGTTTTTTCTAAACACTTCTGCTAATAGCTAAAAGTCAAGTGCTGATAGCTATTTTCTTTTTTAGTACTTTTGTCGGCTTAAAAATATAAAATACCGACAGTTATTGCATGAAAATACCTTCTTTTAAAGACCTGATATTATTTGAAAACGACGAAGTAATAGTGATCAATAAACCACCGCTAGTAGCTTCTGTTGATGAACGCACAGGAGGCGAAATCAATATGTTGCGTATGGCCAAAGGATATTGGGACGATGCGCAAATTTGTCACAGATTGGATAAAGAGACTTCTGGCGCATTGATTTTTGCTAAAACCCCTGAAGCATATCGTTCAATATCAATGCAGTTTGAACATCGGGAAGTGAAAAAGATTTATCATGCCGTAATTGATGGTACTCATGCGTTTGATAATAAGCTGGTTGATCTTCCTATTGCTAACCTTGGGAAAGGCAATGTGGTAATTGATAAATATGAAGGTAAAAGAGCTGAAACAGTTTTTACTGCTATAAAATTTTATAAGCACTTCACCTTGGTTGAGTGCCTTCCAAAAACGGGACGTATGCACCAAATCCGGATTCATTTGGCTACCCAGCGTGCCTCTATTGTGGCTGACGAAATGTATGGGGGGAAATATCCTATGCTTTCGAAATTTAAAAAAGGTTATAGGTTGGCAAAAGATGAAGTAGAGCAGCCTTTAATTCGCCGTTTTGCTTTACATGCCTATGAAGTAAGCTTTAAGCTGTTAAATGGCGAAATATTAACAGTAAAGGCTGATTACCCGAAAGACTTTGCCACATTACTTAAACTGCTTGATAAATTTGACATGTAATTAATATCAAACTGAATATAAACCAAACAGCCGTTCAAAAATAATTTGAACGGCTGTTTGGTTAGAAAAATTTTTGCTAGCTATTAGAGATATTTTTCTCCATATTTTTGCTTTATATCGGCAACAATTTGTTTTACTTCCTGTTCTTCTGATTTTTTGCAGATCATCAATACATTGTTAGATTCAACAACAATATAACCATCCAAACCTTGCAGTACCACCAATTTATCAGTTGGTGTTCTCACTATACAGTTTGCAGAGTCATACATAATCACCTTGTTCGAATCAATAACAACATTGCCCACATAATCTTTCTCTTTCTTTACCTCATATACTGATGCCCAGGTACCCAAGTCACTCCATCCAAAATCACTTGGTCGTACATAAACATTTTCAGCTTTTTCCATCACGCCATAATCGATAGATATATTTTTGCAGCGAGTATAAGCTGTTTTAATAAAATCCTGTTCTTTACTGGTGTTAAGAAATATTTTTCCTTCAGCAAAAATCTCATTTACCTCGGGCAAATGCTTTTCAAAAGCTTTCAAAATGGTAGTTGCATTCCAAACAAAAATGCCTGCATTCCAAAGAAAATCACCACTGGCAATAAATGTTTTAGCAAGATCAAGGTCTGGTTTCTCGGTAAAGGTTTTTACCTTATAGAAGTTTTCACCAACCTTTGTGCTAGTGTGTTGAATATAACCATATCCGGTATCTGGTCTGCTCGGAACAATACCTAACGTAACCAGAAAATTGTTTGCTTCAGTTAATTTTAAAGATTCGCGAATAGCATCTTTAAAGGCTTCTTCTTGTAATATTAAATGATCAGAAGGTGCGACTACAATACATGCATCAGGGTTTTTCTTTGCAATTTTATGACAAGCGTAGGCTATACATGGTGCGGTATTTCGCATTACAGGTTCGCCCAATATATTATCATTAATAGCTTCTGGTATTTGTTCTTTAATTAAGGAGCGGTAGCTTTCATTGGTAACAAAATAGATGTTTTCTGGTGGGCAAATCTCTTTAAACCGGTTAAATGTTTGTTGAATTAAGGTTTGACCAGTTCCGAGAATATCAATAAACTGCTTAGGATAATTGCTTCTGCTAACAGGCCAAAATCGGCTCCCAACGCCGCCAGCCATAATTACAATGTAATGATTACTATTTGCCATTCTATTTTAAGGCAGATCTCTATTCCTTCTTTCATAAGATGAGTAAGTAGAAACGTATCTGCTATTTATTATCAATTAGTGAGAATATTGTTTGTATAGTTAATCAGCATATCCATTTTGAAATAATTTCAATGGTATATCAGGCAAACCATAGTTGCAATGGCGCGCAAGTTAGAAAAGTTTTCATTATTCTACCAAATAATAAAGTATAGCTTCTTATAATTCAAAATATTTAAATCTACTAGATTGAAATGGCCTGAATGCGGTTTGTTTTACTAATCTTTTAGTCAGAATATTAGATGATTTTGTGAAATTGTTAATTTGACTGAAAGCAACAGATTTAATGCTAACTCATTAGTTATTAACACAGAATGATCTTATGACGTTAGAATGATATTAAGGATTGTTTCGAAGTTGTTATTTGTGTAAGTTTGTGGATCAATAAAGCATCCGCTTCGATCTGAAGCATTCATTTAACCGAATCCGATACTTGCAATTGTTTAAAGATTTAACTATTGGGATGTTTTATTATGTGCAAAATTATGTTATTTTTAATTTAGCAAACTAATCCAAACCATAATATTACTTAACTTTTTCTCGAATAATGGAGGTTAAAAAGTCGCTGTTTGATAACTTGCAGAATTTTTTTGGGTTTGAAAAATTTAAAGGAGAGCAGGAAGCAATCATCACCAGCATACTTTCAGGGAATGATACATTCGTGATTATGCCTACTGGTGGGGGTAAGTCAATGTGCTACCAACTACCCGCGTTAATGAGCGATGGCACAGCCATCGTAATATCGCCGTTAATAGCATTAATGAAAAACCAGGTTGACCAACTGCGCGCTTTTGGAAGTTCAGATACCATTGCTCATTTTTTAAATTCATCTTTAAATAAAACTGAAACCGCCAAGGTAAAACAAGATGTTTTATCTGGTGAGACAAAATTGTTGTACGTTGCCCCTGAATCTCTTTCAAAACAAGATAATATTGATTTCTTAAGGGATATTAAAGTTTCTTTTGTCGCAGTTGATGAAGCTCACTGTATTTCTGAATGGGGTCATGATTTCAGACCTGAATACCGCAAAATTCGCCAAATTATCGGACAATTAGGTGAGAATATTCCAATCATTGCTTTAACTGCTACGGCAACTCCTAAGGTTCAGCAAGACATACAGAAAAACCTGCAAATGCAAAATGCAGTAGTTTTTAAATCTTCTTTTAATCGCTCTAATCTTTATTATGAAATTCGTCCTAAAAAGAATGAATTAAAAGAGATTATTAAATATATCCGAGCCCAAAACGGTAAAGGTGGTATTATTTATTGCCTCAGTAGGAAAAAGGTTGAAGAAGTTGCAGAAACACTCAATATAAACGGAATACCTTCCCTTCCTTATCACGCTGGATTAGATGCAAATACACGAGCTACCACACAGGACAAGTTTTTAATGGAAGATGTGCAAGTGATTGTTGCAACAATCGCTTTTGGGATGGGAATCGATAAGCCCGATGTTCGTTTCGTGATTCACTACGATATGCCTAAGAGCATGGAGGGTTATTATCAGGAAACAGGACGAGCTGGTCGTGATGGTGGTGAAGGTAATTGTATTGCATTTTACGATCAGAAAGATATCGACAAGCTGGCCAAATTTATGAAAGACAAGCCGGTTTCGGAACGCGAAATTGGCACCCAAATATTGAATGAAGTAATTGACTACGCCGAATCTTCAGTATGTAGGAGAAAACAGATACTTCATTATTTTGGAGAAAGTTTTAATGAAAGCGGTTGTTCAAACATGTGTGATAACTGTCGGCATCCGAAAGAAAGATTCGAAGCAGAACAGGATCTTCTTACATTATTAAAGCTTATTCAAAAACTCAAAGAGAATTTTGACGCCGAGCATATTGTGAACATTCTTGCTGGTCTTGAAGACGCTGAAATGAACACTTTTAGTCACGATAAACTTGAAGAGTTTGCCACGGGAAAAGATCGGGGAGTTTTAGTCTGGAAATCGGTGGTTAGACAAGCGGTGATTCATAACTTTTTACTAAAAGATATCGACAGCTATGGTATTTTAAAGCTAACTAAGTTTGGTAAATCGTTTATCGAAGCGCCTTATTCAATAAAATTCATCTTAAATAATGATTTTGATAAGATTCAAGCTACTGATGATAATGAGGTCAAAGCCGGAGGAGGTGCATTAGATGATACTTTACTTGGTTACCTGAAAGATCTTCGCAAAAAAACAGCTAAGCAAAAGAATATTCCTCCATTTGTTATTTTTCAGGATCCGTCTTTGGAGGAAATGGCGAGTCAATATCCTGTAAATCTTGATGAATTGAAGCAAATTTCGGGGGTTGGTAACGGTAAAGCTATTCGTTACGGTGCCCCATTTGTGGCTTTGATCAAGCAATATGTAGAAGATAATGACATTGATCGCCCGCAAGATATGGTGGTTAAGTCAACCGTAAACAAATCAAGTTTAAAAGTATCCATTATCCAAAACATAGACAGGCAAATCCCTCTTGACGATATTGCTTCATCAAAAGGATTGGGAATGCAGGGTTTGATTCAGGAAATCGAGAGTATAGTGTTATCAGGAACAAAACTCAATTTGGATTATTACATCGATGATGTAATTGATGAAGAACGGCAGGATGAGGTGTTTGATTATTTTAAAACAGCTGAGGAAGATTCGATTGAGTTAGCAATTGCTGAATTAGGAGAGGATGATTATTCAAGAGAAGAGATTCAATTAATGCGAATCAAGTTTTTATCAGAGCTTGGAAATTAACTAATAAACCTTGATGCTAATTCAGGTGTTGGAATCATGCATTGTTCTTGCTTCCCAAATAAATTATACCTGCTTTGGGCTATTTTATTATAGATCCAATCGCGAATAACCTTTGGAACAATTATAAGGACATAGAGCAAAGGGAAAAATCCGTTAAGATTTTTAAATACATAACAAACCCCGGTTGATCTCAATCGGGGTTTGTTATTATCTATCAAAATGAATGAGTTTAAATCTTGTTGATCAAGGTTAAATTCTTTGAGCAAATTTTTCCCAGCATTTGATTGTAGAGCAGCAAACATAAATTTACCTTTTGGGTCATTTTTAATAATAAACTGCACCGATTTATTACATAAGTTGCAAACGCCATCAAATAAAACGATCAATTTTTTATCCTTCATTTATGTTAAACTCTGTTAAAATCTGCTTTCCAGTTTTTAATTGATTGTTTAATCTGCTTATTGCTTAATTTTTCATTTACAGCTCTTTTCGCCAATTCAATCAATTCATCATCAGGAGCAAAACGAAGTGCAATAATTTGTCCCATACGAAGTTTATTATCCAACAATTTGCCTGTTAGAACGAAATAGCGAAGGTTTTCTTCTGCTCTAATAGCTCTATCTTGGGCACGTAGGGCGAATACTCTTAAATAGTAAAAAGCTAAAAAAGAACAAACGAATAGTAACAGAATTAATGAGGCACTATAAAGATTTCCGTTTGAATTAAATGACTCTATCAGATTTATGATTGAGCCAATAAATCCGGCCAGTAAGAGAAAAAATAATAATCCATGATACCCTTTAACCAATTGGGCGTGATTTGAGTAGTTTTGGTTTGACATTTTTAGTGTAAGTTATTGAATACTAGTTATTTTCAATTCTGTTCTTCGGTTATTGGCTTTTCCTTGCGGTGTTTCATTTGAATCTATTGGCTGGTTTTCGCCAAAACCTTTATACGTAAACCGTTTTGGATTAGGTATTGAACGCAATAAATAGCCATAAACAACTTTAGCTCTGTTTTCTGATAGAAGCAGGTTTGATTGATCATCGCCAACATTATCAGTATATCCAGAGATTTCAATTGCCACTTGTGCATTACTCTTCATAAAAGCAACTACCTTTTGTAATTCAATCATTGATTCAGAACTTAATTTGAATGAATTTGTTTCAAAAAAAATGTTCTTCAGTACTATTTTTTCACCAACTGCAATTTCTTTCAAAGGAGCTTTTAAGCAAACCACATTTGTGTTATCGGCGTCTACCGTTGAGAAATATCCGGAGTAAAATAAATAACCTTCACGCGAAACATTAACTGCATATTGATTTCCTTGTGGTAAACTAGCATAAAATTGTCCAGATTCGGAATTTGAAACAGATCGGTAAACTGTTTTACTTGTTTTGAGATTCTGAACTTCAACAACTGCATCTAACTTTTCTTTTGTCTTTTCATCAAACACAAAACCTTTTATAAAAGTTAATGCTTTAGGCTTTAATTTTTGAGGAATATCAAATGAGTAAAGATCATGCCCGGCTTTTCCAGCAGTATTATTAGTAGAAAAGTATCCTTTATTGCCATTGCCAGTTACAACAAGACAAAAATCATCCATATTGGTATTTATAGGATAGCCCACGTTTTCAGCCAGCGTCCAAGCGCCGTTTTCATCTTTCCGTGATATATAAATATCGCTGTTACCCATTCCCGGCCAGCCATTTGAGCTAAAATAAAGTGTTTCATTATCTGGGTGAATAAATGGCGATTGCTCATCCTCTGTAGTGTTGATATTCGGCCCTAAATTCTCTGGCTCACTCCAGGTGCCGTTGTCTTGTAAATACGATTTCCAAATATCTATCTTACCTAAACCTCCTTTACGATCACTGGCAAAATAAAGGGTTCTTCCATCGGGGGCCAGGCAGGGCTGTGATTCCCATGCTCCTGTATTTACGGGTGCGCCAATATTTACAGGCGCAGCCCATTCTGTGCCTTCCAATCGAGAATAATAAAGGTCGCAGCGACCATAACTTCCGGGAGCATTACATATGGTCAATAAAAGGTATTGCCCGTCAGAGGATAAGCTTTGTGCTCCTTCGTTTAGATATGGGGTATTAATATTACCACTTAGCTTAACTGCAGATGTCCATTGATCGTTTATGAATGTGCTTGTATAAAAGTCTTCATTGTTGTTAGCTTTACGGGTAAAAATCATTTGTTTGCCATCAGCTGTTAGGCTAGGAAGGTATTCGTCTGCATTAGTGTTGATTGCTCCGCCTAAGTTTTTAGGGGTAAAAGGTACCGGATGTTTTAGGGCTTCAATTGCGAATTTACAATCTGCCTGGTATTTCTTTGCCTGAGGGATGAATTGCTGAGGTTTATCAGCATACATCATGAATTTTTCAAGATATTTCTTAGCATAGCTGTAATTGCCTTTTTTAACTTCAATTTCTCCCAGAAAATAATAATCCTGCTTTGCAAAGTCGGGAAAAAGGGTTATTACTTGCAGATAGTTTTCCCTAGCTTTTTCATAATTCTTTATAACGCGGTAGATATCTCCTAAGCGCTGGTAAGCATCGATAAATGATTTGTCTGCAGCAATGGCTTTATTTAAAACCTCTATGGCTCCATTATAGTTTTTCGAATTCAGATAAGTATCTGACTCTTCGTAAAATTTAATGGCTTGTTTTGATTGGGTTGAATACTTAACCTGTGCATTTACAATCATTTGAGCAAAGCACAAGAATACGGCTAAGTATAGCTTCAACTTATGTGTTTCAAGCTTCATTTGTCAATAAGTTGTTACAAGATAAAACTTTTAAAACTTAAATTGAAATTAAAGCTTTTAAAATGTGGTTAAACTCTATAGAAGTAACTATTAATTACTTATGGGATATTCAGATATTTATGCGTTTGAAGTGAAATTTCCCATTTCGGATTGGCCATTACATATTCCACAATAAGAGGGGTCATTTCTTTGGCTTTACTCCACTCGGGCTGAAGATATAGTTTACATTTTTCTGATACCTGTAAAGCATATTGCTCTGCCCATTCAAAATCTGATTTATTAAAAACAATTACCTTTAGTTCATCTGCCACAGGTAAAATATCTGGACGGGGAGCTTTGAATTTTTTTGGCGAAAGGCAAATCCAATCCCAGCTTCCCGAAAGAGGGTAAGCTCCTGAAGTTTCTATAAAAGTTTTGATTCCTTTATTTTGAAGTTCTTTAGTAAGGTATTCCAGGTTATAGATTAATGGCTCTCCTCCAGTAACAACCACTGCTTTTGAAGGATATTGGGAGGCATGGTCCACAATTACATCAGCTTTGGTTAAAGGGTGAAGTTCAGCATCCCATGATTCCTTTACATCGCACCAATGGCAACCCACGTCGCAACCGCCCAAACGTATAAAATACGCCGCTTTTCCGGTGTTAAATCCTTCTCCCTGGATGGTATAAAATTCCTCCATCAAGGGTAATAATGTTCCATCTTCTGGTACCAGTACCGACATGCCTTAATTTTTTTGAGCCGCAAAGATAAGAATGTTTGGCCATACAGAAGCTATCTCTCTATAAAGTAGGTAGGGATATTACAATCAGATGATCTTATCTAAGATGTTTTTCATAAAACAAAAAAGCTGTGAAGTTATTAACAACACAGCTTTCCAGTTTATTTTTTTAATCAATTTTTATTGATAGATCTCTTTTTTTGCGGCAGCCAAAGTGTTTTTCAGTAAGCTCACAATGGTCATTAAACCAACACCGCCGGGGACCGGGGTAATAAAAGAAGCTTTAGGAGCTACTTCATCAAATTTAACATCACCTTTTAATTTAAACCCTGATTTGGTTTCACTTGATTCAACGCGATTTATTCCCACATCAATTACAATTGCTCCCTCTTTCACCATATCAGCGGTAACAAACTCGGCTTTACCAATTGCAGCAATTAAAATATCTGCTTTTTTGGTGTATTCGGTAATATCAGGAGTTTTACTATGCACCATGGTCACGGTACAGTTACCTGGTGTAGTGTTACGCGCCATTAAAATGCTCATAGGTGAACCTACTATATTACTGCGACCAATTACAACACAGTACTTACCTGTAGTATCAATTCCATATTCCTGAAGCATTAATAAGATTCCGTATGGCGTTGCCGGAATAAAGGCAGGTAAATTACGCTGCATACGACCTAAGTTAATAGGGTGGAAGCCGTCAACATCTTTGCGGTGATCAATGGCTTCTGTAACCTTTTCTGCGTCGATATGTTTAGGTAATGGTAACTGAACAATGAAACCATCAACACCCTGGTCATTGTTCAACTCATCAATTTTCTTTAGTAATTCAGCTTCTGAAATAGTAGCATCATATCGAACCAGAGTTGATTTAAAACCAACCTTTTCACAGTTCTTCATTTTGCTGGCAACATAAGTTTCGCTGGCTCCATCATTACCTACTAAAACGGCAACCAAATGAGGTTGGCGACCAGTTTTTCCAGTAAAATCAGCCGCTTCTGCAGCTATATCATTTTTTAGTTTTTCAGAAACTAATTTTCCGTCGAGTAATTGCATTTCTTGAACCCCTAAATCCCCTAAAGGGGACTTTTCTATATCGTTATAAATACCCTAAATTCCCCCTTTAGGGGGTAAGGGGGTTAATCTAATTTAAGTACTGCCATAAACGCCGATTGTGGAATTTCTACTGAACCAACTTGGCGCATACGTTTCTTACCTTCTTTTTGTTTCTCCAATAGTTTACGTTTCCGCGAAATATCACCACCGTAACACTTAGCTGTTACATCCTTACGCATTGCTTTTACGGTTTCGCGAGCAATAACCTTAGCTCCAATTGAAGCCTGAATAGCAATTTCGAATTGTTGACGAGGTAATAACTCTTTTAACTTTTCGCAAATCTTTTTACCAAAGTTATACGCATTGCTTCGGTGAATTAGTGACGATAACGCATCAACCGGATCACCGTTAAGTCGAATGTCCATTCTTACTAAATCAGACTGGCGATAACCAATTTGATGATAATCGAAAGAGGCGTAACCTTTAGAAATTGTTTTTAATTTGTCATAGAAATCAAATACAATTTCGCCCATAGGCATTTCAAACACCAATTCAACACGATCAGAGGTCAAATACGACTGATTTACAATTGTTCCTCTCTTTTGAATACAAAGCGATAAAACAGGCCCAACAAAGTCGGATTTTGTAATAATATTGGCTTTGATATAAGGCTCTTCAATAAGGTCAAGCTTACTCGGATCAGGCAGGTCAGAAGGGTTATTTACAATAATTTCTTCTTTCCCTTTTGTCATGTAGGCTTTATAAGATACGTTGGGAACTGTGGTGATTACGGTCATTCCGAATTCACGTTCTAAGCGTTCCTGGATAATTTCCATGTGTAGCATTCCTAAGAAACCACAACGGAAACCAAATCCAAGGGCTGCTGAAGATTCAGGCTCGAAAACAATGGACGCATCATTTAACTGAAGCTTGTGCATTGCTTCTCGGAGCTCTTCAAAATCTTCAGTATCAACCGGGTAAATGCCGGCAAATACCATTGGTTTTACTTCTTCAAAACCGATGATTGCTTCCCCCGGGTTATCAACTTTGGTAATCGTATCACCAACTTTCACCTCTCGAGCTTCTTTAATACCCGAAATGATATAACCTACATCCCCGGTTTTAATAACGCTCTTCGGTTCTTGGTTTAATTTTAAAGTACCAACTTCGTCAGCGATATATTCTTTACCGGTAGCAACAAATTTTACTTTATCGTTTTTACGAATTTCTCCGTTGAGTACTTTAAAGTAAGCGATAATACCACGGAATGAGTTAAAAACTGAATCAAAAATCAAGGCTTGAAGCGGACCATCAGGATTACCAACAGGAGCAGGAATACGTTCAACGATTGCTTCAATAATTTTATCAACACCTAATCCTGTTTTACCAGAAGCCGGAATAATTTCATCACGATCACAACCAATTAAGTCAACAATTTGGTCTTTAACTTCTTCAGGCATGGCGCCAGGAAGATCCATTTTATTCAAAATAGGAATAATATGAAGATCATGTTCTAGCGCTAAGTAAAGATTTGAGATTGTTTGGGCTTGAATTCCTTGTGATGCATCTACAATTAATAAAGCACCTTCACAGGCTGCAATTGAGCGAGAAACTTCATACGAAAAATCCACGTGGCCCGGAGTATCAATCAAATTGAAGATATAATTTTCTCCTGCCACTTTATATTCCATTTGAATTGCATGGCTTTTAATGGTAATTCCACGTTCTCTTTCTAAATCCATATTATCGAGCAACTGTGCCTGGGCATCACGCTCGCTGATGGTTTTGGTGTATTCTAATAAACGATCAGCCAGGGTACTTTTACCATGATCAATATGGGCAATAATACAGAAGTTACGAATGTTCTTCACTCAAAAGTTATTTAAAAGTCAACTGTTATGTTTTGGAAGCTTTTTAAAGTCTATAAATACGCCAAAAAACAACAGGCTGCAAAAATACGCTTTTAACGCATATTTTCGCAGCCTGTCTAATATTTAATCAATTACTATAGAACGTTTACCGCAAGTTTGTATTCAGTAACATGTCCAAGAAATTTTACATAATTGTTTTGGACTGTTTTAATGAACTCATTATCATTTATGCTTCCAACCACCATTTCCATCTCTTTTTCATTATCGTATGGTAGTTTTCTGAATTCATTTATATAATCCTTGTTGCGTGAATCAAACGTCCGATCTTTAACTTTTTCAGCAATTTCAATGGCCCAATCCAACCAGCTGTTCCATTTATTTTCAATTTGTTCAAGTGAATATACCTGGTGCAGATCTTTTAATGCAGCAAGTGCATACTCGGCTTTTCGCTGTTCATAATATCGTTGAAGATAATTATAATGATCATGGATCTTGTTCCAACTGTTTATGGAACCCTCTTTAATCTTGTTTTTAAGTTCCAAAAGATCGTGCTCAGCTATTAGTTGTCCTCCCATATTTATCCATTTGCAACGTTTAGTTTCACCTAGGCGTGCTATAATTTGTTGCAAATTGCTAAGCTTATGTGTTCGTGAAAATTGTATCAATGTTTTTATTGCAAAATAATGAACCATTTCCCTATACGAGCTGTATGCTTCTCCTGGTTTTAATATGATCGACTTACGACTACTAGCTTCAATCGTTCCACCTAAAACTTCAATCTGACTAAGCTTCTTACCTGCATTTAACAGGAATGAACGGCCAATCTCTTTCAATGGACTTCCCGCCTGGCCATTTAGCTCTTTTTTGCGAGATTGATCCATGCCTGTCCAAATTTCAAGTTGCTCTATCGCCGTAAAAATTTCTTCGATGGTATCAGGAGCGAGGTAGTCGAATTCAAATTCCTGGTATTTAATTTTGCGGGCATCACGCGCTAAATATTTCCATGAGTTACGGGCCAATGCATACATATTATACATCCACCAATAAGCCGGAATTATTTGAAGCAAATGATCACGTTCATTAATTGTGACTAATGAGAAAGGGAGTGCTATATTTAGTTCAGCCGGATATGAACCTTTTGCTAAAAGTGTAAACGACGCAAACTTACTGTTATGTTTTAAACTAACACATAAGCCTGGCCAAAAGCCTCTGCCTGCAACAATCTCTCCATCATTTGCTCTTGAGTTATGGTTAGAGCCAATGGTGGCACCCGCTGCAATATTACTCTGACCTAAAACTGTTGCCGCAATTAAAAATGAGTTATTGTGGTGTTGTTCATGTCCAGGGTAGATCAAACAATTCAAAACCTCACAACATGAAATGGTGGAGTTTTCTCCTAAAACTGAATTGATCAGACGAGCACCATATTTAAGCGAAGAGTTATTTCCTAATGAGAAACGTACAGCTTTAACACCATAAAATATTTTGCAACCGTAACCTATTATACCATTTACCAATTCTACACCTTCACCAATTTGGGTACAACTTTCGAAGTTACTGTTGATAGTAAGGTTTTTAAGTTTATTTGCTCCTTTAATATAGGCTCCATCACCAACTATTACGTCTTTTATGATCTGGCAGTTTTTGATAACACATTGTTCACCTATGGTTCCATAATAGCCACGATTTGAAGGAAACTGATTCTGTGTAATTTCCAACAACTTCTGCATCAGCTCTTCATCGTCTCTATATTTCGACCATAAAAATGCATCACTAGTTAGCATGCCATCGAAAGGTAGAATTTTTCGACCCCCGTTTTCATTGCAGATTTCCAGCCATATGCGTATAGATTCATCTTCACTTTCTTTTACGATTCCATTGCCGAATTTGGCATGATTGGAAACCTGCAGTTCATGAACATTGAATAAAATGCTTTCATTACCTATAATGTAATGTGAAACATAACTGACATTGTTCAAGGAAACGTTGTTGCCCAGATCACAAGAAACAATGGTTGAATTATATAATCCAACCGGGTAACGCATATCGTGATATTCGAGAAAGTATTCTTCCAGATCACCAATTCGAATCAATCCATAGAAATTGCAGTTGCGTACATAACTAGGATTGAACTTATTGGTCACCCAGATATTTGTCCAATCGTCGGACAAATTATTATTAGCCTGTAACAGTTGGATTTCATCGCGACGAAGCTGACGGTATTTTTGTCCTCCCGATTGTTGAAAACGAATGTAGTACTCGTCCTTTCCATCGGGAATCTGGGAACCGGAAATGAAATTATGCCCAAGCTGCAGCATGGAATCTTTTCTGATCAAAGCCATAGTAGAGAGCTGTTTTTTATTCTACGGTTACTGATTTAGCTAGATTTCGAGGCTGATCAACATTACATCCTCTCAATACACCTGTATAATAAGCAAATAATTGTAATGGAATTACCGATAATAATGGAGTTAAAATTTCATCAGTTTCTGGAATTTCAAATACATGATCTGCCAATGATTTAACCATTTCATCACCTTCAGTTACAATTGCAATCACTTTTCCTTTTCGAGCCTTAACTTCCTGAATGTTAGAAACGATCTTTTCATAAGTGTGGTCTTTAGTAGCTATGAATACTACTGGCATTTCCTCATCAATCAAAGCAATAGGACCGTGTTTCATTTCAGCAGCCGGGTAACCTTCGGCATGAATGTAACTAATCTCCTTGATCTTTAATGCACCTTCCAAGGCAATAGGGAAGTTATAGCCACGACCAAGGTAAATCATATTCTGAGCATCGAGATATAAACTTGCCAGTGATTGAGTTAGATATGAATTGTCTAAGATTGTTTGAACCTTTGCCGGAATTTTATCTAATTCATTTAATAACAATCGGAAACGATCGTTATCCAGCGTTCCTTTTTCTTTAGCAACCTGTAGGGCGATCAGATATAATACTGTAAGCTGAGCAGTAAACGCTTTTGTACTAGCAACACCAATTTCAGCTCCAGCATGTGTGTAAACACCCGCATGAGAGGCGCGAGGGATTGACGATCCTACCACATTACAAATACCTAAAATTATAGCGCCCATTTCCTTCGCTTTTTCAATAGCAACAAGTGTATCAGCTGTCTCACCCGATTGCGAAATTGCAATTACCACATCACCATCACGAACCACCGGGCTGCCATATCTAAATTCAGAGGCATATTCCACTTCAACCGGAATTCTGCAGATTTCCTGGAACAGGTATCGTGCAACCATTCCTGCATTTAAAGAGGTACCACAGGCTATAATAATGATGCGTTTCGCATTACATAACTGATCAATGTACTCACGTAAACCACCTAAACGAACTTTACCTTCTTCAGCCAATAAACGACCACGTAAACAATCAAGAATTGTTTTTGGTTGCTCGAAGATTTCTTTCAGCATATAATGCTCAAAATTTCCTTTTTCAATTGCAGCTAATTCTATATCAAGTTCTTTGATATATGCATCATGTATATTGTTTTGAAGATCAGTAATAGTAAGTTTTCCGTTCTTAATAACAGCAACTTCATAGTCTTTAAGGTATACGACCTGTTTAGTGTATTGAATAATGGGTGTAGCATCAGAAGCCAGGAAGAATTCGTCTTTTCCAACACCAACAATTAATGGTGAACTTTTACGGGCGGCAATTAGCATGTCCGGATTCTTTTGAGACATTACCACAATTGCATATGCGCCGGTTACTCTGGTTAAAGCAATGCGAACAGCCTCTTCTAAAGCGCATCCAAGGTTTTCCTGTATATCTTCAATGAAGTGAATCAACACTTCGCTATCTGTGTCGCTTTCAAAAACATGACCTTTACTTAGTAATTCTTGTTTTAAGGTTGCATAGTTTTCGATGATACCGTTATGAATAATGGCCAAATCCTTTTTATTCGAAAGATGAGGGTGTGAGTTACGGTCACAAGGTTCTCCATGGGTAGCCCAACGAGTATGCCCCATACCGATTGTACTATCAATTTTATTATTTAAGGCGTGCTCTTCAAGATTAATTACTTTACCTTTTTTCTTGTAAATAGTTAAATTCGGATTCATTACAGCAACGCCTGCGCTGTCATAACCACGATATTCAAGGCGTTTAAGACCATTGATTAAAATAGGTAGTGCCTGTTGGCGTCCAACATAAGCGATAATTCCACACATAATTCTAAAGTTTTAAGGGATTAGGTTGTTGCAAGGTGAACTCATATCAGATAATCAGTAAAAAGTTGACCATCTGAAAACTTTTTAGAACAAAAATGAGACACAATGTATATGCCATTAATCAGTGCAAAATTATTTTTTTAAAGATGGTTGACGAAAAGCTTTTTAGGAGATAAGATTGAGAAATGCGAATGTCTTTTTCTTTCGATTAAAAGAATATCAAAATGGCAATGTATTATTGTGAATTATTGCTAATTTTTATGCTATACTTCAAATTTTTTTAATTTTTTTAATTAAAAGTTTAAAATAGTTATTAAACATTAAAAAATCGAGCTGTAAAATTAACCCTTTAGGTTGTTTTGATTATTTGTAGGAAAAAGGTTGTTATTTTGCTAAAATAGCAATAGTGCTAACTAAACATTGATGATTTGTAATTAAAAAAGCAGAGATTTACCCTGCTTTTTAATTTAAGTAATTAGAAAATCGATAATCAATTAACACCAATTTCTTCCCGCTTAAGGCCGAATTTTTCTATTTTACTATACAAATGACTTCGTTGTATATCTATTTCATCAGCAGTTTTTGATACATTCCAGTTGTTTTTTTCCAATTTATGCTTGATAAATTGCTTTTCGATATGGTCTTTAAATTCCTGAAATTTGGTAAAGTTTTCAAAATCAAAACCTTTCTCTTTTGTTCCCGATGATTGAGGAGAGTGAGAAAAAAGATGCACTTCTTTATCCGTGATTACCTTATCACTCATAATTATTAATCGCTCAATCATATTATGCAGTTCACGGATATTACCGGACCATTCCAAACTTTCCAAAGCTTTTAACGCTTCTTTAGTTAGCTGTTTAACCGGCATTCCGTAATCATCACATATTTCTTCAAGGAAATTTTCTGCAATTAAACTTATATCACCTTTACGCTCTTTTAATGGGGGTACATTGATAATAATTACACTTAAGCGGTGATAAAGATCTAGACGAAAATTGCCTTTTTCTATTTCTTTCAAAAGGTCTTTGTTGGTTGCTGCAATTACACGTACATCCACTTCAATTTCACGTTCGCCACCTACTCGGGTAATTTTATTTTCCTGTAAGGCCCTTAACACTTTGGCCTGCGCAGAGAGGCTCATATCACCAATCTCGTCCAGGAAAAGTGTTCCGCCATGCGCTGACTCAAACTTTCCGATACGTTGCTTAATAGCAGAAGTAAAGGATCCTTTTTCGTGACCAAATAATTCGCTTTCTATCAGTTCAGACGGAATAGCAGCACAGTTAACTTCAATAATTGCACTGCCAGAGCGATTGCTTTTTTCATGGACCCAGCGAGCTACCAACTCTTTACCACTACCATTGGGACCCGTAACTAAGACACGGGCATCTGTAGGGGCAACTCTTTCAATAGTTTCTTTGATTTTTTGGATAGCAGGAGAAAAGCCCAGGATTTCGCGGGTTTTAGAAACTTTTTTCTTTAATACCCGGGTTTCTGTGGCTAAGGCTCCACGGTCAAGTGCATTTCTAACTGTAATAAGTAACCGGTTAAGGTCAGGAGGTTTAGAGATAAAATCGAAGGCCCCTTTTTTACTTGCTTCAACAGCTGTTTCCACAGTGCCGTGCCCAGAAATCATGATAAAAGGTAGATCGGGATTAGTTTGTTGAGAGCGTGTTAACACTTCCAACCCGTCCATTTTGTTCATCTTGATGTCACACAGAACCAGGTCATAGTTGTTTTTAGCAATTAGATCGAGGGCAGTTATACCGTTGTCGGTATCATCAACTTCGTAGTTCTCATACTCAAGAATTTCGCGCAAGGTATTACGTATACTGCGCTCATCGTCAACGATTAGTAGTTTTGCCATACGGTAAATATAAAAAACCCCACAACTATTCAAAATAATAATTGTGGGGTTTTAAATAAAAAAATGCAAACGTGTAAGCCGGGTTCTGTTTCTTCCGAAATACATTTCGGAATTATCTGTCATTTATCTGGGCCAATCGTCGCCAATTGGCTCTAGCAACCTACCCTTCCCGACAGATGCTAAAAGCATCAAGGAACGAGCAATTCCTAGATCGAGATTTATTTGGTCTTTCAACTCCTGAGGTTTACCGCGATGCCGATCGCCCGACAAAGCCGTGAGCTCTTACCTCACGTTTTCACCCTTACCCCGTCCCGATAGCTATCGGGACAAGGCGGTATATTCTCTGTGGCACTTTCTGTCCCTATCCTGATTATTAGTCAGGATAAGTCCTTCCCGTTAGGAAGCAGGATGCTCTATGTTGCCCGGACTTTCCTCTCTTCCCATTCCGATAGTTATCAGAAGGGAACTAGCGACAGACCAGTTTGCATTGCAAAATTATAAATTAAGGGCACTTTTTTAAGTCTTCTTCCACTTGTTTTATAGAATACGTTGGAAGTTTATTGCCCCATGTATTAGTAATGTAGGTGATAATTTCGGCTATCTCAATGGTGCTTAAGTTGTTAGCGGGCATTATTCCTTCATACTCTTTTCCATTAACGGTTATCTTACCCTTTTTTCCGTTTTTGATTATGCAGGCCAGTTCTGAAGTATTTTGTTGTAAATAATCAGAGGCAGCCAAAGGTGGAATCAGCTGACCTAAACCCTGACCGTTATCCATATGACAATTCTGGCAATATTTCTGGTATAAATACAACCCTTCCGAATAATATTGTTTTTCTTTTATCTCTTTAGGGTTGGAACAGGCTACCAATCCAGCGACAAAGGCTGATAAAAGCAGTACTACAAAAGCTGTTTTCTTCATCGGGAGTTTAAATTTTAACAGAAGTGTTCTACTTTTTCTCGTCTTCGTTTAAAAGATTTTCAATGTCGAGAATCATCTTTTCAACTTCATCCGTATTTGTACCATTATAAACCCCTCTGATATGACGATTTTTATCGATTAGGATAAAGGCGCCTTGATGCACAATACCTCCAGGAGCGTTCTGATCTTCTTTGGCAACAGTTAAATAACTGTTTTCTGCCAAAGCATAAATAGAGTCACGGTTTCCGGTTACAAAGTTCCATTGTGTATCGTCAACCCCTAACTTGTGAGCAAATTTTTTCAATACAGATACCGAATCATGGCGAGGATCAATGCTGTGTGAGATAATACCGAAATGAGGGTTTCCTTTGAGCTTGTTGTACACCACCAACATATTCTTCTTCATGATAGGGCAAATTGTAGGGCACGACGTAAAGAAAAAGTCAGCTACATAGATTTTATCTTTAAACGTATCATTGCTAACCCATTGGCTGTCTTGGTTTACAAAACGAAATGATTGAATACTTTGATAAACTGTGTCGATAACCTCTTTGCCATTCACTACTTTTTTCACTGCTTCACGACGACCCAAAATAGGAAGCTTTTCATTGCTGGTATTACATGCAATTGTAGTTGATAATAAGGCAAAAAAAGTTAGCAGGAAAAGGTTATTTAATTTTTTGCTCATCTATGAATTGTTTTGCTTCTGAAATTGACTGATTAAACTCTTGTTTTACTTTTTCGATGTCTTCTTTACCTTTTTTAAGGTAGTTCATAATTTCTTCGTGCGATTTATTTTGAAACTTTTCATCGAGGTCGCTTGTGAAATTATGCATCCAATCAGACATGTGATTGCTGGCGGTATCAATTTTAGCGGATATTCCGGTAATCGTTGTTCTTAATGCTGAAGTATCGAGTGTTGGATTAGCCTTTTTCAGGCTGTCCATCTTAGTACCTAAAGTGTTGATCTTGTTTTTTAGCGAAAAAAGCTCTTCCTGTTTAGGCATTACCTCATCGTGAAGTGCCATACTTTCAGAAAAAAGATTTTTTTCTTGTTCCTGCTCTTTTTTCTTTTGGCTGCCACAAGAAATCAAGGCAAGCATAATACAAACTGTTAATAAAGAAGTTATTTTTTTCATGAAGGACTATTTATAAATGTTATTGCTGAATTACCTCTTATGATCAATGAAGTAAATTGAGCGAAGCAAAAATATAAAATTGTAATGGTAGATAATTATGTTAGTTATGTAAGGTTATTGTTATAGCATTCAGATAGGAAAATTTCTAAATCAACTATTGAACTGTCTTAAATGATGATCAGAGTGTTTATAAACAAAATATCCAATTTGTTCCCGCGTCATTTTTCCGAAGAACCAATGCACATAGAAGGGGTTTGAAAAATGTTCATACTCTTTAATGAGTGAGATCCACTTGGTTCTTTCTTCTTCAGTATTTCCTTGAATTTCAATTACTTTAAAATCTGCAGCCGTAGGAGCATTCTGCATCATTGGTTGGTCATCTTTCAGCATGTTCTTTAACGCTTTTTGGCCAATAATTCGTCCAATTAAAACACGTTTATAGTATTTGTTGCGTAAAAACATTTCCTCAACTAATGTACAGTGTTTAAACATCTGATAAACATTCATCTTACCCCATTGAGGAGTACTGTACTCATTGATAGCATTTATTCTGTTTATCAATTCATCTCTTGTTGACTGTTCAAAAATTGTTTTCATTTTAGTCGTTCTTTCTTTCTAATTTCTGTAATAAATTAGTTTTTGAGAATGGCTTTAAACGACTTTTTTCGGTGGCTGTCGCGACAAGGGAATGTTTAGTCTGAAAATAACCAATGTTGTTAAATTGTTATTGAAGATGGGTAAAAACAACAAAACCACCTCGAAGGTAATTGCCTATTGCCGATGATTGATAAATATAAAATCAATAAGGGTAGAATTGAGTTAAAAACTCAAGGAGTTATTTCGCACGCGTTGCAAACGCGCACGAGCTTGGGGGGTAACAGGTAAAGCTGCTCTTGATGTGACAATGGGAGCTATTGGAACATTTGGAGGACTTATTCGCTGGGGCATTTCCGGGGTATATTTCCTAGGAGATGTTTATGGTGTTTGGAGATACTGGGCGTTATATGAATGAAGTATTAGAAGGATCGGGTTCTAGTGGCGGTGGACTATCCAACTCCTTGTTAATGCGCATGGCTAAACTAAGGAAATTAGGTGCTGGAGTTGACTTTGGAAATGGAGAAACCAGGTCATTCTTAGATTTAGGAGAGAAGTTAATTCATGAAAAAGCTATTGCAGAGTTTGAAAGTAATAAAAGGGCGAATGATTATATATTAAAAACAGAACAGTATGATACAAATGGGGAGCTATTATATACTACTTTTAACTTAGTTACCGATAATGCTTACGAGGGAGTCGACATAAATGGCCTTGTCAATTTTACAAATGCTTTGTTGGGCACCACCGGTCTAATAGCAAGTGGAGTTCAAATTGCAACTTATAACGAAATTGGGCAAACTTTTAGACGTACTTTAAATCTTGCGGATGCATATGCTGCAAAAAAGATTTTTGATGGTAGTTTTGGAAAATTTTCTCAAAAACTTGGTTGGGCTGGAGTTGTAGTTAGTGGTGCGGCTCTCGCTTCAAAAGCTTTAACTGGACAGGAAATAAAAACAAGGGATTTGGTAGACTTTGGTGTAGGGGTGTTTTTCTCTGCTGTAACAATTGTAAATCCAGTCTTTATGGTTGGGGTAGGAATCTACGCTGTAGCAGACATGTCAGGTGCTTTAGATGGTTTAAAAAATGAATACCTAAATCAAACCATTTATAACTAATATTTTATGAACTTTATTAAATATAGTTGTTTTTATTTGTTTCACTTCTTTTTAAAAAGAGGAAAACCATATGAGAATTCAATAGTCTCTGCTGTATTAATGGTCTCTGCTTCTTTGTTTTTTTATTTCTTAAGTCCTCTTGTTTTCCTAAGATTGGTTAATTTAAATAAATATGTTCCAAAAACTATTATTGGAATGACAATGCCACTATTATTAGCAGTAGCATTATTAATTTATATACTATTATACTTTAATATTGAACGTCCTAATAAATTTTTGGATATTATTAAGAGGTATAGTAATGAAAATGCACGATATAAAAGTTATTGGGTAGTTTCTTTTGTAATAGGTGGATTTATAGCTTTCATAATGTCTATGATTTTGCTGTATTTTTTAACCTAGTGATAAATAATATGTAAAAAAGTATTTTAAAATGAGTTAAAGTTTAGCAAAGTCTCTAATTGAGAGACTTTGCTGCTTAAGTTATTTGAAATATAAACAGTTTAGATATAACAAAAATTGGATTATGCGCATCAAAATCCAGTGAAAGCTTTGATTGTAACAGAACCGTATCAATATTATTTCAGTTCGGCAATTGATTATGCAGGGGAAAGCAGTGGTTGATATAGTGTTGTTGGAGTGACAGAATCGGGATAAAAACTCAATGCAATATTTCGCACGCGTTTGCGAGGCTGTGTAAAAATAAGTTTTACCTATAGTTTATAAGTATGTATTTTGAGGAAAATACAG
>NZ_JAMWYS010000064.1 GCF_023914155.1 Solitalea agri | reverse complement strand
AAGGTATGCTCAGTACGCTTGGTAACCGTACGTGGAGTGCAATAGCAAAAGCATGCTTGACTGTGAGGCCTACAAGCCGAGCAGGTACGAAAGTAGGATATAGTGATCCGGTGGTTCTGCATGGAAGGGCCATCGCTCAAAGGATAAAAGGTACGCTGGGGATAACAGGCTGATCTCCCCCAAGAGCTCATATCGACGGGGAGGTTTGGCACCTCGATGTCGGCTCGTCACATCCTGGGGCTGGAGAAGGTCCCAAGGGTTCGGCTGTTCGCCGATTAAAGTGGCACGCGAGCTGGGTTCAGAACGTCGCGAGACAGTTCGGTCCCTATCTGTTGTGGGCGTAGGATATTTGAGTGGACCTGACCTTAGTACGAGAGGACCGGGTTGGACGAACCTCTAGTGAATCTGTTATGGCGCCAGCTGTACTGCAGAGTAGCTACGTTCGGTCGAGATAAGCGCTGAAAGCATCTAAGCGCGAAACTCACCACAAGATGAGATATCCATACAGGATCGTGAGAGACTATCACGTTGATAGGCTACAGATGTAAAGGCA
>NZ_JAMWYS010000029.1 GCF_023914155.1 Solitalea agri | reverse complement strand
CCCTGACAGAACGTGTATGGACCCGGACCGTTTAAGGTTACCGTTGGGGTATTGTTGACCGTTACCACTGTAGCCGGCGAAGTTGCCGTACAAGAGGTAATCGTGTTGGTTACTTTTACTGTATATGAACCAGAAGTGCTTACTGTTAAGGTATTACTATTGGTGCCTACCGGGGTTGCTCCCTGGAACCACTCATATTTCACATTCGCCTGAGCCGGTGCCGTTAAGGTTACCGAGCCGCCGCTACAGAAGGTGGTCGGTCCTGAAGGACTGATCGTCGCTACCGGTAATGGATTCACCGTTACACTTACCGCTGCCGAAGTGGCTTTACAGCTAGTAGCAGTAAAGGTTACCACTACTGTATAGGTTCCACTGGTGGTCGCCGTAAAGCTGTTCGAGTTAGTACCTACCGGAGTAGCGCCGTTGTACCACTGGTAGCTCGCTCCTGCCTGCGCCGGTACCGAGAAGGTTACCGAACCTCCCTGACAGAACACATACGGCCCTGGGTTGGTCAACGTCACATCCGGAATCGGAGTGATCGTTACCGCTACCACGTTCGATGGTGCCGAACAAGTGGTGGTTGGGTTAGTCACCACTACCGAGTAGTTACCACTGGTAGTTGCGCTGTACGTATTGGTGTTAGTTCCTACCGCTGTGGCTCCGTTGTACCACTGGTAATTCATGCCTGCCTGTGAAGTGGCCGTTAATACGATCACATCACCCGCACAACCTGCAATTGGGCCTGCCGGTGCTACCGTTACCGTTGGCAATGGATTCACCGTTACGTTCACCGTAGCCGAAGTAGCCGAACAACCACCTGCTGCTGCAGGGTAGCTTGCCACTACTTTATACTGACCGGTAGTCGTTGCTGTATAACTGTTAGCGGTTGCCGATGGAATGGCTGTGGCGCCATTGTACCACTGATACGTTACGCCTAAGGCTGATTCATCAGTAACCGAAATTACCTGTGAGCCGCCCTGACAGAACGTGTATGGGCCCGGACCGTTTAAGGTTACCGTTGGGGTATTGTTGACCGTTACCACTGTTGCCGGCGAAGTTGCCGTACAAGAGGTAATCGTGTTGGTTACTTTTACTGTATATGAACCAGAAGTGCTTACTGTTAAGGTATTACTGTTGGTGCCTACCGGGGTTGCTCCCTGGAACCACTCGTATTTCACATTCGCCTGCGCCGGTGCCGTTAAGGTTACCGAGCCGCCGCTACAGAAGGTGGTCGGTCCTGAAGGACTGATCGTTGCTACCGGTAATGGATTCACCGTTACACTTACCGCTGCCGAAGTGGCTTTACAGGTAGTAGCCGTAAAGGTTACCACTACTGTATAGGTTCCACTGGTGGTCGCCGTAAAGCTGTTCGAGTTAGTACCTACCGAAGTAGCGCCGTTGTACCACTGGTAGCTCGCTCCTGCCTGCGCCGGTACCGAGATCACCTGTGATCCGCCCTGACAGAATACATATGGACCCGCTGCATTCAACGTCACATCCGGAATCGGGGTGATCGTTACCGCTACCACGTTCGATGGTGCCGAACATGTGGTGGCTGGGTTAGTCACCACTACCGAGTAGTTACCACTGATAGTTGCGCTGTACGTATTTGTGTTAGTTCCTACCGCTGTGGCTCCGTTGTACCACTGGTAATTCATGCCTGCCTGTGAAGTGGCCGTTAATACGATCACATCACCCGCACAACCTGCAATTGGACCTGCCGGTGCTACCGTTACCGTTGGCAATGGATTCACCGTTACGTTCACCGTAGCCGAAGTAGCCGAACAACCACCTGCTGCTGCAGGGTAGCTCGCCACTACTTTATACTGACCGGTAGTCGTTGCTGTATAACTGTTAGCGGT
>NZ_JAMWYS010000067.1 GCF_023914155.1 Solitalea agri | reverse complement strand
TAATACGGAGGATCCAAGCGTTATCCGGATTTATTGGGTTTAAAGGGTGCGTAGGCGGTAAATTAAGTCAGAGGTGAAAGCCTGCAGCTCAACTGTAGAACTGCCTTTGATACTGGTTTACTTGAGTACAGATGAAGTGGGCGGAATGTGACAAGTAGCGGTGAAATGCATAGATATGTCACAGAACACCGATTGCGAAGGCAGCTCACTAAAGTGTAACTGACGCTGAGGCACGAAAGCGTGGGGATCAAACAGGATTAGATACCCTGGTAGTCCACGCCCTAAACGATGATTACTCGCTGTCGGCGATATACAGTCGGCGGCTAAGCGAAAGCGTTAAGTAATCCACCTGGGGAGTACGGTCGCAAGATTGAAACTCAAAGGAATTGACGGGGGCCCGCACAAGCGGAGGAGCATGTGGTTTAATTCGATGATACGCGAGGAACCTTACCCGGGCTTGAAAGTTACTGAAGTTAGTAGAAATATTAACGTCCGCAAGGACAGGAAACTAGGTGCTGCATGGCTGTCGTCAGCTCGTGCCGTGAGGTGTTGGGTTAAGTCCCGCAACGAGCGCAACCCCTATGTTTAGTTGCCAGCATTAAGATGGGGACTCTAAACAGACTGCCTACGCAAGTAGAGAGGAAGGAGGGGACGACGTCAAGTCATCATGGCCCTTACGTCCGGGGCTACACACGTGCTACAATGGATGGTACAGAGGGCTGCGACCTGGTAACAGGAAGCCAATCTCAAAAAGCCATTCACAGTTCGGATTGAGGTCTGCAACTCGACCTCATGAAGTTGGATTCGCTAGTAATCGCGTATCAGCAATGACGCGGTGAA
>NZ_JAMWYS010000021.1 GCF_023914155.1 Solitalea agri | reverse complement strand
AAGTACATAGATGGTAGGGAAGATGTCTAAAAGCAAAAAATCCCGACCAAATGAATGATCGGGATTATGCTCCTGAGGCTGGGCTCGAACCAGCGACCCTCTGATTAACAGTCAGATGCTCTAACCGGCTGAGCTACTCAGGAATTGTGAGAAGTGGGAGTCGTCCCTTTTTCGTATTGTCTAAAGAATTAATCTTTAACAATAGCGCTCCTGAGGCTGGGCTCGAACCAGCGACCCTCTGATTAACAGTCAGATGCTCTAACCGGCTGAGCTACTCAGGAGTGTGAGTATTTTATATATCCCGAAATTCGGGACCGGTAAAAATCAATTTTTCAAATTTTATCTGAGCAAATCTCTGATAAGTTTTATGGTTCAAAGTTAAAAATTTCCAACCATTTTCCCCTTTGTTTTCGATAGCGTTCCATCGATTTGGGAGTGCAATATTCGGGATTTAGAATTAATTATGCAATATTTGCGAAGAAAAATTTTAAAAAAAATCGAATGAGTTTATTGGCAGTAGGTACCGTAGCATTTGATGCTATTGAAACCCCTTTTGGCAAGACCGACAGAATCGTCGGAGGAGCAGCGACTTACGTTTGTTTAGCCGCTTCTTACTTTACTAAAAATGCAAATTTAGTAGCTGTTGTTGGAGATGATTTTCCTGAGGAAGAAATTAGAGATTTGAATAATCATGGCATCAACACCGAGGGATTGCAAATAAAAAAAGGAGAAAAATCTTTTTTCTGGGCAGGTCGTTACCATAACGATATGAACAGCCGTGATACCTTGGTGACCGATTTGAATGTATTGGCCGATTTTGATCCAATTATTCCGGAAAGCTATCAAGATTGCCAGTTCTTAATGTTAGGCAATCTTACGCCTAAAATTCAACAAACGGTAATCAATCGCTTAAATAATCGTCCAAAATTAATTGTAATGGATACCATGAACTTTTGGATGGACATTGCAATGGATGATTTGAAAGAGACGTTGAAGATGGTAGATGTGCTTACGATTAACGATGCAGAAGCTCGTCAATTATCCGGAGAGTATTCTTTGGTCAAAGCCGCCAAGAAAATTCAGGAAATGGGCCCAAAATACCTTGTAATTAAAAAAGGTGAACATGGAGCGTTGCTGTTTGGTGAAGGGCAAATATTTTCAGCACCAGCATTACCTTTAGAAGAAGTATTTGATCCAACAGGAGCAGGTGATACTTTTGCAGGTGGCTTTATCGGTTATCTTGCAAGCCAAAATGAGGTTAGTTTTGAAAAAATGAAGAAGGCCGTTATTTACGGTTCGGCACTGGCTTCGTTTTGTGTAGAAAAATTCGGTACAGAACGGATTAAGAATTTATCACAAGAAGAAATTAACAATAGAGTAAATCAGTTTTCAAGTTTGGTAAGTTTTTAATTACTTAGCACCTAAATTTATTTTTTAAACAATGGACTTTTTCTTACAGACCTTAGCGTTCCTCGTAACTGGATTTTTCATGACAGCATTGGTAGTTCTATGCTATTATTTAATTAAGTTCCTGCGGAATCTAACCGACCTTACAGAAATCCGGATGGAGAAAGAAAAAAAGGAAACTGAGCTTTTGAAGGAGCAAATAAAAAAAGCTCAATCATAACAACCTTCCAACAACTTTAAATTTCTCAAAAACATTTTCACTGTGCGGTGCATCTTTTAACTCATCGGTTAAATCTTGTCCCGCCCAGTGTTCATAATGCTTCCCGTTTCTCCAAAGCCTGCTTTCCGAAACATCATAGATCATTCCCTTGTAGGCAACCCAAATTTGCGGCTTATCCTGCCCGTTTCTTAATGCCAGTTGATTTCGTGTGTATCCTTGCTGTGTTTCTTCCATTGTGGCAAAAGTAAAAAATCCTTGCGCATTCAAAATTTGAGTTTGGTAATTCTGATAGTATGGGACTTCAAATAAAAAAACCGAAGTTTTGCAACTCCGGTTCTCTTCTTCATATAACTATCTAACTAACTAATTTCCTGCTATTACTTCTGTTCTGTTTTGAGACTTAAAAGTTCTTTCGGTTGTTACAGGCCTTAGCCCCTCATTAGTGCTTTTAAAAACCAATTTATTTTCAGTTAATTCTACCAAATCAAAGACTTCATTAAAAATCTTATGATCGGCTATGTCTCCATCGAATGCTATTTTTACCTGGTTGTTTTCCAGTGTCCATGTTCCGAGATAATCGTGCGGAGATAACATCCTATAGCCGTTTTCATCTCGATTCTCAACATAATATGTTTTCTTGCAAAGTTGTTTGCCCTGGCCATCAATGGAAAAGTCATATGCAACACCATAGGTAATCAAATAGCTTCCGCTAAATCCACCTGATTCAGTTCCACTCCATATATAGCTGGTCAGTTTCGTTGGATCAATAACTTTTGCTTCATCATCTTTTTGGCATGCTATTGTTGTAAATAGGCCCACAACTAAGGCAACCACATAGGCTAATTTTTTCATGTTTAAAGAGTCGTTTTTTAAGAGTTTTGTCCTGTAAATAAGGATGTGTTTCATCTTTATACGTATTCAAAATGAATGAGTTACAATTTTTAAAAGATAAAATTGAAAAAACATAAGTCGTTAACTATCAGCAAATAAATATTCATTATGGATAAATTAAATGAATAGAACTAAAGTTTAAAATTGAAATCGAGTTGTCTGAAATTCTTGGTAGCTTAAGGTTAAATAAATCTAAATCCTATGCGCTCTAACAAATTAAAATGGATAACATCATCGATTATGCTGCTGTTATTCGCTCTCTTTTTTACGGCTTGTGGGCCAAAAGATTCTCAAATCTCAGAGGAGGTAAATAAGCAAATTGCTTCCTATGGTCCAGGTGTTTCCGCAACGGTTGAAAAAGGAGTTGTTACTTTAAATGGAGAACTGGCTGATGAAATGAGTCGCGGATCGCTCGAAACATTGGTCAAAAGTGTAAAGGGAGTTAAGTCTGTTGTAAATAACACAACTGTTAAAGTTGAACCTCCACCACCTGCCGCTGTTCAAATTAACCCCGATGATGTATTAAAAACTACTATCGAAGAATCGTTTAAGCAGAAGGGGATCTCCGGGGTTACATTTTCTATTTTAAATGGAGAAGTAACGCTTACGGGAGAAGTTACAAAGGAAGACCTGATGAAGGCCGTGCAGGCTGCAAATGAAGCTAAACCCAAGAAAGTTATCAATCAACTTAAAGTTATTAAATAAACAGCTATGGCTTTACAAGATAAATACCAGGAATTGATCAGTTTTGCCCGGGCCAATGGGGTGAACGATCTTTCTGTTCAGGAACAAAACAATGTATTGTATTTAACCGGTACGGCTCCCGGTGATGCAATAAAGCAGCAAATTTGGGCGGTGTATGAAAAGATTGACCCAGAAATGCGGTCGGCAGATTTGGTGCTGAACATTAGTGTTGCCCCAGGTGCCAGTACAACTTACACAGTGCAGCCGGGCGACAGCTTAAGTAAGATAGCCACGAAGTACAGCGGGCTTAAATGGCAGGATATATTTGAAGCGAATAAAGATCAAATAAGCAACCCGGATTTAATAAAACCAGGGCAGGTACTTAAGATTCCTCAATAGGGAATTTCTTAAAATTAAAAGGCCTTCAGAATCAAACTGAAGGCCTTTTAATTTATTTTTGCTTTGAGGTTATTAATGTTCGTTAACAACACCCATTGAAGAGAATTTATCGATACGCTCAGCAATCAATTTTTCTATTTTCTTTTTACCTAATTCTTCCAGATCGCTAAGGATTTGCGCTTTTAAGGTCGCTGCCATTTGAGCAGGATCGTTTTGAGCACCGCCCAATGGCTCTTTTACAATGCCGTCGATAAGTTTGTTTTTAAACATATCCTCAGCGGTAAGTTTTAGTGCATCGGCCGCTTTTTCTTTATGATCCCAGCTTCTCCATAAAATAGATGAACATGACTCTGGAGAGATAACAGAATACCAAGAATACTCAAGCATATAAACTTTATCGCCAATACCAATACCTAAAGCTCCACCCGAGGCACCTTCGCCAACAATGAAACATAGAACAGGTACTTTTAGAACCGACATTTCGAGAAGGTTTCTGGCAATTGCTTCTCCTTGTCCACGCTCTTCAGCTTCAAGTCCAGGGTAAGCACCCATTGTGTCAATTAAACTAATAACCGGAACATTAAATTTCTCGGCAAGTTTCATTAGGCGAAGCGCTTTTCTATACCCTTCAGGATTGGCCATGCCGAAGTTGCGGTATTGACGCTCTTTCGTGTTTTTTCCTTTTTGATGGCCAATAATCAATACTGGTTTTCCATCAATAGTTGCAAAACCACCAATAATGGCTTTGTCATCTTTTACAGTACGATCGCCATGAAGTTCAATAAAATCTTCACACATCATCGAAATATAATCAAGCGTTTGTGGACGCTCGGGATGACGCGACATTTGTACTTTTTGCCAGCCTGTAAGGTTGTTATACACGTGGTGCTGTGTTTGTTCTATTTTAGTTTCTATTTCGCGAATAGTTGCCGAAAAATCTACTTTGGTCTTTTCCTGAGCCATTTTCACTTTTTCTAGCTCTTCCATCAGGATGCCTATTGGTTTTTCGAAATCAAAAGTTGGTTTCATCAAATTGTGTCTCTTAAAATTAACCTTTGAATTTGCCTGTTTAGAGACTACTAAACGGAGAGCATGTGAACGCAAAATTACATCGGTCTAAAATTGAGGGGTAAAAGTAAGAAACATTTTCAATATCGATGTATATCTGTACGCTTAATAAAGGTTAATGATTATTAAGTATTTGAAGATTAATAGCTTGAGTCTTTAATGACAATGGCTCTGTATTTTTGTTCCCCGTTGGAAGATTTAAATGTATTGATGATATTCAGTAGTTTTCCTGTAGATATAAGTTTTGAATCGAAATGAATATTAGCTGTGGCAAGCTCAAAATTGATTTTAACACTATTTACTCCTTGCTGTTTTTTTAACTCTTCGCTTAACTTCTCCGTTTGTTTTTTAGAAAGTTGATCTCCTGTGATTTTTACATATAATGAATCATCAGCTTTGTTTTTAAGCCATTTAGATGGAGAATAAATATTAACGCTTCGATCCTGCAGCGGTGATTCAGCAAATAAATTTGTGGTAATTGTAAGAAGAAACAGGACTGGCAGGAGTTTACAAAAATGCGTTTCCATATGTTATAGTGTTTGCATTTCTATAACTCTATTTCATCTGAATTATTGTTTATAAAGTGTTATAATTCTTTGAATTAAGAGTAATAAATTAGAACGTAAGCGTATGGTTTGCCTGTTTCATTTTTTTTAATTCGGAAAATGGAATAATTGACCACCCCGGGTTATCACATGACCTTGCAACACGTGCAAAATAAGCCCCTACGTATAGCCCTTTTTGGGTAAAATACCAAGAACCAAAGTCCCACACTTCTGAATCTGTATAATCACAATTCTCTTCTGTTTGGGGCTTTATCATTTCTGTAGGGTAGAGTCTTTTAAACAATTTAACAATTTGTGGTGCATAGGTTTTTGATCGATAACTGAACCATTCGTCAGATTCTTTTTTAGGTTTAGCTCCGGTTCCAAACCATAAAATGTCTTCCAATTCCAACTTCTTGCCGGTTTTAGTATTGAAGGTAATGCCGGATTCGCCAAAGTCGGGGTGAGCCGCCGGATGACAATACCAACCACTGCTAATACAGATGCTCACAAACTGCTCATTTAAAAAACAGCTGGTGATTTCGATTTGCTCGTAGCCCGCATTTCCATCCATATCAGAGCAAGAGAAATAAGCTTCGAAATTTTGATAATACTCGTTATAAAGCTGATCGTTAATTGTATTGATAATCGGTTGAGGGTAACCGCTAATAATTTTAAAGACATTGATTTTGGAGTTAGGTTCGCTGTACCATTGAATAAGATACTTTTGATTCAACAATTCCTGTTTGCCGGGTATAAGCTTTATTTCGTTTAAACGAAGCTTTGAATAATCGCTTAGCGTTTTTGAAAGCGTTTCATTTACAAAAAGTAGTTTAACTGAATTTGGTTCAACATCATTGAGCCTTACCGGTAGTTTAGTTCCCTTTTTGTTAGTATAGGTCCCGTTTAATGTATGGCCATTTCTAGTTAACTCAAACTTGTCGCCGGTTGATTCTGATTTAAGCGAGAGATTATTGGAAGCCGCAGTTCCCTCAAAGGCAATGTCTTGTTTAAGTTTTTTATAGAAATAAGTGCCTGAGGCAGAAACTGGGTCGATATTTAATTCCATTACAATTGGAATTTTACCAATTGTGCCTTGCAAGGTTATGGTTCCGGCATATGATTTTTTTTCAATTAATATGAGGGTGCATAATAAAAGAATTATAACAGTAAGTTTTTTCATTATTAGGGTTATTTGAGCACTGCACTAGGTAAGGAGCAGAGCTGTTAAGTCGATTTTTATAAAGTTCCGGTCTTCAACACTTTAAAATGCTTTCTTCGATATAGTATGCCGATTTTTTATTTGTGGTTTTGTTTACTATGGTGGATTGGGCTTTTAAAATTGTAAAACAGAGGTTAAACAAGAGTACAAGCGGCAATAATTTTTTCATTTCAGTTTTAGTGAAGAGAATAAATTTGATGTATTTCAATTTTAAATTGAATCATAAGTAGATTGTACCTGCTTTTAATAAAAGCTATTTTGAGTTGTTGTTAGTCAGTTATTTGCTATACAAAAATAAAAATGAATTAACTAAAATGAATTATTTTTTACCAAAAAGAAAGCTCTTGACTGTAAGATTAGTTTCGTGGGTCGTGTAATATGTTTGTTAGTAATTCCCGACCTTTTTAAATAAATTAATATTGTTGCTTTTTATTTAAGCAATTAAGCTAAGTTTAATCTCCATGAAAATTAAAAACCTATTCAACATTTGCATGCTCTCTATCCTTTCTCTTGGGTTTAGTACGTCTAAAGCTCAAGATCTTCCAAGAACAGAATTAACAATAGCAACGTATAACATCCGCTTAAATGTCGCTTCAGATAGCATAAATGCCTGGCCTAATCGTAAAGATTGGGTTAAAGAGCTTATTCAATATCACCAGTTTGATATTTTCGGAGTCCAAGAAGCATTGAACGAGCAGATGGTTGATTTGGATGAATTGCCAGGATTCGATTATGTAGGCGTTGGTCGTGATGATGGTAAACAGGCAGGGGAGTACTCGGCGATCTTTTATAATACCAGGAAGTTTAGTGTATTGAAAACCGGTACTTTTTGGTTATCACCTACACCCGAGAAACCATCAAAAGGCTGGGACGCAGCCATCGTGCGCATTTGCACTTGGGCTTGTTTTTCCGATGTTAAAACCGGAAAACTGTTTTATGTATTCAATACGCATTTCGATCATATTGGCGTAAAAGCTCGTGAGAATTCAGCCAAACTGATACTCGAAAAGATAGAGGATATTGTTCCCCCGGGAACTCCGGTAATTGCAATGGGCGATTTCAATTCAACACCCGAAACTTCGGCCTTTAAAACCATGAACACGAACATGGCGGATGCCCGCGAAGTAACGAAAGCCAAACCTTATGGGCCAATTGGTACGTTCAATAACTTTAATTATAACAGCGATTTAAAAGATCGCATTGATTATATTTTTGTGAACAGCAAAGTTGAGGTGCTGAAATACGGTGTGCTTTCTGATGCAAAAGATAAGCGTTTCCCTTCTGATCACTTGCCGATTGTTTGCCGGATCGTTTTAAACTAAGCCTCACCCTAAATCCCTCTCCTTCGGAGAGGGACTTTTGTGACCTTGCTAGCCCATTAAACCTGCCGCTTTGGTCATTGTTTAACTACTGCTCAGTTACAAAAAATGGTGCCTTTGAGCGAACTGAAAAACAGATAATCTACCTCTTTTATATAAACTAACTCATGAAAAAACAATTTTTATACATCTGCTTATTTTTAATGAGTCTGCTGCTCATCTCGGGCTCCTGCAAAAAAGAAAAAATTGGCATTGCCGCCTTACCAGAGGCTACCCAGGAAGGGAAAAATACATTTGGATGTTTATTAAATGGGAAAGCGTTTTTACCTAAGGGTTCAGCTTTCGGTAGCCCGGTACTTAATTGCTATTACCAATACATTAATGATTCTAAAGGAAATGGATATTATTTTCATGTTTCTGCAAGTAAAGAAACTGATAAAGAATGTGAAGTTTATTCTATTGCAATTAATTCTACACTGATGAGTATTGAAGAGGGGGAAACTTATCCATTAAAAAGCGAAAGTATTGGTAATATTTCAGGTGACTTCTGGTATTATCCACCTAGTTGTGTAAGTAATTTCACCCATTATAGTACCACTTCTAATTCTATCGGAGAATTAAAAATTACCCATTTTGATCAAACTAGACAAATTGTCTCAGGCACTTTTTGGTTCGATGCCATAAACGATAAAGGAGAGAAAGTAGAAGTGCGGGAAGGTCGATTTGATATGAAATATACTCTATAATACATCTATATACTCATTTAAAAATGAAAAACTATTTAGTGAAGGCCGCGATGGCCGTTTTTTGCTATTGCCTTTTTATGAGCACTACCTCGGCACAAATTGCGGGTGCAACAATGACTACTGCTATTAATGCAGGTACAATAACAGGTTCGTTTTATCAAATTTGAAGATAATAAAAAAAATGGCTGCCTGATTTGGACAGCCATTTTCAGTTATTGATCAGCTAATTTCATAGCAACCGGTACGACTTCCTTTTTATTTATGGGAAATCTTCTTTTAAACAAGGAATATTGCCTCAATTTATAGAAATAACTCATTCGACTTAAAGAAAGTTTCATTTAGAAACAGGAGTTTTTAATCCGGTTAATGGAAAATTGCTTTAAGAAAAGGCAATTTTGCTATGTCACTAAGCAAAATTTCATTAGTAAAGGGCAATACAGTATTGAGTTTAGGCAGTTCTTTTTCAAAATCTTGACATTCTGAAGTAGGAGAGAGCCGATGCCCGGAGAATACTATGAAACCTGCAGACTCCCTATTTAGGGTATTGATCTAAAACAACAAAAAACCTCCGACTTATTTAAATCGGAGGTTTTTTTATTTTTTATCTTTTCAGTTTTTATTGCTGCATTACTGCGCTGAACTTAGTTTCTAACGACTGTAGTTCGGTTTTAAGTTTTTGAGTAAGTGCAGTTTGTTTGTTTTTCTCAGCCATTCCAGCTAACTCATTAACCAGACTTAAGCCAAAGTTAATCTCTTCGCCAAATCGGCCAATGCGTTGGTTACCTAATGAATGATAATAATTAAGCTGATTTGTAATGAAATTGTTGATTAACTCCACCTGTTTAGTCGCTTTTTGCGGCTGATTACATTTGAAATATAGATCCGCAGTCATTAAATCAGGAATCAGGTTATAGCCAATTTGATTGCTCATAAACGGAATGGAAACATTCATTTTATCAAGCGTTTTAACACATGAATCAACTTTGCCTTTATTAAATAAAGATTGCGCTAAAATAGTGAAGGTACTCTTACAAGTGGTGGTCATACGTGAACTTTCCGGATCAACGTAAATTTTACCGTTGTTATAGTTACCCCATTTAAACTTGTTGTGCACATTGTTGTACAATATGTTCACGTCAATACTTCCTTCGCGGCCTAAAATAGCATCAGTTGAATCACTTAATACAGGTACCAAGCGATAAGCGAAACCTTCGTTCTGGAAGTATTTTTCTAATCCATAGAAATTACGATCAGGAACGGTGATGGCAAAATAGATAGGACGCTCCCAAATGTTGTGAGCAATAATATCTAAAGCTAATAGGTCATTTTTGTATAAACCGTTGCCAGGCAGGCTCCAATTAATACTCTGAACAATTTTATCGTTTTCAGAAGCGTCAACTACTTTGTTAGCAATTGCAGCATTTTTATCAACGGTAATTTTCAGGTTTTTTGTCGGAAGGTAATTAATAAAATCTCCTCCTTGTGTTTGAGCTTTTGCTTCCTGACTATCGCTGCCAATAAAATCAACTACGTCTTTCAGCTCGGCATTTCCTTGCATACTCTGGTCGAATAATGGAGTATAATCACGTATGCCGGCAGCAAATTTTTCGTTCGCCATTGAAATTTTAACAGGTGCCGATTCATTCATTTTTTCTTTCATCTGACGTCCATACCAATCAGTACCCAATAAACTCAGGTTCACTATACGAACATCCGGACGAATATTTTCCACTTCCTGACAATACCACAACGGATAAGTATCGTTATCGCCATAGGTAAAGATGATAGCATTTGGTGCACAACTGTTTAAATAGTTGGCAGCCAAATCGCGTGAAGTATAACGATTTGAACGGTCATGGTCGTCCCATTCTTCTTTAGCCATTACATAAGGTACAGCCACTAAACAAAGAACCGTGGTAATACCAGCAGAAGCCATAAGGTTGATCTTCTTACCTAAAAACTCATAAATAGCTAAAACTCCCAGCCCTATCCAAATAGCAAAGGCATAAAAGGAACCTACATAAGCGTAGTCTCGTTCACGCGGTTGCAAAGGGGTTTGGTTTAGGTATAGTACAATGGCAAGTCCGGTCATAAAGAACAACAGGAACACGACTGAGAAGTCTTTAAGATTGCGTTTGTATTGGAAGAATAAACCAATTAAACCTAAAATAAGTGGTAAGAAATATAAGCGGTTGTACGCTTTATTTTCAGTAATGCTGGCAGGTAAATTATCCTGGTTGCCTAAGCGCCAGGCATCTAAAGGTTTAATACCACTTATCCAGTTTCCTTCATGTACAGCTCCAGCTCCTTGCACGTCGTTTTGGCGACCTGCGAAGTTCCACATAAAATAGCGGAGATACATATAGTTAACCTGGTAACCAATAAAGAAACCAATATTATCAGCGTAAGTAGGTTCGCCGCTAATGCCCATCCAGCTTTTGTAAAACTGAACATGATTGGGATCATCGCTGTAAATGCGAGGGAACGGAATATTCTTCGCATATTTAGCTATTGGTCTTGCTCCAACTTCCTCGTATTTGGTTGCTCCCTTACGGTATTGCATATCGCCTTTATCCTGACCAGTCATTTCAGTATTGAAGTAAGGTCCGAACGCAAGAGGACGATCGCCGTATTGCTCACGGTTCAAATAACTTAAAAAGCTATAAGCATTTGAAGGATCATTGTTGTTCAAATTTGGATTTGCTTTCGCTCTGATAACGATCATGGCAAAAGATGCATATCCAATCATAATGAACATGGTGCATAAAACCGCTGTATTTAAAATATACTGATTGATAGTTGGTTTCCAGTAAAACAGTACAAGGCCCATAGCTACTGCCGCAATTGCTCCGCCTAAAACTCCCCAGCCGAAGAAAAGCTGAACGACCAGGTTTGCAGCAGCAAAATACAGCAGATTTTTATTCTGATTCATGCTATAGATAAGCAGACTTATCAGGAACGAAAAGAATAAAATACCAAATACAATTACACCACTGCCAAATGTCATTCCTAATGAATTAACAAAGAACAAATCGAATTTGGCTGCAAAAGCAATGGTTCCCGGAATTAATCCGTATTGTACGAATACTAAAATAACACAGGAGATTAAAAAAGCGCCAATCACCCCTTTAGTAGTGGCCTGATGTTTCTTAAAATAGTAAACCATACCCAAAGCAGGGATGGTCAATAAGTTTAATAGGTGAACACCAATTGATAAACCCATTAAATAGGCGATGAAAACTAACCAACGGTCAGCAGATTTTTCACCTGCTTCATTTTCCCATTTTAAAATGGCCCAGAAAACAACGGCTGTACACAATGATGACATGGCGTATACCTCCGACTCAACGGCTGAAAACCAGAATGTGTCAGAAAAGGTATAAGCTAAAGCTCCTACTAATCCGGCGCCAATAATGGCGAAGATCTGAGAACCAGAGATTTCGGTATTGACTTTAAAGACTAGTTTCTTGGCCAGGTGTGTAATGCTCCAGAAAAGAAACATGATTGTAGCTCCGCTTGAAACAGCAGATCCAAAATTGGTCCACCATGCAATCTGACTTCTGTCGCTTGCAAAAAGTGAAAGCACTTTCGAAATCATCAAAAACAATGGTGCTCCCGGCTGGTGACAAACCTGCATTTTATAAGCAGATGAAATAAACTCGCCGCAGTCCCAAAAGCTGCCGGTAGGTTCAAGGGTTAATGTGTAAACAGTAGTTGCAATCAGGAAGGTAACCCATCCAAAAAGGTTGTTTAACCTGGTGTAATTCGTCATAATATATGTTTGACTTCTGGTTTTTAGCTATTCAATTCAAAACGCCGAATTTAGAAAATATTTTAATGTCTGTAGTTTTTGTTTGTAAAGAATCTGAGAATCCCAGATTAACGTTAAAAGTGTAGAAAATATTGCCTTATTAATTAGGATAAACTTTAGTGGTTTTCTTTAATATATAGAGCTAAATAAATCAAACAGGTAAATGAAAAACGATCATTTGATTTTCAAAATTGAATGACCATGCTATCTTTGCAGGCGACTTCAATGTTGTTTGGACATTGTTTAAGGCTTGATAAAATATTTTCTACTGACTTTCAGAGAGTTTTATCAGCTCATAAAAAAAAGTGAAAAAAGATTTTGGAGAAATAAAATTGATTTCTACTTTTGCAGTCCCAAACAACAACAAACGGTAACACGAAAGAAGTTGTAAAGGAGATAGCCCGATAGTATAATGGTAGTACGACGGTTTTTGGTACCGTTTGTCTTGGTTCGAATCCAGGTCGGGCTACTTAAAAAAAGCAAATTATTGCGAAATACGATTCTTAAAGATTTCGTATTTCGCAATTTTAGTTTTAAGCTAAGCTTCAAAAAAAACGCTTCTCAGTCATTTGAACTAATGCCGTGAAGTTTGTTCAGCGTCCCGATAGCTATCGGGATTGATGACCGCTAAAAAACAAAATGCAAAGCATTCATGAGTGCATTAGGAATAAAACAACTCACGAATAATTAAACGTTCAGAAAAAATGCCTTCACGTTTTAATCCCGTTAAGTTATTTGCCGGCTCAGCTTCGAGTGGTCTGGCAGATCAAATTGCTCAGGCTAGTGCTCGTGAGCTAGGTGATATCACAGTTTCGCGTTTCAGCGATGGTGAGTTTCAGCCGATCTATAACGAATCTGTTCGCGGTTGCGATGTTTTCCTGATTCAGTCGACATTCGCTCCTTCAGATAATTTAATGGAGCTGCTGCTGATGATCGATGCAGCAAAGCGTGCTTCAGCGCATTACATTACAGCGGTTATCCCGTATTTCGGTTTAGCCCGTCAGGATCGTAAAGATAAACCGCGTGTAGCCATTGGAGCTAAATTAGTTGCTAATTTATTAGCTGCTGCCGGTGCTCACCGTATTATGACCATGGATCTTCACGCTGCTCAGATTCAGGGCTTTTTTGATATTCCGGTAGATCACCTGGATGCCTCGGTTATCATGGTACCTTATATCAAATCGTTGAAATTGCCTAATCTGGTAATTGCATCTCCTGACATGGGCGGTACCGCTCGTGCTCGTGTGTTTGCAAAAGCCTTAAATGCTGAGGTGGTAATTTGTGATAAGCAACGTAAACGTGCCAATGAAATTGAATCAATGTCGGTGATTGGTGATGTTAAAGGAGCTGATATAGTTTTAGTAGATGATATTTGCGATACAGCCGGTACATTAACTAAAGCCGCAGCTTTATTGAAAGAAAAAGGTGCAAACAGTGTTCGCGCGGTTTGTACGCATGGTGTTCTTTCAGGTAAAGCATATCAAAATATTGAGAATTCAGTTTTAGAAGAATTGATCATTTGTGATACAATTCCATTGAAACAGGCAAGCGATAAAATTAAAGTTTTAACTGTTGCCGACTTATTCTCAAAAGCAATTGCCAATGTTTACGAACATGGATCTATTTCTGATCTGTTCCGCATGGGTGATGGCGTTCAAACAACAGTTAAGTTTTAAACACGAAGTACACGAATTAAACTAATTACACCAATTAGTAAAATTCGATCAATTCGTGAAATTAGTGCGTATAATTTTTAACATAATATATTTTTAAAAAATGAAATCTATAGCTATTAGCGGTTCGAAAAGATCGAACGTAGGGAAACGTGATGCTAAGGAGTTACGCTATGAAGGTTTAGTACCAGCTGTATTATATGGTGGTAAAGAACAAACTCACTTCTCAGTATCCGCTGCAGATTTACGTCCAGTATTGTACACTCCAGATGCAATGTTCATCGAGTTAACAATTGATGGAGCTAAACATACTGCAATTGTAAAAGACTCACAGTTTCACCCATTAACTGACCTTGTTACTCACATCGACTTTTTAGAGTTATTTGATGACAAACCAGTTGTTATGGAATTACCTATCCGTTTAGAAGGTACTTCTCCAGGTGTACGTATTGGTGGTAAATTGAACCAAAAATACCGTAAACTGAAAGTTAAAGGTTTACCTAAAGACTTTGTTGACTACGTTCCTGTTGATATCAGCAAATTGGAATTAGGTAAAAACATTCGCGTTGGTGAAATCAAGTTAGAAAACCTTGAAATCTTAAATGCAAAAGTTGATACTATGGTTTCTGTTCTTGCTTCACGTGCTACACGTCAGGCTGATGCTGAAGCTGCAGCTGCAACTAAAGGCGGTAAAAAATAATTTTTTCATCCTTGAAAATGAAAGCAGTCCCGGTTTAGGCCAGGACTGCTTTTTTTATTTGAGATTTTTGTTCAGCCTGATTTTTCATTGCATTGAAGAGAAATTGGGAGCTCTGAAGTTCAAAAACTTATATTGAATTATTAAAAAACCGATAATCCTCTATTTTTGCATGAGTTTTTGGGAAATGAATAATCTCAAACCTCATTTCGCAATTGTCATATCTATAAAACAATGAAATACTTAATTGCCGGACTTGGAAATATAGGGCCAGAGTATGCCGATACACGCCATAATATAGGGTTTATGGTTTTGGATCAATTTGCCAAAGAAGAAGGAGTGAAGTTTGTTACAGAACGTCATGCTTATTATACTGAAGTAAACTTTAAAGGCCGGACCTTGCATCTGATCAAACCAACTACTTACATGAACCTTAGTGGCAAGGCTTTGAATTACTGGATGCAAACATTAAAAATTCCGGTGGAAAATGTTTTGGTGATTGTAGATGAATTGGCTTTGCCTTTTGGCCGAGTTCAATTAAAACCCAAAGGAGGGAATGCCGGTCATAATGGATTAAAAAACATCGAATCAATGATTGGGACACAGGCTTATCCTCGGATCCGTTTTGGGATCGGCGATAATTTTCCGCGCGGTCGCCAAGTCGATTATGTATTAAGTGGCTTTGACAATGATGAAACTCCGCAGTTACCTTTATTAATTGATAAAAGTATTGAAATGATCAAAGGTTTTTCTACCGTTGGTATTGAGCTTGCAATGACTCGATTGAATAAGTAGACCGCATAATTTATTTGGTTTTAATGATTTTCCAATGGGTGTTATATAGTTTAGTCAGATAAAGGTAACATCGGATAGTTTCTTATCTTTTTTGTAAACAAATTTTTAAGAAAATAATTAAACTCTATATTGGGTTTTTGAAATAATACAACCAAAATATCCAAAATCAATGAAGAAGAGTTTAATTATTATTAGTGCAATTACTTTAGCTGCCTGTGGAACTTCAAAAGTAACAAGCAAAAATGCTGACGTAGAAAGAGGAGCATTAAAGTTTCCGGGCTATACCGTTTCAGAGTATAATGCCGGAAAAAAAGCAACCCAAGCTTATTGTGGAGGCTGCCATGCTTTAAAAACACCGCAAGACTTTAACGAAGCGCAATGGAGTATGATTGTGCCCAAAATGGTTAAAAAGGCGAATAAGAAAGCTGGAAGTGAAGTGATAGATCCCAAAGCTCAGGAAGCCATTATGAAGTATTTAATTACTATGAGTTCAGCACCGGTTACTGCTAGTAAATAGGGTATAGTTAAGAGATCATAGTTCATAGTAAGAAAATGCTATGAACTATGATCTACAAACTATGTGCTATCGCATCTCTTTCCACGCATTGATCAACCCATTGGTCGAAGAATCGTGAGAAGAGATTTTATCACCTGACATTAATTCGGGAAGAATAACATTAGCCAATTGTTTACCCAATTCAACTCCCCATTGGTCGAAACTGAAAATATTCCAAATAACACCCTGTACATATATTTTTTGTTCATACATGGCTAACAAAGCTCCAAGATTAAATGGCGTTAAACGCTTGTAGATAATGGAGTTCGTTGGACGGTTACCTTCAAATACTTTGTAAGGAGTAATGAAATCAATTTCTTCCTGTGATTTTCCTGAACCTAAAAACTCTTCCCTTACATCTGCTTCAGTTTTTCCAAAAGCTAATGCTTCGGTTTGAGCAAAGAAATTTGATAATAATTTTTCCTGATGGTCACCCATGTCATTTAACGGTTGTGCCGCTGCCAGAAAATCAGCAGGAATCAATTTAGTTCCCTGGTGAATTAATTGGTAAAACGCATGCTGACCATTGGTGCCCGGCTCTCCCCAAATAATTGGCCCGGTTTGGTAGGTTACAGCATTGCCCGAACGGTCGATGTATTTACCATTACTTTCCATATCGCCTTGCTGGAAATAAGCAGCAAAACGGTGCAAATACTGGTCGTAAGGTAATAAGGCATGACTTTCAGCTCCGAAGAAATTGTTATACCAAATGCCCAATAAAGCCAAAATTACCGGAATGTTTTTATTAAAGTCTTCTGATTTGAAATGCTCATCCATTGCGTGAGCCCCGTCAAGAAGTTCTTCGAACTTATCAAAACCAACACTTAAGCAGATCGACAGTCCAATGGCACTCCATAATGAATATCGACCGCCAACCCAATCCCAAAAACCGAACATATTGACCTCATCGATACCAAATTCAGTTACTTTGGTTTTATTGGTAGAAAGCGCCACAAAGTGTTTAGCAACCGCGGCATTATCTTTTGCTGATTTCAAGAACCAATCACGGGCAGAAAGTGCATTGGTCATGGTTTCCTGCGTAGTAAAGGTTTTTGAAGCGATGATAAATAAAGTGGTTTCGGCATTTAAGCTTTTCAATGTTTCGGCCATGTGAGCACCGTCAACATTTGAAACGAAATGCATTGTTAAGCGGGTTTTGTAATGCTTTAAGGCCTCACAAACCATATATGGACCTAAGTCAGAACCACCGATACCAATGTTTACTACATCTGTAATTTCTTTACCTGAAAAACCTTTCCATTCGCCCGAAATTACTTTTGCCGAAAATGTTTTCATTTGCCCTAAAACAGCATTTACATCAGGCATCACGTCTTTTCCATCCACTAAAACAGGTGAGTTTTTACGATTGCGTAAAGCGGTGTGTAGAACTGCACGTTTTTCGGTCGCATTGATTACATCGCCTGCAAATTGCTTTGTAATGGCATCTTTAAGACCACATTCTTCAGCTAACTCTAAAAGCAATTGAAGGGTAATGTTGTTGATTCGGTTTTTTGAATAATCAACTAAAATATCATTGAATTGAATGTGATGAGTTTGAAACCGATTGATATCGTTAGCAAAAAAATCACGGAGATGAGCGTCTTTAATTTCCTGGTAATGCTGTTCAAGCTTTTTCCAGGCATTTGTACTAGTAGGATTTACGCTTTTAAGTGCCATTTTTATAAGTCTGTGGTTTGCAAAGTGTCAAAAATACACAATTAAATATTTACGTTGGGGCTAAGTTTTAAAACCTTTTCAGCGAATTTATAGCAAGCGTTTTCAACGCTTTTAATGTCTTTGCTTTTCAGAGGGTTTCCCAATACATGATTTTCTGGAGTAGCTAAAGGTACGAACTGTTTTAATGCAGATGGGGTTCCAAGCTGCTCCATCATTTCTCTCATGGCCGATACTTTTACAACAGGATCCTGATGTTGTTCATCTTTGTAATAACAAACCGTTAAAACAGGACACTTCACTTTCTCAAAAGTTTCTTTGGTCATCGATGTTTCCAGTAATTCCTCTAAAGCCGAAACCGACTCAATTCTATATTTATAATACCAGTACTTTGGCCCTTCTGCAGTATCAAGTTCAGAATTTCTGTATTTGCCCCCTAAAACCAGCTCCGCCAATTTTAATCCCCAGTGATTATTAGCAATAAAAGCTGTTGGATCATTGATAGCAATATTGGGTGAGAGGTTTAGGAGTGCATGAATCTCCGGAAACTCGGCGGCCAGTTTTAATGCCAGGGTTCCACCAGTAGATGTACCCAGAATAATAACTTTATCACCCAACTGTTTGGCAATTGCATAGGCTTGGACAGCACTTCTCCAATAATTTTCAGCAGTTAAATTGGCCATTGCGTCTGTAGTGTCTATTCCATGTTCGGCCAATCGGGCTAAATATAAATTACATCCATAACGCTTGGCAAAATTACGATGCACCGGATTGCCTTCTTCATGACTGGCGGAAAAACCGTGAAGGTATAAGACAGCGTAGGGTGTTTTTGTTTTAGTAGAATCATTCCAAACAATCTCAGAACCATTTCCGGGTTTTATCTTATGATGACTATCAATTCCTTTGACATAGTTTTCAAGGGCAGTAGGGGAAGATGGAACTTCCGGGAGCTGTGTATTATAAACAGGTCTTTCAGGTGTTGGTCCTAGAAGGTATGCAATAATCGAAATAAACAGGAGGAGTATAACAATTGTCAAAGCTTTTTTCATTTAATAAGGTCTATAATAATAAATTAAGAGGGCAAATGGTTAACTCAACAGGATTCAAGATTAAGCAATAGTTCATTTATTAACTAATCTGCCCATTCAAATTAGTAAATTTAATGGTTCACCAATGTCTCTCTTATGAATAATCAATTATTCTATCTGGTGGTGATTACCTTGCTGCCAATTATTCCGTCTTACATATTATATAAAGCATTGCCTTCCAAAACATCGGTTAAAGGACCTTTTAAGGGCTTGACCTTAAACCTTTCGGGTGCCTTTGCCGCTTATTTTCTTTTGTTTCTTATGCTGATGGGCTTTATATATTTTATTACTCAACATGATTTTAATAAAGAAACGGTTTCTCTTAGCAATGATGAAACAATTAAAGCATTAAAGACTGAAAACACAGAGTTAAAACAAAAGCTATCTTTATTAGAGACTTCGAACCAATTGTGGACAATGGAAGGAAAAATAGAAGCCAACAGTGTTGAACAGACGAAATTCTTTGTGGATGACGGGTCTTCAAGGGTTTTATCAACCGGTCGGTTTAAGGTACTGGTGAAGGTTCCCGTTTTAGATAATAAGCCCCTGCTGCCGGAAGCGATCTGTATATTTAATCGTTCGGCCAGTTATAAGGTCATCGACCTGAACAGGGTTTCTTCTCAGGATTTAAAAACTTACGGAATTTCATTTATAGATAAAGATCGTCTGATCCAATTTGACCAACCTGTTAAACTTCCCGAATGGCAAAAACCATGGCATGTGGTTAAGAAGTAGACTAGTTCATAGCTCATGGTCCATAGTTAATGGTCTATATATTCCTACTTTCTATGGACTATCGACCATGGTCTATGGACTAATCTAATTAACTGAATATTAAATTACTATCAAGCCTTGTTAAATAAGAAATAAGTTTCTACTTTTGCAGACCCCAAATTAGGGGTGTAGTATTTAAATTTTATAAAGCAAAAATGCCTACTATTCAGCAATTAGTAAGAAAAGGTAGAGTAGCTCTGGTGGAAAAGAGTAAGTCACCAGCGTTGGATTCATGTCCACAGCGAAGAGGCGTGTGTACCCGTGTATACACTACTACCCCAAAAAAACCTAACTCTGCAATGCGTAAAGTTGCCCGTGTGCGTTTAACCAATGGTAAAGAGGTGAATGCGTACATCCCAGGTGAAGGTCACAACTTACAAGAGCACTCGATCGTATTGATTCGTGGTGGTCGTGTGAAAGACTTACCAGGTGTACGTTACCACATCGTTCGTGGCGCATTGGATACTTCAGGTGTTGATGGCCGTAACCAACGTCGTTCTAAGTACGGTACTAAACGTCCTAAACCAGGTCAAGCACCAGCTGCCAAAGGAAAAGGTGGCAAGAAGAAGTAATTAATTCAAGGCAACAAAGACATTAAAACAAAATGAGAAAGGCAACCCCTAAGAAGCGCATCATTTTGCCAGATCCTAAATTCAATGACGTAATGGTAACTCGTTTCGTTAATCACATGATGTGGGATGGTAAGAAAAGTATTGCGTACGATATTTTCTACAAAGCTGTAGAACTAGTTGAGAAAAAAACCAGCGAAAATGGTTTAGATGCTTGGAAAAAAGCATTAGCTAACATTATGCCTGCTGTAGAGGTTAAAAGCCGCCGTGTAGGTGGTGCTAACTTCCAGGTTCCTACTGAAGTTCGTCCTGACCGTAAATTAGCGTTAGGTATGAAATGGATGATTCTTTATGCACGTCGTCGTGGTGAAAAAACCATGAATGAGCGTTTAGCTGGCGAGATCATCGCTGCTGCTAAAGGAGAAGGTGCTGCGGTTAAGAAAAAAGAGGATACGCATAAAATGGCTGAGGCTAACAAAGCGTTCTCTCACTTCCGTTTCTAAGATAAGATTTGGATTACACCGAGCCATTCGTGGTTTCGGTGTAATCTATTTTCAATAATCACTGTAATATTATTACAATGTCAAGAGACTTAAAATTCACGAGAAATATTGGTATTGCTGCTCACATTGATGCGGGTAAGACCACTACTACTGAGCGTATTCTTTATTATGCCGGTGTAAACCACAAAATTGGTGAGGTTCACGAAGGTGCTTCAACAATGGACTGGATGGTACAAGAGGCTGAGCGTGGTATCACCATTACTTCTGCTGCTACTACCGTTTTCTGGCCTTATAGAGGTAACAAGTTCCAAGTGAACATTATCGATACTCCTGGTCACGTTGACTTTACCGTAGAGGTAAACCGTTCATTACGTGTATTGGACGGATTGGTGTTCTTATTCTCGGCGGTTGACGGTGTTGAGCCTCAATCAGAAACTAACTGGCGCTTAGCTAACAACTACAACGTATCTCGTATCGGTTTCGTTAACAAAATGGACCGTTCAGGTGCTGACTTCTTAAAAGTTGTTAAACAGGTTAAAGATATGTTAGGTTCTAATGCAGTTCCATTGCAATTACCTATCGGTTCTGAAGATCAGTTTAAAGGTGTAGTTGACTTAATCAACAACCGTGGTATCGTTTGGAATGAGCACGATAAAGGGATGACCTTTACTGAAGTTCCAATTCCTGACGATATGTTAGACGAAGTTGCTGAGTGGAGAGAGAAATTATTAGAATCAGTAGCTGAGTACGATGAGTCTTTGATGGAGAAATTCTTCGAAGATCCTAACTCAATCACTGAGCGCGAAGTATTAGACGCATTACGTCAGGCTGTATTAGCAGGTTCTATCGTTCCTATGGTTTGTGGTTCATCTTTCAAAAACAAAGGTGTACAAACTATGCTTGACCTGGTAATGGAGTTATTGCCTTCGCCAATGGATCAGGAAGCAGTTAAAGGTACTAACCCTGATACTGGTGAAGAAATCGTTCGTAAACCGGATGTTAAAGAGCCATTTGCCGCTTTAGCATTTAAAATTGCAACTGACCCATTCGTAGGTCGTTTGTGCTTTATCCGTGTTTACTCAGGTAACTTAGAAGCAGGTTCATACGTATATAACGCTCGTTCTGAGAACAAAGAGCGTATCTCTCGTATCTTTCAAATGCACGCTAACAAGCAAAACCCAATTCCTAACGTAGGTGCTGGTGATATTGCTGCTATCGTTGGATTTAAGGATATCAAAACCGGTGATACCTTGTGTGATGAGAAACATCCAATCGTTCTTGAAGCGATGGAATTCCCTGAGCCAGTTATCGGTTTGGCAATTGAGCCTAAAACTCAGGCCGACGTTGATAAATTAGGTATGGCTTTAGCGAAACTAGCTGAAGAAGATCCTACTTTCCGCGTTAAAACTGACGAAGATACTGGTCAAACTATTATCTCTGGTATGGGTGAGCTTCACTTAGAGATCATCGTTGACCGTTTGAAACGTGAGTTTAAAGTAGAATGTAACCAAGGTGCTCCTCAAGTATCATACAAAGAGGCATTCACAGGTTCTGTTACTCACCGTGAGGTTTACAAAAAACAATCTGGTGGTCGTGGTAAATTCGCCGATATTCAGGTTGAAATTTCTCCAATCACTGAAGAAGGTAAAACCGGCTTACAATTCGTTAACGAAATTGTGGGTGGTTCAATTCCTCGTGAGTTTATCCCTTCAATTGAGAAAGGTTTCAAATCAGCGATGGCTAACGGTGTGTTAGCAGGTTACGAAGTTACCGACATGAAAGTTCGTTTATTTGACGGTTCATTCCACGCGGTTGACTCGGATGCTCTTTCATTTGAGATCTGTGCTCGTGCAGCGTTCCGTGAAGCGTTACCTAAAGCTAAACCAGTGTTAATGGAGCCTATCATGAAGGTAGAAGTTCTTACTCCAGAGGAGAACATGGGTGATGTTATGGGTGACTTGAACAAACGTCGTGGTCAATTGGAAGGTATGGATACTCGTGCCGGTGCACAAGTAATCAAAGCTAAAGTTCCATTGAGCGAAATGTTTGGTTACGTAACTATCTTACGTACTATTACTTCTGGTCGTGCTACTTCAACAATGGAGTTCTCTCACTATGCTGAGGCTCCTAAAAACATTGCTGAAGAAGTAATTGCTAAAGTAAAAGGCAAAAAAGCAAACGCATAAATTCAGATATGAGTATTGGGATTTGTGATTCGAGATCTTCTCAATTGCAAATCTCAATCTCAAATCAAAAGATAATCTTCAAACCGTAGCAAATAGCTCTTACGGGGCGAAACAAACAAAAACAAAATGAGCCAAAGAATTCGTATCAAATTAAAATCTTACGATTACAACTTAGTTGACAAGTCAGCTGATAAAATCGTAAAAACTGTTAAGCCTACTGGCGCAGTAGTTAGCGGACCACTTCCGTTACCAACCGAGAAAAAAGTATTCACTGTACTTCGTTCTCCACACGTTAACAAAAAAGCACGTGAGCAGTTCCAATTATGTTCTTACAAACGTTTATTGGATATTTACAGTTCAAACGCTAAAACTGTTGACGCTTTGATGAAACTTGAATTACCTTCAGGTGTTGAAGTAGAAATCAAAGTGTGATAGATTCACAATAAAAAATTAAAAAGGAGATGGTCGAAAGATCATCTCCTTTTTAATTATATAAGGAAGCTATAGAACAGGGATTTGCTTACTGAGGTGATATTTTTTAATTCTTAAGATATTGATAAAAAATTAGTTGCGTAACTCTTTGATTTTAAGTAATTGTTTTCTACCTTTGCGGTCCCTTAGCGAGTAAAGTGTAACAATCTCATCGCCAAAGTGTTTGAGCTTGTAAAGCGGCAACTGCGAAGGGAAGAGAAAAATTAATTAATTAATCAATTTTTAGAATGTCTGGTATTATAGGTAAGAAAGTTGGAATGACCAGCATCTTCGGTGCCGATGGAAAAAATATTCCATGCACAGTTATCGAAGCTGGTCCTTGCGTGGTTACGCAAGTAAAAACTTTAGAAAAAGACGGATACTCAGCGATCCAGTTGGCCTACGACGAGAAGAAGGAGAAAAATACTTCTAAACAGTTGTTAGGACACTTCCAAAAAGCGAACACCACTCCAAAACGTAAGTTAGTGGAATTCAAGCACTTTGAGGAAGAAAAGGCGTTGGGTGAGACTGTAAACGTAGACCTTTTCGCAGAAGGCGACTATGTTGAAGTTGTAGGTACTTCAAAAGGTAAAGGTTTCCAAGGCGTTGTTAAACGTCATGGTTTCTCTGGGGTAGGTGGCCAAACTCACGGTCAGCATAACCGTTTGAGAGCTCCTGGTTCATTAGGTGCATCTTCATGGCCTTCACGTGTATTCAAAGGAATGCGCATGGCGGGTCGTATGGGTGGTAACCGTGTGAAAGTTCAAAACTTACAAGTTTTAAAAGTGTTCACTGAACAGAATTTATTAGTAGTTAGCGGTTCAATCCCTGGCGCTAAAGGTTCTTACGTAATTTTGGAGAAATAGCCATGGAAGTAAAAGTAGTAGATATTACAGGAAAAGAAACAGGCAAGACCGTTACTCTTGCTGACGCTATATTTGGTATTGAACCGAATGACCACGCTATTTACTTAGACGTTAAGCAATATTTAGCGAACCAACGTCAAGGTACTCACAAATCGAAACAACGTAACGAAATCTCTGGTTCAACCCGCAAGCTGCACAAGCAAAAAGGTACTGGTGGTTCTCGTAAAGGTAGCATCAAGAACCCGTTGTTCCGTGGTGGAGGTCGTATTTTTGGTCCACAACCTCGTGATTACAGCTTCAAGCTGAATAAAAAATTGAAATCACTAGCTCGTCAGTCAGCATTGACTTACAAAGCTATTGCTAACAACATCGTAGTTTTAGAAGATTTTTCTTTCGATACTGCTAAAACTAAAAATTACACCAACTTGGTAAGTGGTTTAAAATTGAACGATACTAAAACTTTATTGGTTTTAGCGGAAGGCAACAAAAACGTTTACTTGTCAAGCCGTAATTTGCCGAAAGCAAAAGTTATCACTGCTTCAGAGTTGAACACTTATGCGTTATTGAACGCTTCGAAGCTTTTGCTTACTACGAGTTCAGTTAAAACTATCGAAGAGTCATTTGCTAAGTAACAGTAACAATGGAAATCTTAAAGAAACCGGTATTGACAGAGAAAGTTGCTGGATTAACTGAAAAGTTAAATCGCTTCGTTTTTGTTGTCGACAAAAATGCCAATAAAATACAGATTAAAGAGGCCATTCAAAAAATGTACGGTGTTACTGTTGAGTCAGTAAACACAATGCGCTATAGCGGTAAAGTTAAATCGCGCGGTACAAAACGTGGCTTCGTAGCGGGTAGAACCCCTTCATTTAAGAAAGCGGTGGTAACAGTAGCCAAAGGCGAAACCATCGATTTTTACGGAACAGTTTAATTGATTAGAGAAATGGCAGTTAAAAGATATAAACCAATCACTCCGGGTACCCGTTTCAGAATTGGCGCTGATTACTCTGAAATCACAACCAACATCCCTGAAAAATCGCTGGTAACCTCTATTAAGAAAAGCGGTGGTCGTAACCATGATGGTAAAATGACCATGCGTTATATCGGAGGTGGACACAAGAAAGCTTATCGTATCATCGATTTCAAACGTAATAAACCTGAAATCCCTGCTACTGTAGCTACAATTGAGTACGATCCTAACCGTACAGCATTTATCGCATTATTGAATTATGCTGATGGTGAAAAACGCTACATTATTGCTCCAGCCGGCTTAAAAGTTGGTCAAAAAGTTCAATCAGGCGAGAATGCAGCTCCTGAAGTAGGAAATGCATTACCATTAAAAAATATCCCTTTAGGTTCGGTAATTCATAACATTGAGTTAAACCCAGGCCAAGGCGGTACTTTAGCTCGTTCAGCTGGTGCGTACGCACAGTTAGCTGCTCGTGATGGTAAATATGCGGTAGTTAAAATGCCTTCTGGCGAAACCCGTATGATCTTATTATCATGTTTAGCAACTATTGGTGCAGTATCTAATTCAGATCACCAATTAGAGCGTAAAGGTAAAGCTGGTCGTAACCGTTGGATCGGTATCCGTCCACGTGTTCGTGGTGTTGCAATGAACCCTGTTGATCACCCAATGGGTGGTGGTGAAGGTAGAGCCTCTGGAGGTCACCCTCGCTCACGCAAAGGTTTATTAGCGAAAGGTTTCAAAACCCGCTCAAAGAAAAAAGCATCGAATCGTCACATTATTGAAAGAAGGAAAAAATAATGGCTCGTTCAATTAAAAAAGGTCCTTATATCGCTCATCACTTAGAGAGCAAAGTACTTGCTCAAAATGAAGCGAGTAAAAAATCAGTTATCAAAACCTGGTCTCGTAGATCAATGATTTCTCCGGATTTCGTAGGTCATACATTCGCAGTACACAACGGTAATAAATTTATTCCGGTGTATGTAACTGAAAACATGGTTGGACACAAATTAGGTGAATTTGCTCCTACACGTACATTCCGTGGACATGGTAGCGATAAAAAGAAATAAAAAATGGAAGCAGTAGCAAAATTAAATGATTGCCCTACCTCGCCTCGTAAGATGCGTTTGGTAGTTGACCTGATCAGAGGTCAAAAGGTAGAACATGCTTTACACATTTTGAAATATAACACCAAGGAAGCTTCAGTACGAGTTGAGAAACTCTTATTATCTGCTGTTGCAAACTGGGCGGCAAAAAATGAAGGTACTCGCATTGAAGATGCTGAGTTGTATGTAAAAACTGTTTTTGTTGACGGTGGCCGTCAGTTAAAACGTTTACGTCCTGCTCCTCAGGGTCGCGGTTACCGTATCAGAAAGCGTTCAAACCACGTGACATTAGTAGTTGACAGTAAAAATAGTGCTAACTAATAACTAATTAGAAGAAAACATGGGACAAAAAATTAATCCGATTAGTGCTCGTTTGGGCATCATCCGTGGATGGGATTCTAATTGGTTTGGTGGCAATAACTACGCTGATAAACTGGTAGAAGACGATAAAATCCGCAAATACTTAAAAGCTCGTATCGCTAAAGGCGGTGTAGCTAAAGTTGTTATTGAGCGTACTTTAAAACGTATCACTATTACTATTCACACTGCCCGTCCGGGAATCGTGATTGGTAAAGGTGGTCAGGAAGTTGACAAGATCAAAGAAGAGTTGAAGAAAATCACTAAGAAAGATGTTCAAATCAACATTTTCGAGATCAAACGTCCTGAGTTAGACGCTACTTTAGTAGGTGAAAGCGTAGCTAAACAATTAGAGGCTCGTATTTCATTCCGTCGTGCAATGAAAACAGCTATCGCTTCAACCATGCGTATGGGTGCTGAAGGTATCAAAATTATGGTATCTGGCCGTGTAGGTGGTGCTGAGATGGCTCGTACTGAACAATACCGTGATGGTCGTGTTCCATTACACACATTCCGTGCTGATATTGACTATGCTTTGTCAGAAGCTCAAACTACCTATGGTAAATTAGGTATCAAAGTTTGGATCTGTAAAGGTGAAGTTTTTGGTAAACGTGATCTTTCTCCAAATGTAGGTGCACAACAAGCTGCCGGTAAAGGCCGTGAAGGTGCTGCTTCATTTAACGAAAGAGGTGGTCGCGATAACAAAGGCGGTCGTGGTCGTGATAACCGTGGTGGTGGACGTGGCGGTGATAACCGTGGCGGTCAAAACCGTGGTGGTGGCGACAATCGTGGCAAAGGCGGTCAAAACCGTGGCGGAAAAAGATAATTTATATTTAGAGAACATTATTAAAGTATAATAATATGTTACAGCCAAAGAGAACGAAGTTTAGAAAGACGCAGAAAGGCAAAATGAAAGGCAATGCCAAGCGTGGTTTCGAACTAGAATTCGGCTCATTCGGAATCAAATCTCTTGAAGAATGCTGGATCACTGCACGTCAGATTGAGGCGGCCCGTATTGCGGTTACCCGTTCAATGAAACGTGAAGGACAAGTATGGATCCGTATTTTCCCTGATAAGCCTATCACCAAAAAACCTGCAGAGGTACGTATGGGTAAAGGTAAAGGTGCTCCTGAATATTGGGTAGCTCCAGTTAAACCTGGTCGTATTATGTTCGAAGCAGAAGGTGTATCACTGGAAACAGCGAAAGAAGCGTTGCGTTTAGCAGCTCAGAAACTTCCGGTAAAAACTAAGTTCGTAGTACGTAGAGATTACGTAGAAGCTTAATCTATTGTTGAACCGGTAAAAATTTAAAACAATGAAATACGCAGAAATTAAAGAGTTAACTGTAGAAGAAATCAAAGCTCGTATTGCGGAAGAAGAAGCAAACTTAACGAAAGCTAAGTTTGGTCACGCAGTTTCAGCGCTTGAAAATCCTCTAAAAATCAAGGCTCTTCGTAAGGACATTGCTCGTTTAAACACTGAGTTGACTCAGCGCAATAAAGCTGCTGCCAACCAGCAATAATACTTTTAAGTAAAATGGAAAGAAACTTAAGAAAAGTAAGAATCGGGAAAGTCATTAGTAACAAAATGGACAAGTCTGTTGTCGTTACTGTTGAACGTAAAGTTAAGCACCCGATTTATGGTAAGTTTATTAAGAAAACTACCAAATTTATGGCTCATGACGAGAAAAACGAGTGCGGTATCGGTGATACTGTGTCAATTATGGAAACTCGTCCGCTGAGTAAAAATAAAAACTGGAGATTAATCGAAATTATTGAGAGGGCTAAATAATGATACAACAAGAAAGCAGGCTTACTGTTGCTGATAACAGTGGTGCCAAAGAAGTATTATGTATTAGAGTTCTAGGCGGTACCGGCAAGCGCTATGCTTCTGTTGGTGACAAGATCGTTGTTTCTGTAAAACACGCTATTCCTTCTGGAAACGTGAAAAAAGGAACTGTATCGAAAGCCGTAGTAGTTCGTACCAAAAAAGAAGTACGTCGTAAAGATGGTTCATACATCCGTTTCGATGATAATGCTGCTGTGTTGTTAAACAACCAGGACGAGCCACGTGGTACTCGTATCTTTGGCCCTGTTGCCAGAGAGTTGAGAGAGAAACAATTCATGAAAATTGTATCATTAGCTCCGGAGGTGTTATAATATGAAAAAAACTGTTAAACAGCCTAAGCTAAAGATCCGTACTGGTGATTTAGTGAAAGTTATCGCAGGTGATGCGAAAGGTACTCAAGGTAAAGTACTAGCTGTAGATATCGAAAAAAACCGTGCAACTGTTGAAGGTGCAAATTTGGTTTCTAAGCACACTAAACCTAATGCTAAAAATCCTAACGGTGGTATCGTTAAGATGGAAGCTCCAATCAATATCTCTAACTTGAAATTAGTTGATCCTAAATCAGGTAAACTATCTCGCGTTGGACGTAAATTGGTTGATGGTAAATTAGTGCGTTACGCTAAAGTTTCAGGGGAGGTAATCAAGTAATGTCATACGTACCTAGATTAAAAGCAAAATACACTGCAGATGTAGTGCCTGCTTTGAAAGAGAAATTTGAATACAAAAGCAGCATGCAAGTTCCTAAGTTATTGAAGATCTGTTTAAGCCAAGGTGTTGGTGCTGCAGTATCTGACAAAAAACTTATTGACAATGCTGTTGAAGAAATGACCATTATCTCAGGTCAGAAAGCGGTAGCTTCAAAATCGAAAAAAGATATTTCGAACTTTAAATTACGTAAAAACGTTCCTGTAGGGGTTCGTGTTACTTTACGTGATAACAACATGTACGAATTCTTAGATCGTTTGATCGCCGTTGCTTTACCTCGTATCCGTGATTTCAAAGGCATTAACGATAAAGGTTTTGATGGCAAAGGTAACTACACTTTAGGTGTTACCGAGCAAATCATCTTCCCAGAGATCAACATTGATAGAATCAACAAGATCATGGGTATGGATATTACCTTCGTTACTTCGGCTGATACTGATGCTGAAGCATTTGAATTGTTAAAATCATTCGGAATTCCATTTAAAAAATAAGGATAATGGCTAAAGAATCAGTAAAAGCCCGTGAGGTTAAACGCCAAAAATTGGTTGATAAATACGCTGAGAAACGTGCGGCATTAAAAGCAGCAGGTGATTACGTAGCCTTGGATAAATTACCTAAAAATGCTTCTCCGGTTCGTTTACACAACCGTTGTAAAATCACCGGACGTCCACGCGGTTATATGCGTCAGTTCGGTATTTCAAGGGTGTTGTTCCGCGAGATGGCTTCACACGGTAAAATTCCAGGTGTAACCAAATCTAGCTGGTAATCAATAAAAAAATATAAAAATATTTTCAAGGCACAAGGATACTTTGTATCTTTGCGCCTCGTTTTTTATGAATTAATATAAATAAAAATGTTAGGTGATCCAATAGCAGACTATTTAACCAGAGTAAGGAATGCCATTAAGGCCAACCACCGGGTTGTCGAAATTCCTGCATCTAATATCAAAAAGGAAATTACAAAAGTACTTTTTGATAAAGGATACATCGCAAACTTTAAGTTTGAAGAGGCTGGACCTCAGGGAGTTATTAAAATCGCGTTGAAGTACAACCCGATTAATAATCTTTCTGCAATTACAAAGATTGAAAGAATCAGTAAACCTGGCCACCGCCAGTACGTAGGTGTTGAAGAACTTCCTCGCGTATTGAACGGTTTAGGTGTTGCCATCCTTTCTACTTCAAAAGGTGTTATGACCGACAAAGAGGCTCGTACTCAGAAAATTGGCGGTGAAGTATTATGTTACGTTTATTAATAGGAGGAAGTAGAAGAAATGTCACGTATAGGTAAATTACCAATCGCACTAGCTTCGAACGTTCAGGTAACTGTATCTCCTGAGAACGTAGTAACTGTAAAAGGTCCTAAAGGCGAGTTAACTCAAGCCATCGATACCGATATCACAGTTGCAGTTGAAGACGGAAAATTACTGGTTCAACGTCCAACAGACCAAAAACGTCACAAAGCATTACACGGTTTATACCGCGCTTTGTTAAACAACATGGTTAAAGGCGTTACCGAAGGATATAAAATTACACAAGAATTAGTAGGTGTGGGTTACCGTGCTTCAAACCAAGGTAATACACTTGATCTTGTGTTAGGATTCTCTCACCACTATGTATTCCAATTACCGGCAGAAATTAAAGTTTCTACCACTGCTGAAAAGGGTAAAAACCCTACTATCATCCTTGAAGGGATCGATAAGCAGTTAATTGGACAGGTGGCTGCAAAGATCCGTTCGTTGCGTGCTCCTGAGCCATATAAAGGTAAAGGTGTTAAATTTGAAGGTGAAGTTTTACGTAGAAAAGCTGGTAAATCAGCTGGTAAGAAATAATTGAGCCATGGCAAGTAAATTAAGTCGTAGAGACAGAATTAAAAAAGGTATCAGAAAAAATATTGCCGGAAGTACTGAGCGTCCACGTTTAACTGTATTCCGTAGCAACAAAGGTATCTATGCTCAAATCATTGATGATGTTGCAGGTAAAACCTTAGTATCAGCTTCTACATTAGCTGATAAATTGGCTACCAATGTAAACAAATCTGAGCAATCAAAATTAGTAGGTAAATTAATCGCTGAAAAAGCTGTAGCGGCAGGTATTACAACTGTAGTATTTGATCGTAATGGTTACCTGTACCACGGTCGAGTGAAATCATTGGCTGAAGGCGCGAGAGAAGGCGGTTTAAACTTTTAATTGAAGAACAATGTCAACTGCAAATATTAAAAGAGTTAAATCTAGCGAAATCGAGTTGAAAGACCGCTTGGTTTCTATTCAACGTGTTGCCAAAGTAACTAAAGGTGGTCGTACCTTCAGTTTCTCAGCTATCGTAGTGGTAGGTGATGAGCACGGCGTAGTAGGATATGGTTTAGGTAAAGCGAAAGAGGTTACCGAAGCAATTTCAAAAGGTGTTGATGACGCTAAAAAATCGTTGGTAAAAGTTCCTGTATTAAAAGGTACTGTTCCTCACGAAGCGCACGGTAAATTCTCAGGTGGTTATGTATTCATTAAACCTGCAGCTCACGGTACTGGCGTTATTGCCGGTGGTGCGATGCGTGCGGTTCTTGAGTCAGCTGGTATTACCGACGTATTAGCAAAATCAAAAGGATCATCAAACCCTCATAACGTAGTTAAAGCTACTATTGATGCATTAACTAAAATGCGTGATGCAGTATCTGTAGCTCAGCAACGTGGAGTATCTTTGGACAAAGTATTTAACGGTTAAGAAAATGGCTAAGATAAAAATCACTCAAATTAAGAGCGTTATCGACCGTTCAGAGCGCCAAAAGAAAACGATGGTAGCTTTAGGGTTGACCAAGATTAATAAAAGTGTAGAGGTTGAAGCTACTCCGGCTATTATCGGAATGGTGAAACAAGTAACACATTTGGTAGCAATTGAAAATATTTAATGATATGAACTTAAGTAGTTTAAAACCTGCAGAAGGTTCTGTAAAGCATGGTAAGCGTATAGGTCGCGGTACTGGATCTGGTAAAGGTGGAACCTCTACTCGTGGTCATAAAGGTGCTGGATCTCGCTCTGGTAACTCAACCAAAATTGGTTTTGAAGGTGGCCAGATGCCTTTACAGCGTCGTTTGCCAAAAGTTGGCTTTAAAAATATTAACCGTGTAGAATATGTAGGTATCAACCTAGATGTTTTACAAGGGTTAGCGGAGAAATTTAACTTATCAGTTATTGATAACGAGGCTATGAGAGCTCATGGTTTAGTTTCAAAATCTGACTTGGTGAAGATCTTGGGCCGTGGAGAACTGAAAGCTAAAGTTGAAGTTAAAGCGCATGCTTTCTCTGAAAAAGCTGTTCAGGCTATCGAAGCTCAAGGTGGTGTTGTTGTAAAGCTGTAATTGTAAATACATGAAACGACTGGTAAGCACTCTTAAAAACATCTGGCATATCGAGGATCTTAGAACTCGTATTCTAAATACTCTCTTGTTCCTATTGATTTACCGTATTGGTTCTTATATCGTATTACCGGGAGTTGACCCAACGCATTTAAAACAAAGCGCCCAAGAAGGTATTCTTGGGTTGCTTAATATGTTTGCGGGTGGTTCATTTTCTCGTGCATCAGTGTTCGCACTGGGTGTAATGCCGTATATCTCGGCTTCAATCGTTATTCAGTTATTAACGATAGCGGTTCCATCTTTCCAGAAGATGCAGAAAGAAGGCGAAAGTGGCCGTCGACAAATCAATAAAATTACTCGTATTCTGACAGTTGTTATTACTGCAGCGCAGGCAATCGGTTACTTAAAAACCATGGTTCCTGCTGAAGCCGTAATAGTGAACGCTTCTTTGTTCACATTGTCATCAGTAGTGATTCTTACCGCAGGTACCATGTTTGTAATGTGGTTAGGTGAGAAAATTACTGACAAAGGTATTGGTAACGGTATTTCTATCATTATCATGGTAGGTATCATTGCTCGCTTGCCATTGTCGTTAGTACAAGAACTTCAAACCCGTTTAGGTGGTGCAGGTGGTGTTATCACCTTCATTATCGAAAATGTTATTTTATTAGGTATTGTTATGTTCGCTATCCTGATTGTTCAGGGTACTCGTAAAATACCGGTACAATACGCAAAACGTATCGTAGGTGATAAACAATATGGTGGCGTTCGTCAGTACATTCCTTTAAAAGTGAATGCTGCTGGTGTTATGCCTATCATTTTTGCCCAAGCAATCATGTTTATTCCTTCCACCATTGGTCAATTCTTCCCTGAAGCAGCTTCTAGTGGTTTGTTAGGTGAATTCCGTGACTTTACTTCGGTAACCTACAACGCATCGTTTGCCATTTTAATCATCCTTTTTACTTTCTTATACACGGCTATCTCGGTTAATCCGGTTCAGATGGCTGATGATATGAAACGTAACGGAGGTTTTGTACCAGGTGTTAAACCAGGAAGACCAACTGCTGATTTTATCGATCAGATCGTTTCACGCATTACTTTCCCTGGTTCGGTATTCTTAGCAATTATTGCGATCATGCCTTCAATAGCTATGAAAGCTGGGGTTACGGCAGGATTTGCCCACTTCTTTGGTGGAACTTCTTTATTGATTACCGTAGGTGTAGTTCTTGATACATTACAACAGATCGAAAGTCATTTATTAATGCGTCATTATGATGGATTAATGAAGACAGGCAGAATTCAAGGTCGTACACCTGCGACTTCTGCAGTTCAATAATATCGTATTGAGGGAAAGCCTGGATGGTACATTATAAGTCAGCAGAAGAGATTGAACTAATTCGTGAAAGTTCTTTATTAGTTTCAAAAACATTAGCAGAAGTTGCTAAACATATTAAGCCGGGAGTTACTTCCCTTAAGCTTGATCAAATTGCCGAGGAGTTTATCCGCGACAATAAAGCGATACCTGCATTTAAAGGATATGAAGGATTCCCTGCATCACTATGTATTTCAGTAAATGAAGTAGTGGTGCATGGGTTCCCAACTAAAAACGAGTTAAAAGAAGGGGATATCATCTCTGTTGATTGTGGTGTTCTTAAAAACAAGTTTTACGGTGATTCAGCCTACACTTTCGCGGTTGGTGAAATTGCCCCTGAAGTTCAGCAATTGCTTGATGTTACTAAAGAATGCTTAGCATTTGCAATAGAGAAAGCGGTTGTTGGAATGAGGTTAGGCGATATCAGTTATGCTGTTCAGGAACATGCCGAAAAGCATGGATACGGAGTAGTTAGAGAGTTGGTGGGCCATGGAGTTGGAAAGCATTTGCATGAAGATCCTCAAGTTCCTAATTACGGTAAACGTGGTTCGGGAATGAAACTTCAGGAGGGCTTAGTAATTGCGATTGAACCCATGATTAATATGGGAACACACCGAGTTAAGCAAGCAAATGATGGGTGGACAATCTTCACTCAGGACCGCTTACCTTCAGCTCACTTTGAACACACTATAGCTGTTTCTAATGGAAAAGCGGATGTGTTATCAACTTTCTCATGTATAGAAGAAGTATTAGCAAAATAATATACTAAATGGCAAAACAATCCTCAATTGAGCAGGACGGAATCATTAGAGAAGCATTATCAAATGCAATGTTTCGTGTAGAACTTGAAAACGGGCACGAAATTATTGCACACATTTCGGGTAAAATGAGAATGAATTACATCAAAATTTTACCTGGCGATAAAGTTAAATTAGAAATGTCGCCTTACGATTTAACCAAGGGGCGTATCACTTATAGGTATAAATAAAATGAAAGTTAAAGCATCAATTAAGAAGCGTAGCGTTGATTGCAAAATCATTCGCAGAAACGGGAAACTTTATGTTATTAACAAAAAGAATCCTAAGTACAAACAGCGTCAAGGGTAATTTAGAACTTAATAGATTGAATTAAATATGGCAAGGATAGCAGGTATTGATTTACCAAGAAACAAACGAGGAGAAATCGGCCTAACTTACATTTTTGGTATCGGTCGTAAATCAGCTCAAGAAATTTTAACTGAAGCTGGTATTGATTGGAATACTAAGGTGCAAGATTGGAATGATGATCAACTAGGTGCAATTCGTACAATTATCGATCAGAAATTTAAAGTTGAAGGTGCTCTTCGTTCAGAAGTGCAGTTAAACATTAAACGTTTGATGGATATTGGTTGCTACCGTGGTGTTCGTCACCGTAAAGGTCTTCCACTTCGTGGTCAACGTACTAAGAACAACTCACGTACCCGTAAAGGTAAACGTAAGACTGTTGCTGGTAAGAAAAAAGCTACTAGATAGTAGTAGATAATTAACTGGGGTTATTGAAGTGATTTCGATAACTGATCACCTCCCTTAGAGGAATTACTAAGGGTATACTTTTAAGTTTAACTATAAGAATGGCTAAATCATCAAAAAAAGTTACTAAGAAGCGCATTGTAGTGGTTGAGGCTCAAGGCCAAGCTCACATTAACGCTACTTTTAACAATATTATTATCACCCTTACCAATAATCAGGGACAAGCAATTTCTTGGTCTTCTGCTGGTAAAATGGGTTTTAAAGGTTCTAAGAAAAATACCCCTTACGCTGCTGCACAAGCTGCTACTGATTGCGGTAAAGTTGCGCACGACCTTGGTTTACGTAAAATTGAAGTATTTGTTAAAGGCCCAGGTGCTGGACGTGAGTCGGCAATGCGTACTTTACAAATTGTAGGTTTGGAGATCAGTTCTATTAAGGATATTACCCCGCTTCCTCACAACGGTTGCCGTCCTCCAAAACGCAGAAGAGTTTAATTAATTATTATTTATTATAGGTTTTAAAGCTAAGATTTAGTGCCTACAGGGTACTAATACTTTAAAAACAAGAACATGGCTAGATATATTGGACCAAAATCAAAGATTGCTCGTAAGTTTAATGAGCCTATCTTTGGACCTGACAAAGTTTTAGAAAAGAAAAACTATCCTCCAGGTCAACATGGCGCATCAAAAAGACGTGCTAAAAAATCTGAATACGCAGTACAATTAGCTGAAAAACAAAAAGCTAAATATACTTATGGCGTTTTAGAAAAACAGTTTGCTTTAACTTTCGATAAAGCTTCTCGTAAACAAGGTGTTACCGGTGAGATGCTATTGAAATTTTTGGAAGCTCGTTTAGATAATACTGTTTACCGTTTAGGTATCGCTTCATCACGTGCTGCTGCACGTCAGTTGATCGGTCACAAACATATCACTGTAAATGGTAAAATTGTAAATATTCCTTCGTACTCGCTTAAAGCTGGTGACGTTATTGGTGTTCGTGAAAAATCTAAATCATTAGAGGCTATCACTACTTCATTATCAGCAAACAGAGTATCTAAATACAACTGGTTAGAGTGGAACAAAGCAGAGATGCAAGGTACATTCCTTACATTACCTGAAAGAGATCAGATTCCTGAAAATATTAAGGAACACTTGATCGTCGAGTTATACTCTAAATAGTAGTTAATGGTTGATGGTTATTTGTGAAGAAATATTCTATATTAGCAAATAACCATCAATATTGTAAATTAACGCTTAACTAATTATATAAGTTTAAAAATCTCAAATGGCAATTTTAGCGTTTCAAAGACCTGACAAAGTAATCATGCAAAAAGCGACCGATTTTCAAGGTCTCTTTGAATTCCGTCCGTTAGAGCCTGGCTTTGGCGTAACCATCGGAAATGCTTTGCGCAGGATTTTATTATCATCTTTAGAAGGTTACGCAATTACCAGTGTTAAAATTGCAGGTGTTTCGCACGAATTCTCTACCATTAAAGGGGTAGTTGAAGACGTAACCGAAATTATCCTCAATTTGAAACAGGTACGTTTCAAAAAAACCGGCGAAAGTGGCGACTCAGAAAAGATTTTTGTTGTAATCAACGGACAAGATGCTTTTACAGCAGGTGATATCACTAAGTTCTCAAGTAACTTTACGGTATTAAATCCTGATTTTATTGTCTGCAATATGAATACTGAAGTAACTCTTGAATTAGAGTTAACAGTAAACAAAGGCAGAGGATATGTTCCGGCTGAAGAAAATAAATCGGCAGATGCGAATGTTGGTGTAATCGCGATCGACTCAATTTATACTCCTATTAAAAATGTGAAGTATTCGATTGAGAATTATCGTGTAGAACAAAAAACAGACTATGAAAAATTAGTTTTGGATATTGTTACCGACGGTTCAATTCACCCTGAGGAAGCCCTTAAAGAGGCTGCTAAAATCCTGATTCAGCATTTCATGTTGTTCTCTGACGAACGTATTATGCTTGAAACTCAAGCGAAAGAAGAATCAAAAGAAGTGGATGAAGAAATTTTACATATGCGTAAGATTTTGAAAACCGAACTTCAGGACCTTGATCTTTCTGTACGTGCGTTAAACTGCTTGAAAGCAGCTGATATCAGAACTCTTGCCGAGTTGGTTACTTACGATGTTGCTGATATGTTAAAATTCAGAAACTTCGGTAAGAAATCACTTACTGAGATTCAGGAATTAGTTAAGTCGAAAGGTTTAACCTTCGGCATGAACCTTTCTAAATACAAATTAGACGAGGATTTATAAAATTTATCCGATGTAAGAAGTAGGAGGTCCGAAGTCACAGAAGTGCTGACTTCAACTTAAAGGAAGACTTCGAAAACTTCAGACGTCAAGCTTCAATAGCATACAGAAATGAGACACGGTAAAAAAGTTAATCACTTAGGAAGAACCGACGCGCACCGCAAAGCGATGTTGTCGAATATGGCTTCTTCTTTGATTCTAAATAAACGAATCACTACTACATTAGCGAAAGCAAAAGCTTTACGCACTTATGTAGAGCCTTTAATGACAAAGGCAAAGTCTGATACGACTCACAATCGTCGTACAGTATTTAGCTATCTTCAGAATAAAGACTCAGTTACTGAGTTATTCCGTGAAATAGCGACTAAAATTGCTGAACGTAACGGTGGTTACACTCGCATTATCAAAACTGGTAATCGTATGGGTGATAACGCTGAAATGTGCTTCATCGAGCTTGTAGATTATAACACTGTTTATTCTGCAGGTAAAGTAGAAGTTAAGAAAGCCAAAGCAACTCGTCGTCGTGCAGGAAGTGGTAAAGCTAAAAAAGCTGAAGCTGCTACTGAGGCACCTGCTGCTGATGCTCCGGCAACTGAATCAGCTGAATAATTTCGCAAAGATTCAATCTTTAAATATTAAAGGGAATACCTTCGGGCGTTCCCTTTTCTGTTTTATATTCATTTCGTAGTTTCGTTTTATGTTTGGTTTATTTAATAAGAAAAATAAGGTTGAATCCGTACCTTTTTCATTTCCTAAGGTGGATATTCATTCTCATCTGATCCCGGGTATTGATGATGGTTCACCTGACTTACCAACTACGATTAATTATTTAACAGAGCTGCAGGAGCTGGGTTATGAGTATGTTATTACAACTCCTCACGTAATGATGGATATGTACCCAAATAGTATGAGTACAATTTTAAAGGGTTGCGACGAAGTTAGGAATGCCATAACCCAGGTTGGATTAAAGATAGAGTTTGACACTGCTGCAGAATATTTTATTGATGAGCAGTTTCTTGAATTAATAGCTAATAATCAGCTTTTGAGTTTTGGGAGGGATCAATACATCTTATTTGAAATGTCGTTTATGCAGGAATCATTGCTTGTAGAACGGGTAATTTTTGATCTGAAAGCAAAAGGATATACCCCATTACTAGCTCATCCCGAGCGTTATAATTATTATTTGCAAAATCACGATAACCTTCATCATTTTAAAGAATTAGGCTGTAAGCTTCAGTTAAACCTAAACTCAGTTACCGGATACTATGGCTCTAAACAGAAAGCCTTGGCGTTAAAACTGCTAAGAGAAGGGCTTGTTGATTTTGTTGGCACTGATCTGCATCATGAGAAGCATTTAAATGCCTTAAAAAGCCTTATTGATACCTCTGTTGAACCAATGTTGTTAAAAGCTGTTGAGCAGAATAATTCGATTGTTTAAAAATCATAATAGAAATTATTCAAGGCAGTTTTAATTCCAATATAAACCATAATAGAATTAGTGGAAATTACAGAACTTGATTCAACTCTTTTCGATAACCCTAAACATAATTTCAGATTTGTTTTAGGATTAACGAGGTAGCTCAAATCAGCTTGTACGTTGGTCAGCTTTGTTTTGATACCCTGCCCGGTATAGTTTCCAAACGAATTTTGACCATACTGAGAGTCGTAATCAGATAAGAAAATGTTTTTGCCAAAATGTGTGCCGGTGGTATCGGCACCGTAAGTTGCAAAGTTAATTTTTCCGTTTAGCTCCAGTTTTCTGAACTTATAGGCCCCAATAAGTATCAACTCATTAAAGTTAGCTCCTAAAGGATGCGCTAAAGGTTCATTAAAATGGGTATAGTTGATCTTGAGGGTTCTATGCGTGTATACGTAGGGACGAGATCGATTGAACTCTGCCTGAAAATATAAGTTGGGAACGTTTAACGCATCAAAGTATTTCCAACCCAGTTGATAGGCATACTTTTCCTGAAAGAATGTGCCACCCTGTTTTGAAAGATTTCCTAAGTTAAAGTCATCCAGCAGCAATTGCCCGTATAGTTTATGACTTTTCATTAACTGATAACTAAATCCTAAGCCCATTAATGAATTTGCCGGAGATCCCATATTAAAGTTAAGAGCATTAAAATAGATCATTGGGTTAATATAGGCCCATTCAATAGGATTACCAGTGCTATCCTGAGGCCAGACTAATGCCTGGAAAAAATTTAGATTAAGCCGGCGGTTAACCTGATAGGATAAGAACTGATAGGAAGCATACTTTTTGGGGAAGCTTCTGGTGTTGGTAAACTTGAACTCACCGCTGGCATCAACATATTGGGTCCATAGGTTGGTATATTTAATTTTCCAAAAAGTGGTGCTGATTTTAAAATATGGATAGGTATAACTGCCATCAGAAAGGAACAGAGAACGATAGCCATCCCCTATAAAGTTTTTACCCTGCCCAAGTTGAAAGTTAAAGTTTGCATTAGGTGAATAACTGATGTAGCCATACGGAACTCCATAATCAACTGTTCCCTTAGGGCTTATTCTAGCCACACTTTGACCTGGCACTACTTTATGTTCCTTAATATAGTTGTTGAGGTATTCAGGGAATTGGGAGAGATTTTCGGTTATAGCCGTATAAAATGAAAATTTATTGCCTATATCTCCCGCTAATTGGGCCCCACGGGTATTAGTAAATATATTACCACGGTTTAACTCTTTTCCTACATTAAGCTCAAGCAACAAATCGGCATAAATTCTAATGTTCGATTGATTAACGTTTCCTAAATGCTCCTGGGTTAGTTTTCTTAAAAACCAATTGTTTTTTCTAGCAGTATCAGTATTGAAATAAGCATTTACAGCAGAATCAATAGCTACTAAACTATCAAGATTGCTATATAAAAAAGGACGCATATTGCTATGATAGGTCTTTTGCTTTAAAAGCAAAGCTCTTTCAATAACTCTATTATAGTCCCTGTTAAGGTATATAGTTTGTTGTTGGGCGTATACAGTAGTAAAGCTTAGCAGGATAAAAGCAAATAGTATGAGTGATTTTTTAAGCATGGTAATAGAAATCAATAGGCTTTTTTGTCGCCGGCAAAGACATTGTAAATAGTCATGAAAATAATCTTAAGATCGAGTAGGATGGACCAGTTTTCAAGGTACCATATATCGGCTTCCACTCTTTTTTTCATGTCTTTATGGGTTTTAGTTTCTCCCCGTAAGCCATTAACCTGGGCCCAACCTGTGATGCCAGGTGTTAAGAAATGCCGAACCATGAATTTATCGATGATTGCTGAATACTCTTTGGTATGTTTTATCATGTGAGGTCGCGGGCCAACTACCGACATATTTCCAATCAAAACATTAATAAACTGCGGTAATTCATCCAGGCTTGTTTTTCGAAGAAACCTGCCGATCTTGGTAATACGTTTGTCGTTCTTTGTGGCCTGCACGGAGTTAGCATCCTTGTTTACTGTCATACTTCTGAATTTGAGACAATAAAAAGGCTTGTTATCTTTTCCAGATCTGATTTGACGAAAGAAGACCGGACCGCGAGATTCAAGCTTAATAAGTAAGGCAAGAAAGGGAACTACCCAACTTAGGATAAAGACAATGACAAATAAGGAGAAAATAATATCGAAGCTTCTCTTTAAAATCTGATGACCTTTGCTTTCTAACGGCTCCATGCGCGGACTCAATACAGGCAAGTGCCCGTATAACTGAACCATTACATTCTTCTTAAAATAATCTTTAACATCCGGTACCAGTTTAAATCGGATAAGATGCTTGTCGGCATCGTGCATTAATTTGTTGATGTACTCAAAGTCTTTATCCGGTAATGCACAAAATATCTCACCTATATTTTTTTTTCTAACAAATTCAATGCAATCATCAATTTTGCCGATAACATTTATATTGTTTTTAACACTTGATCCATCTCCTTCGTGATTAAAAAAGCCCATCACTTTATAGCCTAAATAAGCATTGTTACTGAAATAATGATATAGATCTAAGCCGTTCCGGCCTGTTCCCACGATAACAATAGGTTTAAACTCGGTTAATGAATTCTTGTGCGGTCGTCTCTGCAATAGAAATATTAACTTCCAGATAATTATTGTTGTGGTAAAGAAGGTAAAACTTATTACGAGAAGTGTGGAATCATAGGGTAAATACAAGATGTTTTTTTGGATGAACACCATTAATAGCCCATAAAAAATTAATGACCGAAGCATCGATTTAAAGCTGGGTACTGCTTCTCGAATGAAAACATCAGTGTATAAATGACAAATACGAGAAGATAGGTACCAGATCAGATTCATAAGGATGACATGGGTCAGGTTATGACTTGGACCAATTTCCATATCCCATTTATTATTAAGGATAACATATCCTATATAAAAGGATAGGTTCAATAGTGTAAAATCAATAATAATATTGAGCCCCTTTAAAAAAGAAGAGTACTTATTTGTCATTGCAAGCGGTTTGGTTGAGGAGCGGTTTGATTGTATTTTTAGATTTTCGAAACTATAAAAAAAGAAAGTAAGTATAAATACTAATTAGTAAGTATTTTGAAATATAATTAGATGTAAGTAATTAGTTGTAATTGCCTGTTATAGAGTTCGTTACTATTTAACAAGCGTAGTTATTAATTAATAGTTAATTACTTGTTTTCAAAAACAGTTTTTATAATATTTTTTTACTTTAATAAACAAAAAGCTTGTAAAGCATATAAATAAGCTATATTTTCAACCCCATATTAAATTAAACCAAAGTTAAGATCATGAAGAAGTACTTTCTTTTGCTAGTATTGTTTACTATAAGTTATTTTTCAGCCTCCGCGCAGTTCAGATATAACAGATTTTCAGCTACCTTAAGTGCCGGTGCTTCACGAGCCAATATGGACGCAGCAAATGGTGATGTGAATTTTAATTTAGGGCTTTCTGCAGAGTGTCACTTTACCCCGTTTACTTATTTTAGTCTTAATTATAACGACGGTAAGTTTTCTAAAATGTCTCCTGATCAGTACGGTAGAGCATTTGTGAGTGATTATTCTACTTTTTCAGGCTCGATAAATATGAGCTTGGGCGAAATCATTCATCCATGGTGGAAAGAAACTTATGGTTTCTGGAATAATATCTATTTCGGAGCTGGTCTTGGTATAGTTTCGAGCAAAATGAATGAGTACAATAATATTGCTATGGACTATCAACATCCTGATATGGGTGGTGCTAAATATTCAGGAACCAATGCTTTTATACCTATAAATACAGGTATAAACTTTAAGTTTACTGAATATGGGTTGGAAACACCTATCGAAATTAATCTGAATATGCAGCATTGTATTGGGTTAACGGATAATATTGATGGCTATAATCCTAAATTTGATAATAAATATAGCGATGCATTTGATATAGTTACCATTGGTTTACGTTATACATTTGGACCGGAGAAGGTATATTATATGTGGAGATAGTATTTTAAGCTACACAACTAAAATATAGAAGGATTGTCATTGTTTGACAATCCTTTTTTTTTATGTAATTATTTTGTGTGCATAGTACTTCGTTCTTCGTGCTTCGTGCTTCGACTGCGCTCAGCATGACACGCTTAGCATGACGGCTCAGCCCTTCGACTGCGCTCAGGGTGACGGGCTCGGACAGACTCCTCATGTTTCGTGCTTGCGCTCAGCCTGAAATTGATGTCACCCTGATTTCTATGACAAAACCAAATCATTTTTATAGGTGGTTTGGTTTTTTATTAGGGCATATATCCTGTGA
>NZ_JAMWYS010000068.1 GCF_023914155.1 Solitalea agri | reverse complement strand
CCTCTAAACTTCAGATACAAGATACCCGTACCGCAAACCGACACAGGTAGTCGAGGAGAGAATCCTAAGGTGCTCGAGTGAATCATGGCTAAGGAACTCGGCAAAATGGCCCTGTAACTTCGGGAGAAGGGGCGCCCCTTAACGGGGGCCGCAGTGAAAAGGTCCAGGCGACTGTTTAACAAAAACACATGGCTTTGCAAAATCGAAAGATGAGGTATAAGGCCTGACACCTGCCCGGTGCTGGAAGGTTAAGAGGGGATGTTAGTCGCAAGGCGAAGCATTGAATCGAAGCCCCAGTAAACGGCGGCCGTAACTATAACGGTCCTAAGGTAGCGAAATTCCTTGTCGGGTAAGTTCCGACCTGCACGAATGGTGTAACGATCTGGACGCTGTCTCAGCCATGAGCTCGGTGAAATTGTGGTATCGGTGAAGACGCCGGTTACCCGCAACGGGACGGAAAGACCCCATGCACCTTCACTACAACTTAACATTGACATTGGGTACAGGATGTGTAGGATAGGCGGGAGATGTT
>NZ_JAMWYS010000031.1 GCF_023914155.1 Solitalea agri | reverse complement strand
TTCAGTTGTAAAAAGAGAAAGGACTTACGTTAAAAAAGGAGCTTAAAAATTTGGAATAACCATAGAATTCCGAAGGCGCGGTGAAAATACCTGCGTTATTCTCCGCCGTGATGTAAATTTATTAATTAAGTTTTCAGTTCAAAATTGCACGTCCACCGCGTTTGCGGCAAGCGGCTGTTAGCTGCAGGCCTTATTTTTTGTTAAAAGCAGTTAGAGAGTTCCAGTATTTCCCCATTTGTCCTCTATTATTCATATTGTCATTATCAATGTCGGTAGGTAAACTGTTTGCTTGTCTGATTTTTATGGCTTTTCGAAGACCCTCATAGTCTTTGAATTTATCGAATATCCAATCCCAACTTGTGTAGTAATCGAGCATCCATTTAAGCTCCCAGTCAGGATCATTATTCAATATTCTTTGGTTTAATGATTCAATGATTAGGTGTTCAGCCTGTTCATCCAAAGCGTCAATGCCTGTCAAATAATTTGGTTCAGTCATAGCATACCATTGTATAAAAAGTCCTCGCTTTAATGCCTCGTTATCTATATCCGATAAGTTTGCATAATTTCTGTGGACTTCTTTATATGCTTTAAAAATCACCTTTAACCTTTCATTATTCTCCTCTGATTGAGGTTGATGGTAGAGGTCAATTGTCATTGAGTATAACTCTATTTCTTTATTTGCTAAACTTTCCAAGTTCATTTTAGGCTTGCAGCTAACGTTTAGCTAAGTGAAGTGCCGAGTGTCGGCCTTGTGCCAGGTTAGGGCATTTCATTTAGCGGTTGTTGTATGCAGTTAGTTTTTTTAATTGAAATTCTTTAGGCTCATTGCGTTTATAGGTAATAAGCGAAGTGAGCCCCTGAAATTAAAAAATCTCCGCCTATGGGCAAAAAGTCGCTGCAAGCAAGCAATAATTTTAAAACTTTTTCGTTTTGCAATGAGTTGATTTTACAAATCAGTCGATCACTCAACTTTAAGCTTTGCTAAAATGCATTTTACTCGCTTCAATTGAGTGCCTCTCTAGCAGCTGCTGCTGCTCTCATTGCAAACTCCATTTTTTTCTTTGCTTTCTTGCGGTCTTTTCCAAAGAGCCTTTCCTCTAATTGCATACAACGTTTATGTTTATGACGGCTTGGGTCTTCGAAGCGCTTCACTGTCCCACGTTGCTAAACGAAATTAAGAAAACAAAACTTCAAACCTACATATAACCCAAGCTGGCATAAACATTTTGTTGTGTGCAGTTATTCTAGCACCATTACTCCTTCAGTTTCGAATTTGTCCAAGTCATCAATTCTAAATTTGTCGTCACAACTCGGTCGGATCATATAGAACTTAACAACACAGCCTCCATAGTTATCAATTTCTTGTCCCTCATAACTTGTCTCGCTATATGACACCGTTATCCGAAAGTCCGTCTTAAAATTAACCTTCAGTCCCGCGTGTATTCTTTTACTAAATTCAAGTCCGACTTTTAGATACTCGAATTCGTCAGAGGTTTCCGTTACATAGTCGTCAATGTGAACGTCATTCAAGAAGTCCTCATATTCCGTTTTCCTATCATCTGAGTCAAGAAGTCCTGGTCCAAAGTATTCAAAGTCCTTGAACAAGACGCAGTCCTGTTCCGTCCTAAATCCAGAGTCAATTAGTTTCATTAACTCAGTCGGCAATGTCACGGTCTCTTTAACAAAGTCATGTTTTCTTTCTTCAAGAGTCCGAGTCATTATGGAGTTAGTACGTATCTTCATTTGAATAATTGCACACAACGTTTATGTATAAGAAGAAGCGTGTTTAGAAACTGCTTCACCGTCCACGTTGCCAAACTAAATTAGATA
>NZ_JAMWYS010000053.1 GCF_023914155.1 Solitalea agri | reverse complement strand
AGTCCCCCTGAGCGGAGTCGAAGCCTATTGCAACAGGCCTTCGACTTCGCTCAGGCTGACAGAAAAGTAGAGTCAAAAGTACAAGATTAAAAAATGCATAGTACATTCCTTATATCTGCGTTAATCAGCGCGATCAGCGGGAAAATACACTCCCCGCAGATCACGCAGAATATCGCAGAAACGAAGGAAGGGTTGAAGCAGTATTTATAAAAAAATACAAAGTGAGAAGTTAGAAGTACAAAGTGCATCTGGCTTGTGTCACCCTGAGCGGGGTCGAAGGGTTGACTACGCTCAACATGACGCAAGCTTGTTATTTTAAACGGCAGCCACTTCAGCAGCTCTTACCACCGCTTTAACAGCTTCTTCCGGGGTTGCTGGTTTATAGTTAAACTGCTTTTCAAACTTCGAGCTATTGAACACATAGGGCCTGTCGTATTGATACAGCATTTCTTTAAACTCTCTCATAATTGGAATAAAAACTCCCAGTATGCCCAGCATCCAGCCAGGTAAAACAGTTGTTTTAGGCTTAACCTGTAACTCTTGTGCAAATAACTCGATCCACTGTTTACCTGTTAACTGTGTCGAAGAAGTAGGCAAATGCCAGACTTGATTATAAGCCGCTAGTGTATTGCCTAAAATGGCTGTTCCCTTGGCCGCGTCACCTACAAAAGTGAAAGAATGCACTTTGTTTATATCCGCAAACCAGTTCGCAGCTTTCCCTTGTTTCAAATTCTTATAAACCATTTCATACGGAACGCTGTTTTTTGTACCCATAAAATCGGCGGAACGGGCAATTAATGCGTTTAGTCTTCCGGCTTTCACTTCATCAAGCAACATACCGGCTACCTGAGCCCGCACCTCCCCTTTTTTACTGGTTGGACGAACAGGTGTTTCTTCTGTCATATCAGAAAGAAACTCCCTGTCGTACATATATATGTTGTCAAAAAACACCAGCCTGGCATTATGCTTTTCACAGGCCTTGATAACATTTGACATTAACGTCGGCCATTTTTTACGCCAAACGTCAACTTTATACTCCAAGCCAACAACGAGGTAAACAATTGATGATCCTTCGATTGCCTTATCAACCTGTGGTGCATCGCTAAGATCGGCAGGAAATAACTGATCGGTATCGTTCACTTTTTGGGGATTCCGGCTAACTAATCGAATTTGATTGGTATAGCTTTTTAATTCCCTGGCCAATTCAGTTCCAATTGCTCCTCCGGCTCCGAGTATTGTTTGTAATGTCATAGTATGTGTTTTTGTTGATATAAAAATACGAGGTTTACTGCCAATGAAAACATGATCAAGGCAGAGCTGGCAATAAAATCGGTAAATGGTGGATTATGGTCGGTGAGTAATTTATTTCATGTATTTCCAATTATAAGGCATGCCTTCCAACAACAAGGCAATCATTTCATCCAGGCGTTTAAGACGAGTATTCTCGGTTTTTGCTTCTGTAATCCATTCAACATACTCTTTCTTATGAGAATAGTTAAAGTCTTGGAAGGTTTGCAAAGCCTGAGGATATTCATCAAGCTTTTGAATAAGATAATCCGGTATGATCAATACTTTAGGAGCAATATTCTTTTCTTTTGCTGAAAGTTTTACACCGTCTATATTGAGCTGTACCGCCTCTTGAATATAGGCGATAAGCACTTCATCAGGAGGAAGGTCGCTAAGTGAACTAATTCGCCCCAAATGTCCCATTGCCTCTTTTCGATCAACAAAAAGGCCTGATGGATCTTTCATCAACGAGGCTTTCCAAAACACCAGTGCACAATGGTTTTTAAATGCGGCCATTCCGCAAATCACCCCTTTAAAATCAAAATAAGGCATGCTCCACTTCATGGTCTCTTCAATATCGTTACAAGCAATGTGCATCAATTCTCTTAAATGATTTAAAATTGGCTGCGCAAACGGAGCTGATTTTTGGATATAGGCGTCAATCCTTGGGTCTGTCTTTTTCATTTTATAATTGATGAGTATAAGGTTTAAGCCTGGGGATCCATCTCGGAACATGTAACTTATATCGAGCATATTCATCGCCAAACCGTTTATAAAGATCCGGCTCTTCCTTTAAAACAAAATATACCGTATTAATAACAAAAAACAACCCTGACCAATAAATAATCGATAAAGAATGAAACAAGAATGCTTCGCCAATTAAGATAAAAAACACACCTGTTATCATTGGATTACGGCAATACCGGTAAGGCCCCGCGACAATCAGTTTTTGGGTGGGTTGCCAGGGAGCCAGCGTTCCTTTGCCCAACAGTTTAAACAGAAACACTGTGTAAGCGAAAATGCTTAAACCAACAACAAGAATAATTCCTCCTGCAAGATCAATGAAAACGTTATCGATTAAAAAGAGTTTTGATGGGTTATAGATCAGCCATGGAACAATTACCGTCATGGTGAACGGCAAGATCAGCACATCACGTAAGTGAGCTAATAAACTCGGAGAATGACTCATGGCATCTCTTTTAGTACCTAAAGATACGATAGGATTATTAGGTTGACGTATAACGATTCAGTATTGGCGCTATGATAGCTTGGTTCAAAAAGTACAATAAAAACTGGCTAATGCAATTGGTCGGTCGGAGACCTCTGTTTTAGTTACAGTCTGATTGACGCCTCGTTGACCACTTCTGACAACAATGGGTTTTTACTTATTCGTTATTGCTATTCATAGACCATCAATCACCGTTATTCCTCCAAATCATAACATAGACCTTTCGAACATAAATTCTATACTTTCAATTTCAATTCTGGTCCTAAGAATTCGGCTTTGAGAAAAATTTATTTAATTTCAGTAAACAGCATATTTATGAGATACTATATTTCTGTGATGGCAAGTGTAGTTCTATTTTCAGCCTTCACATTCGTAAGAATTAGCCATAAAGTGGTACCAGCTCAAGAAACAAAGGATTATCTGAGTCAAGACATTCCGATGTGTGGTTCAGTCAATAAGGGTGAATACATTCCTAATAAAACAAAAGGTCCTTTTCCTTTATTAGGTGGTTGGGACTTTCACTTGCCTATTTCTACAAAAAGCGATAGTGCTCAACTCTATTTTGACCAAGGACTGGTATTGTATTATAGCTTTCATAACCAGGAAGCAAAGGCATCTTTTCAAAAAGCACAGACGTTTGATGCTTCTTGCTCGATGTTATATTGGGGAGAAGCCATGTGTCATGGTGAATATGTATGGAACAAAAGTCTAAGCGAACCTGTAATTGCTGATAGCCTTATAGAAATAGCAAGCCGGTACTTGAATAAAGCTTCTCCGTTTGAGCACGCAATTATTAAGGCTGATGCAATTCTATTGAAGAAAAATCCCCTATCGAATGTGGCTGATAGCAACAAACTGAAGGAATATGAATCTGCCATGGAAAAAGTATATAAAGACTTTCCGGAAAATGCGGATGCAGCCGGTGCTTTTATTGCAGCTGTCGACTGGAACAATAAACGGTCTCACGACGAGAGAAAGAGATTGTATATTTCGATGTTGGAAAAATTTCCTGATCACCCTTATCTGAATCATCTTTTTATTCATTTCATTGAATCAACTGAGCCTCAGATTGCACTATCAAGTGCAGAAAGCTTGTTGAAGAAAACACCCGGCATATCACACATGGTGCATATGACGTCCCACATTTACGTTCAGACAGGCAATTACGAAGAAGGAGTAATGGTAAACAAAAAAGCCAGGGAGTTATACAGTGATTATATGAAGATTTACCCGGCTCTTACCGAGGGAACTGGGCGTTATATCTATATGGGGCATCCCCTCGGGATGGAGCTATCAAACGCTGTTAACCTGCCATCGTATGAGAAAGCAGAGGGAGTTGTTGATGCTCAAAACCGAATGATTAATAGCATAAATGAAAGCCGTTTAAAGAAGGGTTTAAAGAAGTTAAACCCCAAAAGTTTAGGTACGCAAATGGCGACAGCTTATTTCGAGTGGGTAAAGATGCGATATGGAAAGTGGGATGAAATATTGAAGGAAAATCCTATACCTGATTCAATCAAGCTCAGGAGTTATATGCAACATTTCGCAAAAGGAATGGCGCTCGCAAGAACAGACCGATATGCAGAATCTGAGTATCATTTAGCGTTCATGCAACAGCTAATACACGACAGTTTTTTTAAAGTTAAGCCATCGGCTGATACATTATCGACTTATTTACGAATAGCTATTCCTATGTTAAAAGCTATTCTTGCGGAAGAACAGAAACATTATATAGATGCAGAAAAATTTTACCTTGAGGCAATTGCATTTGAAGATTTATTGCAGTTTGATGATCCTAAGCCCTGGTTCATAGCCATAAGACCTTTCCTGGGTAATAGTTTATTAAAGAGTGGAAATTATTCTAAAGCTGAAGAAATTTTTAAGGCAGATTTAAAAATTCATCCCGATAATTATTGGGGCCTACGCGGATTAATGTTAGCACTCGAGAAACAAAACAAAAAAGAAGAGAGTGATTTAATTCAGGATAAAATGAAATCCTCATTTTCCTATAGTGGTAGAGAGCCTAATGGAGCAATATATTGATTTGGAGAATTCCTTGTATTCTTTTAGAAAGTCCCATGTTCTTCGAAGTGTTGCGCAGCGGTCACTTCGAAGTGCGTATGAAACAGAGGACTCTCCGGCCGAGAGAACCAAATTTCAACTCATTTGAAAATTCCAATCTAAGAATTCTTTTTTTGTGCTTCTGGCCGGTCAGAGACCTCTGTTTCATTTTAACCTTTAAGTGATCCCTATGGGAATACTTAAAGAATCGAGGGTCCAAAAGTGGTATTTATGAAACTCGATTAGTGATTCTTTGGTTTGATTGAATTCAATGTTCATGCGTTAGTAAAATTGCAGTTAATGGATGGCGCTTGACGCAGGTGCGAAGAAAGTTCCGTTCCATTGTCCAGCGTGACGAAAGTAATTTAACGTATTGTGATTTACAAGTATCTATAGTCCTGTCGATTCTGTAATGTCATCAACCAGATCTTTCTTATTGAAATAGATTAGCAATTTGATTTCCGGGGCAATTCCTTTTTTTCGGACAATGTAAGTCATGATTAAACCGTTATCTTCTTTATGATGACCGCTCTGAGTTGGCTTTCCTAGAATTTTTATCACTTGATTTTCAGTAAAACCTTTAAAACTGATTCCGTTAATAAGCCAGGTTGCTGTTTTTTTCTGAAAACTGTAATTAGATGCTCTAAAACCATTTAAACCGAGAGAATCTGCTTTCCATTTAGCAGAAAATTTTTCCAGACCCAAATCTTTAGGTGTGTGACTTAGGCCCCTAATAGATACAATCAATAAAATAAAGGCAAATTGTAGTTTCATTTTCAATTATTGCTGGTTTTTTACCATTGCCACTAACGGATAGCGCTTGACGCAGGTGCGAAGAAAGTTCCGTTCCATTGTCCAGCATGACGAAAGTAATTTAACGTAGTGGAATTTGCAAGTTGCACATCTCACGCACTTGTGGCATAGCGCGTGTTATAAGCCGTTTTACTTTTTCCATTCATGTATTTGGTATGTTTTTACAGTATAGTCTTTGCTTAATTCGAAGTCCAATCTTTTTATATATACGGGATCTATGTCGTGTTCATAATCAATGATAATATCATATGATACTAGATTACTGTCGGTAAAATCCGCTTCTCCTAAAAGATTTTTCAATTCTTGAGTCGTTAGTCCAACCAATTTATAGTGCGCCGTTAAATCTTTAAGCATTTGCTCACGGCAAGCACAAGGCAAGACGTCATCCTTTGTTGACCAAGCTATTTTTTCAAACTTAATATTATGATTGCAGGACAGAAGTCCTAGAATTGAAACTGCTAATAAAAGTCGTTTGAGCATTGAATTTGCGGATTTCAAAAATGGCTTATAACGAATAGCGCTTGACGCAGGTGCGAAGAAAGTTACGTTCCATTGTCCAGCGTGACGAAAGTAATTTAAGGTAGTAGAATTTAGAAGTTGCACATCTGCAGGCCTAATCTCCCATTACAAGTTGTCTTAATGGAGTTTTTAAACCCATCAAGCATCCAGAGCAATTTATGATTGTGCTGTTGCGATTTAACAAATGTTCTATAATTTCCATTTCTTTTGAAGTTAAATCATCCCCATTTTTTTTGATCGTTAAGAGTCCATCAACTGCATAGGCTTGAAGTTCACAATTTGTTGATCGCAGCCATTTATTCAACGCTGATTTATTTTTAAATGAAACCCAGTTTAGTGTTTTTGTTGATTCTTTGGGCCCAGTCATCGATCCATCACCACAAGCAAATGAATAAAAGTAAATTGTGCTAAGGTCTTTCTGCAGCATCTTTTGAGTCAATTTACATTTGTAGTATGTATTATGTTGCTCGAGATATTGGGTCAAAGAATATGTATTAACTGAAAATTCTACGCTTTTCTCTATTGTATTTCTCCAATGCAACTGATTTACTTTGCCAAATACAATTGAGTCATTTTTGACCAATAGAAATATTTGGCCCCCCTTATAATAACTGCCTTTGGACGTTGAATAATCAAATTTAAACTCATGAATAATTTGGCGATAACCAAAATCTAAATTACGATCTAGGTGACTTGTCTTTCGCAAACAGTAATATTTGTCCTTAATATCTAAATACTGCGAAAGAGTCTTACAACTAACGATTTCGTCAAAAAGTTTATCATACTGCTCTGCTGTCGCTTTTGAGTTTACTATTAAAACAAAAAAAAGGAAGGCGCAAAGGTGTTTCATAGGCTTCTGACTAACGTTTTTCATTTACAGGCTTAATGCAACAATAAACCGTTTTTTTTATATCCACAACTTTCATTTTTTATTCCTACCCTAAATGTTAGCCAAAGGAGTCAATTCCTTTGAAATAGGGAGGATTGCAGTTAACGTTTTGGGGCTTTGCGTTCGGGCGGGTTTTCGAGCACAAAGTTTCAATTCATTACTAAAGTTTATTAGAGGCATGATGCTTTAAATTTGAACTTCAGCCCGCCTGACGCAAAACCAGTGTGTTAGCGCTCTTTTTTATATAATTCTTTAACTGTACTATCAAATGCTTCCAGGGTTGGATTTATCCAATCAAACTTTCTCCAAATAGGATCTATTCGTTGATGTTCTGAAAGGTTCAAATGGATTAAATTATTTGATGTTATTAAAATTAAATATTCCCATGAGCCATCAGTTGGAATAGGAGGTAAAAATTTATGCTTTTTCAAATACTTATCTTTTAATTGAAAATCCTTAATGTGATTTATAAAACAATCAAATGGTTTAGATGATATAATCTTTGTATTGCTTGTTTTTAATGATTCACACAATAATTCTATTGCAAGATATTGTCCCTTAACTTTCCACAAAACCCAAACTGAAGGAATGCTTTTACATGAATCAGGAAGATCAGTCCATGGACCTAGCTCTTGATAATAAACTAAGACAGTATCATTTTTTTGAAGACCTATAGACTTGAACTTTGTCTGAATTGATTTCGGCCAATCATTTTGTGGCTCAATCTGACCATACAAATGAAATGAAAAGAAAATCAATAATATAGAGAAACATATCTTCATAAAATGGGCGCCAACGTTTTGGGCTTGCCGTTCGGCGCGAAGAAAACCGCGTTTAATGGTCAGCCGTGATGCAAGATATTAAATTGGTTTTGATTTCAAAGTTGCACGTCGCCCGCGCTTGTGGCAAGCGTGTCTTAAGCGTCGTGTTTTATAAGTTTCAAAAGTTTAATAACCCAAATTATTATACAAATAAGTCCAACAAACGATGGTGTTCCTTTAAGTATAAAATCGCCAATTTTCAATTCATTTACCTTTTGAATTGTCCACAACACAAATTTTAATTGGAATATAAATGCATAACAAAGAATACTTATAATAAGGAATATTACAACATTAGAATATTTAGTAGATGAATATGATTTTAAAAAGAGTCGATACAGAGATATAATAATAGCTGAAATTGCAATAAAAAAAGGAATTCCAAAGTCTAACCAACCAAGATGTCTGCCATAAGGAGATTGTGCTAAAAAACTAAAAATAAACTGAACTGAAAGTCCTAGAAACGCAAATAGTAATAGAGCAGCAATAGGCAATTTAAGAGGTATTTGTTTAACAAAGTTGCGATTTAACATGGCGATTAACGGTTGAATTGTCGTTCTTACGGTTACCTGTAACGTTTACAGGTTTATATTGTGCCCGAATAGAAAGCACTTTTTTGTCGCCCAAGTACTAAAGTAAATAAAAAGCAGAACAGAACATGAACCACGTCACCCGGGCATAATTTAAACCTGGTGTTAGGTCTGCCGTTTATTTTTGGTGATGATACAGAACTTTTACTTAGGCAATTGTTTTCCAATTTAATTGTTAGAGATCCATATAGCCTGCCTTTAAGTTTATGTCGGATGGCTTAGTGGGAGTAAACATTGTTATGGATTGACGTCTCGAGTTCGGATTGAATAGAGATTCAGCTAAAATTTTGGCATCTTGTTCACGAAATGTATCTGCATGTCCTTCCCATTGCCAAACAGTCTTTGAATCAAAGTCCACATTGAAGCTTCCTAAATAGTACTTTTCAAAGTCTTGACCATAATTTAATATATATTTATCAGAAATAAATCTTTTGTCGATGGAGGTCTGTTGAAGCCCTGTCTCATATTCATCATCCTTCAACCCATTATAAAAAAACAGCTTTTCAAGTTTTCCAGATTTAAAGTCACATTGTTGCTTGGAGTGCAAAGAAAATGGGCTAACGAAAATATTGTATTCTATATTTTGAACAGTAATGGTAATTATTTCTGAATTGAGCATACTTTTAAATTAATTTATAGAGTATTTTGTTTTTCGCTAATACTTTTGGTCAAGCATAATCTGTATTATCCTTACGGTTGCTCCTAACGTTTTGGCACTTGACGCAGGTGCGAAGAAAACTCCGTTCCATTGTCCAGCGTGACGAAAGTAATTTAACGTAGTGGATTTTGCAAGTTGCACATCGCCCGCACCTTGCGGCATAGCGCGTGTTGTGTGCTGTTTTACTTCCATTTTTGACTTTGTCTTAGTGAAAATATAAAATCATATACTTTTCTCAATTTGTCAGGTCCACTTGGCCCATAGTCCCTAATTTGCTTCGATTGCCCATTTTTCAGCTTCACGGTCACTGTATATGTTGGTTGGTCTGTCCAATCGGTGGAATATTCATTTTTCAAATTGAAAAAACTGGCCTTTTCTATGAGGATTTTCAAACTATCAAATTGTGATTTTCTAATGGTCGCGCTAAATTCACCTTGTCTTTCGTTATACATTTTTGCATTATAATGCGCAGTTCCGTCGGCCATAATTGTCATTGTGAAAATCGGGCAAGTTCCAAAGCAAGCATCAGCTTTAAAGTTAATTTGTGAAACCTCAAGTGGCTTTGTCGCACAGCTTGTAAGTAAAATGAAAATGGTAGAAAAATAAAATGTTCTCATGTTCTTTTTACAAAAAAGATGCAGAATTTGAGGGTTTCCATAAATAGCACACAACTAGTATTTACATACACCCCGAGTGCATGTATATTTCATATGTCTTTATGTTTGTTTATTTAAATAGTAAACCCGTATAGGTTTTTAGTGCTCTAAAATAGCTATTTTGACTTTCTGTCCAAATCCTCCCTTTGCTTATTTTCCGGCTTGGCGCAAAATATCAGCTTTTTGTCGTCATCTGTTAACCGATTAAAATGCCGCTTCCTCCATTTTTGTTAAAAAAACAACATGAAAAACTTCTTTGAGTACCGCTTTGCAATTGGCGCAGTTAGCATTGTAGCCGGATTGTTTTCACTAGCCTGCCTGCTAGTTGGGGTGATGGCAGTAAACTTTCATTTTGAAGCATTCTCCGATCCTTCTCTCACCATTAAGTATGCAACTAATATGCAACTGGTAAAATGGTTCAATTTGCTTGATATGCTGGGTTATTACCTTTTGCTGCTGCCCTTAATATTCTATTTCCATCAGCAATACAGGTATAGAACACCGTGGTCTCCGCTAATCACTTTTTCGGGTTGCGCCTATGTACTTACAGGCGCCATTGGAGCAGCTATTCTTGCCGCTGTTTGGCCCAGTTTATTAACTGATTATGCATCGGCTAACCCTGAAAACAAAATGATGATCAGTAACCTGTTCAAAGCTATTACAACCATGGTTACTGTGGGTATGTGGAACATTTTAGAAGTTCTATTTGCAGCTGTATGGTGGATGGGTTTAGGCAAACTGATCTACAGTGAAAACAAGAGCCTGGGAGTACTAACGTTTATTGCCGGAATAAGTACTTTATCGGATGCATTGGGTAATATGTTCAACCTAACTCTACTATCCGAAGCAGGCATGAACGTATACCTGATACTTGGAATTATATGGCCAATCATCATTGGGATATTCCTACTAAAAAAATCGATGAAACAAGCAGCTGATACTCCTCACCATTCACTACCATATGCTACCCATGAAACTGCTTAAGAAATTACTGAAATGGTCAAAGATCACTATTATCTCCCTATTGCTGGTGCTCGCAATCGCCTATCTTGTTATCTATAATTTGAGTCAACGACGGATCCAAAAGCAGTATTCCTATACAGATGCAGCGATCAGCATTCCCACCGATTCATTATCGATAGCAAAAGGAGAACATCTGTATAAAATCAGAAGCTGCCAGGATTGTCATGGAGAAAAGGGAGAAGGCAGCCTGTTTATGAATGATAAAATGCTAATGCAACTTACAGCACCTAACTTAACGAAAGGCAATGGCGGAATTGCAGCTTTTAAAACGTCCGACTGGCTGCGTGTACTTAGGCATGGTGTAGACAAAAACGGCAGGTCATTATTTATGATGCCATCGCATGAGATCAACAACCTCACCAATGAAGACCTGGCCAACCTGATCGCTTATTGCAAGCAACTGGCCCCTGTTGCCTCTTCGCAGGAAAAACTTCATTCGATAGGTCCGATAGGACGGCTGTTAATGGTCATGAACCAGGTTACCGTACTACCTGCAGAAAAGATCGATCACCGTGCCCTCCATACACAAAAGTTGGAAGAAAAAACGGGCGTAACTTATGGGCAATATTTGTCTTCGGGCTGCCAGGGTTGTCACCGGCCCGACATGAAAGGAGGAGGCCCTTTGGCGCCTGGTTTTCCGCCGGTACCCAATATTACCGGCGATGGAAATGTAGGAAACTGGAACGAGCAGGCATTCATCGCCACCATTAGAAATGGAAAAACACCTGAGGGAAAAGAATTGAATAATAATTATATGCCATGGAAATCAATTGGCCATTTTACTGACGAAGAGCTTAAATCTATTTTCATGTACCTGCAACAAATCCGGGATAAGCATTAATGCCATTAAATTAATGCTTTTCGATAAGCGTTAGGAGATGTGCCGGTCCATTCGCGAAAGGCCCTTTGAAAGGTGCTTGGTTCAGTATAACCCAGCTTATAGGAAATTTGAGCTATCGTAAGTTTTTCGCTGCGCAACAAGCTACACGCCAGCTCATGCTTAATGTTATCGCTCAATACCCTGAAGCTGGTGTTTTCTATTTTTAGTTTACGCTGCAGTGTTCGTGGTGTTAAGCGCAGATGTGCTGCTATCTCTTCCAACTGCGGAAACGTATAATTAAAATGCTTAAGAATGCTTTGTCTCACCTCAGCACTAAAGTCAGCCACACTCCTCTCCTTTTCCATCTCTTTTTCCAACAATGCTTTGAACACCTCATTCAGCTCTTTATTATAGCCAATAACAGTTGTTTTCATATCTGCCATGGAAAACACCATGCAATTGCAGGATTCATTGAAGGTGGGCCGACACTTGAATAGCTGCTCATGTAAACTTGTATCACTGACCCTGGAATATCGGTACATCACCTTTTTCAACGAAAACAGCTTACCTGTTAAGAGATATAACACATGGAGCGTTCCGGCATAGGCCATATCCACACTATGCCTTGCGGTTTCGGGCGATATATCGTTCCATACCTGCAAGGGCTCACAATAATAATACAGATCCTGGTCCTTCACTTCAATATAGAAATTGTACAGGCGAGTAAAAGCAGCTGTGAACTGCTGCAGACTTTCAAGCGCCGTTAAAACATCTTTACTGGTCTGCATTAAATGACCCGTAATGCCCAGTACCACTGAAGTTGTTTTTTTGCCAATTTCCAGCCCCAGGTTCCTTTTCCCTGAAATGGTCAATGCCGCTTCCATAATGGCACAGTTTTGTTCCAGGGACAGCCTGTAGCCGGCATCTTCCAGTTCTTGGGGAGTAATTCCACCGGCCCGACAAATGCTTTCGATCTGCGCAGGGCTAGCTTCGGTTCCTAAAACAATATTTCTGATAATGGGCATACTTACCCAAAAGTCTGTGGACATATAAAATAGTTGTACTGGAAACAATTCCCTCGTCGTATTAACAGGAAACCAGATTTCTAAGATAATTACTGCCTAGACAAATAACAACGAAGCTACATGTTCTTCGAAGTGACGCTTCGTTGAACACTTCAGACAACAAAGGGTCTGCATTCGAGCGGGTTTCGGAGTAGCAAGTTTTCACATCAGTCCGTCTGATGCAAAAAACATGTAGGCCGAAGCTTATTTCAATTGCTTAAGCTTATTCAAATAGACAAAGACGTTATGACTAGTGTTTTCCGAGGTGACGCTGCCTAAAAACTTATTGTACTTCATTCTCAACCATCCGTATTTTACTTTTAAGTCTGGCTGCTCAAATCTTCGACCATTGATAATTATTTCTCGAAGAGTTTTATAATAGGAAATCAATTCGGTTTCGTCTTTAATGACTCTTGGTGCAGCTGTGAAATAATCAATATAGTATTTCCCATCTAAATCTAATTTCAAATAATCTGATATACCATCAGGGATCACTAGTTTATTATTCTTCTTATCAAGGTACATTCTTGAATAGTCATAAATCTTCCTGTCCATAATAACTCGAGGATACATTGCTGCTTTAGACTCAGTTTCATAAGCGTCAACTAGAGCTGGACCAAATAAAATTCTTGAGTCATGAATAAATTTTCCATACGATAACGCGCCTCGACAAACGATTTCTTTACTAATAAGATGAGTAATGATTTTCAATATTATTTCAAATACAGCTGAAGCATTTGAGGGACTATCTTCGACAAATGAAATTACTATTGAATCAGAGAATTGGGTTACCCTAATCTTTTCCTGATTACCATTTACTCCAGCGATTTCTCCCATTTTTGAAAGAGTATCATAAAGAGCTTTAATTCTAATTTCATCATCAATAAGCTCATTGGAAGCTTTGTCCTTTTGCATAGTGTCTAAAACGTGCTTTCTGAACCCAAGAATGTCCAGAAACAAAACTATTCTATTGTCATATTGCATTGTCATTTTAAATTTCCTCTAACGACTTTCGGCTACAAGAAGTTGGTGCTTTCGAAGCACAAGACTGTCTGCCAGCACTAAACTTAATACGATGCACAAAGCTTCAATTAAGCACAGAACCTACTTTTTTATCCAACTCCTGTCATGCAGCGTTTATATTTTTATTGTTTTAACTACTGAATCTAAAAAGTCAATCAGCGCTTCCGATTTTATTACTCCTCCAAGCCCTAAAAAATAAGAAGGGGTATTGTTGTCTAAACGAACAACGCTGTCAGAAAGCATACCGACAAACATTAATCGTGTACCCAACGTTATACCATTTCCAGTGGAATAGCTTCCCTGATTAAATATAAAAACAGGACTACCACTTGAACCTGGATATACACCTGCGTCAATTAGGAATTTTTTCTTGTTATTAAAGTCATTCCATAGTGGTGTTGCGGTAATACCTCTCCGTACAATTGGTAACATGTTTTCTGAATCATATAATCCGTTGGGATACCCGATGAAAGTAATTTCTTCAATTGCTGAGAATTCAGACAATTGTTCTTTGTTAGGAATTATATTACTATCAATTACGCGATAGAAAATGTTTTTTCCAGATTGTAAAACTTGATTAATTATCGGTGCAATAGGAATCGCAGATATATCGAGTTCATTGCTCGAAAAATTAAGAAATTTATTTGCATCAAGTTCAACCTTTACCCTGTCTTTTGTTTGAGGCTTATTATCTTCTCCTTTTACAAATTCTGTAATTATTCTCTTCGCATTTTCCACAACATGATAATTTGTTATTAAAAACGGAATAAACTTATTTTCTTCTGCTTTATAGTTAAATATAAAACCTGTTCCAAATGAATTTTGACCATTTTCACGTTCCACCCATATCGGGAAAGTCGTGAATAAAAGCTGAGTACTAATATTATCTATGTTCATTTCTTTTCTTCGTTTGGATTAGGCAATTTTTTCAATACTTGTTGAGCAATTTCGTGTAGATTTTTAATATTGTCTTTTCTTTTAAAAAAGTAAACTGTCCCTAGTACAGCACAAATAATCGGAAAGAAAATAAAATTAATTTTGCCCCAATTATCTGTAATTTTAAGCTCAGAGAAAAGTGCGCTTATTGTCGAACCAATTAGTGCTGAAGTAACAAACAAAGTAATTTCTGCAATTGGAAATTTCTCATCTTTTATGCCATCACAAGTTTCTCTTATTTCATTAATTTGGCTTGCTCGGACTTGAATCATAAAGTCATCACGTTCTGACTTTGGAACGACAACAGAATATTGACGTGTAGTTGTTATGTTGTCTTCTTTCGATGTTTCAACTTTAACGTCAGGAGTCGGAAAGTACATTACAGCAGGTTTAAATTCCTTCTTTTCTTCTTGTTTATCCATTCAGTTTATGGTTGACTGTTTATTAAATGCCGCATAATAAATTGCTAACGGCAACTCCTTACCCGTTTTTAATAGTTAGTTGTAAATATTTATATAGCCGCTATTTTTTAATGACCGAATATAAGAAAGGATTTGGCAAAAAATCAAACTACTCCGTAACCCAGGCCGGTGGCTTATGAAAATTTCGGTTTTGTTTTTTACAGTCGTTGTAAAACTCATTGTAGCTATCCTGCATTGCCGATTGTGTATTCTCCCCGGTGTATTCTTGTAAATAAATGCGAGCCTTGGGCTTCAGGCTATCTAAATAATCAATAAGGAAAACAGCGAAAATGATCTGAACCGGCTTCTTTGTTTTATTAAGCACATGTATCAATCCGTTTTCGAAATGAATCCGATTCAAATGCATGGAGTACAATTCGCCCTGCGGGAAGATCACTACCGCGTTTTTGGGGTCATCCAATAATTTAGCAGCATATTCAATCGATTCGATTACATTCCGTGATTTGCGGTTAACCGAGAAGCCTCCAACATACTTTAATAAGGCAAATACTTTCAATTGCTCTTCAAGTATCATTACCTTAAATCTTTTCTTTAATACTCGTCGGCAGAAGTTGTGCATAATTGCTCCGTCGAGGAAACTTACATGGTTCATCAACACTAGCGTGCCTTTATCTTGGCTTGCTGTTGGTTCATTTAGGTACTTTACGGAAGCAAAGTGTCGCAATAAAAATTTCTCAACACCTATAAAGAACCATTGTATAATTTTTACCGGTTTATCTTTAATCATTAATTATATACTGCTAAATGATTCGCTATTACATTGTTTAATCGTGGATTCACTAAATCATGCCCATCATCTTCGATATGGAGCACACTGTTTTCGAGCAAAGCAGAAAACTCTTTTCCAATTGATGGCGGAAATAACACATCCTTACGACCAAAATAGAGATAGCACTTTATGTTATTTGCATTGATCAATTGAGCCAGCTTTTCCTTGTCGAAAACCATTTTTGAGTTAAAGGTTATCGTGTTGTAGCTCACCATACGGCTTTCTGTGGTGCCAAATTCCCGATCGAGTATTGAACATAGAGAATCATCAATATAATTAAGTTTATTTAATAGCCTTAATGAGAAGTTTACGACTTTGGGACTATTTACCAATTTCCAGAAAAAGTTATTAACCGGTTTGAAGGAAGCTCCGATTCTTAATAGCTTATTAGGTTTTATTCCATCGGGAGCTATAAAAAACACCTCATCAACAATTCCAGGAAGTTCCTGCAATAAGGCCAGCGCCAGGCATGAGCCAATACTGTACGATAACAAACTGATCTTACCACTTTTACTTACCTGATCAATAAACGGTTTTAATTGCGCAGCAAACTCTATTGGGGTCATTCCTTTACGAATTACATCCAACGCATTATTTTTCAGTGATGTATGTCCGTGAAAAAATAAATCAAAGCTATAGATTTTATAACGTGTTCCTAAAGCGGGCTCCAGATGCCGGAATTGAGTACCGCGCATTCCAAAGCCATGAAACGCCAACATCACCTCGTGGCCAGTACCGTACTCTTCGTAATGAAATTTTACCTGATCCGTTTCAAAAAATGGCATGTAGTATTATGTTTACCTTAAGTAAATGAAAGCGCCAAAGTTATTTATTTTCGAAACTTATTGTAGCAACCTTTTAATTTTTGAAGAAACATTGAAATAGATAAATCCGTTTATTTGCAAGTTCAATGGAAATCAAACAACAACTGTATATCGCCTGTAAAAACTATATCGAACAACGAATAGCTACAATTGAAAAGGCGATTCATTCGGCTCGAGAAGCCTCTACTGATGATACCAAAAGCAGTGCTGGAGACAAATACGAAACCACCCGTGAAATGATGCAGCAAGAGATTGATAGGAACGCTACCCAATTAAACGAAGCGTTAAAGTTGAAACAAGTGATAACAGCCATCAATCCTGAACATTCTTCCGCAGTTATTCAACCAGGAAGCTTAGCTATTACCAATAACGGTTCATTTTACATAGCCATTAGTGCCGGAGCCTTGAATATTAACGGGGCTAATTATTTTGCAGTCTCAGCAGCCTCTCCTATTGGCGCAAAACTAATGAAACTGAAAAAGGGTGATTCATTCCAGTTTAATGGAAAAACCTATTCTATTTCTGATGTTTATTAGCTATTTCGAAGCGCTTTTTCTTGCTTCAATTTCCATCGAAACCAGTCGTGCAATGAGAATTGCAGGGTATAACTGACCAATTAATCCCTCCAGCATAGAAAACGAACGGGCAAATGGATGTAAAGCGGTAATATCTCCATAACCGGTAGTAGTTAATGTGATAAAACTGAAGTACAAAAAATGATCGGCTATTTCATCAACCCTTAAACTTTCACTCGAAAAATTAAAGGTAAATGCATGTGGGATATATGAATAAATAATCCGGTAGGCATAAGTAAATAGGATGGCTATAATCAAATAAGCTGCAATGGCTCCTTCAATACGGGTTACATTAATTTTACCCTCCCCCAGCACTCTTCTCAAAATCACGATTAATAGGCCAAAGAAGAAAATCATGGACAACATTAGATCCAAACGGGTTAGGTCCTGATCATAATTTATTGCATTGAACCATTTAATAACAAATGTTACCAATCCGAAGACAACTGCTGGATATCTGATTATTCGGCGTTGGGAAATGGCAAATACTCCAGATATAAGCAATATGGTTAGAAAAAACTCCAAAGCGATATGAGCGAAAGGAACTTCAAGACTTTTTAAGGGAGTTAATAAAAAGATCACGATAAAAAGCAGTCCTAACACTACCGAAAAACTCCGGTCATGCGACCAGAAATCAACCATCTTAAAGAAGAGTTTTCTCATTAAAGTAAATATTTCGGCAAAAATAGCTGTTGAACCCGAAAAAGCCGGCATCCAGGGGAACTGAACTTATAAAAAAAGGCCTGGAATTTCTCCAGGCCTTTTGTCGGCTTAGTAACCGAATATCTCTTCTAATGTAAGAGTTTTCACTTCTCCAACTTTCTTCAAGTCGTCGAGATTAACTCTCTTATCCGAAGCAACCACACAGTAGGTATAAGGCTTATTCGCCAATTCTTCCTGATGGAACTTGGTAATATCGCTTAATCCAATTTTATTCAATTCCACGTATTCTTTTTTACGAGGATCTTCAGTTATACCCTTTTTCAAAGCAGCCAGGTAACTGAAAATTACACCATCTTGGGTAATGCGTTCGGTTTCAATAGCTTTTTTCTGGCTTAATTTAGCCGCTTCAAAGTTTTGGCTTACCTGAGGCAATGTTGTTAAAAGTTCATTCATTCCTTTTACCGCTTCATTCATTTTATCAGCCTGGCAACCAACATAGGCTTTAACTGTATAAGGGTCTTCTTTTTTAGCAGGGGTACCATAAACAGCGTACGTTGAATAAGCTAAGGCTTTCGATTCACGAATAGTTTGGAATACAATAGAACCCATACCTCCACCGAAATAGCTATTGAACAAATCAACGGTTGGTTGTTTTTGAATATTAAACTTAGAAGTGTTTCTCAACCATTGTACCTCCGACTGAACCATTTCATAGTTAGCAAACAACACCTGATTGGCAGTTTGGCTAGTTCTGTTAAAGCTAACAGCAGCAGTATTAGTTTTAAATGAAGCTGGAAGTTTATGCAAAGCCGAAAGCTCAGCAGTAAATTTAGTTAAGGAATGAGGGCCATAATAAATTACAGTATGCTTATAGTTCATCACATCATGCAATAGATCAACTAATTGCTGAGCTGTTACATTTGCAATTTCCTGATCGCTGAACGTATAGTTGAACGGGTTTTTTGAACCAAATAAAGCATAGCTATTTAAGCCTTTCATAATAGCATCTTTATTGAGCTTAGCATCGCCACGCGATTTCATCATACGGCCTTTTAATGCTGCCAAGGCTGCATCATTTGCTTTACAGTTCGTCAAAATGTGCTCCAATAACGAAACCGCTTTATCAAAGTTCTCCTGCAAACCAGAAATACTAATGGTACTTTCTTCATTTCCTGCAGACATATTAAAGCTGCAGGCAATTTTGTAGTATTCCTTACTAATTTGCTCAGCCGAATATTTATCTGTACCTAAAAACGATAGATAAGAGAATGCTAACGGTAACAATTTATTATTCCAGCTGCCCATATCGAATTTATAGTACAAACGGAACAATTGATTATCGGCGTTTTGTGTATACAATACATCAGCCTTACCAATTTTGCTTTTTTGAACATCCTTGTTAAAGTCTAACCACTGAGGTTGAATAGCTGCTGAAGGCATATTATTCACCATGGCAACAAAAGGTGATTGCTTACCAGCGTTGGTTTCAACCGGGGTAATTGGTGGTTTTTCAACTTTCAGGATGTTTTTATCCTCGCCTTTTCGCTTATTAAGAACAACATAATTGTCGCTAAAGAATTTATTAGCGAAATCAACAATTTGCTGTTTCGTAATTTTAGCCTGATCATCTAACCACGAAACACTTTTATTCCAACCATCTCCCCGGTTTTGAATGAAAGCAGTCATCAAAGCTCCTGCTCGGTTATCATTATTTTCAAGTCCTTCCAATTCGCCAAGTTTTGCATTTGCTATAGTTGCCTGAATTAATGACTCATCAAAATCACCGTTTTTAAGCAACGCAATTTGCGACAGTAACAGATCTTTAACTTCCTCAAGTGATTGACCTTGCTTTGGAGAACCTGTTAAAATAAAGATTCCATAATCTTTATACTGCAGCATACCAGTTCCAGCACTTTGCATTTTTTGTTGTTTATTCAGATTCAAATCCAACAAACCAGCCTTACCGTTACTTAAAATGCTGCTGATAAGATCAAGCATTAGAGCTTCGTTAGAGCCTTCGGCCGGAGTACGGTAGCAAATACGCATATTCTCTGCGCTAGGGCCATAGATATCCTTAACAATTGGTGCTGCAATCGGAGCTTCTGGAGCCGCTTTATAGTTTTCAACCGGTTTGTTTTGCATGTAAGCAAAACGCTCGTCTACCTTTTTTACTACTTCATCAGCATTAAAGTCACCGCTCATAATAATAGCCATGTTATTTGGAACATAGTATTGATCATAAAATTTGCGGATAGCTTTTAGAGAGGGATTTTTTAAGTGTTCAATAGTACCGATCGTTGATTGCTGGCCGTAATTATGGGTTGGAAATAAATAATATTGCATGGCCTCGTACATTTTTCTTCCATCGTTATCCAAGCCACGATTTTTCTCTTCATAAACAGCTTCTAACTCGGTATGAAAAATACGAAAAACAGGGTAACGGAATCGTTCTGCCTGTACGGTTAAAAATTTATCTAAAGCATTGGTAGGAATTTGCTCTTCATAAACAGTCTCTTCAACTGCTGTATGTGCGTTTGTACCCTGTGCTCCCATTGCCGACATCAATTTGTCATACTCATTGGCAATGGCAAAGGTTGAAGCCACACCCGAAACTTTATCAATTTGCTTATAAATCTCTTTACGTTTTTCAACATCAGTTGTAGAGTTATAGGTTTCGTAAAGATTTTCGATGCTATCGATCAATGGCTTTTCTTTGGCCCAGTTCAAAGTTCCATACTTATCGGTACCCTTAAATAATAAATGCTCAAGATAATGAGCTAAACCTGTGTGATCTTTAGGATCGGAATTACTACCGGCTCTAACGGCAATTTTAGTGGTAATGCTAGGTTCTTTGTGATTAACGCTTAATATTACACATAAACCATTTTTTAGGGTGTAAAAGCGTGTTTGCATTGGGTCATTGGTTACGTATTTATACGAGTAACCCCCGGATGATGCCTGTTTCCATTCATATTTGCCTTGAGAATAGGCAAATTGAAATGAAAGGGCAAATGCCACCAAAAGCAGCAATGCTCTAATTTTCATAATATACAATTTTGGCTAGTAAGTTAAATTGAGCCAAATTTAGATTTACTCTTGATTATTTAGAATATTATTTTGGTTACAATAGGTAAAAAATAACATACAGGAATGTTATCCGAATAAAATCACTGGCAATAAATGATTTATCATATTTAGAGAATAGATCAACTTTCAAAGATAAAATAACTAGAGGTTGCTTTTAAAGAAGTCTCTTTTTTTTCTGCATTGCTAGTTTAAACAGCCCTAAAACAAAAAAACCTGCGACATCTTCGCAGGTTTTAATTTAATAAGATATATAACAGCCAGTTATACATTTTGTGGTAGAACCGAAAAACAGCCAGTAAATCTTGTTCTACCCGTACACTAGGTGGAGGGGATCCGGCTAGTGTGTTTTTTTATGTTTATTTAAAAAACTTCTATTTCAAAATCATCTTCTTCATCTTTTTATTCTTACTCCGATCTGAAGATGTTGGTGGTCATGAACTTAATTGCTATGCCAACGTTGGCGTAAAATTACTCTTAAATTTTTGAAAACAAAATTTTTCTATAATTTTATTGCGAAATCAATACACTTTAGAAGCTGATCTTTTTAAAAAACTTAGTTTAATTAACCCTTAGTGTATTTTTTACGCATTTTTACTCTCTGTAACTTTTTTAATTTTTTTTAAATTCTAAGCTTAATACTATTGAAAAAAGTCACTATTCACGATATTGCCAGAGAGCTGAACGTTACTTTTTCTACCGTTGCTCGTGCATTGAATGATCATCCGGCAATAAGTGTGGCTACCAAAGAAGCCGTTAGAGAAGTCGCAAAAAAACTAAACTACCAACAAAACAAAGTTGCTTCGTCATTGCGCTCAGGCCGATCGAATGTTATCGGAGTAATGGTACCTAACCTGGCTGCTAACTTCTTCAACTCAACAATTTTAGGGATTGAAAAAGTGATGAACGAAAACGGCTACAGCATTTTACTTTACCAATCGGGCGAATCGTTTTCACATGAAACAAAGGGCATTGAAACGTTTATGCAATCGCGGGTAGAGGGTATCTTCGCTTCGGTAGCTATGGAAACCACCGACTTTAGTCATTATGAAGACATCAAGAAAAATGACATTCCCCTCCTGCTGTTCGATCGTGCGGTTGAAGAGCTAGGCGTTCCTACTGTTCGTATCGACGATTATCGTGGAGGCTTTTTAGCTGCCGAACATTTAATTAAGCATAACTGCAAAAACATTGTACATATTTCAGCCAACCTCGATGTAAAAAGCTTCAGGGAGCGTTTACAAGGTTATAAAGATGCGTTGAATCACTATAACCTACCTATTAATGAAGACTTGATTTTTTACGGGAAACCATCCATTGAGCTTGGCCGACGCTGTATTGAACAGTTATATAACACTAATGAAGCATTTGACGGCGTATTTGCCTTTGAGGATTATACTGCTTTAGGGGTAATGCAACAATTAAAGTCACATGGAGTTAACGTACCCGAACAAGTTAAGGTAATCGGCTTTGCCAACGAAGCGTTTGGCGCTTACATCTCTCCTTCGTTGAGTACTATCGATCAACAAAGTGTGCTTATGGGAGAAGAAGTAGCTCGCTTATTTTTAAAATTGCATAAGAGCCAGAACTTTTACACCAGTATTCCCGAGCAAATTGTGCTGGAGCCACTGCTGGTTGAAAGAGAGTCTAGCGGATTGACGGTATTCATTAATCAGTCGCCAATATCCAGTACGCAGTAAACAGTACCCAGTCGGCTGTACTCAGTCGGCAGTATTCAATATTTAGTCGACTGCTGACTAGCGACCGCTGATGTTAAACAATTGCAGACTACAGACTGGAACTCCTAACTGTCGACTGCACACTGATTAATACCTGGGATCTTTAACAGTTGGCAGCTTGGCAAACTTCTCGATCTCAAGACTGGGAAACCCAAACTCTTCCACCACTTTTCCTAATATTAAATAACAACCTCCTCCCCTGAAAGGCATTTCGGGAGTGGTGTTCGGAAAGTGAGTGGTATCAAAAAAATCTCCATTCACATCGAAAAAGGTACCGAAATACATCATCTCGCCTTTTACAGTTTTCACAGGCTTATAGGCAACAAAGTTACCCACCATCTTTACCGTTCGGCCGACATGTTGTACTAAGTCTTTGGTAAAAACATCTCCCCGGTAGCGGGTTTGAAGCATTGTGAAATGATCCACACTCACCGGAAACCCAAGCAGTTCTATTTCATCAAAAGCATCTTCCAAAATCGAATGCTCTAATTCGGGCAGGTTATATTTTTTAGCCGGAGGATTAAACAACTTTACCTCCTCTTTTTTCACTTTCTGATGCCCCAAATAATTATACACTTCCCACAAAAGCTCCTTTTTGGTTTTACCGGTAAACCTGAAGGCATTCAGCCTGATTAATAATAATACCTGCTCGATGGTAATTTGAGTACGATGCACAAAATCTTCCAAATCGAGATATGGACCACCGGTTTGCCGTTCATTTATTATTGTTGATGAAAAGCTGCTTTCAAGATTGGCTATATGAATAAACCCCAAGTATACATCAGCGCCTTTGATACAGGTATAAAGATTACTTTCATTTACACAAGGATTTAGAATTACGCAACCAGCCTTTAGGGCCTCATGCACATACACCCATGTACGATAAAATCCACCGAAATTATTAATGACAGCCACCATAAATTCTTTGGGATAATAGGTTTTCAGGTATAAACTCTGAAAGCTTTCTACCGCATAAGAAGCCGAATGAGCTTTAGAAAAACTATAACCGGCAAATGACTCCACTTGCCGCCATACCTCATTGGTAATTGCTTCCGGCCTGTTAAGCTCTTTACTGCCTTCAAAAAAACGCTGTACAATACGCTCAAACTCCGCTTTTGAACGATACTTACCACTCATGGCCCTGCGCAACACATCAGCATCAGCCAGATTCAAACCCGCATAATGATGACACACTTTCAATACATCTTCCTGGTAAACCATTACACCATAGGTTTCTTCCAACTGCTCTTTCATCACAGGATGTAGGTATTCAATTTTTTCAGGATGATGATAACGTTGAATATACTGACGCATCATCCCTGATTTGGCCACTCCCGGCCGAATAATGGAACTCGCGGCTACCAAAGTCAGGTAATCATCACAATGCAGCTTTTTCAACAAACCACGCATAGCCGGACTTTCAATGTAAAAACAGCCAATGGAATCGCCGGTTTTAAGCTGTTGCCGTACCACCGGATCGTTTTTCAGTTTGGGAATGTCGTGGATATCAATGTTTATCCCCCTGTTTTGCCTGACAATATCAACGGCTTCTTTTATATGACCAATGCCCCGTTGACTAAGGATATCATACTTTTCAAAATTGATGGTTTCGGCCGCGTACATATCCCACTGCACAGTTGGCAAACCTTTTGGGGGCAAATCGAGCGCGGTATAATAAGTTAGCGGTTTCTCTGAGATAAGTACACCTCCTGCATGTATTGAGCGCTGATTGGGCATGTTATGCATCGCATCGGCCAAGCGTTTTATTTTTTTTGTGAGGTCATTCCGATTCCAAACTTTCTGCGGAAAATCCGCGAACTCATCAATTTCTTCTTTGGGCAAACCATAAACTTTACCCAGCTCACGTATAGAGGCACTTCGCTGAAAAGTCGACATGGTTCCCAATAACGCGGTATGCTCTTTTCCATATTTAGTAAAAAGATACTCATGCACCGCATCACGCTGATTCCAGGAATAGTCAATATCAAAATCAGGCGGAACTGAACGCTTGGGATTTAAAAACCGTTCGAAATATAGATCAAGGTCCAGTGGGTCAACGTCTGTAATTTGCATGCAATAAGCTACAATACTGTTAGCTCCCGAACCTCTGCCTACATGATAAAAACCCCTGCTCCGGGTATAACTGATCATATCATGCGTGATCAAAAAATACGCGGCAAACCCCTGATTATTGATAATTGTCAGCTCTTTTTCGATACGATCTTTGGCCTGTTGATTATTATTTCCATACCTATATTGCATGCCTTCGTAAGCGTGTTTTCTTAGCAGCTCCTTATCTTGATATGCACTTTCTGTAAACAGCTTCTTATTCTTTGATTCCTTAAGATCAAACTCCACCGCACATGAGTCCATTAGCTTTTTTGTATTTTCAAGAATAAACGGATACGCTTCAAACTGTTTTCTCAATTCATTCACCGGCAACATGTATTCGCCCTCCAAAGCCACATCCTCTTTCTGAAGTTTGCTGAATAATGTATTAAAGTCGATAGCCCGTAAATGTGCATGCAAAAATCGGCCTTGCTTGTTTTCAAAAGTAACAGGATGCAATACCACCAATTTATCGCGCAAATACTGAAGCGGTCGGCCAAACAACCTGTTCAACTCTGTTGATCGCACGCCAATAAATTCATTATCTTTTAATGAATGCTCAAGTTGACTGTTAAACGGATAAACGACATAGACATTGGCAAATTCATCAGGCTGATCGGGCAATGCTGTTTTGGAAAGATTATATCGGGTTAGAAACTCATTCAATTCCCTAAAACCTTCATTGTTTCGGGCAATTCCGATGTAAAGCAATTGCCCTTCACGCCTGAATTCTATCCCCACCAGTGGCTTAATGGCCGCTTCTGTACATTCTTTAACAAACTCCCAACTCCCTGTAGAATTATTGATATCGGTAAGCGTTAAACATTCGACATGGTTTGCTTTTGCCAATTCAATCAAGCGTTCGATGGCTAAAGTGCCATATCGCAAACTATACCAACTATGACAATTCAAGTACATGATTTATTGTTTAAGCACTCCTGCTATGGTAATAGCCTTTTCCCCAAACCGCCTTCTGATTTTATCCATGGCCTGATACAAATTATATTGCTCAACTGACTCTGTAAACAAATTGATCTGTTCAAACCCTGAAACCAAGTGTGAGAACCGCACTCCAATTAAACGAACGAGCATTCGTCGCGAGTAGAGTTTATTAAAAAGTTCACGGGTAACATCGATGAGGGGCCGGTCGAGCGCGGTATAAGGAATACGCACTTGCTTGGTTTCAGTATCAAAGTTTGAATAGCGTAGTTTAACGGTAACGCAGGAAGTCAATCGTTTTTCCTTGCGCAATTTAAAAGTAAGCTCCATCACCATGGCTTGCAGCAATTGATTGAGGTAATCAACATTGGTGGTGTCTTTGTCGAATGTAGTTTCTGTGCTAATCGATTTTCGTTCTTCATAGGGAATAACAGGCGTTTCGTCGACTCCATTTGCTTTTTGCCATATGGTGATGCCGTTTTCACCCAGTACCCGGTACATTTGCTCAGGAGCAATATGAGCCAGCGTATGAATTTTTTCGATACCCATACTGCGTAATAACTGATAAGTTTTACCGCCAACGCCTGGTATTTTTTTTATAGACAGCGGATTCAGAAATGAATTCACCGAAGGCAATTCCACATATTTTTCTCCGTTGGGCTTTGCCTCTCCTGTAGCCACTTTGGCCACCGTTTTATTTACTGACAATCCGAAGGAAATAGGCAAGCCGGTTTCTTTAATAATCAACTCGCGTAGTTCATGCGCCCAAACATTGCATCCAAAGAACTTATCCATTCCGGTAATATCGAGGTAATGTTCATCAATAGATGCTTTTTCAACCACCGGGGCTCTGCTGGTGATTATTTCGGTTACCTCGAGCGAGCGACGGGAGTATTCTTCCATATCTCCTTTCACGATAATCGCGTCAGGACATAACATTTTGGCCATACGCATTGGCATTGCCGAACTCACCCCAAACTTGCGCGCCTCATAACTGCATGAAGCCACTACTCCCCTATCAGACGTTCCGCCAATTAGTACCGGTTTTCCTATCAGTTTACTGTTTCGCAACTGCTCAACCGATACGAAAAACGAATCGAGGTCTAAATGCACAATATTCCTGATCATAAATATTTCTTGTCTTTGATAAATTTTTTATCAATATTTGCTAAATAAATTAGTAATAAAAATTGAAAATATCAAATGATCTATGTGGGTTCAAACATCAAATGGCTGAGAAAGAGGGTAAAAAAAAGCCAAACTGAATTAGCTGAGCAATTAAATGTTTCGCGAGCCGTTATTAATAGCTATGAGCACAACATTGCCAAGCCACCACTTGAGTTGCTGGTAACAGTTGCTGACTATTTCGGACTTAGCACCGACACCTTATTGCGAACAAATTTGGCGACCTATCATGAGTTGCCGTTTAGAGAGTTATTGGAAGCTGAGAAAATTAAAAAGAAGATTACCTCATAGTTCAATGGAAATGACAGATCATTTAGCGGTGTTTACACCTGAGGCATTAGCAGCACTTAAATTAAACGGGTACAAAAGCATTCAAGAGCAGGCGCTTTTTATACCATGGTTCAATCAGATTGAAAATGGCAACCAAGCCATCTATTTATTGCAACCCTCATTTGAAGAAAACCTGAAAACTTCAATTATAGCTCATACCAGCTGGTACAGCAACAATGGCAAAGTATACCCAATTGAAAGTTTTGAATTGGAACAACTGGCAAAGGAAGCTGTGGAAGGGGTTTCTTACCAGGTAATTAAGGTAGATTTTTAAAATAATGAGAACAAAATGTTTATTTATCGGTTGTGGTGATACATTTACTTTAATTGATTAAATATATGATACGCACCATTGTAACACCAGACAATCAGGAGGTTTCAATACATGTACCCAAAAACTATATTGGCAAAAAAATAGAAATTATTGCTTTTGTAGTTGATGAAACTATTGAAGAGTCTGCAATAACAGATATTCCTGTTACTCATGTCGCAAGCGAAAAAGTTTTGGCCAAAGATTGGTTAATTGCTGAAGAGGAAAAAGCATGGGAAAGTTTATAAGAGGAGAAGTTGTTGTTTTGCCCTTTCCATTTTCCGATTTATCAAACTCCAAACGCTGCCCAGCTTTGGTTTTGGCAGACCTGCCAGGGGATGACATTATTTTATGCCAGATAACATCTCAACATTCTGACGATTCATTCTCACTAACTTTAACCCAAACTGATTTTATTAGTGGTTCGCTACCATTTGATTCATACATACGACCAAACCGTATTTTTACCGCAGATAAAAATATCATTATCAGAAAAGCCGGCATGATTTCAAACGTGAAAATGCAAAATGTAATAAGCATTATTCATGATATAATTAAGTAATCAGTTTAAACTCAAGCCAAGTCTAGAATACCATTCTTTGCCCCCTACCTTCTTCCTTACGCATATTATTTTCAACATAATAACACTGACTTTACTAAAAATTAATTTTTATTTATACTTTAATACGCTGAATGTAACATTGTTTATTTGAATGAGTTCCAAACAAACTAGAATTAAGAAAAATTGGAGTTTGCTTGTAGAGGGAGAAAGACAGGGTCTTTATGAGTGTTTCGATATATTTCACGACGACTTATATCGTTTTGGCTTGTCGCTTTATAAAGATCAGGAGCTCATTAAAGAAAGTATTCAGAATTTATTTATTGAGTTATGGCAAATGCGCGATAAACTCTCTGAAGTAACCAACATCCAGCAATACATTTTTACCATTTACAAACGCATTATCTATAAAGCCTACAATGATAAATTCAGGCAAAATTGCGACCCCTCAATCTCCATAGAAAACATTGACGAACGCCTGCTTGTCCAAAATTCATACGAAACGATCTTAGTGAACAACCAAACGAATGAGCATAAGAAACAGAAACTTTTACAGGCCTTAGAGAAACTATCACCGCGTCAAAAGCAAATTATCCAGCTTCGTTATTTCGAAGGAGTTTCTTTTCAGGAAATTGCCCAGATCACTTCCCTTTCTGAACGAACCGTTTATAACACGCTTCACAACGCCATTAAAACATTACGTGAAACGCTTGTTTCATCAATCATGATTTTATTCAGAATACAATTACCCTAATTCCTCAACAGACTCTTCTGATCAACACATTGCTCTTTCAGATATAAAATCCGATAGTAAAGAATTCAGGATTTGAAATCACGAACAGCAAAAAGTTTTGACATGACAAGTGCAGTAATTAATTATATCAATAACCAGGAAGAACATCATTCAAAAAAATCATTCAAGGAAGAATATATCGAAATGTTAGAGAAATATAAGATTGATTATGATGCAAAATATCTATTTGAATGGATTAAATAATTTCGCTCCTACGGAGCTTTCAGGATTCTATTCAATTTAAACTTTAGCTATTAATATTAAACTCCTACGGAGTTACTTTTATCTAAGAGATTGTAAACAAAAAAGAGTGTTGTCGCTATATTCTTTTTTTGAATAGACATCGATCGTCCAAAACCACTTAAAAACTCACATTAAGCATTAAAGATTAATCACATATAAATACATTTAACGCTTTTCAAATAAAAAATGCCGGACCACGTAAACGATACTCTCTAAGTAAAGCTTACGCTGCCGGCACATTAACAACTAACCCTTTTGTTAACTGAAGGCCACAACATGGCGTTTCAATTAAACAATGGCTTATTAATAAATCGAGGTTATTTTAATGTTTTATGTATAGTTACCATTAACGAGTTATTCGCTGTGGCATCATAATCTCCTCCCCATAAATACGCCCCTTTAAACCCTTGACTCTTGATAAACTCGGTCTTTTTGTCAATCAAAGGACCTCCGTTATAATAAATCCCAAATGCAACATCAATAAACTCCTTGGTATAAGCAGTTGGATCTTGCCTTACAATTTCTTTGAAAGGTGTGTAACCGTAAGAACCCCAGCTTTCGTTATTGCCATTTGCGTCAATTGCATTGTACAGTAAACCAAAAGCCGGTATTCCAATCACAATTTTACTGGCTGGCAGGTGGAAATTCTTCCAGATATTGGCGCATGAAACCATGTAATCATAGCTCGATGCTTGCCCTCGTGGTGCACCCGGACCAACGGTCAAACCATCTTCAAAGGCATGCACATTCACCCAACTAGCAGCTGAAAGATCAGGATAGCTCCAATGTTGCCAACCAGCCGCAACCGTTACCGTAATAATTGCAGTCGCAGGCAGTTCAGCGCGCAAAGCGTTTAAGAACTTAGCGGTAGCAGCAAGGTTTCCATCCACATCCACTCCATTTATATCCGTCATCATAATATCAACGCCATCCATACGCTTATTGGTCACATAATTTTTAATTGCTGTAACCAATGCAGGCATTTTGGCGGCATCGGTAATTACCGAGCCAAAATCATTGCTTCCGTATAAGGCCCAGCCATCAATGCCCGATAAACGTCCACTCACTCCCAATAACACCGGAACACCATTAATGTGGGCACGGGCAACAATTTCATCAGCGGTTTGATTCACCTCCCCGTTTGAAACATCCAACGTACCTTCAGGTAGTACACGAGCACATTTAAAGGCCAAATGAGTTATAGCATCCCAATTTACATCAGCAGCCTTGCCATTTTCAGACAAGTACGACATTGCAATATTCGTATATGGCTTGAAGGTGTAATTAGTTGGATTTACCAATACTTTCGAAGTACGACTGGTTGTATCGCCATTAGGAGTTGTCACCTTCAATACAATGGTGTACTCCCCACCTTCAGTAGGTGTGAATGTATAGGCTGTATCTGTAGAAACCTGTTCGTCATTCACCAACCAACTAACATTTATGTCACTTGCCGGAGAGTAGGTAATTCCGTTGTAAATAGCTGATTCACCTTCGGAAATAATGCGGGAAGGTGTTCTGAATACCCCTTTATTATCAAAGATGCGAGGGTAAATAGGTTCATCATCCACCCCTTTGTATTCCTTATCGCAACCGCTTACCAGGGCAAACAGCAAAACAGGAATTAGAAAATATAAAAGTCTTTTCATTTCAAGTAAATTTTAAGAGTAATCACTTGTTACTTAAATTATTATGCAAATCAACCACCTCATTAATGGCTTTCAACAATGATTTTGAATCGTTAGCATCTTGCAGCAACTGCCAGATCATTACCCCCCCCAATTGTTTTTCAAAGGCAAGTGTAACCTTACTTTTAATGGTTGGGATTCCATTGTAATACACCGTTCCTTTAGCTGGTACATCCACTTGGTCTGCGTTTTCAGATCCAGGATAAGTTGAGACAATGTCTTTATAGGTCATGTAATCGGGCAAATCAGTTCCAAAGCAGTAACCATAAAATGGAAGTCCTAAACTGATTTTTTCGGCGGGAACTTTACGAGTCACATTCCACAACTGAATATCATCCACGGCCATTGAGTAAGGAGCATGCTGCCCTGGGTTCGCTTTATTCCAAGGGCCCGTTTTATCATACGACATTACATTAATAAAATCGAATCGGGCAAGTGCTTTATCGGAAATGTTGTAATGATTCCATGATGCTACCGCAGCAGTAAGTAACTTATTATTGGCTTTTACACGAGCATCAAGCGCAAGGATAAAAGCTTCATAATTACTGTCGATAAAATCGCCTTCAAGGTCAACATCAATACCGTCGAAATTATGCTTAACGGCTAAGTCAACCAGTTTTTCAATAAATGCAGCCCGCTTATCTTCCTTAACCAGATCTTTCAAATGCGCAGGAGGATCTCCTCCACCGAAAGAAAACAACACTTTCACATTGCTTACATGCGCTCTAGCAATTACCTGATCCAAATCGGCACTAACAGTTAAATTACCATTAGCATCAGGGTTGATAAATGCAATGTTCAGATGAGTAATCTTGCTGAAATCAACACTCGCTGATTCTTGTGAAAGGCCGCCGGAATTGAATAAATAGCCGACAATTCTGAATTTATTTTCAGGATCCTTTACCGGTGGCTGCGGATTGGCCTCTGATTTTTTACAGCTTGCCAAAACGCTTAACACCCCAAAAAGACAGACAATTAACTTACTTACTTTCATTTCAAAATCATTATTGCTTGTCCCACCAAACATTTTTCAACCAACTGTCGGAACCGCCCAAAGCCTGAACAGCCTTATTATAGTTAGTTGCATTTTGCTCTTGCTCGGTAAGTGGATATTCAAATCGACGAGGTATCGCTGTTTCTTCCGAATCAGGGTTATGTGCAGGTGTTAACACCGGATAGCCTGATCGTCTCCAGTTAGCATAGGCCTCCGGACCGTTCATTAACAAAGCGATCCATAACTGTGTGTTGATCTGCTCGAGCTCTCTGCCCGGAACAAAACCATTTCCCTGAACGAATGTATTGATCTCACTTGCTGGAATAACAGGACCACCGGGATACAGGCTTAACTGACTCATAGCAGCTGCAATACCTTTTTTGTAATGCGATTCGGCATCTCCACCCCAGTTAACACTAAAACGTTTGGCAGCATCAGCCAGTAAAAACTCAACTTCGGCATACGTTAAATGCAGAAAAGGTGCATTATTCCTGATCATACTGATATCCAGCTGAGCTTTTTGCTCATTATTGGTAAGCGTTACCGTACCACGACCAGGAACTTCAATATCAATCCCGCTCATCCAGTCGTCCCAGATATAACTTCCTTTGGCCACACCCTGGTAACCGATTTTAGCTACCACCTGTTCGGTAACATCAGTTCTGTCAAAAGGCTTATAAGGAATATCGAGATAGTATTTAACCAGGTATTTTAAACGAGGATCGTTCGTATTGCGCAGTTTTTCAATAAATGTATTACAAACACGAGGAATAACTTCTGACTGATTGAAAGCCACAGAAACGCCATTACCACGATAATCAACATAATCGTTTTGCACGTTCTCATGCTTTAGCATACAGATGTCGGCATTGCTGGTAAACAAACCGGCATTGAATGCTGCTTCGGCCTCCGCTTTTGCTTTTGTTGGATTTATTTTCACCAGGCGCATGGCCAGGCGCAAATGCAACGAGTTGGCAAATTTTTTCCAGGCACCAATATTTCCATTGTAAAATAAATCGCCCGACACAGGATCCTTAGAAACATCTAACTGAGTCGAGGCTTCCGAAAGCTCTTTAAAGAAATCGTCATAAATCTGCTCCTGAGCAGTATATTCAGGTCTTACAATTCCTTCTGAATAGGCTTTACCAGCCTGAAAATATGGAATATCGCCATATAGGTCGGTCATACGAGCAAACTCGTACACCTTCATAATACGACATACCGCGTTCAGGTTGCTTTGCGTAGGATCGTTTTTGGTCCGTTCAACCGCGTCAACAATATTCAACACATCATTTCCATAGGTAAAATCCCAAAGCGAGGTTAAATAGGGCTTACTCTTTATATACATTTGCCCATAACGATTTAACCAAATACCACCTATTTGCTGAACTAGCGGCATGGTCATTACACCGGCCAATTTTTCATTTACTTCTAAATCGCCTGAAAAACGAACCTGCACCAAGGTCAGTTGCTTCGAGGCATCGAGATTGGCTGATTTGGTAGGATCGGTATTCAGATCTCCAAAATCGTTACAGGAAGTCGACAGCAACGACAAGAGTGCTATCATAAACAGTTTTCCTTTATATCGTTTCATTTTATTGTTATTAAGATGAAAAGCCATGATTAAAATCTAAGATTAAGGTTAATACCCCAGCTGCGGCGAGACGGCAAAGAACCATACTCAAAGCCTTGTCCGTTCCCATTATTATAATTCGAGTCCGGATCAACGTTCGGAACATTCTTATAAATAATGAATGGGTTTCGGCTTACCAACGCAACTGCTAATGATTTAACTTTCCATTTTGATAAAAGTGATGCTGGTAATGAATAACTGAGCGACAGTTCGCGCATTTTAACATAGGTAGCATCATAAATGTATGGACGGGCAACACCGTTTCCATCGGTATAAATTTGTCCCCAGTAAACCGAAGGATCAACGGCTTGCGTATTTTGTGAATAAACTGGATTTCCGTTCGAATCGGTACCGGTTTGTACCACACCTTTTGGCACATACCCTTTCACATTGCCCATCGCTTTCCATTCGTCCGGGGTCTTCCCTGCCGACATTCGTTTTTCTTCCGATTCAATCCATTCGGCACGACCTTCCAATGTAGAAGATAAACTACCACGGATAGCTGCAAAAAGATTGGTCATTGAAAACAAATCAGCGCCTTGCTTAATATCAACTACGGCGTTTAGCGCAAAGTTTTTATAGTTAAAGGTGTTGATCAAACCACCTGTCCAGCTAAATGCACCTTTACCCACCAAATGACGTTCATTGCTTGTAGCAGGTGTAAGGGTTACAGGATCGAGAATAATATTGCCGGAAGGATCTTTTTGATAATCATAAGCCAGAATAGAACCGTATGGAACGCCCGGCATAGCAACTACCGAAACACCCATCCAGCGGGCATCCGAAAGTGTTAAAAACGGAACGCCTTCAGCTAATGATTCAACATTGTTTACGTTACGGGCAAAGTTGAAACCTATATCCCAGTTAAAGTTTTTGGAAACAACTGGCTTACCGGTTAATAATAACTCCACCCCTTTGTTTGAAATTACACCGGCATTGATAATCTGGTAGGTAAATCCGGATGAAATTGGAGCCGGAACCCTGTTGATCTGATCTCTTGATTCAGAATTATAATAAGTAAAATCAACGCCAAGCCTATTTTTCAAGAACTTAAGTTCAGTACCAAATTCATATGAACGGGTACGGGTAGGTTTAAGATCTTTGTTAGGCAGAACACTTGATGAAATACCTCCTCCCGAATTACCATTAATGGTTATTGGGTTGAGTGAGTAATATAGATCCAGTTGGTATGGATCGGTATCATTACCTACTTCGGCTGCAGAAGCTCTTACTTTACCGAATGAGATGATATTGTTATTCAACTTAAAGGCATCAGTGAACACGAAACTTGCTCCAACCGATGGGTAATAATACGTGTTATTATCCTCCGGCAATGTTGAAGAAGCATCTCTTCTTACTGTTGCATCAAGATAAAGGAAGTTTTTGTAGGCACCACTTGCCACCAAATAAAATGAATTAGTATTCTTTTCATATGGAACTTCTACCGGAAAATCTTCAGCAAAACTATTTCCGCTCACCACATCGGTCATCGTCATATTGCTATACACGGTGGTGGTTCCATAGCTGTTTATACGCGATAAACTACCACCTAAACGAGCCGATAGGTTAATATCTTTAGTAACCTGATGTTGGAACGATAATAATAGATCGGCTTCAGTAGTTGAATAGCGCTGATCTCTTTTATCTAAGCGGCCCGAAAGAGCACCAGGGGTGGTTTTAGGACTATATTTACCGTAATCAAGGAAAGTGATGTCGGTTGAAGCACGACCTTGTAAGCTCAACCATTTGGTGAATGTATAGTTCGCTTGTAAAGCTCCTAAAATGCGATCTTTCTTGGTGGTGTTCTCCATTTCGTTAATTACCCAATACGGATTAATGCGATACTGTCCACCTCCCCAATCAACATAGTTTCCTAACTCATCTTTATATCCAGTAGAAAATTGAGCCTGATCAACGTTGTTAGCCAAGCCCACAAAGCTGTTCCCGATGTTACTTGGATCATCGGCCATTGCCGGACGGTTAGTAACCTTCTCATTCATGTAAAAAGCTCTTGCTTCGAGGTTTAACTTCGATCCGAATTGCGAGTTGCCATTAAATGTGAAAGAGTTGCGCTTCATTTCGCTGCCCGGAACAATATCATTGTTGGTAAGGTTAGAAGCTGAAAACCTGAAGGATGATTTTTCAGCTGAATTGGTTAATGAAATGGTATTGGTAAATGTGGAGCCGGTTCTGAAAAATCCGCTGATATTATCTTTTACCAGCGCATAGGGACGGTTAACACCATCGAACGAAGGAGCGGACAGACTGGCATCTAATCGAGGACCGAAGTTAGAGAACAAGGTGGTACGTGCCTGACTAGCGTCTTGAGCAATGTTCTGTTTTGTTCCTTGTCCGTATTGATATTGATAGCCATCAAAACTGGTTAGCTGATTTTCGAAGGTTGAAGAACTATTGAACTCAACCCCCAGTTCTTTACTGGCGCTTCCCTTTTTGGTGGTAATTAAAATAACCCCATTTGCCGCGCGGCTACCATAAAGCGCCGAAGCAGAAGGACCTTTTAATACGCTTATCTTATCAATATCATCAGGGTTAATCGCCGAAATTGCGTCACCCATATCTACGCCACCCGAAAACTTATCACTTCCTACCTGACCGTAGTTGGAGTTATCAATAGGCATCCCATCCACCACATATAAAGGTTGATTATTCCCGGTGATAGATGTATTACCCCTGATGATCACCCTTGATGAACCGGCAGGTCCACCGGCGGTGCTATTCACCACTAAACCCGGCACACGACCAGCAAGTGAGTTAATAACATTGGTTTCTCGTGCTTTTTTAAGTTCATTGCCCTGAACCTCAGAATACGCATAGGATAAAGCCTTTTGTTCGCGCTTAATACCTAAAGCCGTTACCACCGTTTCATCCAGTTTTTTTACATCGTCTAATAAAACAACGGTAATATTATTTTGAGTGGCATTGGCGGTAATCGTTTGCGAAACAAAGCCGATAAATTTAAAAATGATCTGATCACCGTTTTCTGCCGAAATACTAAACTTTCCGGAAGCATCTGTTGAGGTTCCTTTTTTCGAAGTAGCATTATAAATCGGAACACCCGAAAGTGGCACCTGCTTATTATCAACTACCAGCCCTTTTAAAACAAACGGCTCTTTCTTTAAGGCCTGAACCATTACGATCTCCCCTTTTATCAGGCATTTGATATCTATCTTTTCTGAAACAATAGATAATATCTTTTCAATTCGCTGATTAGATATTTCTAAATCAAGTTTTCTACTCAGATCAATATCCAGCGGATTGTATGAAAATCGTAAACCAGATTCTTGTTCAATCTGTTGAAACACCTGCTGCACCGGGGTTGCTTTCCATTTAAAAGAATACAAAGCTTCCTTCGACTGGGCAAATCCGGGAAGAGACAGTAAAAAAACGATCAATAAGAACAATCGCTTTTTAAGCCCATAGAACCGATAATACAGTAAAGCTTTTTGCATAGTATAAAAGTTAGGTTAGTTATTATTTTTCAAATTTTAGGTTGACTTGATTATTAGAGATAGTATAGATGAAATGATTGGAAAAACCGATAGCATCTAACACCTGCTCAAGCGACTCATTCTTAAACTCGCCGGTAAAGGCCACTTTATTTTCAGGAGTATTTTCAACCGTTATCTCCACATGATAAATAGCATTTAGCTTAGCCTTGATTTCATTAAGACTAGCTTTTGAAAACACCAACTTGCGCTGAAGCCAGTTATCAATTTCATTGTTATTAAACTTCGATTTAAGCAATTCGGCGCTGGCTGATGGTAAGGAAACCTGCTCACCGGGTAGTAATTGTGTACGCTGTATTTTATTTTCTTTGGCAAACGACTCAACTCTTACCTTACCGGTTTGAAGCATGATTGAGCAATCATGGGTAGATGTGTAATTTTTTATTTTAAAGGAAGTTCCTAAAGCAGTAGTGGTAGTTTTATTAGCAATTACAACAAATGGCCTGCTTTTGTCGTGGCTTACCTCAAAAAAGGCTTCACCATTTAACAGTAAAACACGATCCTCTTTATTGTAAGCATTGGCTATTTTAAGTGTCGTTAATCCATTTAGAACGACTTTACTTCCGTCAGGCAAAACAATGGATTTACGCTCATTTGATTTAGTACTGGCAACAACTTTAAAATCGCTGAAATTATTCTGAACTGAAATCAGATAAGGTGAAGACTCCTTCGTTTGCAAAACGGCAAACACTCCCAACAATACTAAAACTGCAGCTGCAACGGAGTACCATGCAATCCGGCGTTTAATCGAAGGAATTGTTATTTCTGTTTCCAGATTTGACGCTTCTTCAATTGATTCAATTTTACGTTTCAAACGCAATAAAGCCTGTTCCTTTTCGGCTTTGTTTGTTACCGCTAACATCGAATACAACCTTTTTGCCTCTGCTATTTTTGGCGACAATTCGGGCATTTCATTTTCAATAGCAGTCCATAACGCTGTATCAGCTTCTGATTTGCCTTCACAGTAGTTAATAAAACTCTCATCTGTTAAAAGATCTTCTACACTATAGGTTGAATACTCCATTACTAAAACCTGTTTAGCTATTAGTGTAAGTACCTTTCAATTTTTACCAATTATTTTTAAAATATTTTTTTAAGTAGAACTATTGAAGCTCAACCGTGTTTAATTTCAATTTAATTATGATAGTTTTGATGGCATGGATGAATACCAGATTCCTTTTGTAGGGAATAAAATTTACAAGGCCCGATCGACTCAAAAGAACCTTTACCGTATTACACGCGACAATCAGTATATCGGTTTTATACGTTGGGAAAACGGAGGCTGGATGCTGGAAGAAAATGCGAAGGAAGAATTAACGGCCGAAAACGTTCAACTTATTGGCGAAAAGATCGACCGGCTTAAAAAGAGGTAGTAGTATTGTTTACTATCACAAAATATTTTCATGTAAAACCTTTCGGCAATCATTCGCCTCCAGAGCCGGCTTGGCCCCGTTTCTGGAACGTCCCGATTACTATCGGGACTTATTTTTCCTCTCTCAATCCCTAAGCAGCACAAGCCCGAAAAAATAAAAGGTCGCTAACCCAGAAACTGAAATAATTAAAATGCGATATGCTGAAAGCTAGTAGACTAATTGGATCCCGGTTGAACCGGGATGAACATTCGGTCCGCCTCCCGACAGCTATCGGGATGGAAGGCACTCACCACACATATGACATTAAATTTTTATCCCTAAGCGATCTGAATGATCTACTTCATATCAAAATCCAACCCTGATTCTAATACAAAAAGGCCCTTTCGAGTTCCGGAAAGGCCTCTTAAATTAAATTAACAACCTCGCGGCTGGTTTATTATTAGGGTTCCTTTTTGCTAATCCTTACATATACTTCATTGCTTCATACCCCAACAGTCGACGCCACAAAGCTATTTGACCAATACAATAAGATTCGCGATGAGTCATGAAGGTGATCAGATCATAATAAGGCATGCTCATTTCCGGCATCTCAAATAAGCTATCAAGTTTCTCTGTGCTTATATTCTCAAGCAAATTTTTCAAAACAGGACTGATCGCATCCCAATCTTTTTTATAGTCAGCCAGTGCTGGATATGCAGTATTTTCTTGAATACCTTTATGATCTTTAAATAGTTCATAAGAAGCTGTTTTCCTTATCTGTTCAGTGGAGCCCGGAGCAAGTAACTTAGCCAATTCATATCGTTCATTCACCAAACTTCCTGCTAACCAGGCAACATGATTGGCCTTTGTATTTAAACGATTATGAGCATCCTCTTCAGAAATATCCACAAGAACACTGTGATAAAACTTTGTATGCATATCATGTAAAGTGATAAGCGCATACACTCTGCTGTCCTTTATTGTCAGGGTTTCCATAGTTAATTATTTACAGGTTGTTTCAAATAATACATTAAAGATACATGCATTAAGTTTTATTGAAAAGGTGCAAACAGGACAACAAAGGGGCTGAATACGACAGAGGAAAAGATTACCTACTACATCAGCAATAACAACATAATATTTAAATGATTCCTTCCTTAGGAATTTTCATTACCGGCAATGTAAAATGAAAAGTACTACCCATTCCCGGTTCGCTCTCCGCCCAAATTTGACCATGTTGGGCTTGAATAAAATCCTTGGAGATGGCTAAACCAAGGCCTGTTCCTCCTTTCGAGTTTAAATCACTGGGTACTTGAAAATAACGGTCGAAAATTTTTTCCAAGTATTGCGCATCAATGCCTTTTCCTAAATCTTTTACAGAAAATTCAACAGCATCGTTTTTCCTCACCAACTTCAAATTTACAGTAGACCTTTCAGGACTGTAACGGATGGCATTGGTAAGAAAGTTAACCAAAACCCAGGCTGTTTTTTCCGTATCGGCGCAAACTTCGGGAAGCTTATCTTCAAGCTTAAGATCAATAGTAACTCCTTTTAGCGAAGCTGGGACTTGGACCGCCTCCAACGCATAATTCACAATATCAACTGGTTTAATCGTTTGGAAATTCAATTGAATGTTTCCCGTTTCAACCTGCGAAAGATCGAGCAGTTCTCCTGTTATTTTTAATAAACGACTGGTATCTTCTTTAATATGATTCACTAAATCTTTTTGCTCCTCATTCATTATACCAACACGATTATCTTCCAGCAGTTTCAAACTCATTTTTATGGCCGAAATCGGTGTTTTTAACTCATGAGAAATAGTGGCTATGAAATTGGTTTTAGCTTCGTTGAGCTCATGAAACTTGGTAATATTTTTCAAAGAAATCACCTGGCCAATAATTTTAGGTTCGCCGCCTTCTGTTTCCGAGGTTACCTGAAAAGTCTCTTTGGAAAAATAGCTCTCCTTATTTTCAGCGAAGATCTTCAGATCTTCAGAATTTCCAGCCTTTAATAAATTTCGCAGCAAATCATTTCTAAGTGCAACATCAGGGGCATATTTCCCAACTACATCCTGATCCTTCAGACCTAAAAGAGTAAGCGCAACCGGATTGGCAAACAGAATTGTATTGTTTTCATCAAAACCGATAATCGCATCCTGCATACTATTAATAATCGTTTCGATACGGCTTTTTTCAAACAGTATTTTCGCCAGATTACTATGCTCATACTCATTTAATTTGGAGGCCATGGTATTAAATGCCTGTGCCAGATCACCAAATTCATCGTTTCTTGAAAAACTTAACCGTTGATCATATCGCTTATTTGCTATCTCTTTAATTTTAAACGTTAGTTCGCTAATTGGATTTGCTATGTACCCGGGGAAATTCACGATGAAACTGAAGGCAACCAGAAAGAAAAAAGAGCTAATTAAAGTGACATAGATAGCCGCTTTCCTCGCAGTTTCACTTGCAATACTATTCTTCTTAACAATAGCCTCCATGTTTAGATCCATAATTGCATAAAGACTTTTCTCTACATCCGCTTTAATTGAAGCTTTTGTTTCGTTGCCTGTAGCTTTTTTCAATGATTCAAACCCAGTTCTAATTTCTTTTGTAAATTCTCCTTCACCTAACTCGGTTACATTGGTTTCCTGTTTTTTCAGATTGTATTCAAAATTAAAAGCATCTTCCTTCGTCAGCATCCCTCCAGAAAGATCCAGAATCTTCATCATGTTTTTTGAAAACTCCAGTGTTTCGTAGTTATTCTTAAGTATCAATTCTGATTCTTTAGATAACTTCCGGAGGTAATAGGCTGAAAGCCCATACACCAGCAGCATGAAGAAAAATAAAAGGCCTAGGCCAAGGCGTAATTTGTTGATCAGTTTCATCGTTAAGACAGAATTACTACATCAATATCCTTTTCGGAAATATGTTTCATAAGGCGATTAAAAAAAGAATTACCCGTCAATCGCGCAAAAAAGTTAAAATGTGGTTTTCCCATACAAATGGTGGTAACCTCAAATCGGGTACAAACAGCTATCATGGCTTCAACCCTGTCATCATTTTTTTCCCGTATCACTTCAGCACCTAATTCAGTAGCCAGCTTGAAATTATTAATTAAATGTCGTTGAGCATCCAATTTAATCCGATCAACACTTTCTACAGAACGTTGTACATACAATACCATCCAGGTAGAACGGTAATAAGCCGCCAAACGTGCCGTTTTTCGAATGATATTTTTAGCCGATTTATCATTGGTGCTAATACAAGCCAGAAACACTTCTTTGCGCAACTTGATATTCTTAGGCACTTCCGTTTCCACTTTACGTGTTACCTGGTTTGCAACTTCCTTAAGCGCCAATTCGCGTAACTGAAGGATTTTATCTGATTGAAAAAAATTACCAAGAGCGGTTTCAATTTTAGCTTTTTCATAAATTTTACCTTCCCGTAAGCGAGTTACCAATTCTTCAGCTGTCAGATCAATATTCACTACCTCGTCGGCCATTAACAGCATACTGTCTGGTATCCGTTCAGTAATAGAAATTGTTGTGATCTTTTCAACATCCTCATTCAAACTTTCCAAATGCTGAATATTTACAGCACTAATTACATTGATCCCTGCGTTTAAAATATCCACCACATCTTGCCAACGTTTTGGGTTTTTGCTTCCCTCTATGTTTGAATGAGCCAGTTCATCCACAATAACTACTTCGGGGTGGAGATTAAGAATGGCCTGAAGATCCATTTCCTCCAGCTCCTTTCCCTTGTAAAACAGTTTACGACGAGGAACAATTGGCAATCCTTGTAATAAAGCTTCAGTTTCAGCTCGCCTATGCGTTTCGACGTACCCAATTTTAACCTCAATTCCACTTTTTAAAAGAGCATGAGCTTCCTGGAGCATCCGATAAGTTTTCCCTACACCCGCACTCATACCAATGTATATCTTAAACTTGCCTCTGTTAGGCTGACGAATAAGGTTTAAAAAATTGTGAGTCGTTTGATCCTTTTCAGGCATAATTCAAATTTAATGAACAGTAAACTGGTAAATAGTGAATAGTAAATTGACAAATAGTGAATAGTAAGTGGTAAAAACTAAGAAAATCAAAAGATAAGAAAGTCTAAAAACATTCTATTCACTATTAACTATCCACTATTTACTATTCATAACTAAAATGCGATAGCAATAGAAGTCGTCACAAAAGCATCCTGATTCACTGCCCTTTCATCTCTTGTAAATATTTTGTCTTTACTTTCTAATAATCTGCCTTCCCATCGAATTGCCACATTGGTTATCGGTAAATAATCAAAGTTCACTGAATATCCTAAAGTTTTAAAACCATTCTCGGTATCCGTGACTATAATCACTCCATTTTCATCGTGGTAATATTCAACCCGACCTGCCATTGCAAATTTATCGCTAAAGGCATATCGGGCTATAAATACCGGACTGTACCAATTATTGTATTGGGTTGAGCCTTTTGATTTTTGTTCAATACCATAATCAAATCCGACAGTTACGCCCAACTTATTGGTAAGTTGTACAATTCCATAGAAATTATTGTAGTAACGCATTTGTTTTACAGAATCCGGCTTATCATTCCCTATAAAGGTGCTCCAGTTTAGAGTTAATTTTTCGGATGGTTTATAGGCAACTTGTGTTCCTACGCCTAATGTTGAGTTGCCAGAAACCCGGGTAATTCGCTGCCAGCCATTTAAAAGCAAAGCACACAACATCCACTTACTATTATCAGAATTGTAGGTAAGCTTTGCACCTGCTTCATAGTAAGGAGTATTATCTGCTAACAAACTTCTTGTCAAGGTCCAGCAATCTTTGGAAATGGCGCTTTCAAAACCAATGTGTGAACCAAAGATTCCTGCATCTACCCATAAATTCTTTGTTTTGGATAGCTTGAAACCGGCACTGGCTTCATAAACATTTTTTAGCACTCCGTTTTCTGCGGCAAGATTTGCATTTGAATAAGTACCCGCCATCAGCGCAAGATTTGCCCGTATACGTTCATTAACATATGATACTTTAAGAAGAGCTAGATTGACATTTACTTCATTGTGGCGATTGTGGCTATAGATAAATGAAGGTTTATTACCATCAACTGGTTTATTAAAGTCATAGCTGTAATAAGTTTCTAAATATCCGCCAAATGATATTTGTGATTTTTCGTCTTGAGCAACAGCATTAAACGATATAAATGAAGCTATGACAGTTAGTGTTCTTTTCATTTGTTTCATTATTTAAGCTGATCTAAAGCCACATTTAGTTTAAGTACATTTATTTTTTCAGGCCCCATAAATCCCAACAAAGGTTTTTCAGTGTATTGAATTACTAAATTTTTCAATTCAGACTCTTCAATACCACGCACCTTAGCAATCCGGGCAATTTGAATTTCAGCAGCTTTTGGAGAAATATGGGGATCTAAACCACTACCCGAAGCAGTTACCAATTCAGCAGGAATTTCATGCTTTTTAACCGTTGGGTTATGAACCAAAAATGTATCAATACGGCCTTGCACTACTTTTAGGTAATCCGGATTTGACGGGCCCTTATTTGACCCTGCAGAACCGGCTGCGTTATAATCTACAGCCGAAGGTCGGCCCCAGAAGTATTTATCTTCAGTGAACTTTTGACCTACGTTTGCATAACCTACCACTTTACCGTTCAGGGTTACTTTAACTCCATCGCCATTACCTGGAGCAAATTTGGCCAATCCTGCTAATGCAAGTGGATATAATCCGGCTAATACCACTGTAAGAACAATGGTCAATTTTATAGATGGAAGAAGATATTTTTTCATTTTAATTTAGTTAATGGTGAATAGTGAACGGTGAATGTTTAATAGTTATTAGTTCAGTCAGCTATCTATTTGCTTCTCACTATTTACTATTTACTATTCACTATTCACTTATTTTATAAAAACATTGTTATTACTACATCAATCAGCTTAATGCCGATAAATGGCACCACGATTCCGCCTAAGCCATAAATCAATAGATTTCTGCGTAACAAAGCACTTGCTCCGATGGGTTTATAAGCCACTCCTTTCAATGCCAAAGGAATCAGCATTGGAATAATAATAGCGTTAAAGATGATTGCTGAAAGAATTGCCGATTCAGGGCTTGTCAGTTTCATAATGTTCAAACTTTGTAAGGCAGGTATAGAAGCCATAAACAAAGCTGGTACGATGGCAAAATACTTTGCTACATCATTAGCAATGGAGAATGTGGTTAAGGTACCACGAGTCATTAGCAATTGTTTCCCAATTTCAACAACTTCAATCAGTTTCGTTGGATCATTATCCAAATCCACCATGTTGCCGGCTTCTTTTGCTGCTTGGGTGCCGCTATTCATAGCCACACCCACATCGGCCTGTGCTAGTGCAGGGGCATCGTTGGTACCATCACCCATCATGGCTACCAGTTTACCTTCCGCCTGCTCTTTTTTAATATAAAGCATCTTATCTTCCGGTTTAGCTTCGGCAATAAAATCATCAACACCAGCTTTTTCGGCAATGTATTTTGCGGTAAGCGGATTGTCTCCTGTAACCATTACAGTTTTGATTCCCATTTTACGTAGGCGGTCAAAGCGTTCAGAGATACCTGGTTTAATAATATCCTGTAATTCGATTACGCCCATCACTTGCTCGTTTTTGCAAACAACTAAGGGTGTGCCACCATTTGAGGCGATTGTTTTAACCCGGTCCTCAACTTCAAAAGGAACGTCGTTTCCGGCAGCAGTTACAATGTTTCTGATCGAATCAAAAGCACCTTTGCGGATTCTGCGACCATCAGCCAGATTCACCCCGCTACTACGGGTTTCGGCAGTAAACTTGATGTATTCAGCGTTTTCCACATGCTTTGAAACAGCACCATTGAGTCCAGCCAATTCAACAATTGATTTACCTTCCGGGGTTTCATCGGCTAATGAACTAAGCACACTGCATTCAATCATTGCTTTTTCATCTTCACCCTTGGCAGGCCAAAAGGCTGTTGCTTTACGATTACCGATAGTGATTGTTCCTGTTTTGTCGAGCAGTAAAACGTCGATATCACCTGCAGTTTCAACCGCTTTACCTGATTTGGCAATAACGTTAGCACGTAATGCCCGATCCATACCTGCAATACCGATTGCCGATAGTAACCCACCAATCGTAGTTGGGATCAAGCAAACAAACAATGATATGAATGCGGCAATGGTAATTGGAGTGTTCGCATAATCAGCAAACAGCTTTAAGGTTACACAAACGATGATGAACACCAAAGTAAAGCTCGCCAATAAAATAGTCAGGGCAATTTCATTAGGGGTTTTCTGACGTGAAGCACCTTCAACCAAAGCAATCATTTTATCCAAAAATGATTCACCTGGTTGTGTGGTAACTTCTACTTTAATTCTATCTGAAAGCACCTTTGTTCCTCCAGTAACCGATGATTTATCACCACCAGCTTCACGAATTACAGGAGCCGATTCTCCGGTTATTGCTGATTCATCGATTGTTGCTAAACCTTCAATAATTTCACCGTCAGTAGGAATTATATCTCCTGGCTCACAAATAAATATATCGCCTTTACGAAGGAAAGATGAACTCACCGTTTCAACTCTTCCATTTTCAGAAATCATACGTTTCGCAGGTGTTTCTTCACGGGTTTTTCGCAATGATTCGGCTTGAGCTTTACCTCGTGCTTCAGCAATGGCTTCAGCAAAATTGGCAAACAGTACCGTGACAAACAGGATCAGAAATACGATAAAGTTGTAAACAACCGATCCTTGTGTTTTGTCTGCAGAAAATGCTGCAAAAATCGTTACGATCAGCATAACCACTGTACCAAGTTCGACGGTAAACATTACCGGATTTTTGACCATGATACGTGGATTCAATTTTATAAATGACTGTTTCAAAGCTTCCTTTACCGAGCTGCTTTCAAACAATTGGGCTTTACGTTGTCTTTTCATGTTAATTTGGTGAATGGTGTTTTAGTGAATGGTGAATAGTTTTTCCTTATATTCAATTAGTATCAACCTTTACATTATCTATGAAACCACATCAAAAGTTAGAAGTATGGAGACGCAGTTTTCGTCTTGTAGTTGATTTATATCGTTTAACATCATCTTTCCCATCCGAAGAAAAATTTGGAATCATTTCACAAATAAGACGAGCAGCAGTTTCAGTTCCAGTAAACATATCAGAAGGAGCTGCACGGCAAACCAAAAAGGAGTTTGTCCAGTTTCTGTACATCGCTTCGGGTTCGTTAAGCGAATTGGATACTTTGATTTTATTATCTGATGAATTAGAATTCATTAAAGACAAAGAACAATTCACTAGAGTGTATGCTGAACTAGAATCTATTACCAAAATGCTCATGGGCCTGATTAATAGTGTGAAACAAAATATTTAGACTATTCACCATTCACTGTTAACTATTTACTTAAGACTCAAATATTCTGCAATTGGACCTAATGCCAGGGCAGGGAAGTATGACAAGGCGTTAATGATGATAATCACAGCCATCGTCATTACACCGAAAGTCAATGAATCATATTTTAATGTGCCTGCTGATTCAGGAATGTGCTTTTTATTAGCTAGCAAACCTGCAATGGCAACAGGACCGATGATTGGCAAGAAACGGCCAAGAATCAGAACAAACCCTGTACTTATGTTCCAAAAAATATTATTGTCACCCAAACCTTCAAAGCCGGAGCCGTTGTTTGCATTAGAAGAAGTATACTCGTACAGCATTTCAGAGAAACCATGATAACCAGGGTTATTGAGCCAGCTAGCAGGTTTTATTGCCCATGTTGCTTCCGGATAATTTACCAGTGTATAAGATGCTAATGCCGTTCCGGCAAGAATCAACAACGGGCTTAGTAAGGTAATTAAAGCGGCAATTTTCACCTCACGGGCTTCTACCTTATGCCCCATAAATTCAGGAGTTCGCCCTACCATCAATCCCGAAATGAATACAGCAATAATGATATAGATAAAGTAATTCAAGATACCAACACCACATCCTCCATAAAAAGAATTGATCATCATCCCCAGCATCTGCATCATGCCCGACATTGGCATAGCGCTATCATGCATGGAGTTAACTGATCCTGTTGAAATTATGGTAGTAACCGTACTCCAATAACCCGACATGGCCGGACCGAAGCGTACTTCTTTACCTTCCATGGCTCCAGTAGGCTGTGCAACTCCTAGTTTTTCAATGGCAGGGCTTCCATTGATTTCGGAAATAATGGTTGGAATAACCAGGCATAACATTCCAATGGTCATTATTCCATAAATCACATAGGATAGTTTTTTGCGATTAATGTAGTAACCAAAAGCAAAAATCATTGCTATCGGAATTAATACCTGTGCAATAAGCTGAACTACATTAGTAAGGTAATTTGGGTTTTCAAGAGGATGAGCCGAGTTAGCTCCAAACCAACCACCACCATTAGTGCCAATATGTTTTATAGCGATCATTCCTGCCGCAGGCCCTCGTGACACATGCACGCTATCACCTTGCAGAGTTACAATTGAATCTTTACCTGTGTAACTTGCAGGGGTGCCATTGAAAATCAAAATTGTGGCAACCACAACGCATAGTGGCAATAAAATACGGGTATTTGCTTTAACAAAAATATCCCAAAAGTTGCCCAAGTTATTAGTTGTTTTAGCTTTCAAGGCATTCATTAATGCAACTAAAGCGGAAATACCCGTTGCTGCACTCAAAAACATAAGATTGCAAATCACAAACAACTGCGTCAAATAAGTCACTCCAGTTTCACCGGAGTAATGCTGCAAGTCGCAGTTTACCATAAAACTGATGATGGTATTAAAAGCAAGGTCAGGACTTTGATTTGGGTTACCATCAGGGTTTAATGGTAAACCTCCTTGAAAAAGTAGGAGCAAAAAACCTAAAACAAACCATACCATGTTAATCGTCAGCATGGCTTTGAGAAATTGTTTCCAGTTCATTTCCTGGTTTGGATTTATACCCGAAAGTTTGAAGAACAAGCGTTCTATTGGACGCATAAAATCTGACCAGGTATTTTCTCCTTTAAAAACTTTCGCTATGTACTTGGCTAAAGGAATGGCAAGGATCACTGTGAGTGCGTAAGTACTGATTATGCCTATAATTTCTGTTTTCATTGTTTTAATTGTGAATAGTTATCGGTGAATGGCGAAAACAGTAAATGGTGAATGGTGAATAATGGAACTGAGATAAACTATTTGCTATTTACCTATCACCCGAATTGTGAATAGTGAAGTTGAGATTATCTATTTACAATTTACTTATCACCATTTACTATAATTTACTTATCGCCATTTACTAGAATTTCTCCGGTTTTAGCAATACATAAATCATGTAAATAAATACAGCGATGGATAAGATGAATAATGGGATCATTTTTACAGTTTTAAATGTTTTCGAAATAATCAATGGTCTTGAAAAAGAGCCAAAAGCAAATGAGGCCGGCTCCAGGAAGAATTATATTTAACATTGTTTTAAAATTTATTTGCCAACTGAAAGACCAAAGACATTCCATTTTCATTCTTAAAAAAAGAAAGGCTGTTTAATATTGATATTGAGGAGATTATTTTTTTTCAGGAAGCTGGCCACAAAAAAAGACCCTTCCAAAATGGAAAGGTCTTTTTCAAAATGATAATATATCCTTCTGCTATTTCATGTTTTCAGGAATATTGAATATAATGCTAAAACTGGTTAAAATGCATACTGCCAATAACAATGAAACATATACAACAGCTCTTTCAACATTATTTTGAACTGCCAAATTTCTTCGTTCCAAAGCATTCATATTCACTTCGGTAATCTTGTAAATCTTTGCACGTATTGCATTTACTAATTGCGGTGAAGCCGGATTTTGTCGATAACGCTCAAAATCAGTGCGCAGTAGTGCTACGGTTTCCTTTTCACCTGGTTCAGTGATATTACTTTCTTCCTGTTTTAACGTTTTTTCAAAAACAGAAGCTGCTTGCTGGGCTTTTTCAGCGTTACTCATTTGGTCAAGCTGCTGCAGCATTTCTTTAGCATATTTAATAGAAATGTAGTTATCCTTGAGTATTGACTTCGAGTCCTTACCCATTTTATAAATATACATGTTAGCCGATAGGCCCATTAACAGGATTAACAGAAATAGGACCCATAACCCCAGCATTAGTTTTGACTTGATTTTCATTTTATTCTGTATTGGTTCAATTAATAATTGCACCAATCAGGCCAAATAAAACTTTTTAATAAAAACAGAGTCCGTTAAATTTTATACTCCTCCATTTTCCGGTAAAGGGTAGTTAAACCAATATTTAGTAAGTGAGCGGTTTCAGTTTTGTTTCCTTTGGTATAAAGCAAAACTTTACGGATGTGATTCTTCTCAACGGTCTGAAGGTCAAATGTCGAAGTCATTTGATCATCTTCTTCAAACTGCATTTCAAAAGGAAGCAGATCGACTGTTAACGTATCAGTATCGCATAATATCACAGCTCTTTCCAATACATTTTTTAGTTCACGAATATTGCCTTTCCAAGGATGAGATTCTAGTTTTTTGAGAAACGCCTTATCAAAGGACTGAATACGACGATTGACCTTGGCTGAGAATTCCTCAAGGTAATACCTGGAAAGTAAAACGATATCTTCCATTCTTTCCCTTAAAGGAGGCAGAACAATTTGAAAAACAGAAAGGCGGTAAAAAAGATCAAGTCGAAAATTCCCTTCATCCGTTTCCTTTTTCAAATCGCGATTAGTAGCTGCAATTATTCTGACGTTTACTTGCTTAGTTTGCGTATCACCAACTTTAATAAAAGTACCCGATTCAAGAACCCTTAGCAGTTTTGCCTGAAGATCCGGGTTCATTTCTCCAATTTCATCCAGAAAGATGGTACCTCCGTCAGCCTCTTCAAACAAGCCTTTTTTATCCTTTATGGCACCGGTAAATGCACCTGCTTTATGCCCAAACAGTTCGCTTTCTAATATTTCTTTAGAAAAAGCACTGCAATTGATAGCTACGAAAGGTTTTTGTCTCCGATGACTTTCATAATGGATAGCCTGCGCAAACACTTCCTTACCGGTCCCTGTTTCTCCCAATAGCAAAACGGTAGTATCTGTTTTTGCTACCTTTTTTGCCAACTCCACCACATTAAGTATGGCTTTTGATCGACCAATGATAAAATCAAATCCGAATCTAGCATTTACTTTCCTCTCCAAATACTCAACCCTTTGCTGTAATATGGCCTTATCCATGGCTTTGCTCACTAACGGAATGATCTTGTCGTTATCATCGCCTTTTGTTATATAATCAAAGGCCCCATACTTAATAGCTTTTACACCATCCTGAATAGTACCATATGCAGTAAGCACGATGATTTCTGTTGAGGGGTAACTAGTCTTAATTTGTGATGTCAGCTCCACCCCATTTGCATCCGGTAGTTTAACATCACTTAAGATCACTTGAACCTTTTCGTTTTCCAAAACTTTCAATGCTGACTTTCCTGTTGATGCTTCTAAGATTTTATAGCCTTCCAATTGAAGTATACGGGATAATAATCCTCTGAGTTTATCTTCATCATCAATAATTAAAATGGTTTTGTCAGACATCAGTATTTAGTATAAACAGTAAAATCAAAAATAAACTGTTTTTGTTCTAATTTTTTGATTAGTTAAAAAACAGTACGGTATGGTTGACGGTTGAAGGCAAAAGCGTTCGTAAAACACCTTAAATTCTCTCGAATAGGTTATAAAAACGACAGGCCGACGCTTGTCCATATTAAAAAAAGCCATTCCGAAATCCGGAAAGGCCTGATGATGAAAAGTTTATTTTAACTACAGAATGGGTGATTAATCCAATTTATTATTTGGCTGGTGGCAGCAATACTTTGTTGATTACGTGAATGATACCATTTGAAGTGGGGATAGTAGCCAATATTTCGGCATCATTTACCATGATCTTATCTCCTTTTTTGCTGATTTTTATTTTTTGTCCATTTACCTCTTCAAACTGTTGTCCGTCCTGCAGTATTGTAGTACTTAAAGAACCAACATAAGTATGATACTCAAGAATATTGCTTAAATCATTTTTCTTTTCAGGCTTCAACAATTCGTCAACTGTACCTTTAGGCAACTCATCAAAAGCAGCATTTGTAGGAGCAAAAACGGTAAATGGCCCGGCATTGCTCAATGCATCCACCAATCCGGCAGCCTTAACAGCCGCAACCAGCGTAGTGTGATCTTTGCTTTTTACTGCCGTTTGCACAATATTAGGATTCGAGGTATTATCAATTACCCCCGATTGCCCAACCGATTCGGTTGGAGCAGTGCTTTCCATATTGTTTCCAGCTTGTTTTTGGGGAGCATCGCAGGCGATCATGCCCGCAGAAATAGCAATTAATAAGAAAGTTTTTTTCATTGTAAAATTAGTTTTCCCCAAAACTATCTTAATAGTTACTAACAGCTTATGATTTACATCATGTTTTGATATTTGACTACGAGAATTTTGGGGAAAAGAACGGGCATATACAAAAAGCCGAATCAACAATTGCTAAACAAAGGAAAAAATATAAATAACGATACAAGGAAGATGTATAGTCGCTATTACACCTTTATCATAAGGCACGAACAAGGTGCAAATCGTTGTCTCCTCAACTATTAACGGGTTACTTCATCAATCAGGTAAAAAATAGATCTGAAATTAATTCCGCTCGATTTTTCCAAACCGATTTCACAAGTTCTGCTGGTTGAATAGCCTTCGTTACAGTTTGCCGGGATTTGATCTTTTAAGTTTCGTAATCCATAATCATTTAGCTCAGGAACGAGAAAACCCCTGTCTCCTGCAAAACCACAACAATTACTTTCGATAACGGTAACCTTTTCAGCACACCATTTTGACAATAAAACAAGCTGTTCCATTTTTCCAATTTTTTTAACCGAACAAACCGGGAATACAGTTACAGTACTTTTCTTTTTCTTGATGGTTAAATTCGGCAAAACGAAGTCCAGCATAAATTGGATAGGATCCACGATTTTCAAAGGAGCCGTGAATTCCTCTTTCGAATGATAAAAACATGGACTCATATCATATAAAATGGGATATTTTCCATTCTCTGAAACTTTCAACAGGTCGGCTTCGAGTGCCTTTGATTGAGTATGATTAGCTTCTGCAAATCCCTTACTGGAAAAAGGCATGCCACAGCAATGAGCATCCAAAGATTCGGGATAAATTATAGAAAACCCTGCTCGAACAAGCAACCTATGGGTTAGTTCCGTTAGCTGCAGATCATCAGCATCCTGAAACTTGTTTTTCCCCATACTTCTGTTTATGCAAGAAGGAAAGTAAACTACTTTTAAATCGGCTGTTGTATTCATCTTAGTTCTTTTTTCTGAAAGTGTTTTGTTTTTAATCGGCCATCAATCCCGATAACTATCGGGATGCTTAATTAATCTTCATGTCCGTTAGTGGGTTTAATTTTTGCGGGTTTTATATTTATTTTAACAGCACCTTTAGGCATTTCAGGTATCCATTTAGGCACTTTACCAAAAGTGATAACATGAACGAATTTCGACATTGCTGTCATGATAGAGGTTCCAAGGATAGAATGAAATACTTTTACAATTTTTAAACCGACACGCAGAACAGCCGTAGTTTCAGCCATATGAGAGGCAATATAAGCAGCCGTCTTTTTATCGCTGTTTTCAAGTCTTTCGGCCCGCCACCGTTTTACATATTTGCCTGTATCAATTTTCACAGGACAAGCCAATGCACAAAGACCATCAGTAGCGCAAGTTTGATCCACTTGGTAAACTGCATCTTTTTTAATTTCGGCTAATCTTTGCGCATCTTCATTCGTACTTTCCAATCGGCTGATTTCACGGGCTATTACTATACGTTGACGAGGCGATAGAGTCAACCCTTCAGAAACGCAATGAGGTTCACAAAACCCACATTCCATGCACTTATCGATGATGGAATCGGCTTCAGGTAACGGTTTAAGGTTTTTAAGATGCACTTTGGGGTCACCATTAATTAAAACGCCCGGATTGATTTTACTCTTAGGGTCGAAAATCATTTTAATGCGTTTCATAATTCTATAGGCTTCATTCCCCCACTCTTTTTCAACAAACGGCGCCATATTTCGCCCTGTACCGTGTTCTGCTTTTAAAGATCCATCAAATTGGTCGACCACCAAAACAGCCAATTCCATCATTAGGTTTTCATAGCGGTCAATTTCGGTTTGCGTTGAAAAATCCTGAGAGAAAACAAAATGCAGATTACCTTCCAGTGCATGTCCAAACAAAACGGCATCATCATATTGGTATTTTGCAAATAGATCTTGTAAGGCTATACATGCGTCTGCGAGCTTAGGAAGAGGAAACGCAATGTCTTCAATAATTACTGTTGTTCCATTTTTCCTAAGTGCACCCACAGTAGGCAATAAGCCTTTGCGAGCAGCCCAGTTAAAATTATATTGTACAGGGTCACTAGTAAATTCATATTCCGAAAAAGTAGGAATTGACTCAATTGCGGAACGAATTTGCCGTTGTTTTTGATTGAGATTAGCCTGATCATTATCACGGCACTCAATCAATAAAGCACATGCTAATTCAGGCAAAGTTTTGAAATACGCTGGCGCAAGAGGATCCTGTTCAACCGAGCGAATAGATTTTCGATCCAATAATTCAACGGCTGAAACTGGACTTGATTTTAATAAAGCGGTAGCATTACAGGCATCATAAATACTGTTAAAAATAACCAGGGAACATGCTTTGTATTTTTCGTCGGTTACAGTATTTAGAGTAACGTTTGAGATAAATGCCAAAGTCCCCTCTGAGCCTACCATTAAATGCTTAATGATTTCAATAGGGTCTTCATAATCAACCAATGCATTAATGCTGTAGCCAGTGGTGTTTTTTATTTTAAATTTATTTTTGATACGATAGAAAAGTGCTTCATTGCCTTTGATCTCATCTCTCATCGCTTCAATCTCTTTGATCAACGCAGCATTTGAATTCTTAAAAGCCTGAACACTTTGGGCGTCTGCGGTATCCAAAACTGTTCCGTCATTCATTACGATTCTGATATCAGCGATTGTTTGGTAGCTGTTTTGAGCAATGCCGCAACACATTCCACTGGCATTATTGGCAACGATCCCACCAATCATTGCCGCGCCTATTGATGCCGGATCGGGGCCAATTTTTAACCCTAGTGGAGCCAGAATATTATTAGCTGAGGCCCCAACAATCCCAGGCTCTAGTTTGATCTTTTCATTATTAGAAAAAATCTCGTAGCGTTTCCAGCCATGAGTAGCCACAACCAATACTGAATCGGAAATAGCCTGTCCGGATAAACTGGTTCCGGCTGCGCGGAAGGTCAACGCAATGTCCAATTTCTTAGCTTCCTTAATAATCCCAATAACTTCAGACTCATTACGCACGAGAACCACAATTTTTGGAATGAGCCTGTAAAAGCTGGCGTCCGTTCCGTAAGCCAGCGTTTGCAAAGAACTGGTCAGGATTCGTTTGGAGTCAATAAAATTGGATATTGCCTCTTTAAATTTCTGATATGCAGGAGCTAGCATAATGCTTATGTTTTATAAATTATTTTCCGAAGAAGTATACCATTAAACCGGCAACTATAATGTAAAAAATAGCGTAAGGTAGGGCTTTTTTCATAATATCCCCTTCTTTCCCTTGTTGATGACATGCAGAAGTTGCAATGATGATACTTTGCGGTGATATAATTTTTCCACCGGTTGCTCCTACTGTATTTGCGGCAGCAAGCCAACTGGGTTTTTCACCGATTTGCTGTGCCACGCTGGCTTGAAGTTTTCCGAATAAAATATTAGATGAAGTATCACTGCCCGTTAGAAATGCACCTAAGCAACCTATTGCAGGAGCAAACAATGGGTAAAACGCACCTGTTGCAGTGGCTAATGCCAATCCTAGTACGGCAACCATTCCGGATAGATCCATAATGGTAGATAATGCAATAAGAGATATAACCGTAATATAGGTTTTCTTCAAACTAAGGATGGTTCTCCCAAGCTCTTTCATTAAATCACCAAAGGAGGCTCCTTGGAGTAGTCCGCCAATTACTGAGCCTAAAAAGAGTAAAAAACCACCGTCAGTAAGCCAATATATTTTAACTGTTTTAACGGAGTTGTTAATTGTCAGGTTGATAGGGGTTGCACTAATTGACTGAAGAAAAGCTCTAAACTGACCAAACAATGGACTTGTGCCTATAATTAAAATTAAAATTAAGCCATAAACCGCCCATGCATTTATAATTTTCTGTGTGCTGATGCTTTCGGCATCATTGCCTGAATCTTTTTTGGGAGCTGTTAATTTGCCCCAAATAACAATCACAATTATAGAGGCAATACTACCTAATACAGCCGGAGTTTCTACACCAATATAAATAACGGAATAATATTGCACCACAATGGATACTCCACCTACCACTATACTTAAGAATATGTTTTTAGGCAATGCTTTTAAGCTCGAATCAGTTAAGAATACGATTATAAAAGGAATTAGCAACATTAAAGGAATCAACTGGAATACCACTTCGCTTCCCAACTGTTGAAGATTTGCATGCCCAATTTCAACAGCAATAGCTTTAACCGGAACTCCAACAGCTCCAAATGCAGTGGGAACACTATTGGAAAGGAGACTTACCAGTGCTGAAAACAGCGGTTTATAACCCAATCCTATTAGAATGGCCGCAGGAATGGCAACGGCAGTGCCAAAACCCGCCATCCCTTCCAATAATCCACCAAAACCCCAGGTAAGCAATAAAACCTGAATGCATTTATCTGAGGATATGTTTGAAAACTGATGTTTTAGCACATCCATTTTTTTTGTAAAAAGCAACACATTATAACTATAAATAGCCATAATAATGATTAAGATAATGGGAAATAGTGCTTTTAATGCGCCAAAAACAATGGAAAGGCCAATCGACCCTAAAGAGAATTTAAATCCCAAAAGAGAAAGGGCTGCGGTTGTAATTAAAGCAATCAGAGCACTTTTGTCACCAGGAACTTTTAAAAATCCAAGCATAACGATTAACATTAAAACCGGGATTAAGGCTAGAAAAATAGTGAGATAATCCATAAGTGGTATGTTGAGTTTGTCGTGGTCGTTGCTATAGTTAATTTAACGTTTATTAATGATAATTAGAACTGCTTGTTTTTCGTTCCAGTTAATTAATAAAACACATCTTTTTGATAACCAATAATTTACACGCAACACCTGTTAACATTAGCTTTCCTTCCAACAGCTAGCGTTAAGCCAGAAAATCGGGTGATTGATCAGTCAGCGGCTTTTTGCTTTATAAAGGATTTTATTTTGAAAGATCAGTGGATTCTGCAATTAAAAGCCGCAGAAAACTGCATTAAAGCAAATTTAATTTATATTTAAGCCATCTTTCTATATACACAGTTCATGCTCAAAGAAGAACGTCAAAATTTTATAATCAAGCAGATCAACCTCCACAATAAGGTACTGTCGGCTGACCTAAGCCGTTTATTGAATGTATCTGAAGATACCATCAGAAGAGACTTAAATGAACTTTCTGAATTAGGCCAGATTATTAAGGTTCATGGCGGAGCGCTTTCCAAATCGTTTCACTTCCCATTTGCAGATGGCGAAACCTATGCAAAAGATGCCAAGAAAATCATTGCCAAAAAGGCTGTAGGCTTAATTGAAGACGGCATGGTTGTTTTAGCCGGTGGTGGCACCACAATGATTGAGATAGCCAGAGCAATTCCAAAGCACCTGAAATGTACCTTTTTTACCATTAGTCCATTAGTGGCTTTAGAGCTCGTTGAAAACACCAATAGTGATGTAATCCTCATTGGAGGACAGCTTTCACCGAGCGCACACATCAGTATTGGTTCACAGGTAATTAACCAGTTATCTGAAATTAATGTCGATCTGTGCTTTTTGGGAACGAATGGTCTTTCAGTGGAAAACGGAATTACTGATTCGGATTGGGAAGCAGTACAGGTTAAAAAGGCCATGTTAAAGGCTTCACGCAAAACTGCTATTGTTACCATTGGAGAAAAGTTGGAAACGACTCAAAATCTGAAAGTTTGTGGATTAAACGCAATTCATTACCTGATCACTGATTTAGTCACTAATAGCCAGTCGCTTTTAGGCTATCATAAATATATTGAAGTGATTTAGATGTTAATAGAGAGTAATTGCTAAATTGTTTTATTGTTAAATTGAAAGGACTCGTTCTAACAATAAAACAATTTAACCATTTATCGTTCTCTCATTTCTTTCTTAAACACACTCATCTATTAAATAAACAATCGACTCATAATTTTTCCCAACAGCATCTGACATGGCCATCTCACAGGTTTTAGCCGATGAGAAATAACCTTCGAACTTAACATCCTTTACATCTCCTGCTTCTTGCGCTGTTGCCGAATGGGTTAACTCCGGAAATAGAAATCCCCTATCCCCAGCCATACCACAACATCCGACATGCATAGGAACTGTCACCTGATTGGATAACTTCTCGGCAATTTTTCTGAATTTACCTTCAATACCCATTTTATAAGTAGAACAAACCGGGTGAAGCACCACATTGTTCTTTTTATTCCTTACTTCTACTTTTGGAAGAACGTAATCAGCGATATAATCGATGCTATCCAGAATATTGATCGAGTCGAATCGTTTTTTATTCTCATCGGTTAACACAGGGCGACAGTCATGCAAGGTGTGTGTACAAGATGTAATATCTAATACCACCGGCAATTTGCCGCCAAGTGTCCATTTCCAAAGTAATTCAATGGTTTGGTTTGAATTGTATTCGTAAGCTTTGGAAAAACCTTTTGATGAATATATCTGACCACAACAAGAGTTTTGAACTCCATCTGGAATCAATAAATTTATACCTGCTTTTTGGGAAACACTGATAATCGTTTCAATTGTACTTTTCTTACCATCAGCAGAACCACCCATTACACGTGAAATGCAGGTGGGGAAATAAACTACGTTTACCGATTGCTCCTTTTCTCTTAAATCAGGCGTTATAAACTGCGAAAATGCAGGAGCAGGCACTATTTGGTTTGACCATAAAGGAACGGCTGGAACCAATTTCCTCAACGATTCCGTAATATTTCTTGTTGTATTTTCACCGAATACCTTGTTCAACCTAACACCGGCACGCAGGCCAAGTGCTACAATTTGGGCTACAAAGCCAATTTTTTTAGCCACCCATAATGCGACATTATTTGAAAATTCGCCATGATTTTCGCGGCGCAGGCGCTTAATTAACATGCCGGTATTAATATCAACAGGACAAGCAGTTGCACACATCCCATCAACCGCACAAGTATCCATTCCATCGTACTGATACTGGCTAAGCAGTTGTTGATGCGCTTTTTTATCTCCTTTATTTTGTAAAGCCGCCAACTCACGGCGAACCACAATACGCTGACGAGGAGTTAATGTTAGATTACGGCTTGGGCATTTATGCTCACAATATCCGCATTCAATACATTTATCTACCTCTTCTTCTACCTGCGGAAGATCTTTCAGGTTTTTAATATGAGCCTTTTTATCATCGTTGATGATCACTCCTGGGTTTAATAACTGACGTGGATCAATAATGAGTTTCAGCTCTCTCATAATTGTATAGAGCTCGATCCCCCATTCTGTTTCTACAAATGGAGCCATATTCCTGCCCGTTCCGTGCTCCGCCTTTAGAGTTCCATCATACTTTTTAACCACCAGCTCAACAACCTCATTCAAAAAACTGTCGTAACGGGCAATTTCCGTGGCAGAATCAAATGCCTGGGTAACAACGAAGTGTATGTTACCATCTTTAGCATGTCCGAAAATGATGGCATTATGATAATTGTATTTGGCAAAGAGTTGTTGAAGATCGAGGATGGCATCCCCCAGTTTTTCAACCGGAAAAGCAACATCTTCTAATATTACCGTTGTTCCACTTGCCCGTACAGCTCCGACCGCCGGGAACATCCCTTTGCGAAGTTTCCATAAGAAATCCTGCTCAGCAGCATCACGCGTGAAATGTGGCTGATTAACCAGACTAAGGTTTGACGAAAGGTTTAAAAACTGCTGAACTTTTGCCTGCAGCTCCTCTTCGGTATTCCCTTGATACTCGACCAGTAAAGCCGCCGCCTGTTCCGGCAATGACTTTAAGAGATCAGGAACGCCCATAATGTGTTCAATAGAACGCAACGAAGCACGATCCATCAGCTCTACTGCTTCCGCTCCTGAAATTGTTAATGGAACAATGGCACTGCAGGCATCATATATCGATGGAAAATAGATCAGCGCCGTGGCTTTCATCGGATAATCAGCAATGGTATTTAATACTGCCTCCGAAATAAACCCTAAAGTTCCTTCGGCTCCAATTAAAAGATGGGCCAATATATCCAGCGGTTCATCATAATCAATAAACGAATTGACTGAATACCCCACTGTATTTTTTGTTTTGTATTTACGTCTGATCAGCTGCTGTAGCTCTTCATTATTTAAAATCCGCTCTCGTAAAGAGGCAATTTTATAATAAACTGCAGCACATTCAAGTTGAAACCGTTTGTAATCTTCAGGGTTTTCCGTAGAAAACACCTTACCGTTAGGCAAAATAAAGCGAATGTATTTGGTGGTATGGTATGAATTATTCACCACTCCGCAACACATTCCGCTTGAATTATTTGAAAGAATCCCACCCATCATCGCTGAGTTAATGCTCGATGGATCGGGCCCTATTTTCTTCTTGTATTTTTTTAAATGAGCGTTTACCAAAGCCCCAGTAATACCGGGCTGTACACGAACTTTGTCTCCATTCTCTTCTACGATAATCTTATTCCAAAATTGGCTAAGATCAACCAAAATACCATCCGTAACTGATTGCCCCGAAAGGCTTGTCCCTGCAGTCCTAAAGGTTAAAGGAATTGCATTCTCGTGTGAAAACACAAACAGATCCTGTATTTCCTTTTCCGAAACCGGCAATACTACTGCTTTAGGCTGAAGATGGTAAAATCCTGCATCGGCAGCATAAGCTACCAAATCAATCAGACGGGTTTTAATTCTGTTTGCAGGTAAAATTGAAGTTAATCGTTGACCGATTTCCATAGATAAATGTCTGTACAGGCGATGGCAGATTTAAGCAATTACTCTTTCAGCAACTTCTTTGGGTGCTTCAAATAATTGTCCCGAAGCGCTTTTACTTGTAACGAATAAAAGCACATAAGTTATCAGTGCATTAATAACGATCAGTTCAAAACCAATAGTGTAACCAAACCAAGCAACTGCATTTTTATCAACTAGAAACGACAATGCTGGAGAAAGGATACAAATAAATGGAACCAGTTTATCATTTACTAAACGCTTTGTGATCATTCCAAAGGAGAACAATCCCAAAAGCGGTCCGTAGGTGTAACCGGCGGCTTTGAAGATAGCATTTACCACTGACTCGTCATTAATTATTTTGAAAACCAATACCACCAGCAGCATTAATACTGAAAAACCTATGTGTACTGCATGTCTTGCCATCACCAATTTTGCATTATTCTGATCTTTGTTCTTTGCAAAACCCAGAAAATCAACGCAAAAAGAAGTAGTGAGCGCCGTTAAAGCCGAATCGGTAGTTGCAAAGGTAGCAGCCGTTAAGCCGAGCATAAAAATAATGGCAGGTATAACATTCAAATGGTTTAAAGCTATTTCAGGGAATAGGTGATCGGCAGTACCCAATGCAGCTACATCGATGTTATTAGAAGCTGCAAACTGATACAACAAAGCTCCCACACTTAAAAAGAAGATATTCATCACCACAAAAACCCCGGTAAATGTTAGCATGTTCTTCTTCGCTTCACCAATATTCTTGCAGCTAAGGTTTTTTTGCATCAAATCCTGATCGAGACCCACCATTGCAATGGTCACAAAAATTCCACCTAAAAACTGTTTAATGAAATGATTCTTACTGCTCATAAAATCTTCCCAGAAGAAAATTTTAGAGTAAGAGCTATGTTTTACTGCTTCAAAGGTTTGTAAAGCATCCAGATTAAGGCTTTTGGCTATAAAGTAGATTGATAACAGTACCGATGAAAGTAAGAATACCGTTTGAAGCGTATCAGTAATAATGATGGTTTTTAAGCCGCCCTTGAAGGTATATGACCAAATGAGCAGCAAACAAATAGCGATGGTAACACCGAATGGTACGTGCCATGCATCAAAGATAAAACGTTGCAAAACGATAACCACGAGGTATAAACGAAATGCAGAGCCAATAGTACGCGAAACCAGAAAGATCATCGCCCCTGATTTATAACTCCAAAAACCAAAACGTTGTTCGAGGTAGGTATAAATAGAAATAAGGTTAATACGGTAATATAAAGGCAACAGCACTGTAGAAATCAACACAAAGCCCACCGCATTACCCAGTACAAACTGAAAATATCCGAAGCCACTATTATGAACAGCTCCCGGAACCGATATGAATGTCACACCTGAAAGAGCCGTACCAATCATTCCAAAGGCTACGAAATACCATTTAGAATTACGGTTGGCAATAAAGAAGTTTGAATTATCAGATGAACCTTTAGAGGTAACAAAAGAAACTACAATTAACAGGACAAAATAGCCTATTAAGAACGAGAAAAGGACTATTGGGGACATTTTGGTTTAATTGACAATCTAAAAAACAACTTATTTACCTGCTACCTGTGCACTTTCAATGGCTTTTCTAACACTTCCATGTTGCTCTAAAAGTTGCGAAGCGGTTTCGGCATCAATACCGGTTTCTTTCATAATAATCTTCACACCTCGTTTGTACAGCTTCTGGTTGGTAAATTGCATGTCGACCATTTTATTTCCCTTTACCCTGCCCAATTGAATCATTACCGAAGTGGTAATCATATTCAGTACAAGTTTTTGAGCTGTTCCTGATTTCATACGGGTTGAACCGGTAACAAATTCAGGCCCTACCACTACTTCAACAGGATACTGAGCCTCAGCAGCCACTTTGCTTCCTGAATTACACACAATGCAACCAGTAGCAATGCCAACTTGATTAGCAGCATGTAAGCCGCCGATCACATAAGGAGTTGTACCAGAGGCAGCAATGCCAACCACAATGTCCTTTGAGTTTATGTTGTACTTATTTAAATCGAGCCAGGCCTGATCAACATTATCTTCGGCAAATTCAACTGCTTTGCGAATGGCTACATCGCCACCGGCAATAATGCCAATTACCCAACTGTCGGGCACACCAAATGTTGGTGGACATTCAGAAGCGTCTAACACACCTAAACGTCCGCTGGTGCCTGCGCCAATATAAAACAATCGGCCTCCGGCTTTCATCTTCTGTACAATAATAGCTGCCAACTTCTCAATTTGTGGAATTGCCTTTTGCACTGCATCCGGAACCGTTCTGTCTTCATTGTTAATGTTTACCAAAATCTCGTTTAAAGACATGGTTTCCAAATGATTATAGTTCGAATCTTTCTCTGTCGTAATTTCCATTGAGCACTTTATTTTTAAACTCTAATAATCAATTTTTAAAACTCTATTTGATAAGCGACTGATAGATAGCATCCTGAATATCAGAACGCACATTCATCTTTAATAACTTATTGTTTTCTCCATCAGGACAAACCCTGTTCGAAAGGAAAATATAAACCAGATCATACTTAGGATCTACCCATACACAAGTGCCGGTAAAACCTGTATGGCCAAAAGTTTCTGCTGATGCATACTTACACGGATATGGACTTTGGCGTGTTGCATTATCCTTTTCAGGTTTATCAAAGCCTAAACCTCTTCTGCTAATGGTACTATTATAAGCAGTGAAATAACTAATGGTGGATTGCTTTAATAAACGGAGACCGTTCAGCTCTCCACCATTTAGTAATAGTTGGTATAATTGTGATAAATCGTATGCGTTACTAAAAAGGCCTGCATGTCCGGCAACTCCACCAAACATCGCTGCTCCCGGATCATGAACATCGCCCCTGATTTGTTGCAACCTAAAGGTTTTCTCTTTTTCGGTTGGAGCGATCATTTCCACCGACATATGTTCTAAAGGCTTGAAGGTGGTGCTGGCCATGTGCAATGGCTCATAAAAGGTTTCATGAGCATAGACATCAAGGGTTTTACCAGTGATTTGCTCAACTATTTTCCCTAAGAAAATAAAATCGTTATCACTGTAAATGTATTTACCCTGCTCTCCCAATTTGCTTTTCAGAATTTTACTGTACATGGTATCGATATAATTTTTATCCATGTACATATGATCAGCAACTTTTACACTGTGATGTTCATCTGAAGCTGAAGCATAAAAACCAGATTTTGGTTTACCCGAAGCGTCAAGTGTTTCTTTATAAAAAGGAATAAAAGCTACAAGACCGGCTTGGTGTAGTAAAATATTTCTAACGGTGAGGATCTCTTTGTCGGTACCTCTTACCCAAGGCAAGTAGGTACCGATTTTTTCATCGAGATTCAATTTTCCCTCTTCGTATAATTTCATTATTGAAACAGTAGTGGCCGAAATTTTTGTAACCGAAGCCAAATCATAAACTGTTTCGGGAATAACCTTTTGTGTACTATCGTAATTAGTGTAACCATAAGCCTTTAAGAAACCTACTTTTCCTTTACGAGCCACCAATACCACACAACCCGGAGTAGCTCCATTTTTAATTGCATTATTAGCGATTGAATCGATCTTTAAAAGTTTCTTCGAATCTAAAGCAGCTGAATCAGCACTGATAACCTTACTATTTTTCACTCCTGTTATCCCGCTTCCATATTGATATTGAGCAGAAATAGAAACCGGCAATTTTCCTTTTGACAAGATTTTTCCGGTAAGAAAATCAATAGCTGCCTGTTGCATTAAATTATCGTCATCATACGCTGCAACAAGATTGGCAGCATTTTCAAACAATTTGATTGCATATGGATTTCCAAAGGCAATGGTCACCGATTTGGGGTCCTGATCAAGCTTATTGATCAACGAGATGGCAGCATCACTAATTCCGAAGTTATTAGCAGGATATTTTTTGTATTTGTGTACCCCGATCACAATTGCATCGTAACCAGATTGTACTTTTTGAAGAATTGTTTCCACATCAGCTTTTCCTGCTTTGTAATCAAAATAGAAACAATCAGCCTGGTATTCGTTTTTAAGTTGGGTGGCAAAAATATTAGCCTCAGTTATGCCAATACCCACAAAAGCAACCTTTTTCCCTTTAGCTAAAGGAATAGCAGATGTTTCCGTTTGCTTAAGTAAGGTAATTGCATTCTCATACACTTCCTTTTTCAAAGGATTTACATTGACATTTAAATCGGCTTTTAAAGAAGTGGTATCTATTTGTGTGAAGGTATTTAAACCAAGGTTATACTTCGCCAATAATACCCTGCGTACTTTTTCATTTACGGCATCCTTAGAAAGGTTTTTTCTGCGGATTTCTTTACGGATCAGTTTAATACCGTTTTTGATGTCGCCAGGTAAACAAAGCATATCATTGCCCGCCAATAATGATTGAACAGCTGCTTTTCCTTGCGGATAAAACTTAGCCACACCTTTCATTTCTAGCGCATCTGTAAAAGTAAGTCCGTTAAAACCCAGCTTATTTCTAAGTAGTTCAGTTACGTTTTTTGGAGATAAGGAAGTTGGCTGATTGGGCGTATTGTCAATTGCAGGAATTGATAAATGCGCCACCATCATACTACCTACTCCTGCACTGATCATTTGCTTAAATGGATATAATTCCAATGAATCTAACTGCTCAAATGACTTATTGATAACCGGAAGATCCAAATGAGAATCAACCGCCACATCACCATGACCAGGAAAATGTTTAGCACAAGCCATTACACCCTGATCTTGCATACCCTTCATTAGCTCTACCCCGTTAAGCGCAACCTTGTACTTGTCTTCGCCAAATGAACGGAAATTGATCACCGGGTTAAGCGGGTTATTATTGATATCAACAACCGGAGCGTAGTTTACCTGAATCCCTGCTCTTTTACATTGCTCACCAATCGCTTTTCCAATTTTATAGCTAATGGCCGCATCTTGCGTTGCACCAACAGTTAACATATCTGGGAAAGGCATCACATCTGAAAAACGCATACCCAAACCTGTTTCCCCATCAACACATACTAGTAAAGGTACTTTTGAAAGAACCTGAAGTCTGTTTAAAAATCCGGCCTGCTGCAGCGAGGTTCCCTGAAACAAGCACACCGAACCAATTTTATATTTCTTTATGTATTTTGAGATTTCTTCTTCATAGAAAACCACTTCGCTGCCTTTACGTTCTGAGGCACGTAAAACCAATAACTGAGCGATTTTTTGCTTTTTATTAAGGGTTTTCATCACACTGTCGGCCCAATGATCAGCTGCAGGGGAAGGCTGTAAGAACTGCTGCGCTTGAGCAGCAGTTGCAAAAAGCCCGACCAACATGCTTTGGCCCAACCAACTTAATATCAATTTCTTATACATACCAAAAATATTAATTGCGGTATTCAAGGCAAACAATTTTACCGTCCATTGTACTCACTATCACTTTGTTATTATCAATTGGTAAAACTGTGTTAACCAATGAGTTTGATACTTTATATTGCCAAATTACCTCTCCTGAGTTTCTGTCGATAGTACTTACCAAACCCGAATGAGATGGCACATAAACCTTATTGTTTCGTTCAACAATTGCCGAAGGTGCTAATTCATAAGGCAATTGAAGTTTCGATTTCCATATAACTTGCATAGAATCAGCTTTTGTTGAAATGCCCACCAACTGACCTTCCATTGTTTTAGCGTATACCATCGAACTATCAGCCGACAAGCCCATCGATTCGCGAACGCGGATATCTTTCATTTGCTTTCTCCAGATAACTGCACCTGAGTTAGCATCAAAAGCAGTCATATAGCGATCGGGAGCAACTATAAACACGCGGTTTGCTGTTGCCGCAGGATAGCAGGCTGCAGGTGAAAACATTCTGTTTGTAGTGCCATTATTCCATTTCCAAACCAGTTTCCCTGTTTCAATATCCAAGGCATAAAAGTCGTTAGCCCAGCATCCGAAATAAATTTTATTATTATAGATAAGCGGTTTAGTTACCACAAAACCTTTCACCTGGTCGAAATCCCAAACCAATTTGCCTGTTTTTAAATTCAAGGCTCTAAAGTGTCCATCCGAGGCTCCAATAAATACGTTATCTCCTTTTATTACCGGAGAACCTAATACCGCTTTATCAGCCTGAAAATCCCAAACAATTTTACCAGTTAGCGTATTCAAGCAATAGATATGATGATTAGATGAACCAACCACAGCATAAGTTCCCTGCACTGCTGGCGTTGAATAGATCTTACCTTTAGTGCCTGTTTTCCAAACCACTTTACCACTCTTTTTATTTAAGGCATAGATCAAACCTTGCGTATTAACATTCAGTAGCAAGTCATCGATTAATGCACTTCCGGCTCCTACATCACTGTTATCCTGGTATTCCCATGTCTTTTTCAGCTTAGCATACTGTTTATTAACGGCATAAGACGGACGAGTAAAGTGTGTGGTATCTGTTTCGTAATGATGATTGAACAATGAAACTTCCGCCCATTTCTTAATTGCTGTCGTCAAAGGTGTTTTCACCTCGAAAACGGCTCTATTATTCTGAATAGTGACAATATTATATCCACCAATTGAATCTTTAGCTCTTAAATTAGAACGGCCCATAATTGCCGGAATATTCTCATAAGTATACTCTTTGTTTGCATGACCATGGCCATGCAGTATTACCTGCACATTTCTCTTTTTTAATAGATCGAGTGCTTCGTACCAGTTATTTTGATCATTATTTTGTGGATAATGGTTCAAATAAACTACCGGCATATTACGATCTGGCATTGCTTTCAATGTTGAATCAAGCCATACAATATTTTCTCTAGGAATTTGCCCAGGCCCCATTCGCATATTTGGACCAGAACTGGTGGCAACAAAGAAATAGTTGCCATAGGTAAAGGAGAACGTTTCATTGCCAAAAACAGTTCTGAAGGTATTTGCACCGCTCTCAGACCAATTGGCATCGTGATTACCAGGAATCACATAATATTTTTTATTTAAACTGTCGAGTATTTGCTTGGCCAGTTTAAGTTCTTGATCGGCGCCAAATTCAGTTATATCACCGGTAAGCACTACGAAAGCTAAGGAAGGATCATTATTGATATCCTGAACCGTTCTTCTCAAATCATCAGCTCCGGTTGAATTACCAACATGCGTATCGGTAACAAAGGCAAACTTGATAACATTTTGAGCTTTACCCGCAAAAGTAGTAAGCAATAAGAGGAATAAAACTGTAAATCGAATTTTCATTTTTGAGAATCTATGATCTTTACAAATCCGCACACAACCGCAAATCTTTATTAAACCGTATGCAATATCTTAAAATAATTGCAAAACACCTAATACAAAATCAAAATATTTGCACTTTTTAATTTAAAAAACGCACAAAAACGCACATTGTTTTTTTTACTTGACCTAACGAAAGGGTAAGCAAAAGGGGCCCTTCTGGCCCCTTATTTCCATTTGCATATGAAACATTTGTTACAATGTTATTTCTATTGAACAGTAACCTTAAAGGTTGACGTGTTTTTTAGGGTATTTTTATTAACAACTTCCGCTTCTAATAGAATAACTGTTTTTGGTGCCAAACCGGCAGGTACAGTATATTCAATAATCAACGAATCAGTTTTCGTAATAGCTGAATAAGCGGGTGAATAAGCCGTAGTAAAGACTTGTTTCTTAGCTGCAGTACCAATAGAGTCTTTTAAATTAATTTTATCTATCGGATCTTCAGACCAGTATCTTAAATCAAGTTTTATTTTGCTACCAGCAGCCGCGGTAGCACTTGGAGCGCTAAATTTTGCAATGTTGGCATACTTTCCTATCACGGTTACATTATCCTGCAACCATTGATCAGCATCTTTTTCACAAGAAACAAGTGCAATTGAGGAAACAGCAATTAAGAAAAGATATAGTCTATTTAAGTTCTTTTTCATCACTTTAATCTTTATGAATTATTGAAACAACCAAATTTTCTCAGCCTGGTTACCCACTTTAGGCACATTCACATTTCTTCCAGGCTCATTATCAGGATATTTAGCTCTTTGAACCCAGCTAGTTCCTAACTGATTTAACCCTGGTTGAGTTAAACCAACGTAAACAGTTGGGTCATACTGATGTCTTCTCATGTCTGTCCATGTCTCCATTTGCAAGAATAAAGCAATGTACTTTTGAAGCATGATATCAGAAATTGTCAAATTAGCTGCTCCTTTTGAAATTAACGAGTTGTTCACATAAGCATCAATCGATGCATTATCAACTCCAAATTTTAACATGCTGCTTTTGATGCCTTCTAAAAATGCAGCATATGATGCAGCTTTATCAGTAGAAAACAATGATTCGGCTTTGATAAACTGAACTTCAGCATATGAAATAAGAGGAGTAACAGTAAACTGTTTACCGTAAAAAGTTTTATCGGTAAGATCAGTATTAGCCGCAGCTGCACCAGCATCAGTACCTAAAACACCCACCGGACGACCAACATAAGTGGCAGCACCACCGTTATCAACTAATTTTGAGATACGAGGATCAACCAAACCAGGATAAACACCTGTTGCAGACCCATTCATTAAATCAACAAAATATTTAGAAGGACGAGCAGAACGGCTGGCCGCAGCTGTTTTAAAAATATAGCTGTACCATGACCAGGTAATTACTCGATCGGCAGGATACTTTAATTCTAAGTCAGCAGCTCCGGTTCTATCATTAAATGCATTTTGAGCATCTGCAGCAGCTTTAGCATAATTAGCAGGATCCTTTTTACCTAAATGCAAATAGTATCTTGATCTAACAGCGTAAGCAGCCATTTTCCATTTTGCAATAGTTCCACCATAAATCAAATCGCTCGCCCCTACCTTTAAAGTTGCCGAAGCTGGAGGTGCCTGATCTAAATCAGCAATAGCCTCATCCAAAAGATTTTTAAGATGTACACCATAAATATCCTGTTGCTTGTCATACTTTGGCATTAACACCGCGCTTCCTTTAAATGCTTCGCTATAAGGAAGATCTCCCCATAAATCAGTGCATTGCATTAAATTAAGTGCCATTAAAACCTTGGCCACACCAGCATACTGTGGAGCTCCCTGAGCTTCAGCTCTATCAATAAGCTCTTTTAAATTAGGCATAGCTCTTAGGTAAGAGGTTTCCCAAATATTATCAAAACCATAAGGAGTATACGAGTCGATATTTTTTTCCTGACCCGAATGTCCAGCTAAGTATTGAGGATAATAATTACCATACTGTCCAACATTCCAGTATGAGTTTGCGGTGTATTGAATTGCAGTTGGCAGCAATCCTGAAATTGTTACTTGATTACTGGTTAGTCTGGCCGGATCATCATTGATATCTAAAAGATTCCCACATGAAGCCGTAACCATGCCCAAACCAAGTGCCACCAATGAATGTTTGATATATTTTGATTTCATATAAGTCTTAACTAGAAATTAACATTAAAGGCAACATAAACATTTCTGGTAGAAGGCACACCTGTACCAACATAACCTACCGCGTTAGAACCTGCACCATAAGTACTTGACTCAGGATCAAACCCAACAAACGGAGTAGTTACCCATAAATTATTTGCTGTAACCGATACAGAAGCAGATTTAACAAAGGTCTTGTTCAACCAAGTTGTAGGTAAATTATAACCTAAAGAAACATTTTGCAATCTGATCCATGAGGCATCCTGGAAACCATTGTTTTCAGACGATAAACGGTAGCGGAATGCTGCATTATAAAAGTTCTGATCAATCATTACCTGTTTAGTATTCTGCTCATAAACTGGATTTTCAGTTGTTCCTTTATTCACAACCCCTTTAAACACAACCATGGTATTTCTCATCTCTGTTTCAGCACCAATACCTGTTGTATAGCGTTGCCATTTAACAATATCATTCACAAAACCACCTTTACGGAAGTTAAACAAGAATGAGAACGATAAGCCCTTGTATGACAATGAGCTACCTAAACCACCAGTCCAATCAGGGTAAGCATTACCAATTAAGGTGTTTTGATCTAAGTTTGAAGGAACAATTGGATACCCATCAGCACCAATTAATAACTGGCCATTTTGAGCACGAGTTAACGGCCAACCATACCAATCACCAGGACGACCACCTGTTTTAATAATTTGCTTATTCCAAGGTGTTGCTGGGTTAAAGATAATTTCATTCACTCCCGGAGGCATTGAAATTACACGACCTTTAGTTTGTGCCCAGTTAGCGTTCAAATCCCATTTGAAATCACTTTTATTCAATAACGTTGCATTTAAAACGAATTCAAGGGTTTTATTTCTAATTTGACCCGCATTGGTTACATACACATCATAACCTGATGAGTAACTAACCGGAACTGGCACGATTTGGTCAATACTATTTGCAATTGCGTAGTTGGCGTCTAAAGTAATTCGATCATTTAAGAATCTAAACTCACCACCAAACTCAATACCTTTAGTTCTTTCTGGTTTTAGGTTTTCGAAACCTAAAGATGTATTTCTGTAAATACCGCTTACACCACTATATGCTTGTAAGGTTGAATAATATACACCAATTTGGTAAGGGTCAGCATCTTTACCCACCTCAGCGTACGATGCTCTGAATTTACCGAAGCTTAAGATTGAATTATTTTTCAAGAAAGGAAGCTCAGTAAATACATAAGCTACACTTGCAGAAGGATAGAAGAATGATCTGTTCTGCTTAGGCAAAGTAGATGACCAGTCATTTCTTCCTGTTAAGCTAAGGAACAACTGATTCTTGTAGTCAACTTTCACGTCTCCAAAAACACCAATCATATTTTTTTCGCTTGGATAATTTGAAGACTGATAAACTACATAGTTGTTAATACTTTCTAAACCTGGAACAATTGCCTGGCTACCACTTGTTGATAAGCTTGATCTTTTGATATTAGTATAAGACTGACCAATCAAAAAGTTTGCATTCCAGTTTTCGCTTAATCTTTGGTTGGCTTTAGCAATAAAATTAGAGTTAACCTCTGAATATCCTATACGCTGTTCGCCCATTGAACCAAGAGAGCTAATTAACAAACCTGTTTCATTATAGTTTCGACGGAAATCCGAATAGTTATCCAAACCAATTTTATAATTCAACGATAACCATTTTAACGGAGAATAGTCAACTCCCAGATTTCCAATAACCCGGTTTACATTATCATTTAAGAATGCGTTTTCAGAAAAATAAAACGGGTTATTAATTGCAGCATTATAAACTTTTTCAGTTCCATCTGCATTTAGATAATCACTTGGATCAACAGTATTGGTATGCTTCATTAAGTAGAAAATAGCTCCTGAGCTTACCCCCACTCTTGGATTAGTACCTCCCGAACGAATATAATTCGCAGATGCGTCAAACTTAACCTGATCAGAAGCACGTAAAGTTCCTGCTAAACGAATGGATGTTTTGCCATAATCAGAGTTTTGAGCAACACCTGTTTGTGAAGAATTCGAAATCGAGGTAAAATAAGTCGCTTTTTCTGACCCTCCGCTCATTGTGAACGAATTTTGTAATTGATGACCAGTTTGGAAATACATATCATACGGATTGTATGTTGGAGCGCCATTTACAAGCGGGCCCCATGTATTTACACTTGGTGTATACATGCCATTATTACCATTACCATACCGAGTTTGAATTGGAGGAGTTTTGGTCACATCATCAAAGCTGTATGATACTTTATAATTCATACTTGCCTTACCTGCTTTACCTGATTTTGTAGTAACTACAACTGCACCGTTTGCAGCACGTAAACCATATAATACAGATGCTGAAGGGCCTTTAAGAATGGTCATGCTTTCAATATCATCAGGGTTGATATCCGAAAAACGGTTAGTGTTCTGAAAGCTATCTCCTGAAGATCCACCGAAGTTATCCGTTTCGTTTGAAACCGGAACACCATCAATGATAAACAAAGGCTGGTTGTTTGCGCTTGGATTTAATGAGTTTACACCACGAATCTGGATGCGCGATCCTGCTCCTGCTGCACCGCCTGAACTTGTAATCTGAACACCTGCAGCTTTAGCTTTTAAAGCGTTAAGAGCATTGGTTTGATTTCCATCGTTCAGATCAGAACCTTTAATCTCTTGCACAGCATATGCCAGTGATCGTTTGTTTTGTTTCTGACCTAAAGCTGTTACCACTACTTCACCCAATGCTTTTGCATCAGATTGTAATGTAACATTGATTTTAGATGAGCTGCCAACAGTAACGCTAGCCTCTTTTGTTCCTACAAAATTAAAAACAAGTGTTTGACCTTGTTCAACACTAATTTTGTAAAAACCATTAACGTCAGTTTGAGTCCCTTTAGCGGTTCCTTTGATGAGCACTGAAACTCCCGGAATTGGCTGATTATCCTCTGCTGAAATAACAGTCCCTGTTACTTCCTTTTGCTGTGCAAAAACCTGCAGCGACATAAAGACCAATCCCACGAGTAAGAAATTGAGTAGTCTTTGTTTCATAATAAACTGTTTGAATTGATAAGTAATTTTTGGTTCAACATTTAACTTCATAATTATTGGCACCATTCTCCCCGACCTTATCAGAGGAAAAATTATATATCCCCCGACAATTCAAACATAAAATATTATTTCACAAAAACGCACAAACACGCATGTAACATACTCGTTACGATTAAAAATAATGCATTTTAAGCAGTTTTATGCAGTTTTAATACAGAAACATTATTTAAATACTGCCTAATATTGCAATAACGCAACAAAACGAATACAAAACAGCATATTAAAATTCAATCGCAAGCCAATCATAGTCTTTAAAAAAAATTAATATCAACAGTTTTATACAGCGGGTATAATCAAAAGAAAAGGACGATCACTATTAGTCAGATTGTCCCTCTTAAATGAAAAAAAGTTTCTTTTTACTTAGGTTTTTATTCGTTCAAGTTCAGCTAAACATCGCTTAACATCATCCTCGCTATTAATAATACTTGGCGTTAAACGGGCATAACTGATCCGATAGGGCGATGACGTGGCAATTATATTCTTCTGGTGCAAACGCTTCACCACTTCATCTGGCTTTAGTCCATCAACCTCAAAGCAATTAATTCCGCATGAAAGTTGCGCGGAAACAGGGGTATGCAGCTTAATATGCTTAATTTCCTTTAACCCTTCTTTAAGCATTGTATTTAATTGATGGGTTCGCTCTTCTACTTTTGCCTTGCCAATTGTATTATGAAAATCAAAAGCCTTATCCAAAGCCCATCGGTTTTCAAATGAATGGAAACCTCCTACATTAAACACATCACCGAAAGTCAGTTCCTCTTTAGGCATTAAACCCAACCATTCTAGATAAGCCTTATCAAACGACGGAATTGTTGGCACCAACATGTCCCATGCATCTTTTTTAGCAAACAGCAGCCCTGTTCCTCTTGGACCGAAAATCCATTTATGGCAACTGGCAGCAAAAAAGTCGCAGCCTAAATCCTTCATACTTACATTCTCTACACCAAAACCATGCACGCCGTCAACGCAGAAGTAAATCCTGTTTGAAGCTGAGCGTTGTTCGTTTGCTTTTTTAACAACGTCGGCAAGTTTACGGATCGGCAATTTCATTCCCGTGCATGAATGCACCCAGGTAACAGCAACAACACGAGTTGCAGGTTGAATTGATTTTGCTAAAATAGTTGCCATATCATCGGCATTTGCAGTTGCCGGATTTTCGTACAGGGTAATTTTTCGTACTGAAGCTTTATTCTTCATCACACCATATTCTATCGACTTTTCCGTAGAAAAATGATCGTGAACAGTGGTCAGTATTTCGTCACCTTCCTTAAGCTTCAAACCACTGTATAATGTACCCAAACCCATTGTAGTGCTTCCCATTAATGCCACCTCTCCTATTTCTGCACCAATATAGTTGGCTGCAGCTTGCCTCATTTTCTCTTCGAATTGGATCCAGTTATTTTCCCAGTAATCAACCGGGTTTTCATTCAGCATTTTCCGATGCTGATCAATAGCTTCTCGAACTTCGGTTGGATTAGTCGCCAATAACATTTGAGACATATGCACTTTACCCGGTTCTAATAAAAACTGTTTTCGGATATCGGCCCAGGTACTGAAACCAGGTCTATTGATTTTAATTGTATCAAAGGCAAAGACAGGATTAATAGCACTTGCTCCAAGAGCCAGTCCTGTGAGTTGTAAAAAACTTCGTCGTTGCATGATAAATGTAGATTGATTGGTTGAACAGAAAAAAATAAGTATTTGAAATTTAGGCAATTAAACGCAAACATTAGCACTTATTCTATTAAAATCAGAGACCAGAGAGTACTCAATAATCATTATTCAATCTACTTCCACGTCATCACACAGAGCGTAGTCGAAGCGTTTTTAGTACAAAGCCTTCGACTACGCTCAGACGCACGATTGCCAGTGGGAAAACAATTGATCTTTATATACTGATAAAATCCGTACAGACATTACATGAAAAGAATGCCTACATTAATATACCCTATCTTAATTAGCCGCGATCCTTTTTGAAATACACTTGCATTTCATTGAATCTTTCCCAAGGCAATGCCTCATTCCAATTTTTAGGTGATTCAATCAGATTCTTTTTTGCATCCCACTTCCAGTAATAACGATTACCACCGGTAACCCCTCCAAGTGTGGTTTCATCTCTGTTTAAAGATATTTCCCTGATTGTATTATTTGAATCGAACAGAACATCTAGACTGTTTTGCAAATCAATATAAAATTCAGGAACTCTTTCCACCCAGTTAAATCCTTGCTCTACTATTTGTCCTTTAGTGTCAAATTTCACCATACCTGACTTATATCTTTTTGACTCAACTTGTCCTGTTTCAAACCAAGTATAGCTAGTATCCACACCTAAAATAGACTGTGGTTTTCCACTTTTGAAATATTTTCTTTTATAAATCGTTTCAGTTTGCCAACCTTCTGCATAATCAGATTGCAACCCATTCTTTAATGTTTGATAACCCTTTAGCAAGAATTCGGTTTCAACCACCTTATTATCAAACTTTTTTAAAAGCTTTGTGTAGAGAGTATCATCGACTTTAAATTCAATAAATTGATACTTTAACTCCTTATCTTCAAACCAGGCCTCAGACGTATCATTTCTATCGTAAAAAGATAGATTTCCATTAGGATGATACCCTTTTGACCAGATCGTTTTTGGTTCAAAATACATTGATTGTTCTGGATATAGACTCACTTCCTTTTCATGACCATTTTTGTAAAATGTTACCCATAAACCTTCTTTAAAGCCGTATTTATTAATGCTATTAATTTTTTTTCCGTTATAATACTGAAATGATGGTTTTACCGTATCATAGAAATCATCTGAAAGCACAATCTTCTTATCGTTAAAGTACAAGCTATATTTCTTTTCTTTCAACCCAAAAACTTCATATCTGATTGTAAAGCAACAATTACAGGTGCAATAGTCGCCAGTATATTCCTCATAAGGGAGAAACACTAATTTATTATTATAAAAACGAATAGCTGGTTTAAAGGTAGCACAGCAGTTGTCGGAAAAGTTAACAGTAAAAATGGTAGTTGTATCGGTATATTCAATATTCGTTACTCTGGTTTTTAAACGGTAAGGATCAAATGTATTATCACAGGCCTCACTAGACCATTTGCTCAATCTTACTTCATTTGTAAGTTTTTGGGACATACAACAATAACTTGAGACGAAGACTGATAGAATAATTAAAATAAATCTCAAATTATATGATAGTGGTAAATGCATTAAGTATTTTTTCATTATTGATAGTGTCGTATCTGTTTATAATTACTGCTAAAAATTCATGCGATTGTCTATGCCCCATATATCTCCCAAATACCTTTTCAGAATCTTCAGGTAAAGATATTCATGGTTTTTAAATTTCCTAGTTATTGATTTTAGTTTCCATAATTCACATAAACTATAAATTCTATAGACTTTATAGTTTATGTGAAATATTTTCTTATGTTTGTTAGTACAGTAACTAACGCAAAACATATTCAAACTCACCATGAGAAAGAAAAACATTTACTTAACAACATTGAGCCTATTGCTAGCCTGGCAATCGCAGGCTCAAACAAATCCGGAATTTAAGGGAAAGATCGGCAAAACCGTATCTGAATCAACCGAAAGCTGGCCACAAGCCCCCAAAGCACCTAATGGGGCTCCAAATGTTATTTGGATCTTACTCGATGATGTTGGTTATGGCGCCAGCTCGTCTTTTGGCGGATTGGTTAATACACCAACAATTGACAGTCTTGCTAATAACGGATTAAGATTCACTAACTTCCACACAACTGCCATCTGCGCCCCTACCCGAGCCTCGCTGTTAACCGGCCGCAACCAGCATGCGGTACACATGGGAGGATTTGCCCACCAGATACTTTCTGCCGGTTTCCCGGGATGGGATGGTCGAATCCCCTCGACTGCGGGAACGATTGCAGAGGTGCTAAAAGATAATGGCTATAACACTTTTGCAGTTGGTAAATATGGTTTAACACCTGATGAAGAAAACAATAGTGCCGGCCCGTTTGACCATTGGCCAACTGAAAAAGGTTTTGAGCATTTTTATGGTTTCCTAGGATCGCAAACCGACCAGTACAAACCCGACTTAGCAGAAGATAACGCTAAAATCACTCCAGATGGAAGACATTTAAGCGAACTCATAACCGATAAAGCTTTGTTTTATCTTCAACGGCAACAAGCTGCAGCTCCCGACAAGCCGTTCTTCTTGTATTACGCACCAGGAGCTACACACGCCCCTCACCAAGTGTCAAAAGAATGGAGCGATTTATACAAAGGCAAATTTGATGAAGGTTGGGATGTTTACAGAGAACGAGTATTTGCCAATCAGAAAAAATTGGGTGTAATTCCGCAAAATGCCATATTACCCGAACGCAATCCTAATATTAAGGCTTGGAACACGCTTTCGGCCGAGGAAAAGAAACTTTATACCCGTTTCATGGAGGTTTACGCAGGTTATTTCACTTATACTGATCATGAGATCAAACGTTTAGTAGATTACCTTAAAGCTTCGAAACAATTAGATAACACGGTAATTGTTTTAATTTTAGGTGATAACGGTGCCAGTAAAGAGGGCACTCTTAATGGAGATATTGACCGTCAGTTGTTTGCCAAGCCATATACAGAAGCTGAAAACATCCAATATAACCTCGCTAAAATTGATGATATAGGTTTACCTGCTGGAACAGAGGCCAATTATCCACTTGGATGGGCACAGGCTGCGAACACACCATTCAAGTATTGGAAACAAGATGCGCACAGCGAAGGCGGTACACATAATCCTTTAATTGTGTTTTATCCAAATGGAATCAAAGAAAAAGGAGGAATTCGCAATCAATATTCACATGTAAGCGATATTTTGCCGACCACACTTGATATTACCGGCATTAAAGCACCTTCTGAAATCAAAGGAATCAAACAAGATCCAATTACCGGCTCATCACTGTATGAATCATTTGACAATGCTAAAGCAATTTCGAAGCATACTACACAATACTACTACATTTTTGGTTCTATAGGTATGTATAAAGATGGCTGGAAAGCAGCTTATGCCTTTAAACCATCTATTACCAACGGTTTATTGAATGACTTTAGCGTGGCTGATAAAACCAATAATACCTGGCAGCTTTATAACCTGAACGAGGACTTTAACGAACGTATTGATCTGGCTAAAAAGTATCCTCAAAAATTGGAAGAGCTTAAAGCTTTGTTTGATCAGCAAGCAGTACAATACAACATCTACCCATTAGTAAACTGGGATGATGTAACAAAAAGAATAATTAAAGCTTACAGTCAATCGCAACAGCAAACTGAAACTGCGCCTAAAAAATAACGCTTCGGTTTCACTCAGCGTGACATTTTGAAAAACCATCGCATAACGCATCCTCTACGCTCAGCATAACAAACAATGATTCATAGGGCCTCTGAATATTCAGGGGCCCTTTTTATTTTATCAACCATCTTATTAATGAATGTTTTTATTTGATATTAAAGATTCGTCCATAAATTTAGAGCACCAACTAAATCTTATATGAAAAAACTACCCTTACTCATTGTATGTCTTTTTACTTTTTGCTCATTCGCTCAAACAAAGCCTAAAACTAAAAATGTAATTCTTATTACGTTGGATGGCTATCGCTGGCAGGAATTGTTCAGAGGAGCTGATTCATCGCTGATCAATAACAAAGAGTTCACCCAGGATGCCAAAGGTATAACCAAGGAGTTTTGGGCCGAAACTGCGCAAGAACGTCGTCAAATGCTGATGCCTTTTATATGGGGTACGATCGCTAAACAAGGCCAGATTTATGGAAACCGTGACTTGAACAACAAGGTGGATGTAACCAATCCATATTGGTTCTCTTATCCGGGGTATAGCGAGCTACTTTGCGGTTATGCCGACACTGCTGTAAATTCCAACAACAAAAAGAATAATCCTAATGTAACCGTTCTTGAGTTTTTAAATAACAAGCCTGAATTTAAAGGAAAAGTAGCGGCTTTTGGCTCATGGGAGGTTTTCCCCTATATCATTAACAGAGATCGCTCAAAAATTCCTGTTAATGCAGGTTATGAAAAAGTTGAAGGCAGTAATTTGAGTGCAAGCACCGAGCTGTTAAATGTAATGCAAACGCAGGTTCCCGATCCTTTTGGTGCTGAACGTTTGGATGTTTTCACGCATTACCTGGCTAAAGAATACATGATTCAACATCATCCGCGCGTGTTATTTATTGGGCATGGCGAAACGGATGAATGGGCGCATGAAGGGCATTATGATTTCTACCTCCGTTCGGCAAATTACATTGATCAGTATCTGGCTGACCTATGGAATTTTATTCAGCATGACTCATTTTATAAAGATCAAACCACCTTGATTATTACAGCCGACCACGGACGTGGCGAGGCAAAGGATGGAAATTGGCGTCATCATAGTAAAAAGATCGAAGGAGCCAACCAGATTTGGCTTGCTGCGATTGGCCCTGATGTTTTATCGACAGGTGAAATAAAATCGGATGGTCAGTTGTTCCAAAACCAGGTGGCCGCAACCTTGGCACATTTGCTTGGCATTGAGTTTAAGAGCACCCAGTCAACCGGAAATCCAATCACTTCTTTAACAAAATAAGAACTTATAAAATAAATCCCTTTTTCATTTTCTTTTCATCTTCATTATTGATGTTTACAGAAAATTTATTAACCAATAATTAATAGAGTTTTTTATTAATAATTTTCCTAAACTAAATCAAAACAATGAAGCCAGTAGTACTATTATTTTCAGCCCTTTTATTAATTACCAGCTGTAAGAAAGATGATTCAGCAAAAAAAGTTAGATTTTTAGTAACCGGCACTTCAGTTACCGATGTTAAATTTAATTTCAAAAGCACTGTTCAGGCTTTCAAAGTACCTTTTACCGGTACTAAAGATACTACTGTAATGGTAAGTGAAAGTTCTCCCTTAAGTCTGAATGCAAAATCAACAGGAGGTAGATTAACAGGTCAGATTTACGTAGATGGTGTTTTAGTATCAGAAAAAATTGACAATGATACTGATGGAGATGGAAAAACAGAAGTTAAAGCCGACTATGAACTAAAGTAGCTGTAATTTAGCTTTTCAATAAGGAAGCCCCTGAAGAATGACGAATCATTTTTCAGGGGCTTTTGTTTGAATATGATTGACCAATCAAAAAGCTTTCCAGACACGACGCTTCATTTAATACTTTCAACAACATCTGCCGAACTCATTACAACAATGAGAAAAGACTTACGAAAACAAGAGAATTTAGAGTCAAAAAATCCCAAATAATTACTTTAAAGTCATTTTTTTAACTCCGCTATTTGAAATTCAACCTTCAGTTAGGATATTCAATTTGGTTGGCTGATAAATGATAATTATCAGCATTCAACTTATAAACCGATTTATACAATTAAACAGACTCAACTACGATTAAACCATGAAAAAACCATTATTCACAGGGGCACTGTTGGCGTTAGCTTTTGGTGCTTATGCACAAACCGATGAATATCCAGGCAATTCGCTTCAAAAGTTAAACGACAAGACCAACCAACAGATCACGGAGCTTAACAAAAGGCCGAATTCAATACTCTCACAAAATATAGCCCCCCATACAAACGATACACCTCCGGTTTCTATATTTCAGTCGTATTCCAAGTTCGATTTTATTACAGGAGAACAATTGATCGCTTATGAAGATTTTAGCCAGACAGAAATTGGCAGCTTTCCTAAAACATGGAACACCAATGGACTGGGTGAAATTACAACACTCAATAACCTACCTGGCAAATGGCTTTCTATGGGTCAGAATGCTACTTATCGCCCCGAGTTTATTGTGAATGACCTACCCGAAAATTTCACATTTGAATTTGATTTGGCCCTAAATGCCGGCAAAAACACAGGCGGGTTTTATGTACAATTAGGTAATGCCGCTAAAACAACAGACACTGAACCAACCAACTATGGAGCCGAGTTTAGAATGGTGGGTGGTGGAGAAGGCTTTATATCCATCGAAAATTGGTGTTATGCCGACGACTGCAAAAAATTGCTCAGTGTTTCCAATTCATCTGAAACTCATTTTAACTCGCAAGGAGAGAAAATAAGGGTTTCCATATGGAGACAAAAAGAGCGACTGCGAATTTATATAAATGAAACAAAGGTTATTGATGAGTTTAAATTGCTGGATGCAAAATCACTTATCAATTGCATTAATTTCAAGGTATCGGCAAATGCCAACAGCAAATTCGCTTATGTTTCTAATATAAAACTATCTGCAGGAACACCTGATGTGCACAAAAAACTAATATTAGGTGAAAAATTTACAACCTCCGGAGTTTTATTTGATGCAGATACAGATCTTATCAGACCTGAATCATATTCGACCTTGAAAGAAATTGCTCAACAACTGAAAGAAAACCCTTCTGTGAAAGTTAAAATTATAGGCCCGGCCAATGTTAACAACACTGATGCAGATTTATCTAAAAGAAAGGCCGAAGCTATAAGAAACAGCCTTATAACTGAATTTAAGATTAGTGAAAGCCGGTTGCAAACTGAAGGCAGAGGGCCGATAACATCCAATGACACCGTTACCTTAACAGGAGACAATCTTCAAATTGAATTCCTCAAATTGCCGAAATAGTTTAGGGTTGTTTTTTTTAAATTATAAGTAAGTCGCAGTATATAAACTGCGGCTTTTTTTATTAAAACTTGATAGACAGCCTTGATTTTAGGAGTTGAAAGAAGTTTAATAACTTGCTTATATCACCTTTAAAAAGCAAAAGGAAACTATCTTACGACAGTTTCCTTTTCTATTAACGCTATGATTCTATTTCATTTTCAATTACTGATGTAACAGAAAAAACAACCTGAATTAATGTTGTAATATGTTAAGCATTGCTACGCCCACGGCATGTGCTGATTGCGGGTTTTGGCCGGTTATTACCCTCTGATCTACGGTTACATGTTCCTGCCAAAGTCCCGACTTTTCAAATTTTGCTCCACGCTCTATTAGTTTAGTTTCTAATAAGAAAGGCACTACATTTTCCAACTTCACGGCATTTTCTTCTTCATTGGTAAAGGCATTGATTTTCTTGCCATCTACTAAATATTTGCCGTTGCTCAATTTAATATTTAATAAACCTGATGGCCCATGACAAACGGCGCTTACCAATCCATTCGACTCGTATATTTTACGAGCAATTTCAGCAATCTCTGTGTTTTCAGGCAAATCCCACATAGTACCATGTCCACCTGCATAAAAGATTGCTTCGTATTTCGTGGTGTCCACTTCAGAGGGTTTCATTGTATTTTCGATCTTATTTCGATAAGCCGTGTTCTCCCAAAATTTCTTATTGGTAGGGTCTTCCAAATTAAATCCATCAACAGGCGCCTTACCTCCTTTAGGACTAACAAAATCTATTTCATATCCGGCGGAAACCAACACATCCCAAGGATGCGAAACTTCTGAAAGGTAAAAACCTGTCGATTCTCCTGTATTTCCTTTTTTGTCGTGGCTCGTTACCACAAAAAGTATTTTTTTCATTGCTTTTGTCTTTGTGTTTTGACCATAGCTAAAGGTTACCATTGAAACAGCAACCAGTAGCACCATTATTGATTTATTTTTCATTATAGATCAACTATTAAAAGTTCTTGCGCAATAGTAGCAGTAAGATGTTGTAGATAAGTTTGCTTAAACTGATCCAAGCGTTCAGCATTCATATTTTTTTCTACATCATGAAAATGGATACTCTTCAAAGGCGTTAATGCCAAAAAAGCGTTCATCCGATGAAAGCCAAACAAAACGCCCTCATCCACCGATTTTTGTCCAAAGAACTCCCCTTCTAAAGTAAACGCTGTTGCTGGTGCGTTCCAGGAGGTGGTAACCATATATTGCTTGCCATGTAGTGAACCCCCTGTTCCATAATTTATTTCGGGGTTATCCATTTTACGGCCATCACTGTAATACAAACCTTTTCTATGCCCTGCAGTCAACACTTCATCCAGGTATTTTTTCAAACCTGATGGCAATGAAAACCACCATACCGGAAAATGATAAACGATGATATCTGCCCATACGAAATTATCAACCTCTTGTTGGGCATCATATGGCTGATTGATATCGGTAATTCTTAGCTCAAAACCATTTTCGGGCGTAAAATACTCTTCATCCCAAGTTGTTATTTGCTTGTTTAAAAAACCACCTGAATGTGCAAACACCTGTCCGCCGTTGATTACAAATATTTTCTTCATAAATCCATTTATTACTAAGACAAAGGTACCCCAGCCGGCATAAGTCGTAAAGGAAGTAGGTCACAGATTTTATGTGATGTAGGTCACACTAATAGGTAAATCGGCTCAGGGTTTCTCTTGAAACGCCCAAATAGGAAGCAATAATTGTTTTGGGCACTCTTTGGATTAGATCCGGGTAACAGGCCAGCAATTGTTCGTAGCGTTCTTGCGCTGAGGTGGTGAGTAATGACAATATTCGTCGTTGCAGCGCAATATATCCACTGTTTGATTTTCGCCTGAAAAAGTGCTCGATCTTATGCATCTCGGCGCAGATCTTTTCCCGGTTGGTGAGCGAGAGAGCCAGCACTTCGGTCTCTTCAATACAGTCTAATGAGAGAATCGCGTTAGATTGATTAAAATATGCCTGATAGTCGGTAGTCCACCAATCTTCCCAGGCAAACTGAAGAATATATTCTTTACCATCTTCGGGGTTGGTGTAGGAAGCTTTCAAAAGGCCACTTAATACAAAATAATCATACTGAACAGGAGCTCCTTCCTGAACCAAAAACTGGTGCTTTTTCAACTTTTTAGGCACAAAATGCGAAAGAATATACTCAAACTCAATGTCTGTTAGCGGTGTGATCTTTTCAATATGCTGTCTTAGTTTTTCACTCATTGTATTGTTTGCTTCCGCCTTATAATAATATTTCGTTCCATTCTTTAATGGTCACTTTATGAACTATCCCTTCTGCTATGAACGGATCTTGCTTGATAAATTCTTCTGCACTTGCTTTATCAACAAATACCCCCATTGCACCTTCGGCCGGATTAGCAAAAGGACCAATAGCAATAACCAATTTGTCATTTGCAAACACGTCGATTAAGGCTTTATGCCGCGGAAAAACCTCCATAACCTTTTCCATGCCCACATTACCTAATTCATAAATTACAACTGCTTTCATTTTAGTATAGTTTTAAATAGAAGACTATTCTTGCCACAGTTAGAACTGCTTTTTCTTCGAAACCGCACGAATTACTGCAGCAATCCACCGAATATCCAGACTTTGAGTTAGATTACCAATACAAAGTATTAAAAGGAGGTATTTGTTTCCCCTCGGATAACAAATAAGTTTTTTAAAGTGGGAAGTCTAACTAAATGCAAAAAGGGAAACCGCCTTAAGACAGTCTCCCTTTATACAACCGATATTTCCAATTTACTTCTATTATAAGCTCTTATGGATTTATTCCTTTTTCAGTTACATCGGCAACCGAAAAAGTAACCGTATTTGTTTTTAGGCCATCTGAAGTGGTGGTTAACTTAACAGTTCCCACACTTTTACCCGTTTGAATGATCACCTGGCATTTGCCATTGAATAATTTGCGCTGCCAGTTTCCACTTAAAAAAGTATCAGGTTCGTGGCTACTCGGGTCGCCATTACCCACACCAATGAGTTTGGCATCTCCATCCAGTTTAAACTGAACTTGATTATTTGCTATGGCAACTTCTCTTCCCTTACTATCCACGGCTGAAACATTCACTACTACAGCATCCTGTCCGTTGGCTAGTAAAACCGTTTTTGATGGGGTAAGTACCAATGCTGTTGGAGTGCCGGTAGTTTCTCTAATAGCTTCAATCTTTCTGCCCTCTGCGGTATAACCCACGGCTTTTAGAGTACCCGGTTTATAAGTAACCATCCACTCTAAATGTTTATTGGCCGGCATTTCTTTTTTGCCCAGCGATTTGCCGTTTAAGAACAGTTCTACCTGTTTGGCGTTGCTGTTTACCCACACTTTAATTAACTGGTTCTCTTTTCCGGTCCAGTTCCAATGCGGAGAAATATGGATCACATCTTTATCACGCCACCACGATTGATAGTAGTAATAAATATTTTTAGGGAAGCCGCATGCGTCCATTACACCAAAGTGAGAGCTGATATTTGGCCAGATATAAGGAGTTGGTTCTCCACGATAATCAAAGCCTGTCCAGATAAAACCGCCCAGCCAAAAATCGTTTTCTGCAGCCAAAGGCCACCATTCTTCGGCCCGACTAGCCCACCAAGGAGCCGTTAAATCCTGATCAGGAACGTAAGCGTTAATAGTATCTTTCTCGTAAATACCTCTGGTGGTTACCGTACTACCCATTTCAGTTCCCAGAAGCGGTTGATCAGGGTGAGCCTTATGATAATCTGCTACCGCAAATTGACGGTAGTTAAACCCCCTTACCGGTATCACTTCATTAATTCCGGTAAATACATTGGCCAAATCAGCAGCATAGGTACTGGTACGGGTTGGGTCTAGTTCTTTTTGGCGGGCAAGTAATGTTTGAGCGATCCGTTTACCAAAACTATTGGTTTGCGCATACCCTTCTTCATTTCCTATCGACCACAAAAATACACTTGGATGATTTCTGTCTTTTTTGATCAAACGATCGAACTGATCCATGTATTCAGGACTGCTATTCAATAAACGTTGCTCATCCAACACTAGCATTCCTAAGCTATCGCAAGCATCAAGCAACTCGGGTGTAGGAGCATGATGACTGGCCCTATAAGCATTGGAGCCCATCTCTTTTAATAAACCAATACGATAATACTGCATGTAATCAGGTAAAGCAGAGCCAATGCCTGCATGATCCTGATGGTTATTGGTTCCTTTGATTTTAATGTGCTTCCCATTTAGAAAAACACCATTTGCTTTAATCTCAACGGTTCTTATCCCAAACAGAATGGTTTGTTTATCAATAATTTCGTCTCCTGATTTTATTACCGGAACTACCCTATACAAATAAGGTTGTTCAATCGACCATAATTTAGGCGATGAAACCACCACAACCTGTTTAACGGTGCGGCTTTCACCGGCTTGCAGCACCACGTGACTTTCAGAGGTTTGACCGATGGTATTGCCGTTTCTATCCAAAATATTCGCCAAAACGGCAAACTCTTTTTCAGAAAAACCCTCATTCTTTACCGTGCTTTCTACATAAACGTTGGCTTGCGTGCCTTCCACTTTGCTATGTACAAAAACGCCATCTTCGGCAAAATGTACATTGTTATACTTCAGCAGCCATGTGTTGCGATAAATACCCGCGCCCTCGTAAAACCATCCTTCATATTGAGTTGCATCAACACGAACCACCATTACGTTTTCGTGATGGAAGTCGATGTAATCAGTAATATCCCTCGTAAATCCAACGTAACCACTTTCATTGGTTCCTAGATAATACCCGTTTATCCAAACTTTGGCATCTCTGAAAATACCGTCGAATTGCACTGCGAAACGTTTACCAGAATCAGCTGCATTAACACTAAAATGCTTACGATACCAACCAATGCTGGTCTCCGGAAATAATCCCCCAACAGGTTTATATCCATGATCCTTCACATCGATATTATCCGTATTGACAAAAGGCAATTCAACAGCCCAATCATGGGGTAACTGCAAGGAACGCCAGTTTGCATCATCAAACTTATTTTCTATGGCCGTACGCTCGGCCTTGCCACTTTTGGCAAATAGGTTGGCAATACCATAATTGAAATCCTTAGTTGGGTCGTTAGCGTTTCCAAAATGGAATTTCCAGCCCTCATTGAAATTTATTTTCTCGCGTACTCCCTGGGCAAAACCTTGCGAACCGGCAGCAAAAAGTAACACTGAGAATAAAAAAGGGCATAAAAATGACTTTATCATAATTTTTATATGATGCATTAATCAATGAGTTTAAAAAAGTCGATCTAATAGTTATTTAACCAGAAATGCATCCATGGCAACGGTTGGCTTACCGCTTGTATCAAAAGCGCCCAGTTTATATCCTTTCCAGCTGTTATAACATTCAGGCTCCCAGTAGAGTACCCCAAGACCCTTTCCATTACTAACAGAATTGGTTTTCAGAATAATATCATCTAAAAAAGCTTTACAAGTCGCCGGATCAGTGGCTTCCATTCCTACTTCACACACCATTACCTCTTTACCATAGCGAGCCACCATGTCGTTCATATTGATAAGACATTGGCTGTTTAAAGTGGACCAGTTGGTGGCGGTTGGATATAAAGACATACCTATTACATCCCATTGCGCACCATTATTTTTCAGTCCATCAAATATCCATCTGAACAGGCTATTATCGTAACCGTTGGAAATGTGCACAACTACTTTTGAAGAACTACTTACTGCTTTTACGGCAGTATAACCCGATTGGATCAAATCGGCAAAGTTTTTCATGTTTTTTGACGCACGGCCTTCTTCCCACAACATACCATCATTAGTTTCGTTACCTACTTGTACCCATTGCGGGGTGATCCCTTTATTCTTAAGTGCAGTCATAACCGCCACCGTATGACCATAAACCGATGTTTTTAACGCTGCAATATCCTGGCTGGCCCAAGCTGCCGGTTTAGTTTGTTTCCCTGGGTCGGCCCACCAATCACTGTAATGAAAATCGAGCAAAATGCCGAAACCCATGTTCTTTGCCCTGATCGCTTTAGCCACCAAATCATCGGTATTGCACCAGCCATCGGTTGGATTAACCCACACCCGCAAACGAATAGTATTCATGCCTTTGTCTTTCAGAACCTGAAACAAATCTTGTTGCGTGCCTGCATTGTTATAAAACTTAAGCCCTGCAGCTTCCATTTCAGTCACCCAACTCACATCAGCTCCCTTTACAAAATTGGAATGCAGTTTCGGGTCTTCCTTTTTAGGTGTATCCGGATCACTTTTACTGCATGCTGTTGAACAAATCAACAGCATGCAGCTTAATACTTTCAGCACTTTCATCTACTATTAGTTTTTGGTTAAGGAGAATCTATAATTTCCAGGGTTACTCAAATCTAAAACAACTGTATAATTTCCGGCAACAGGTACTTGAATATTTTCGCCATTTACCTTTAAAAATCCATTAGCAGGTTTATTATCCCCGTAATTAAGATCCCATTTATGGTTGGCTCTAAATTTCATCGGACCAGCATTGAAATTGGCAGTCACCTTCCACACTTTTTCTGTAGCGTCATAGGTCATTTCCGTATCAGCTTCCCAGCCCGCCACAGCATCGCCAACAATTCCAAATGTTACTTTTTCAGCACTCCATGTATTGGCATTAAAGTCGGCTTTCATCAGGTAATAACCTGCTGATGGTACAAATAAATTACCACCTGTGGTATTGAAAGTTCCTCCGGCATACGAATCGGTATTGGTGCTACTTGCCCAGCCATACCAAACATCGCCAATATTATACTTAAATGTTAATGCCGATGGATCAGGGAAGTTAACATATCCCTCGTAAATTTTATTGTCGTAAACAGAGGCTACCTTATCCGTTTTCACATTCCAACCGTTTTGGGCGCCTGGCACATTTACCGATGGATAAACAATGATAATTGGATACGGAGTCAATGTTAGCTCCGTCACATTTGAATACACAGGCGCAATAGTTGAAGCCACCGTCGATTTTACCCTTACCTCAAGAACTGCAGCCACACCAGGAGTTAAGCCCATCAAATTAAGAGAATTATTCAGATCGGCCACCTTAAACGAATGTTTCAACACACCCGGATCAATACTGTATTCTTTTGGCGAAGCAAAGTTATTTCCCTTTTTATCCATTTGCACAACATACTTAACAGCAGCTTTAAAGCCATAATCAGCGTTACTCCAGGTTATGCTCAATGCTTCGTTATCTGCGTTTTCTACAGCAAGTACAACCGTATTAGCCGAAGAACTGATTGTTGAAGCAGTTCCGGAAGTTGTTTGAGTGATTGTTTCATCTTTTTCGCAGGCGCTTACCACCATCATCATGGATACAATAAACGTCAACGTTATTTTTGATAATGCTTTCATTTTCAAAATTTTAAGTTGAAAACTTATAAAACCTCCTCCTATTACTTATATCAGCAACCTTAATATGATTAAGCGCAAATCGGAGGTTTTATAGTTTAGTTTAAAAATGTCTTAATAACCTGTATTTTGAACCATTGCCGGATTTGAAACCAACACCGATGCGGGGATTGGATACAATACACGGAATGCCTCCACTCCTTTGCCGTCCTTAGCACCGCCTTTCCATGGCCATACATAAGCATCAGAAGTAAATTTGTTATAGCGAATCAGATCCGAACGGCGGAAGCCTTCCCAGTATAACTCACGTCCACGCTCGTCGAGGACAAAATCCAGGTTATATGAACTAATATTTCCACTCGTATTACCAAATGCCCTTGTGCGCAGCTGGTTTAAATAATTTAAAGCTGTAGCCTCAGAGCCTTCTGAAGCACCCCGTTTAACAGCCTCAGCATAGATCAAATACATTTCGGCCAATCGGAACAGCGGAAAATCAGTGGAAGTATATTGTCCATTAGGCGACGGAGGTGTTTGATTGCTTGAAGTAATATTACTGAACTTGCCAACTGCCAAACCATCGGTGTAGGTCAATAGATCATTCATTTCAATGTTATTTCCAAAGAACATTGCCCGCTTATCTGTAGCACCTGAATAATCAGGGAATAGCAACGGTAAATTCTTGGTGCTTCTTATACCCGACCAGCCTCCGCTCGGAATACCGAAAGACGGAGGATTCATTGCTCCGCTAACAGCGGCGTTGATCAGATAAGTGGTACCACCCCAGTTTTGAGAGTTTACCCCATCGTAAGCAATAGCCAATATTGTTTCCGGGTTGTTTTTGTCATTATCACCCAAAAACAGGTTTTTATAAGCTGAGTTCAATGAATAAGAAGAACCGATCACTTTTTGTGCATAGGTTACTGCATCGTTAAAACGACCTTTACCCGAACCTAAATACACTTCAGCATTTAAATACATGCGCGCCAGTAAAGCCCATGCTGCTGACTGATCGGCCCTGCCATATTCATTTTGTTTTGGCGCCTTTAATAATGGCTCAATTTCCTTTAACTCTGATTCGATATATGCGAACAAGTCGGCTCTTTTAATTTGCGGAGGTGTGAATTTACCGATCGGGTCATTCTCCGTTACAAACGAAGGATTACCAAACAGATCCATCAATACCCAATATTGGAAAGCTCTCAGAAAGCGTGCTTCAGCGCGGTAATGACGTATTTCATCAGCATCGGCACCTCTAATGTTTCTGCTGGCCAGTTTTTCATCTGTTGATTCCCTGATAAACTCATTACAAACGGTGATCTGGTATAAACTGCGACTGTACAAGCCCAGCAACATTACGTTACCAGAGGTCCAGTTCATCACATGAAAATCCTGCACTCCCGGATCATTCCATACAATGGCAGCCTCTTCTGTACTCAACTCCTGTGCATTCCAAAACATGCGGGTAAAATCAGAAGTTCCCTGATCAATACCTTTTACGTCTCCCGAAGTTGCATCAGGGCCCTCACTACCAGTTACTGCATAGCTACCATATACCTTAGCCAAAACCTGTTTATACCCTTGTGGGGTTGCATAGGCACTGCTGGCGGTATTTGCATTGGTAGGCGTTAAATTTAAATCGTTTGAACACGAGCTAAGGCCAATTAAGCCGATGCATAGTAAGCCCGTTATTTTTTTATATGTACTCTTCATGGTTTAGCTGATTAAAAATCAAGGTTTACACCTAATACAAATGTTCTCGGACGTGGATAAAAATTATTATCAATTCCACTGAATATTTCAGGATCCTGACCTGTGTATTTGGTAACTACAAATACATTTTGGCAGTTAGCATTAATTCGAAGGCTTGTGTTTTTATCGCTTCCAAAAACATGACCCGCATTATAGCTCAAGCCCAAATTATCCATACGTAAGAAGGATGCATTTTGCAGGTAATAGTCTGATTGGTACTGATTATTTACAAAGCCTGATTTAAAGATCTCGCTGGTACTGTTTCCTAAATAACCTGCCGGATTTAAAATATTGTTTTTCACCCCAATACCTGCTGCCAGGTTGTTATACATGTAATTGCCAATATTCGATCTAAGAGTAGTGCTTATTGCCCATTTTTTATAGGTAAACTGTGTGTTAAACCCAAGTAACACTTTCGGATTTGATGATTTATAACGATACAGATCGTCTTGGTTAACTACCCCGTCACCGTTCAAATCTTCATACAAGCCTTCAACCGGTTTACCGTTCTGATCATAAACCTGCTTGTACACATAAAATGCATTAGTTGGATAGCCAACGCTGTTAATCTGAATCTTATTCCCAGTACCGCCGGTAATAGCTCCGGTTGGTGCCCCCGCATAAACAGGGTTGTCTATGGCGGTAAGGTTGGTGATCTTATTATTGTTGTAAGTAATGTTAAAGCCTAAATCCCAATTAGTAGTTTTAGTTCTTATTGCCGCAGCGTTAATACTAAACTCAATACCTTTATTCTCCACGTTACCCACATTCGTCACTATTTCGTTGGTAAAGTTCGATCCAGGTGCAATTGGAATATTGTTCAATAAGTCTTTGGTTTTCTTGAAATAAACATCAACAGCACCGGTAATGCGATTGTCTGCAAAGCCGTAATCAAAACCGGCATTATAGGTATCGGTTTGCTCCCACTTAATACTCGAATCATAGGCGTTAGGCGATGACATTTGATAAAAAGTGTTACCAAACTGATAGGCTGCTGCCGCAACGCTATATGAATAAACAGGCAAATAAGAATAGTAAGGAATTCCATCCTGTTGTCCGGTACTACCGTAGCTTAGGCGCAATTTCAAATCAGAGATTGATCTGGATGATTTAAGGAAGTTTTCCTCGTTAATGCGCCATGTAAACGCTAGTGAAGGGAAAAGACCCCATCTGTTTTCAGGCGCGTATTTACTCGAACCATCAGTACGTAATGATCCAGCCAAGGTATATTTCGAATCATACGAATAGATAAAGCGGCCGTAATATGATATTAAACGAGCTTGAGGTTTATCAAACGGAAATGCCGGCTGAGAACCACTAACAATATCACCATTCGCCTTGTGGCTTGCATAGAAATACTTGGTGGTTAAGAAATCATAATAACCATAACCAGCCGTTGCATTGATCGTACTTTTAATTGACTTCAGATCTTTAGCATAATTCAGGTAGAACTCACCAACTTTATTATTCACTTTCTGCTGGTACTGATTATCCAAACCGCCCACTGCATAACTTTGGGCAGCTTCTGCCGGAACATACACTGTACCCTCCCCTTTTGAAATGTCATATCCCAAATTTAAGTTAGCTCTTAAACCCGGCACAAAATGAACCTGATAATCCAACTGCAGGTTGCCATAGCTCCGCTGCACATTACTATTATCATTTTTCATCTGAACCAAACTAACAGGATTACGTGATGCGTTCGGATTTAAGACTGTTACACTATTGGCTGTGGTTGTCCACTCAAAATAATTACCATATTGGTTTGTAGCAGTAACCGATTGTGTAGGATCGAACGAAGCTGCTGCACCGATAGCCGCTTGGTTGGCAAATCGGGTATTACTTACCGCTCCTTTTAAGTTCAAATCAACTTTCAGGTGTTTATCAAAAAACGTTGGGTTAAGGTTTAATGAAAGAGTTGAGCGGTTTAACTTATCGGTTACCAACACACCCTTTTGAGTTAAATATCCTCCAGAAACACGATAAGGCATCGTTTTCCAGGTTCCTGAAACACTTAAATTATTATCAGAACCTAATGCGGTTTGATACACCTGATCTTGCCAATTGGTGGATGAAGCACCCAACAAGGCCTTTTGTGCATCGTTACCATTGGCATTAACATAGTCTGCTAGCTCTTTCGAACTTAGCACATCCAATGTTTTACCAACAGTATATGCAGAAATTTGAGTACTAAAATTGAATTTAGGTTTTCCGTCTTCCCCCTTTTTAGTGGTAATTAAGATAACCCCATTTGATGCTCTCGATCCGTAGATCGCAGTTGCTGCGGCATCCTTTAAAACAGTGAATGTTGCAATATCATTTGGGTTGATAAGGTTCAATGGATTAGCCGCCCCGGCAATTACATCATTGCTTAATGCAACACCATCAATTACAATTAAAGGATCATTACTAGCCGATAATGACGCGCCTCCCCTGACACGAATTACACTGCCCGAACCTGGTGACCCACCATTGGAAACCACATTTACACCGGCAATTTTACCAGCGATAAGCTGCTCAGGAGTAGTAATGCTTCCCTTTTGAAAATCCTTTGCATTTACTGTAGTTATGGCTCCCGTATGATCTTTTTTCTGTTGTGATCCGTAACCAATAACCACAACTTCTGTTAAGGCTGTTGCCTCCGATTGCAAGGTGAAATTGGCAACAAAATCTCCCGTAAGCTTAATGGTTCTTTGCAACTCCTTAAAGCCAATAAATTTAACTTGCAGAGTGATGGTACCGTTTGGAACTCCTGTTAGTTTATAGTTACCGTCAACATCTGAATTTGTTCCGGCACTACTCCCCATAATACCGATATAGGCACCTGGCAAAGGTTGCCCACTTTCATCAGTTAACTTACCGGTGATGTTACTTTTGTTTTGAGCACTTGCGATCAAAACAGAAAACATACAAACCAGAAGCAACAGATACTTCATCTTGTAAAGTTTTTTCATGTAATTCAGTTTTATAAATAAATTGGTTGTTTCTGCAGAATGGCTTGTCAGTTGAATGAGCGAAAGCACTTAAATCCACATTGCAACATTAAGGAATAACGATTCGACCGTGTTGTTCAAATCAACTTTTATTTGGTACTGATTGTCATTTATAGCTAATTAAATCGTTTATTTGAGCCTATCATCACATATTTGATTTCATTTAGCATAATTTATTTGCATGATTAAAAGGTTAAGAAAGAAAACAAATAATTCGTTGTTCCATCGTTTGAACAATCTTTTTGTTTTGTGTGTGCTGCTGATAAGTTCAAATCAACTAAAAGCTCAGGCCGACTTAAAATTCAACCATATTAACCATGAGCAAGGATTAACGAACAGTACCGTTGAGGCGATTGTACAAGACGGAGATGGATTTATTTGGATAGGTACCCGTGATGGTTTAAATCGATACGATGGCTATAGTATAAAAACCTACCGATACGAGTCTAACAAGTCTGGATCTTTAAGCGATAATTATATCAAATGTTTATACGTTGATAAAAATAAAACCCTCTGGGTTGGCACAACCAACGGTCTGAATCAATACAATAGTTTAACAAATACCTTTACTGTATTTCAACACGATCCCAAAGATCCTTCAAGCATCGGGGGGAGTTATATAACCTGCATGCAGGAAGATAAAAACGGATCGCTTTGGATCGGCACCAATGATGGTGGAATCAGTATTTACCGGTCTAACACCAACAATTTTCATCATCTCAATAATCAGAAAAATAAAAAAGGTAGTCTGAACAGTAATTCCATCAACGCTATTTGCAAAGACGAATCAGGCAATATGTGGGTGGCTACCGATGCCGGATTAAACCTATACCATCAATCAACCAACAGCTTTACCCAGGTTTTAACCAATAACGTTGTTCATATAAAGTTTATTCAAAATGCACCAGAAAAGCAACTTTGGTTAGGTACTGAAGATAAGGGTCTGTTCCTTTTCAACCCTAAAACACTGGCTATTCAACAATTTGAGCACAACGATCGTTTAAAGAATAGCTTGGGCAGTAACATGATTAAAAGCTTGCTGGCCACTAAGAATGGAACCTTATGGGTAGGCACTATCAACGGTGGACTTAATTTGTTGATTGGTAAAAACAAGGGTTTCAAAAACTTCACCAATGAAACTGGCAACAGCAATAGCCTTTCGCAACGAACTGTATCAGCGCTTTTTGAAGATAAACAAGGCAATCTTTGGATCGGTACTCATCGCGGTGGACTAAATGTTTATTGTCCGCAAGCTCAAAAATTCAACCTTTATCGACAAGAAACCAACCCTTTTAGCCTGAGCTACAACAATGTAAAAGCTTTTTGTGAAGACCATCAGGGCAACATTTGGATAGGAACTGATGGTGGCGGACTTAACCGATTTGATCGATCAACTAACCGTTTTCAGCATTTCAGATACAATCCTTTTTCAGAGAATTCATTAGGTGCCGATGCCGTACTAGACATTACAGAAGACAGCAAAAACCGGCTGTGGATAGGTACCTGGGGAGGCGGACTAAGCCTGATGAATACTCAATCCAACAGCTTTAAGCGATTCAAGCACTCATCTGCAAATGCCAATTCGATAAGTTCGGATTATGTACAAAAGATCTACGAAGACCGTAATGGCCAATTATGGGTGGCCACCTATTTTGGCGGTCTAAATAAATTCAATCCCGAAACCCAGCAATTCACCCGTTTTGGCTTTCAAACAGCTCCTACTACCAGATTAAGCGGCAATAACGTTGTTGCCATAAACGAAGACAATGATGGAAATTTATGGGTAGGAACCGATGATGGCGGTTTGAATCGCATTGATGCAACCTCGAACACCATTAAACACTATTTTAATACTGCCACAAAGAAACCTGATATACGCGTATTGTTCAACGACCGCGACAACAACCTATGGGTTGGTCAGGCAGGGCTATTTAAATATGACAAAAAAAACGATCGGTTTGCGATTTATACCACTAAGGGGGGCCTTGACCATGAGTTTATTAAAGCAATAAGACAAGACAATGAAGGGTATTTATGGATATCGACCAATAACGGACTCTTAAAATTCAACCCCAGCAATCTCGATCTCAAAAAATTCAATACGAGCGATGGTCTTCAGGACCTCGAATTTGAAGTCAATGCGGCATTAAAAGCAAAAAACGGAGACCTTTTCTTTGGAGGAGTGAACGGTTTCAATGTTTTCAATCCCAAAACTATTCAAAGCAATCACTTTAAACCACCTGTTTACATAACTGATTTTCAAATATTTAACCAACCAATTACGGTAAATGATGAACAATCGGTTTTGAAGAAAGACATTGCCCAAACCGATCGAATTGTTTTAAACTATAAACAATCAAGCCTTTCGTTTGGCTTTGCAGCGCTTAACTATGTGGCCACCGACAACAATCAGTATGCTTATGTATTGGATGGCTTTGAAAAAAACTGGCATTATGTAAGCGCGGATCGTAAGGCTACTTATACCAATTTAAGCCCCGGAACATATACTTTCAGAGTAAAAGCAGCTAATAATGATGGTTTATGGAACCCATCTGAACGGGCAATTACTATTGTTATTAACCCTCCATTTTGGCTCACTTGGTGGTTCAAGCTTATTATTGCCTGCGGAATAATTGCTGCTGTCTATGCCTATAACCGTCAAAAAAGGATTCAGAACCACAAAAAGCTGGAGCAGAAAAAGAAAGAAGAAATTCATCAAATGCAGCTGCAGTTTTTCACCAATATTTCGCACGAATTCAGAACTCCGTTGACGCTGATCTTAGGGCCACTCGAAAAACTGATGAACGCGGAGTCTGACTCCTTTACAGCTCATGCCCATCAAACCATTTATCGTAATGCCAAGCGATTAATGAATCTTATTAATGAGCTGATGGATTTTAGAAAAGCAGAAACAGGCGCTCTCAGCCTAAAAGTAATGCCTGGCAATATGAATATCTTGCTCGAAGAGATCACTTCTGAATTTGAAAGCTGGGCACAGCAAAAGCAATTAACCTTTAAATTGATCAATACTCCTTATGCTGATGACATTTATTTCGACAGGCAAATTTTGGAGAAAATACTGCTCAATCTGATCAACAACGCATTTAAGTACACTCCAGAAGGAGGCGAAGTCACAGTGCAGCTCTTTTTCTCACATGAAGAAATTTCTCCAAAGTTTAAAAACGAATTAAGCATAAAGAATGATTTTAAGGCTGAGAACTACTTTTATATAATGGTTTCCGATACCGGTATTGGTATCTCTGAAGAGTCACTTACTCATTTGTTTCAGCGCTATTTCCGAATTACGTCTTCTCACCTTGGTTCAGGCATTGGCCTGGCCTTTGTCAAAACACTCACACTTATGCACAAGGGTGAATTATTCGTTTACAGCGAGCGCCAGAAAGGAACAGAGATCATTATTGCCTTACCATTGGGGTCCGAAAACTTTCAGCAAGAGGAGCTCTGGCTTGGAAACCCCGATCATATAAATATCGAAAGCCTCGACAACGAGTATATATATTCTGATTATGCATCGGAAGAGCCACTGCCATCCTCCATCCATGCCGAAAAGAAACCGACTGCTTTAAACAAAAAGCTGTTGATCGTTGATGATAATCCTGAACTGCGTACGTTCCTTTCGGAAAGCCTTAAAGATGAATATGAAATCACAACGGCTATAAACGGCTTGGATGCATTAGCATATCTCGAACAACAACTTCCCGACCTGATCATTAGTGATGTGATGATGCCCGAAATGAATGGCATTTTGTTTTGTAAACATGTTAAAGACAATGAGCGCACACAGCACATTCCATTGATCTTACTTACGGCAAAAACCGGGTTGGATGCACGCATTGAAGGAACTGAATCGGGTGCCGACTTCTATTTCTCAAAGCCGGTTAGCATTAACCTGTTATCGCTCACTTTACGCAATATTGTTGCTCAAACCGAAAAACTGAAACAACGACACATTCGTAGTCATCAATCCGAATTAAAGGAATTATCAATAAACTCGAATGATAAAGAATTCCTGGACCAACTTATTGAGGTAATTGAAACACAATTGATTAACACGGAGCTTGATGTTGATTTTTTATGCAAAGAACTGAACATGAGCCGGACCAAACTTTACGAATTATTAAAACGAATAACCGGGCAATCAATCGTTGAATTTATACGGACCATAAGGCTTAAGAGAGCTGCCGAAATAATGATCAATGAAGAAGTGAGCATGGCTGAAGTGATGTATCGTGTTGGAATTCAAACGCAATCGTATTTCACTAAAGCCTTTAAAAAAGAGTTTGGAAAAACGCCCAGTCAGTTTTTGCAAGACATTACGGCACATAAACCCGCCTAAACTTTTATAATATCAAACCCATTTTACTCTTTCGAAACGAAAGATGGATTATTTGACAAAAGTCGTCTGCTATGGTCTACTGTTATAATGTCTATCAAATCTTCAGAAACAATTCGATAAATAATTCGGTAATTACCTTGAATAATTTCTCTGATTGCTTGATCATTCAATTCAGGAACAATTCGACCGACTTTGGCTGGATCTCAAGAATTTTAACTGCATCAAAAAATCGCTGAACCTGGACCTCTGCATATCGCTGAGAATCTAGCGCAATAAAATCAGCAATATGTTCAATATTTTGAATTGACTGGAGTGTCCAGTTTACTTTAACCATTTTTTAAGTTTTTCTTTGGCCTGATCGGTGGTTAAAGTTTGTTGAGAATTAGACTGTTCCATGCCAACTTCAATTTTTTGAAGCAGTAGGATTCTGTCCAACAAATCGTCAAATGAGAACGTTTCCGGTAAGTCCTTAATGGTCTGTAATAATTGATCTTTTGTTAGCATAGTCTATGAATTACTCAAATATAACAATTTGCACTTACAACGAATATGAATAGCTATCCCTATGCCCCTATCACACTCCACTAAGAGTTTGGGTAAATATTCTACACTATTTTATGCCATTTCGATTGGCGTACTCGCAGCAGCGAGCATTGCCTGATGGAAAGGTATTGGGTCTTTCCTGTTTGCATGGGTATTCCATATCTCACATCGTAAAACCGCAAAGAACGACGGAATTGAGTATTATTTTTCTCCTTCTAATTTCAAAGGGGAATCTGAACCATTACCCACATTGGTAATTTGTGTTATAAAAACTTTCTCCTTTTTAAAGGCAATTGTATAAGTATAATTAAAAGGAGTTTCATAAGCATAGGTTTTAATTTCCAAGGTATCTGGTGCTGTCCATGCATAAGATGACTCCATTGGGAGGTTGTCTCCTTTTGCGAAAGTCTTATACCCCAATGAAAGGGTAGAGGATTTGTCACCTTTGAAAATAGTAAGAGATGGTGTTTTTGATTTTAGGTTAAACCTGATACTTGTAATGAGCTCTCGATTTGGAGCCATAGTATATGTCTTCTCAGAAACAGATTTGCTGATTGGTGAACTGGCTTCGCCTTTTGCTACTGAGAGGGATAGTCTACACAATTTTGCCTGCAATGCATTTTGAGCCTCTTTGTCCTCCGGCAAACTCGATTCTTTCAAAGCGGGTAATAAATGATCCCAAACAAGATTCATAATGGCACCCATATCTTTAGTACCCGAAGTTATAGCAAGCACAGCATCTTGCTCTGGGAAAACAATACAATACTGACCAAAAGCACCATCACCACGGTACAAATTATGACGACAACGCCAAAACTGATAACCGTAGCCTTGATCCCAATCACTATTAGGGTTACTGCCGTTAGAAGCTTGGAATGAAGTAGCTTCGACAACCCATGCTGCAGAAATAAGTTGTTTACCATTCCACATTCCTTTTTGTAAATAGAGCTGCCCAAAATTGGCAATGTCTTGGGTGCGTACTTTTAAACCCCAACCACCAATATCAACTCCTTCCGGTGATTTTTCCCAGGTTGGATGCTCAATCCCAAGCGGCTCAAAAAGACGCGGGGTTAAATATTCAAGCAAGCTTTTTCCAGAAACTTTTTGAATAATGGCTGATAGCATGAACGTACCTGCACTGTTATAAACAAAGTGAGTTCCCGGTTTAAATTCTACCGGTTGTGATAAAAATCCACGAACCCAGCTCAGTGTATCTTTTTGCATACTACCTGTTGCGTCTTCTTTATGGCCTGTACTCATCTTCAACAAATCGCGTATGCGCATTTCCTTTAAATTTTTTGAAGGATCTTTTGGTGTTTCATTAGGAAAAAATGAAATAACGGGATCATTTATACTTAATAATCCTTCGGCTTGTGCCATGCCTATAGCTGTAGAAGTAAAACTTTTACTTAATGAAAATAGCATGTGGGGACTTTCCGGATTGTACGGATTCCACCAGCCTTGCGCAGCCACTTTACCATGACGAACCAACATAAAGCTATGCAGCTCGTTTGGCCGCTGTTTCTCTGCAGCTTCAACAAAATTCAAAATGGCTTTCGATGAAATACCCAGCGATTCAGGTGTTGCTGATGTAAGATTTTGAGCGTAACTCGATGCGGAAATGAGGTGTAAAAAGAGCAGAATAAAAAATCGTTTCATGTAGATCGTTAGGGTTGTTTTACGAAACTACAAATATTCTCAATTGTTAGGAGAATTTTAATTAACAGACGCTAACCAATATTTCGTGTGTTGCAAAGTCGCCCGTTTTGGACCAACCTTTGCCATTTCTATTTCGAATAAACATTTTTATTGTACAACTCCATCCATTTGCTTGGATCAGCAATATCAGTCCAGCCGAATTGACGATAAAGTCCATGTGCATCGCCTGTAAGCAATATCCATCTTCTTAAACCTTGCAAATTTGGATGATTCATTATGGTTTCCATTAACCATTTCGACAATCGTTTTCCCCGGTATTCTTCTAAAATGTATACATCGCCCAAGTATGCGATAGTTGAAAAATCAGAAATAACCCTCGCTAACCCAATTTGTTTATTACCCTCATAAACACCAAAACACAACGAATTTTCAATAGCAAGTTGCACCCTGTCTTTGGGAATGTTCAGACACCAATAGGCTTTGGTAGATAAAAATTCATGAATGGAATCGATGTCTAATTTTTGTTTATCTGTAGAAATAGTAAATCCGTTGTTATAGATAGTTAATTCGGTCATGGATCAGGTTATTTTTCACAAACTTCTTTCAACTTATCGAGTGCTTTCGGATAGGTCTGGTTCATATAATCCAAAAAATCTTCAGCGGTATCTAGGTCAACAGTAACGGTTGTAGCTCCATTGATTTCTTCGAAGGTATAGTTTTCAAATCCGTTTGCCCATTTTTCCACTTCTGGTCCTTCTGTAATTTCCTTGTCAGCTTTAAAAAGACCATAATGTTGAATCGAAACAAAACGGTTGGGAATGTTTTCAGTTATCTTGGAAACCATACCTCCCTTTTCTCCATTCTCATCTACTCCAATAAATAGAATTTTACTTCCCTTGTCCCAGCTTCCTTCATAAGTCGATGTCGGGTTAAATAAAGAAGTCCATTGCTCATAAGTTGATTTACTGTTTATGCCAAGCATAAAATCATAGATCTTGCTTACAGGTGCATTGATGCTTACTTTGAATTGTAACTTTTTCATAATATTAATAGTTGTTTAAATTATCCCGATAGGTATCGGGATCGAACTTTGTTCATAATTGTAAAAAGAGTTCATTTATTTTCAATGTAGACAAATATTCATACTCGACTAAATTAATTATTTCACTCCAGCTTCATATAGAATTATCAAGTCGCCTTTTCTAACAAAAAAGGGACTACCCTTTCGAGCAGCCCCTACAACCAATTTAATCAACCAATTACTCTGGGAGAGCAATTGAGGTTCTTTCGTTTAGCAATTATTTTAAACTAAACTGTGCTTCTTTTACATTTCTTGAGTTAGCACCAACAAAAACTTTAAACTCTCCCGGCTCTGAAACATATTGCAGGTTGGCATTATAAAACCGTAAATCTTGTTCAGTGATAGTAAACTCAACGGTTTTACTCTCCCCTTTTTTCAAACTTATTTGTTGAAATCCTTTTAATTTCTTTGAAACCGGAGCAATGGATGCTACCAAATCCTGGACGTAAAGCTGAACGGTTTCTACCCCATCATAATTGCCAGTATTCTTTACATCCACCTTCACTTTTATCGACTCCCCTTTTTTGATGCTTGCTTTATCAATTTTCACATCGCCATAACTGAACGTGGTATAACTCAATCCATAACCAAAAGGATAAAGCGGTGAATTATCAGGTAGATCTAAATATTTAGAGGTGAATCGATTGTTATTGTCATATGGACGGCCGGTGATCTTATGATTGTAATAAATAGGAATTTGGCCCACATTGCGAGGGAATGTTGCTGTGAGCCTACCCGAAGGGTTATAATCGCCAAACAATACATCGGCAATGGCATTACCCGCCTCATGCCCCCCAAACCAAACATCCAAAATGGCATTTACGTTTTCGTTTTCCCAACCTAATGTTAACGGCCGGCCATTGAATAAAACCAGCACTACAGGTTTGCCTGTTTTCACCAATGCGGCTAATAGATCCCGCTGACTTTCAGGTATATCAATGGCAGTTCTGCTGGCGGCTTCACCGCTCATATCCGCGGCTTCACCAACGGCTGCCACAATTACATCGGCCTGTTTAGCAATCGACAATGCCTCGTCGAGCATTTGTTGAGGCGAGCGTTTATCGATCTCAATTTCAACCCCGAAAGTATTTACCCGATGAGCAAACCCAGTATCGTTACTAATATTAGCACCTTTGGCATACAACACCTTGGCCTTATTACCTGTTGCATTCTTTAAACCTTCCAGTACAGAAACAGAAGTTTGCCAGTCGCCAGAAACAGCCCATGTACCCAGCATATTTCGTTTACTATCAGCCAAAGGACCAATCAGCGCAATAGCTCCTGACTTTTTAAGAGGTAGCACCTGATCCTTATTTTTTAATAGTACAAATGATTTAGTGGCAGCTTCACGGGCAAAGTTTCTTAAAGCCGGATTTAACACTTCTTTTGCTGACCGTTGTTCGTCAATAAACTTAAAAGGATTTGTAAAGAGGCCCAATTTATATTTAGCCTCCAAAATACGCCGGCACGAAAGGTCAATATCAGCAACAGAAACCTTACCTTCAGTAACCGATTTTTTCAAAGTGGTAAGAAAGCCCTCTCCCACCATATCCATATCCATTCCAGCTTTTACCGCCAACGCCGATACTTCCTGTAAATTACCCATGCCATGCGGGATCATTTCGTTAACCGAAGTATAATCAGAAGTTACCATGCCCTTAAAGCCCCATTGCTTGCGCAGCACATCTGTCAAAAGCCATTTGTTACCAGTTGCAGGCACACCATCTACCTCATTAAACGATGACATTACTGATCCTACTCCTGCTTCAACCGCAGCTTTATAAGGAGGAAAATAGAACTCATACATCTTCTGATGACTCATATCAACCGCATTATAATCGCGGCCTGCTTCGGCAGCTCCATATAAAGCAAAATGCTTCACACAAGCCATTAACTTATCATTACCTGCATAAGTATTGTCTCCCTGATACCCTCGAACCATCGCTTTGGCAATTAATGCACCCAAATATGGATCTTCTCCTGAACTTTCAGCAATACGTCCCCAGCGTGGATCGCGGGCAATATCAACCATAGGAGAAAACACCCAGTTCAAACCATCTGCAGATGCTTCATTTCCAGCCAATTGTGCACTCTTTTCAATAAGATCAAGGTTCCAGGAAGCCGACAAACCTAAAGGAATAGGGAAAGTGGTTTTATATCCGTGGATAACATCTGAGCCAAACAGCATCGGAATTTTTAACCGCGATTTATTCACCGCCAGTTCCTGTGCTTTACGAATCTTCTCGGTACCAATAATGCCAAACATACCTCCCACATTGCCCTTAACAATGTTTTCTTCCACACCCTGGCTCACCACTGCTCCGGTTAAAATTCCACCACCCGGTGTCACAAGGTTTAGCTGACCTATTTTTTCTTCCAATGTCATTTTCGACATAAGACTAGTTATAAAAGCATCCATGCTTTTGGATTTATCAGCTGATTGTTTTTGCTGAGCATTGGCTAATAAACAGCCTAAGCTCAGCCCAATCAATAAACCAATCGTTTTTTTCATATATCGATAGTCGTTAATAAATAAATCAATCATTAACCTATTGTACGATTTGTACTAGTTATCAATAAAAGTCCGCCTGAGCGAAGTCGAATGCTTGCTAAAACCGCTTCGACTCCGCTCCCCGTGACAATTATGAAGATCAATCGCCAACACATAACTCCTATTTAACCTCCATTACTGCCGTTCGCGATGAAACGCCATTTTCATTGATCGCTTCAATACAGAAATAATAGGGTATTTCTTTATCCATCCCCTTGAAATAATACTCATTAGCATTGTGCACCATAATGCAGTTGTATAATTTGTCAGGGGCAGTTCCAACGTAAACATTGTAGGCATACGCATTATCAACCAGTTGCCATTTCAGCCAGGCGCTACGTTTATCTTTTTCGGTTCGCAGGACAATAAAACCTTTGACCGGATTTGGCTTAGCACCATTTCCATTGCCAAATACGCGCAAACCACTGATAGCAAACTTGCCCGTTGGCATATGTATATTTTCTAGTTTGAGAAACCTGGTTTGAACCGGCTTTTCCAGTTCTACATAATCATGAGGAACATCCGTTTTGTTGGTGCTCTTATCTACCAAAACACTCCAGCTTTTTCCATCTTTCGATTGATAGATTTTATATTGATGATAAGAGCCCTGCTTTTTGCCTAGGAATGAAGAATCAACATCCTGATCACCATAGTTTATTTGAATAGCTTTGACAGTTGAGACCTCGCCCAAATCTGTTTGAATCCATTCTCCTTTATTGGCAGTTTTGGCGCTCCAATAAGTCTTCAAATTTTCATCAACCGCATAATTGGCCGAATAACTACCCAATGTTGAAGAAACTGTTACCGGCTTATTGCAATTCAGCAACATCCAGCCTGTAAAGCTGCTTTTAAGGTGATCCGCTTTTCCTGTTGGCAAATAAGTTGGATAATCGCCGAAAGCGACATCCATGTACATCATATCATCCTTATCAAAACCTGCGGGCCAAATGCCTATGCGCCGCTCGAAATTATTTTTAACAGAAAGCACTATAGTTGAAACATGCCAGTAATTATCCCAGGCATCCTGAAAAGTTGCTCCATGACCAGCTCCTCTGGCAAAACCACCGGGCTTATAGCTAAACGGCATTGATTGAGGCGTAAAAGGGCCTAGCGGACCAGTTCCCACCACTACACCATCAGCATAACCGCTAAACTCGGTACCCGGAGCACCGTACTGCAGGTAGTATTTGCCATTATATTTGGTCATCCATGAACCTTCAATGAATGGATCTAAAAAAGTATCATCCAAATATTCTCCGAAACGCTGCCAACCATAACGCCAGGGTTCGAGCAAATACGTTTCTTTACGCGTTCCAATAGGTTGAAATGTTTTACGATTGAGTTCTATACCATACATAGGGTAACGATTACTGCTTCCATTGTACATGTACAGCTTTTGATCATCATCAACAAAGAAATCGGGGTCCCATCCTCCAATCTCGAAATTATGCACCGCTTCCTTCCATTCATTTGCCTTGGGATTTGTACTCATCCATATTGGAAAATTTGAGGAGTAAGTTGATCCGAAAACCAGCAACGTATCTCCCTGTACCCAAACAGCAGGTGCGCATAAATCATCATATACTTTATGCTCGGGACGAAGGAATGATTTAGAAATAAAATTCCAATGAAGCATATCGTTGCTCCACCAATAGCCCCACTGATTGGTTGAAAACAAATAATAATCGCCTTTGTACCGTACTATTACCGGATCAGCGGTTGCCCTATGCCGGCCGGCTTCTGAAAAGTTAGGTATAGGTGTATAGCCGTAATCAATGTTCAATGGATTACAATAGGTTTTTTGCTTTTGCTGAGCCAGAGAAACACCCGTTGTTTGTAACAACAAAAACAGTAAAAAGCATGTTTTTATACGGTTCATAGTTCTAGCTTTCAGTTGGTTGTTTTTAATGCAGGACTTTCGAAGCCCAGTTTTTTAAGGCCTCGTTGCACTTCGGGACAGCTCATAAACAGTTTCCAAAGCAAACCGGTACGGTAATTCTCAATCATCACTACTATTGGGCCCTCATCTATTGCCAGATAGGACTTGGCATACCAGTTTTCGGTTTCATTAAACGAATCGACAAAGCCGTAGTCACCCCAAATTTTATCTCCTAAATCATAATAAAAATGCTTTAGTGCTTTCATAGAATATTCGGGAGTATAAGGAAACGATGACAAAGCCCCTGTAGGTGTAATTACGCCCAGATCTTCGGTTGGCGATTGAGCACCATATCCTAAATGATTATCGCTGGCGGTTAAGCCCCAACAGTTTTCACCATAGCCTTTAAATTTCTTCGGATTGGCAATACAGTAAGCCCGATTAATTAGTGTATGATTCTTATTCTGCTCCCAGTAATCAGCGTATTGATCTTTTAAACCACGAGGATCGAGGCCAAGAAACGAGTAGTGTGCAAAAAATAAGGGACCACCATAGTCGAAACCTAAAGGAAGCTTAATATTATAGAAGGTTTTACCGTTCTTAAAAAAATTACTTTGAGCAAAGCCCCGATGATAAACCGCCGCCGAAACCGGATAGCGATCGGCCGAAGCTGCCAAAACATAGGTAATGAGTGTTTCGTTGTATCCACGCAGCGGAAAGTTCATCGCCCAATCATTGTTAGGGCTCCAGTGCCAATAGAGCACTTCTTCGCCTCCACGGGTAAACCAATCCCACTCTATTTCACTCCAAAGCCAGTTAATTCGGTTTCTTAGCTCCGACTCAATTGGGTTATTACCATTAAAATATTGACGAACACAAAGTAAGCCCTGGAATAGAAAAGAAGACTCCACTAAATCTGCTCCGTCGTCTTTACGGCCGAAAGGAATAACCTTGCCCGTTTCGCCATTCATCCAATGCGGAAAAACACCATGAAATGAATTAGCCTTTGCTAAAAACTTCACCATTTTCAGCATATGTTGTGCAGCGGTATCGCGAGTAATCCATCCTCTTTCAGTAGCTACAATGAGAGCCATTACACCAAAACCGGTCCCTCCCGTAGTTACCACTTCGGCTCCGTAATCAAACGAAGTATTACTCCGCTCGCGAGCCATGCCGCTTACCGGATGGGCAAAATCCCAAAAATATTTAAAGGTTTGTTGCTGTACTTTATCCAACAGCTGATCGTCGGTTAGCTGTGTGCTTTTCGATTGGCTCTTTTGAGCGTAGGCTGTTGAAAAAGAGAACAGGATCAATAATATGAGTAGCTTTTTCAAAGGACATTTACAGTTTAGGGCTTTGAAAGCCGAGGTTAACTAAACCGGTTTTCACTTCCGGACAACTCATTAACAGATTCCAGATCAGCTTACTTCGATAGTTTTCGATCATTACGATCATTGGCCCTTGATCAATAGCCAAATAAGAATTTGAAAACCATGCCTGCTTTAAACTGAACGAATCGTAAAACCCATAGTTACCCCATAGCTTATCTCCGAGTTTATAATAAAAAAAGTGTAAGGCAGCCATTGACTCGGTTGGCGTATAGGGTAAAGAAGAAACTGCAGCCGTTGGAGCAATTACACCAACATCATTCGTTGGTGAACTTGCAGTATACCCATTAGGAATATCACTTGCCGTTAGTCCCCAGCACGATGAGCCATAACCATAATTATTCAGCGGGTTCGTCACACAATACTGATAATTGATTTTAGTATGGTTCACCACCTGGGTTTGATAATCAGCGTAAGCATCTTTTAATCCATTCGGATCTAAACCCAAAAACGAATAGTGTGCAAAAAAGAGGGGGCCTCCATAGGCTGGACCAAGAGGCAAAGGAATTTGATAATATGAAGTGCCATTTTTCATGGAACCATTACTGGCCCACCCTTCATCATAAGCTACCTTTGGAACTGAATAAGTTGGAGACGAAGCCGCTAAAACGTAGGTGATCAAACATTCATTCCAGCCTTTTATCTTCATATTCATATCCCAACCATAATTGGGGCTCCAGTGCCAATACAATACATTCTCATTGTTCTTTCTGAACCAGCTCCATTCGACACCGTTCCAAAGCACATTTATCTTATTGCGCAAAGCCGTCTCCTCAACACTATTGCCGTCAAAATATTGCCGAGCTACCAGCAAACCCTGCATTAACAAAGAGGTTTCCACCAAATCGGCACCATCATCTTTATTACTAAAAGGGATTACAGAACCGGTATTACCATTCATCCAATGTGGGAATGCCCCATGAAACTTTTGCCCACTCGTCGTTAAAAAATCAACCATTTTGGTTAATCGGGTTAACGCTTCCTGCCTTGATATAAAATTTCGCTGAACACCTACTACAATAGACATCGCACCGAAACCAGAACCTCCAATAGTTACTAAATCACCGGATGTGTTACGTTCGCGGGCCAAACCGCTTGTAGGATGGGCAAAGTCCCAGAAATACTTGAACGTTTGCTTTTGAACAAGGGTTAATAGCTCATCATCTGTAATTGCAGGAAACTTATCATTGCTATCGTATGCTGTTAACAACTCAACCACTACCGGGGTTAAAAGTTTACCCTGATCTTCGGCAGTAAGGTTTTTAGTTGCTGCAACAGCATATTTTGTCAGATAACTTAAGTTCATGCTTGGCTGAATGGAAAGTATGCTGTTCGAATTTTCAAAAGCAATAGTGTACGGCACATCATTACCTGCTGCATCTTTAAATAAAATTCCTTGTGTGGCCGTATTCTGAGCAATCGGCTTTGAAAACGAAAGTTTTACTATTGGTCTGGTATTTACACCCATATAACTAAACCCGTTATTAACGCCGTTAACTGTTAGTCCGGTAAAATTGAATGATGAAGGAGGTGGTTGAGGAGGATTACTCTCGTCGCCATTGCCACAAGAGTAACCCACAATCAACACAATTAGAAACAACAAAATGAGCTTTTGCTTCATCATTTACTTCGGCTGATCTTAACGCCCTAATGACTCCAGTTTATAAATGGAGTTGATATCCGATTCAGCCAGGGCCTTATTGTAAATCCTGAATTCATCAAGCGCCCCCGAATAGTTGGTGGCCCAATCCTGAGGCGAGCCACCTTCATTCAAACTCGGGCTGGTTTGGAATTGGAAGGCACCAAAAGCAATTTTAGAAGCATTGACAAATTTGAGTAGTCCGTACGGAATATCATGAGTGGCAGGATCATCACCATGTAATTTAGGCCCTTTGGTCCCCTGTGGATTACCGGCAGTATTTACGCCTATCTGTTTCCCGTTAATGTACACATTGTAAATAGACTTATCTCCATCGTATGTAGCTGCAATATGCACCCATTTATTTACCGCTGCACCAAATTTAGTATCGGTGAACTGGCCCTTCCATACCACATTATCATTATTCATGTGAATCTTAAAGAAAAGGCTATCCACATTAGGCACACCTTTGGGTGCATAGGGTTCGAGGTAAATATCAAGGTTACCCCAAAAATCTTTGCTATTGTTTAAAGTAAAAATCCCTGTTGCTTTTGAGGCCTGCGCTGTATAGGCCCAAAATGAGATAGTATAACTTGTTAAAGCCGGAAGTACTGATCCAGCATTGTTAATTACTGCGTAACCATTTGCTGCACCTTGGAATCCTTGTCCTTTTTTACCTGAGGTATAGGTAACATTTGTAGGAGCTGCTTGCAGACTTCCGGCACTGTCAGTTAAACTATTTTCAAAGGCCCAATAACCTACCAAACTCTCAGGAGCTATTTCGCGCACACTGTTATAGCCTCCAATTGGCTTTTCAGGTTTATAATCGGTACTATCGTCATTACATGCACTTAAAATGAAAACCCCTGCAATCAAGTATAAGGCCTGTTTTACTATATGTCTTTTCATAAAATTCGATTTGAATGATTAATTATAACCAACGTTTTGGGTTAAAGTACCTGCACTTTTATCGATCTCATTCTGCGGAATTGGCATCACCTCATTTTTTCCAGCTTTAAAACCTTTTGAGCCTAATACAGCAACTCCTCGTCCCTGCCGAACCACATCAAAGAAACGATCGAATTCCATGGCTAATTCTACCTGGCGTTCATGATAGATTGCCGTTCGTAACTGATCCTGATTCGTAGTTGTCACATCAGGCAGAATATTAGGATTTCCGCCCCGTGCACGCAACCTAACTCTATTCAATGATTGTAATGCCTGTGCTGTATTCCCTAACTCATTGGCAGCCTCTGCATTCATCAATAAAACCTCTGCAAATCGAATAACCCTGATATTCTGATCTTCGCCTTCGTTTTGTTTAAAAGGTACTGTAAACGGAACGTAAGACTTTTGATTGTATCGAGGATTATCGCCGGTTGGCGCAACAGCATCACCTTCAGGAGTGGTTTCTCCCCTGAAAATTATCGTGGCATCTCTGCGAGGATCGTTAGCTTCAAACGCATTTACCAATGCTTCGGTAGGAACGTTAAATCCCCACCCTCCGCCGCTTTGAGCACGCACTCCTTGAACTTGCGAGTACTGGCTGTTCGACGCGCCCTGAATATTTGGTAAACTTTGGCATTGGATTTCGAATACCGATTCCGGATTATTTTCATTAGCTATTCTGAACAATTGCTCGAAATTGGGGAAAAGTGAATACCCTAATGCCATTACCTGATTGGTATAGTTCAGCACATCATTCCATTTCTTTTGGTACATGGCCACTTTTGCATGTAATGCCAGAGCCGCTCCTTTTGTTGCACGGCCTACATCAGTAGATGGATAACTTGTTGGCAATACCGCAGCCGCATCTGTCAGATCTTGTTCAATTGCTGCCCAAACCTGTTCTTTTGGGGTACGAGGTATATTGAATTCTGTAGAACTTTTTGGCAATGTTAATCGTAAAGGCACATCTCCAAAAGCGCGTACCAGCCTGAAATAGTTGTATGCGCGAACAAATTTGGCCTCGGCAATGTAACGGGTCTTTAAATTTTCATCCATCGTAATGGGAGGAATATTTTCGATTACCTGGTTACATAAGTTAATACTTTGATACTGGCCGGTCCAAAAATCCTGGATTTGTCCTTCACTTGCAGTATAAGTAAAATTATCAAAGTTATTAAAAAAGGTGGCATCACCCGGGCTACTGCCTTTTTCAGCCTCATCTGAAGGAACACTCTCTATCGCAATTGCTGCAAAAGCTACCTGGTTCCAAACTCGCAGGTTTGCATAAATAGAATTAACAGCCTTGGTGGCATCATCTTCTGAAACAAAAAAGGTTACTGCAGGCTCTTTTGCCTGTGGAGGAACGTCTAAAAAATTGGAACTGCAACTTTGTAAAACCATACCTGCCGACAAAATGAAGGCTAATACGTTTTTGGTAGTTATGATCGAATTATTTGCGAAGTACATGATCTTAGTTTTTAATGTTAAAATGTAACGTTTAAGCCAAAATTGTAGGTGGCATACAATGGATATGCCCCGCGATCAATACCTGTATTTAAGTTTTTAGGGGTACCTCCCACATCATCTTTGGCTGTTCCCACTTCGGGATTAAAACCTGTATAACTAAAAAATGTAATCGGGTTTTGAGCATTGATATACAACCTCACTTTTTGCATTTTCCACTTTGAGGTTAATTCGGTTGGAAACGTGTAGCCCAATTGAATATTCCTGATTCGGAAGTAGCTACCACTTTCTACATACCAAGAGTTTGGAAGATAATTTTGACCTCCGCCCACATTAGCAGAAGGATATGAATTAGAGGTTCCCTCCCCATGCCAACGGTGATCGTAGAAGTCTTTACTATAGTTTTCAGAACCAAAGCGTACACCTTTGTTGGCATTGTAGATTTCAACACCTGCTACCCCTTGAAAATCCAGAGCCAAATCAAATGCCTTATATGCGAAACTGGTATTTATACCATACATGTATTTAGGATTAGGATTACCGAGCACCTGGCGATCACGCGCATCAATTATCCCATTGCCATCAACATCTCTGTATCTAAAATCACCTGGACTGGCATCTGGCTGGGCCGAGCTTGCTACCTCTGTGTCGGTTTGGAAGACCCCATCTACTATTAGCCCATAGAACTGAGCCAAAGGCTGACCCACCATTGATCGGTTACTCAATTGACCACCGGTAGCGGCATCGCCGCCCGCATAAATAGGATTATTACCAGATTCAACTTTTGTGACCTTATTATTATTAACGCTTAAGTTTCCGTTCACCGAATAAGTAAAACCTGTTGAGTTTCCATCCTTCCATCCTAAACTAAATTCCATACCCCTGTTTCGAATATCGGCTTGGTTACCAATTACCTGAGAAGAGGTGGTTCCTAAGGAGGTTAATACAGGAATAGGAAAAATGGCCCTTGTGGTAGTTCTGTTGTACCAGTCAATTTCAGCCGTTAATCGATTGTCGAGAAAGGCTCCTTCCAAAGCAATATCGGTTCCTTCGCCACGCTCCCATAGAAGTGTAGGAGGAACGATGGAGGTAACATTTGCTCCGGTATAAGGCAAGCCACCAAAAACAGCTGTGAACTCTGGCTTTTGATCAACTGTTAAGGTTGAAATATCAGACTGTATTGAAGAATTACCTACAACACCCCAACTTCCACGAAATTTTAAATCGTTAACCCATGTAACATCTTTCATAAAGTCCTCATGGCTAATTACCCATCCAACTCCAATCGAAGGAAAATATCCCCAACGATTATCACTAGGATACTTTGAAGATCCATCGGCCCTGAGGGATGCATTTAGCAGATAAGTATCTTTATAAGCATAGTTAATACGTCCGAAATAAGATTGAGCCGTAGCTAGAGCTCCCCCGTCTTTGATCGTTCGGGTATCATTATCGCCTAAAGCCAAGTATAAATCACCGGAAGTGTTGTTGGGCACGTTTCGAGCTGATCCTTCGACATTATAGTTCTTATAACGTTGTGCAGAAATACCCCCCAAAACCGTAAATCGATGCTGATCGAGTGTTTTTTCATATGTTAGGGTATTCTCCCAAACCCAGTTTTGATTCTCATCCTGATTAATGGTCAACAAGCTGATTTGATTATACTGGGTATGTATAGGAGTGTTGGTTTCCGCATTAAAATTATAAACCGGATTATAAGTTCTGCGATCAACATCACTATACTCTCCACCAAAATTGCTTTTGAAAGTAAGGCCCTTTGTTAGATAAATCTCTGCATATGCACTTCCTGTTATTCTTCTGCCCTTTGATTGTTGCGTAAATACATCCAACTGAAGAGCAGGATTATTAGGAACATTTCCTACCGGATAGTCAGCAGGGTCGCCCCAGGTTCCATCGGCATAGTAAACTGGAACTACTGGTGCTGCGGTTACTGCCTTGTAGATGATATCATTTGGAACATCTGTAGATTTATGACTTTCGAGGATGGCATTGTAACCTACTTTTAGCCATTTGGTTGCTAATAAGTCATTCTGCAAACGACCTGTAATACGGCTGTACTGATTCTTTTCAACATTCCCCCCCTGACTAAAATAGCCAACTGAATAGTTATAAGTGGTTTTCTCAGAACCTCCGCTAAACGTTAAATATTGGTTGGTAGTAAATGAAGTTCGGGTAACTTGCTCCATCCAATCGGTACCATTGCCATAAGCATTGACATTTGGAAAAGTTGTCGCATTGTTTAACTCATTAATTAATGTTGCATACTGAGATGCATTGGCCATTTTAATGGTGTTATTAATCGTTTGCAAACCCACATATCCGTTGTAAAATATGCGGGTATCACCTTTACCTTTTTTAGTGGTAATAAGTACCACCCCATTGGCAGCACGGATACCATAAATCGCTTCACTAGAGGCATCTTTCAAGATGTTCATAGATTCTATATCGTTGGGATTTAAAAAGCCGATATCATTGTACCAGGCACCATCCACAACGTATAATGGGTTAGCATCTCCGTAAGCTGTTCCCAAACCACGAATACGAATCTGTGGTGAAGTTCCGGCAACGCCTGAATTGGTTATTTGCACACCAGCAACCTTACCTTGCAAGGCGCTCACCGCATTAGGTACCGATTGTTTGGAAATCTCAGCCCCTTTTACCTGTGCTACTGAACCGGTAACATCCAGTTTCTTTTGAACACCGTAACCAACCACTACCACTTGTTCCAGCGCAGTACTTGTTTCCACAAGCTGTACGTTTAAGGTGGTGGCAGTGCTTACCACAATTTCTTTTGATTCGAATCCCAGGTAGGTAAAAACAAGTGTATTTCCGGTATTAACCTGAAGAGAGAAGTTTCCCTCAGGATCAGTTTGGGTTCCTTTTGTTGTTCCTTTAACAGCAACACTAACAGCGGGCAATCCAATACCTTTTGCATCAGTTACTTTACCACGCAACGTAAAGGCATTTTGGGCAAATGCACTTGCTGCGAAAAGAATACATAGGAATACCCCATAGAGGCAGTGGGTAAATAATCTTTTCATAATAGATTAAATCAGTTGTTAATTAAAATCAGTTGATAGATTGATTGCTATACTAATTTGAGAGAAGATTCGCATGAAACATAATAAAGTACTTCTACATTAATACGTCATCAAAAAACAAAAACAGCCTCTATAGTATCAATGAAGCCATTTTTAGCTGTTTCAAGTCGGTAGAGTTGCTTTTTATGCCGATCCAGTCAGAATAAAAACATAAGGTTAGTGTAGCAGTTACAATTAGATTATGAGAGGTAATGATGTAGTGTTTATTGCTCCTTGAGATACTGCGCAAAGTTCTTACAATGTGCAAATTCAGCTTTTTCCGTAGTCTATAGTATCAAATCATTAAATCAGGAACTTTATATTGAGCAATTAAGCTAAGTATAGTCTCTTCTTTAGTTTTATAACCCGGAGAGGTAAAACAGGTGAAATCACTGCTTTCACCTATAAAGCTTCATGATTGGTTTCTGGTTCCTTTAGCATTAATTATTGCTCCATAAGATACTCTGCAAGGTTCTTATCATGTGGTAAATTCAGCTTTTTCCGCAGCCTGTAGCGTCTGATTTCAACTCCACGAACAGTAATATTGAGCAATGAGGCCATTTCCTTACTACTCATATTCATACGCAGGTAAGCACAAAGTTTAAGGTCGTTTGGCACCAGATCAGGGTGAGCGCCTTTTAGTTTTTTGAAAAAGTTTCCTTGGGCTTCATTGAAACTATTCTCGAAAACATTCCAATCACGTTCATCATTCATCCCTTCATCAATTACTTTCTGTATTTTCTTTAGTTGATCATAGGATAGCAAATTACCAGTGGCGTCGGTCAGATTATGGATCTCATCCCTTATTTTTTCAAGTAGTTCGTTCTTATAAACGATATTCATGGTGGTATTGGCCATTTCACGTTTCTTTCCAGCCAAATCAGCTTCGAGCTGTTCCTTCTGCAACTGGGCAATTTTGCGTTCGTTGGCCAGGGCTTCCTGCTTGCGGAACTCCTCTTGTTCTTTCAGCAATTGTTCTTCTATTTCGAGCTGATGTTTAGCCAGCTTTTTATAGTAGAGTTTCCTGAAACGGATCACTGCTATTATAAACAATAACAGGTAGACCAACCATGCCCACATACTTGCATACCAAGGTGGAGAAATCTCAAAGGTTAGCTCAGTAATTGGAGTTAAAAAACTTCCCATAACCTGGGCCCTAACCCTAAAATGGTAGGTTCCATGTGGTAGGTTGGTAAATTCTTTCTGGGATTGTCCGCTCCACTCAGACCATTCACCCGAATACCCCTCTAGAAAATACTGATATTGCACGTTTCCTTTCTGATAATATGGAAGGGCATAAGAGATGCGAATGTTATTTTGATTATTGGGCAAAGTAATGGTCGAAGAATGCTTATCCGTTTCAGCAATTACTGTGCTTTTACCGGTAGCGTTTTCAATTTTACGGATTAATACGCTGGGCAGATTTGAGGCTTTACCATTGTCATTACTCTCATTATAAAGCACAAAGCCATCATCAACACTAATCAAATAAAGTGATGCATTAATACGGTTGATATTCTCATAATACTGCACCATATGTCCGCTAAGCATATTAAACCTAACCGAATCAATTAGTACTTTACCAGGTGTGGCAAAGTTGGCCAAAGCCACCTTGCCATGATTGACCAACCAATACCGTTTTCCTTCTGCTGGAATAACTCTGTTAGATGATGCGAACGAACCTAACAATTCATTTAACTCAGTATAAGGCTTAAACTTATCCGAAATATCATCGTAGATAAAAAACCCTTTATCTGATGAGAACAGAATTTTTCCTTCAAGGTTAAACACGTTTATATTATAGCTGCCTGGCAACCCCTTTTTCCCATCATAATACGTTACAGAAGTAGCCGTTTGCAAATCGGCCGAAAGGGTAACCTTATAAATGCCTTTGTATGCATGGCTCACCCATAATTGCCCACGCGCATCTTGTTCAATAAACCTCGAAGGTTCACCGAATCCTTTTAGTTGGTTTGAAAACTGCCAGTTGCCGTTCGCGTCTTTCCGGTAAAATGCTAATCCAGTGTAATTTCCCTGGATTAGAACGTTCGGATTAGCATTCAGCTTTTTAATTACCCATCCGCCGTTAACTGATGAAATTCTACGGATTGCGCCATTATTCACCAAGAATGTTCCTTCATTACTCCCACTAAATAAATTGCCATCAATAAGCGCCAAGTCCCAAACCTGACCTTGCGAATTAGGGATGAATTTAAAATCGAACGCATGGAAAACATTGGCCTGCACCGGCCAGTTACTGTAAAAAAGTCCTTGATTGGTACCTATGTAAATTTTATTCTGATGGATGATACTTGAATAAACCGTCCCAAATTGTCCTGCCTTATCGAAATAAAAATATAGTGAAGAGTTTAGCTCAATACGATCGATCCCGTTATCCAATCCCGCCCACAAATTCTGAGCTTCATCAGTAAACAGACTCAAAACCGTATTATTTTGCAATCCGCTTGATTTATTGATTCGTTGGATTACATTTCCTCGTTCATCAATGATCACAATGCCGTTTAGAATGGTTCCATAGGCCACATATTTATCAAAAAGCACAACACCATTGTTCAGCTGATAGGTTTTGAGAAAATTATCAGCCTGTGTGATCCAGGGTTTAACTTCAGTTCCATCGTATACAAAAAGACCGTTTTTAGCTGTACCAATTAAAATTTGATTTTTAAATGGCAGTACCGATAATACCCCTGAATGGCCAATAGACTCGGTTCCCTTAATGAGCTCCAAGACATTTCCTTTTAACTCATACAAGCCATTCGCTTGCTTTTGAGCAAAATAACGGCTGCCCGCCTTCAGCAAAAACAGATAAGGTTCTTTTACATCAACCACACTTATCTTTCCTTTTGAATAAATGTAGATACAGTCGAATGTTTGAAAAATCACTCTGCTTGCATCCACATAAATTTTCCAAACCTCTCCATTTAACGGATGACTTTTAGGAATAAGTGAAATTAATGAAGTATAGCTGAATTTTCCATGTACGTTATAATCCCAATAACCAAATTCACCAAAAGCCCCTGCATAAACCTTGTTCCCGTCTGTGGCAACACTACGTACAATCACGTTATTAGGCATTTTATAAAGCTGCCAATAACGACCGTCATAACTAAGTAACCCTTCGGAATTACCATAAAACATTACACCACTTTTACTTTTAGCAACTGACCAATTCTGATTTCCCGCCTGATAAACTGTTTTTGAGTAGTTCTCAACAAAAGGAACACCAATGCCATTAATAGTTGTTGAATAAGCCGAATGAAGATTTATGAGGAGGGATAATAAGAAAAGACTTGTACAACGAAGGGTTCGCAGCATAATTCTAAAAGCAGTTAGATATGATGATAAATTGGTATACCGAAAAATAAGAAATTGAATCGGTAAACAACAAGACAATGGCACTTAAAATCACAAAACCCCTGCAATCAAATGGTTTGCAGGGGCTTCCCAAGTTTCATATTAAACAAGGAATTATTCCAAATTAACACCCGCTTTTTTTAATTTCTCCTGAACATAGGCAACAAACTTATCGCGTTTTTCCGTTCCCATAATTGCGTCGAGCTGAGCACTACGCGCAGCAGTGGCAAATTCGGCTAATTTTTCTTTATCCTCATCGGTTTTCCCGTAACGATCTATTCGATCAAGGGTTGACAGGTAACATGCATTTACATTATCAATATCTGTCAGTTGGGTTGCAGTCATGCCCAAGGTAGTCTTCAAGTAATTTTGATTATCAGCCCTAAAGGCCTTTGCTTTGGAGATTTTCTCTTCTTTTGAAAGGTCGTCCCATTTCTTTTGGGCACTGGCAACCTGAATACTAGCAAGTGCAATAATCAATAAGAGCGCAATTTTTTTCATAATTGTTTAATGTTTAAAAGTACAGAGATTTAATTTTTACCATTTGTAAATAGTTGATAAAAGATACTGATTTTTAAAGACTACCCAAACTGTTTAACCCAAAGTATGCTGTAATTTATGAGTGTTTTTGTTCTTTAAATTCTTAACAACTTACTCAATTCTATAGGCTCAATTTGATACTTAGGATTAAAATCAGTTGAATTCATATAATTGATCAACGATTGATAGAATTGTAAAGCTTCCGGATGCTGCTTGATTTCAAGCAATTGCGACATGCATACCAACAATTTTCCATCTCCAACCTTAAACTCGAACACCAAACCTAATTTATGGTTCCGCTCAAGGTTATCAATCACCTGAACAATAGGACTGTAATTATTGCTTAAATCATCCAATATAAGCGCATTACTGGCTTTTATAATCGAAAACCATTGCCAGTTGGTATGTGAATCTGTTGGAAATGAATTAAAAATCGGATGCTGCGGATCGGTTAAAATACCCAAAGTACCTGGCGAAACCGGTTTCTTGGCCCATTCGCTTATTCCTTTAAACATGCCCCAGTTCCAAAATTCAGGCGGAAATAAGCCTGCAATACTATTTTTCTTTACATCAGCTGTTTGCGGAAACAATAACACTTTACCCCCTGCTTTCAGCTTAGTTATTGTTTCATTAGTTAAACTATTAACAACGGTCACGTTTTCAGAAACAGGAGTCGTCTTTAATTCCGGGTAAACCCAAATAGGGTACGAATTAATATAAAGCCCATCATTTGCCGACAAGTTAATAGTTAGTTTTTCCGCCTTGGTTATCTCCGAAAGCTGAAAACTCACATTCGCTGCATTAGTTAAGCCACCAACATCAATTTTCAAATCATTCAGCGCCCCCTCTTTCAACACCACACCACTGCTATTTTTAACTTCCCAGCATAAGCCATTTACTAACTTATTTGAGTAATTGGCAACTACTATATCAGCATTAAACGTTTCCTTATTGGTATAACAATACTTCGGAAACTCCAGCAATAATACAGCATCATTGCATGAGCTAAGCCAGTCTTGTTTACTGATTACATTTTTACTATCCATAAATGCATCCAGAATACCCACAAGGGCTGTCCCCTGTCCCGGGAAATCTTGCAGATCGAGCAATTGAAAACCGCCCATTCCCTTGGTTCTGATTGCAGCTTCCATTTCCGCTTTATAACACAATGCCGACCATGCTCCTGATGCTTTTTGAAAAACAATATCCTGATCCAGCATTCCGGCATTTTTCAAACGATCTCTGAAAACCATCAAATTTCGGGCTTCTAATACACCGGTGTATTTCTTGATTTCATTAAAATCAGGATAAATCTGATACTGACCTATTTCATGACTTACTATCGGAATCTTAATTTTAGAAACCGCATAATCAAAATTCACTTTTGTTGAAGGAAGTTGAGTATTCAAAATTCCGCCATCACGCGAATCAACAAAAGCATGGGTTAGACGAATATGGGTTAAGGCAGTGTCTCCGCTTGAAGGAGTTCTTGCTCCTAAGTAAAAATCAGACATAGCCGCTGGCTCATGATAACCAATGTAAATATTTGAACCTTCGGTATATAAAGGTCGACCATCATAAGCTTTTAAGGTTTCTATATTCTTTTGAACTTTATCAAGGTTACCGCCTAACTCATTTCCATGCGAAAACATGACAAACGAAGGGTGATTGGCGTAACTTTTCAGCATGGCTTTACCTTCTTGAAGAAGCATATTGGCTACCGAGTCGGTGTTCAGCTCACCCCAAAATGGAAGTTCCGGCTGCAAATAAATACCAACCTGGTCGGCTGCTGTAAAAGCCGCTTCCGGCGGACAATAGGAATGAAAACGATAGTGATTGATGCCGTATGACTTAGCTATTTTTAGAACACTTAACCAGCCTTCCACATCCATTGGCGGGTGCCCGGTTAATGGAAATACACAAGCTTCGTGTTTGCCTCTTAAAAAGGTGGTTCTGTCATTTATGGCAAACTGAGTGCCTTTTACAGCAAACTTGCGCATACCAAAACTAACCGATTGAGCATCTTTAGATTTTCCGGTAGAAACAATCGCTGTTAGCTTATAGATCGGTTGCTGATATTCATCCCACAAATCAAAGTTTTGACTTACATCATAGCTTAACTCAATAGTTTTATCAAGCTTTTTAGTTTGCTTAACTGTTTTTAAGTGTTGAACCTTTCCATCTTTTTGCTTCTCTACTAACAGATCAACCGTAGCATTTTTTAAACCTGATGGATTATCTATTTCCAGCTTAATAGCAAAGCTTTTGTTTTCAATATCAGGGAAAACCTGAAGATTGGTTATATGAGTTTTGGAAGAAGCTTCTAAATATATCTTACCAATAATACCGTTCCAGTTGGTTTGAGTATCATCGGAGTAAATATGTACGTTTCCGTAGGGAGTCAGTTTTAATGAGTTATCAATGCGGATGGTAATAAAATGCTCACCGGGTGTGAGGTATTTGCTCACATCAAACCGTTGTGCCGTTTGAAGAAGTGTTGAATTTCCGACTAGCTGATCATCCACCCAGATCATCGAAGATTTGGTTCGCTCCAACAACAGTTCTACATACCTGCTTCCAAATGATTTAGGAATGGTTACTTTTTTCCGATACCAAGACGCGCCTTCATAACAATACACCCGGTTAAGATGCATGGTGGTGGTGTCTTTATTCAGAAAGCCTTTTTTAGCTTCATCAGTAGTTTGTGGGAGCTTGATCGATTCAGGAAGGTTTTTCGAAAACCACTTTTGCTTAACGCCTGCATTGGCGGTATCTAATGCAAATTGCCATTCGCCACTTAAATCAATCCGTTCACGATAGCTTTGGGAATCGTTTGTTTTTTTATTCTGAGAAAAAGAGGTGTGAATGGAAAATACAAGAGCAAGTAATACGAAAGTGAATCTCATCAGCAAAATGTTGTTATAAAGATTGAAAGCTGCAGCTAGCTTAAACTACAAAAGGTCCAAATTAATACACCGCCTGAATATTACCTTATGATATTTTAACCTTTAATGGGCTTTTTTTTGCAACTCAACAATTATTCGCCCTAGCCTGAGGTGTTTAAGCAACACATACCCTAAAAAATAAATTGGCCGCTAACCCGGAAACTGAATGTTAAAGCATTGTGCGAAACTATATGCTTTTCGCGCTAAGTAACCAAACTATCTACCCTAGGTCGGATCATACTCGACGTATACTAGACGCATACTCGACGTATACTAGACGTATACTTGACGCATACTCGACGCATTTTATCCTTGACCAACTCTATTGCTGCTGCTCATGTTCTGTGAAAGCATAAGGTAAAGCTCCACCCAAAACTTGCTTTAATGGTATCGCATTTTGCGATACCATATCTTCCACCTCTTTTTCGGTAAGTTGGAACATAAAATTTTCATTATTTGGGTTGCTATTTCTTATTACAAACACTAACCAGTATTTCGCACGCATAGCAAACTAGCTCGAGTGGATTTACTTACTAAAGTCGAATTCAAGTAGACGTATACTCGAGATATATACGAGGTAAATAAGAAGTATAAAGGATGATATGTCCCGAGTTCTGTCTTTTCAGCTCGAGCTTTATTGTTTAGGTTGCTATTTTGTAACCACTAACCAGTATTTCGCACGCATTGCAAACGTGCGCGAGCTGGGTTATCTTGCTTTATAGCAAGATCAATATAATTATCCTATCTTATCAATAACTCTTTCAGGTGGATTAAATAACCGTTGTTGCTTCTGTTTGCATTCGAAGTAAAATTGGTTGTAGGCTTCTTCCATTTGATCTACCTGACGTTCGCCCTTATATTCTTTTAAGTATACCCGAGCTACCGGTTTAAAGTTCTCCAAGTAGTCAAGCAATGTTACGCCGAAAAAAATTTGGAAAGGTATTGCATGAGTGCGTTTTAAAATATAATCTAGTCCACTTTCAAAATGTACTGTGTTTAAATGCATAGAAAATAACCCTGCCTGGGGATAAATACCTAACATTATTGTTGGATCTTGAAGCAACTCAGCAGAATAATTTAACGATTCAATCATTTTTCGTGACTTTTTGTTTATTGAAAAACAACCTACGTATTTCAATATAGGAAACGCTTTTAGCTGCGCCTCGATCACCATCGCTTTTAATTCCTTTTTTAAAATCGTACGGCAAATACGATGCAGAATTGCCCCATCATTAAAGCTATAATGATTCATTAACATTAAGCAAGAACGATCCTGTTCTACATTCAGTTCACCAATAAACTTTATAGAAGCAAAATGACGCAAAACCCATGGCTCTGCGATTTTAGTGGAAAACCATTTTATAATTTTATTGGGTGTATCTTTAATCATCCGTATTAAATCTCTCGTATCGGCAAATCTTTCAGTTAATTCTTCACTAATTTATGGCCTATATCCATGTTGGTAAAATTAGTTTTTTTAAGCCATCTGGAAAAATCAGCAGCAATCGAAGTCAAAAACCACACATTGTGTTTTCTGAATATAATAGGGAATTCAAGGTTTCATCGATTACAATTTTTAAAGAGTAAGATTTGCCTCTCATTTGCTCAGACCGGATGAGTTTGTAACTTTGCCATTATTCCTATATCAACTAATGAATATGTACAACTATTCAAATCCATTCCTTATAAAAGTATTCTGATTAGGTGCATGCTTCTGACTTTACATCGACATAGTAAAGCTCCTTTATGCGTATTTGATATACGAACTGATCTCAACTAAAACTACTATAAATTATATACGCAAGAATGCCAATCATACAATCCTATTATCGTCCTCCAGCTTACCTTTTCAGTGGGCACCTGCAAACTATAGCCCCGGTTTTTGGAGTAAAACGAGACAATACACTTTATCAAACTGAAAAACTAGAATTGCCAGATGGGGATTTCTTAGAGCTCGATTGGATTCGTGGTGGTAATGATAGACTAATGATTCTCTGCCATGGGCTAGAAGGTAATTCCAGAAGTCATTATGTGCAACAAATGGCGGTACATTTTAATGCACTTGGATGGGACATTCTGGCAATGCATGCACGAAGTTGTGGACGAGAAATGAACCGTTTACCGGTACTTTATCATGGCGGATCTACTAAGGACGTAGAGGCTGTAGTGATGAAATACGCTAAGAACTACAACTCAATTATACTTGTGGGATTTTCATTAGGCGGCAACATGGTACTAAATTTTGCAGGGAGACACAGCATACCCGCAAACTTACGAGCCATTGTTGCCTTTTCTGTCCCCTGCGACTTACATAAATCTGAGCAGAAAATAGACCGATTAATTAACCGCGTCTACGCTCGAAAATTTTTGCATAAACTAAAAAATAAAGTGCGCAAACTGGAAGTTTACCACCCCGGTATATTCGATGTAAATGCACTGGATGAAATGAAGTCTATACAAGCATTCTCTGCACATTTTACCGCCCCATTTTCTGGCTTTAAATCGCTAAATGATTTCTATTCAGCGGGTAGTTGCTTAAATTCTCTAAAAAAGATCCGTATACCGACTTTAGTGGTGAATGCCCAAAATGATCCATTTTTGTCTGACAGCTGTTATCCTATCGATGTGGCAAGAACATCTGATAATATATTTCTTGATATGCCTAAAAGAGGAGGTCATTCTGCATTTCCGATTTCTACTACCGAATCTTGGATGCCAAATAGGCTAGAGAAATTTCTTAAAGAAGTTGTAGATGATTCTTATTGATGTATCTACTCACATAATAGGCACACAAAAAAGCAATAAAGCTCGAGCCTAGGTTCGAGCTTTATTGTTTGGGTTGCTATTTGTGTTACAAACACCAGCGTATGTTTCGCACGCGTTGCAAACGCGCGCGAGCTGGGGCATAATTGCCGAAAGAAGAAGCGGAAGTTCCCTTATCTCATCATACATTAATATGAAGATCAGTATAGGAACCTTATGTTTGTGTAAAACTTATCAGACTACATTTTATCAGATTCAACGATAATTGGAGTAATTTGTTCCAAGATTTCGAAGGCTGTTTCAGCCATTTTATTTCCCTTATTGTCTAGTAAAGGATTAACTTCAACCACCTCCAGCGATACCACTTTTTTGGATTTAACAATTATTTCTATGATTGCAGCAATTTCCTTTTGATCGAATCCTTTGGCAACAGGTGTGCCGGTTCCAAATGAAATTAAATCACAATCCATGCTATCAACATCAAAGGAGATATAGATTAATTCACAATCTGATAACTTTTCCAATGCTTCGTTTACACAGATTTCCAGACCTCGAAAACGTATTTCTTCAACCTTATAATTTTTTATACCTAAACTTTCAATCAAAATATCTTCGGCTTCTTCAGTATCACGTACACCAAAATAGATTAAATGTTCAGGTTTGAGTTTCGGTAATTCCGTACCGATTGTTTTCAGATTATTCCAGCAAAGCAAGGTTTCCTTCTTAATTTTATTTATCTGACATGCTAAGTTATCATTGGACAGTGCGGCGGCCAATGGCATTCCGTGGATGTTTCCTGAAGGAGAAGTATAAGGTGAATGCAAATCGGCATGGGCATCAATCCAAATAATTCCTAGTGTTTTTTGCGGATATGCAGCTTTAATTCCACTTATAGTCCCTAATGCTGAAGAATGGTCTCCAGAAAGCACCAAAGGAAAACACTGATCCAATAGCGTGTTTTCAACTGTTGTTGCAACTCGCCTACACTGCTGAAACACATGCTCTATTCTTTTGGCAAAAGAGTTTCTGTCTTTGTTATAAATCGTTTCGTTATGGGTTTCTACATCTGTAAAAGGAAAATTGTTAAAATATTCACTCCCCTTATTAATAGCTGCAACTTCAATAGCATCAATACCCATATCAGCCCCACGTGTTCCTGCACCAATGTCGGATCTATTTTTTATCAGTCTGATTGATCGTTTCATACTCAACAGTAAGATCTAATAATGTTTTTTCTATAATGGCTAAACTTTCCATAATCTGCTCTTCTGTAATGATTAACGGAGGAGCCAAACGAATCTTATTGCCATGAGTAGGTTTAGCTAATAAACCATACTCCTTAAATTTCATACAGATTTCCCATGCCAGATCAGAATTTTCATCACTGTTTATTACTATTGCATTCAACAACCCCTTTCCTCTCACCAAACGAATAATATTTGTTCTTTGAGCAATATTTTTCAATCCAGCTCTAAATAATTCGCCCAATCTAAAAGCATTTTCAGCCAGTTTTTCGTCAATTACAACCTGCAACCCTTCCTTTGCTACAGCACAGGCCAAAGGATTTCCTCCATAGGTCGACCCATGCTCGCCAGGTTTAATAGTCAGCATAATTTGGTCACTAGCTAAAACTGCCGACACCGGCAACACACCTCCTGAAATAGCTTTCCCCAATATCAAAATATCAGGCTGATTGGCTCTATCTTTAGAATTAATATCATACGATGCAAGCATGCTCCCGGTACGTGCAATACCCGTTTGAATTTCGTCGGCAATAAGCAGTACATTATATTCTTTGCATAAAGCTTTTATACGAGGAATATAATCGTCGTCTGGTACAACAACACCCGCCTCTCCCTGTATAGGTTCTACAATAAAACCAGCAATATTCTTATCTGCTTTCAATAAACTCTCAAAAGCGGCCACATCGTTATATGGTACATGAGCTATCCCAGGCAGAAAAGGTCCAAAATCATTTCTTGCACTTTCGTCGTTAGAAGCCGAAATCACAGATATCGTTCTGCCGTGAAAGTTGCCATTAGCAAAAACAATTTTTGCCTGACTAGAAGCAATTCCTTTTACCTGATAAGCCCATTTTCTGCAAAGTTTCATTGCTGTTTCTACAGCTTCAACCCCGGAATTCATGATCAAAGCTTTGTCATAACCAAATAATTCACAAATAAATTCTTCAAAATCGCCCAGCTTATCACTATAAAAAGCACGAGAAGTAAGCGTTAATTTATCTGCTTGTTGTTTTAGTGCGTTGATAATCCGTGGATGACAATGCCCTTGATTTACGGCCGAGTAAGCCGAAAGGAAATCAAAATATCTTTTTCCTTCTACATCCCAAACATAAACACCTTCCCCTTTTTCCAAAACTACCGGCAAAGGATGATAGTTATGCGCTCCATATCTGTCCTCTTTCGTAATAAACGTATTGCTTTTTTTTGTTAAATTTCCCATCATATTATTTGACTTTGGTACAACAAAGGTAATTTTATTTTATTTTAATTCAACTCAATAAAATATAATTTGACTCAAAATGTAAATAAAAAAGATAATTTAACTTATTTTGCTTTCAAAAAAAACAATTGCTACTCACAATGGAAAATATTGATGAATTCGACATTAAGATTTTAAAACAACTCGAAGTAGACGGTCGAATGGCTTTTTCAGCTATTGCAACAGCTTTGGGAATCTCTAATACAATGGTTCATCAGAGAATATCGCGGTTAACTGAACAGGGTATCCTTACCGGTATTAAACCTGTATTAAATGAAAAGAAAATTGGCTATGACTGGGGCGCTTTCACAGGCTTAACTCTAGAGAAAGATCACGATTCAAATCGGATCATTGAAGAGTTAAAAAAGATCCCAGAGGTCACGGAATGCTACTACATTACAGGAACTTATACATTATACCTGAAAATCGTTGCGCGAAATCATGAACATATGAGACAAGTACTATATGAAAAAATTGACAACATTCGGGGTGTAGCCAAAACGGATTCGATTATTGAGCTTGGCTGCGCTTTTAAAAGAAACATTGTTTTATAAAAAGAATCACAGTTGTTCGATAAACATTTCAGCATAAAATAAAGTAGACTGTCTCCAAAAGTAAAATGAATGCGTAGAGATCGCTTACCTAAATTTTTTCCTCCATAAGACACCTGAATAAACAAGAGACTGTCCCTTCTTTAGGAGACAACCTTTTATCATACTTTTATTTTCCCACAACAAAAAAGCATGGTGTATCTCGATCCATCGGATCAGGCGATACTTGGAAATGCAATACTATTGAAAAGCAAAAAAACTCAACCATTCAAATGATTGAACTTTTTCAGTCGGGATGGCATCCCGCTCATCTTTTAATAAATGAGCAAAACAATTCAATATACACGTAAGGAACCTTGGCCAATTCAGGCCCTTGCGGTGAGTTATGAAGGGGAATTGAGTCCCGGTTCAACCTGCCCTACATAGGAGGGCAAAACGTCCATAACTGAACAATTACAAAGGGATAGCATTAATTATCTCGAATCAGTTTTTAATAAAACTTCCTTAATAATCTTTCACCTTAGAAACAATCACATTCAAAACAAAAAAAGGAGGCATTGCGGCCCCCTCATTGGTTATTGATTTAGGTTATGAAATGGTCTTTCGTTTTTTAGTAAAATAAACAGTTTTTAGTCGGCTTTTACTTTGGCCAATAGTTCATCTAATGACAAACCTTCGCCAACTACTGTACCTTTTGAATCAAGCAAAAACATAGTTGGAATTGCCCTAACTTTCCAGGCGTTGGCGGTGGTTCCTTTATCTAAAAAGCTAGGCCACGGCAATTGCTCTTCGCCTTGGGCTTTTACCCAATCAGCCTCTTTTTTATCAATTGAAATACTCACAATTTGCAAACCTTTATCGTTTAATTCGGCATAAGCCTTTTTCAGATGCGGAATAGATTTTCGGCACGGGTTGCACCATGAAGCCCAGAAATCGACCAGCACATATTTATGACCTTTTAACAAGGAAGCTAAATCCGTATTTCCCTCCCCTTTTATATCCAGCAATGGAGCTGATTTTCCTTTAAAACCTTCCGGATCAAGCTCCTCTTTCAGTATTTTTCCGTAATAACTATCCTTTGCCTGTTGGGAAAACATTGAATACATCGGTTTATCATCCGGACGGAAATAACTGTAAAGATCAAGTGCGAAAAAGGGTCCCCACCAGGTTTCTTTATTATCACTGATTATTTTAGAGATGGTCTTCCCTGCCAAATCAAAAAAAGCACTTTCCCGGGCTTCCAATTGCTTATAGGCATCCGATTGTTTCAAGGATTTCACCAAAACGGAATCTTTACTCTTATGAGCAGCTTCTAATTTATCCTGAATGTCTTTATTGGCCTTATCGTTCGCATTATAAATAGAATCCAGTCGCTCGCGCGGTGCTCTTTTTTGCAGAAACTGAGTATGAGCAGCACTGCCATTCACCACCATATTCTCAAAAGAAAAGTATTGATTCTCTCCGTTTCCAGAAATTTTAGCATTGCCGCTAAGTGTAATATTACCCTCCTGCACCATTATAGAATAAGCACCATATGCGTTTGCAGTTTTTATATAAAACAAGCGCGGTTCTGCCAATGTACCTTTTAAAACAAACTTCCCTTGTGCTACTACAGCTTCAGCCACCGGCTTCTCATCTTTGTGTGTGGCTCCGGGGATCAGTTCCATTTTTGTACCATCCGGTAATCCATTTATGCTGGCAGTAATGGTATACGGTTTTTGTTGTCCAAATACATTTGTAATGCACAGGCAGATGATCAATGCCAGGCAAACACTTTTTATATTGAATTTCATAATCAATCGCTTTAAAATTTTACTTGTTTACATTTTGTTTGATGGTTCCATTTCCAGGGTTTTTAATAGCCCCTTGTGGGAATGGCATGGTCCACATATGCGATGTTGGAGAAAGCGAAAGGTTGCTTCCATTCTCGGTTTTACTCAAGGTTTTTGCATAATCAGGATCTTTATTCAATCGACGCATATCAGCAAATGGCGTAATGCCCAAAATAAGTTCATTCCCTTTTGTACGTTGAATTAGTTTTACCGCCTCTTGTGTGGTTGTGGCTGTCAGATCAGCATAATAGGAAGAAAGAATACGCTTTTTACGCACGGTATTTAAGGTGCTCATAGCATCGGTAATATCTCCTTTACGAGCCAGACATTCGGCCTTGATTAAGTAAACCTCGGTTGTAGTCATCCCTCCATAATTGAAATAACCACGGATAATGCTTTTGAAGTAGGTATCAGCCCCAACGGTTCTTAATTTCCAACGAGAAGCGAACTTAGCATCCCCTTGTTCAAAATGGGTAGCTCTATCGGTTCTGATATTGGTTTCGTTTCCTGCCGAATTGCGTACACCATGACGGAAATTGTAATTTTCAACATAGTCATAACCCATTGGCGAGGGAGCATTGGTGTAAACGTTTGGCTGCTCTATTTGTGTTTTATATTGATTATAAAAAGCTGTCCAGTCGAACAGTTTATCATTTTGCGCTAAGGCTTGATTAGCTGCCGCCAGCGCCTGATCATACTGCCCCATTTGCAAATGAACACGAGCCGAAAGCGCATATGCCGCTCCTAAATTTGCGTGTAAAATGGTAGCTCCTGCAGCCCTTAAATCTGGAATAGCTTCTTCAATGTCCTTAAGTATAAAAGCGTAAATTTCTTTAATACTCACCTGTGTATACGGCGCTCCAATATCGGCACTGGTAATAAGGGGAATTGATAGTTTACTTTCAGCATTACCCTCTTCGTACGTATCAGCATAGTAATTGGCGAGCACGAAATAGTTGGTGGCTCTTAAAAATTTAGCCTGAGCAATCAACTGCTTTTTATCATCTTCAGTTGCTTCGGTTGCTTCTGGGGCATGCTCAATAATCAGATTACTGGTTGAAATAGCCATATAACTGTTATAATAGGTTCCTTCATCGCTATTATTAAAAGCAATACGATCGGCATCTTCCTGCCAGTTATAATTTGCGTTGTATAACTGGTAATAATTTAAGTTTGAAGCCGATTCGAACTTATCATTCATTAAGAGTACAGCTTGCGTAATATCTGTGCGCTGGTTACCGTACTCATCTCGCAACAGGGCGTCGAAATCAGCTAACGTAGTGGGTATTTTGGAACCTTTAGGAACAATATCCAAAAAATCATTACAACTGCTCAGGCAGGCTGCCATAAGCACCGCCATAATTTTTATAGTGACTGATAGTTTCTTTTTCATCTTTTGATTCATTTTAATGATTCTCAACTAACCTTTAATAGCCTTTAAAAGTTCATGTAAACTCCCCATACATAATTAGGAGAACGGAAACCATCTAACAGGTATTTAGCCGTTTCACTTTTGGCTATAGTAAAGAGGTTTTCGGCATTAAACTGCAAGCGAACATTAGATAGGGCGGCTTTTTTAGTGAGCTTTTGAGGGAGTGTATAAGCCAAAGAAATGTTACGCAAACGGATATTAGAAGCATCTAATACATTGATATCGGCATTACGATAGATCTCATAACTGTCACTGCTATAATTCGGATCCTCAGCAAAAACAGCTCTAGGCACATTAGTTTTGGTTTCATCTCCCGGATTTTTCCATCTGTTTACGATGTCTTTATTAACCGGGCCTATTTGAGAAACATAGCTAAACATTGCGCTGTTATAATCGTTACCTAACATTGGCAGAAATGAGTTTCTCATCTTATGTCCGCCTTCAAATGTCAGCAAAAACGAAAAAGTGAAATTCTTATACTCCAGCAAGTTGTTAAATGAACCCGAATAAGTAGGAACGGTTGAACCGCTATAAACGATCGACTCTAATGAACCCGGAGAATACAGCATTTTCTCTCCATTTTCATTATACACCTGTGGAAGTCCATCTTCGCTTAATCCGGCCCAACGGTAGCTGTAAATTGCCTGATATGGATTTCCGATACGTGGATATGCCTCAGGGTAATCCAGTTGAAGAAAATATACAGGCGCTTCAACATTCACATAGGTAACCTCGTTTTTATTGTGTGCATACTGCAGGGTAGTGTTCCAACGAAGGTTACTTTTCCGAATAATATCAGCTGATAAAGAAACTTCAACTCCTTTATTTTGCATTTCTCCATTGTTAATTGAATAGGTTGAATAACCAAAACCCTCTGTAGGCACTCCCATGGTATTTGCTAACAGGTTTTCACCTTTCTTATAATACAGGTCAATTGAGCCTGAAAGGCGATTTTCGAAAAAGCCATAATCAAGACCAATATTGGTAGTACCTGTTTTTTCCCATGAAAGCAATGGATTTGGACGGGCTGAAATTGATCCTTGCAACCCTCCAACGTTATTATTCGCATAGTAATATGCCGTCATGTATGGAGCTGCATCTTTGGCAATATTACCGCTTATACCATATGAAGCGCGCAGTTTTAACAGGTCAACCCATTTCGCATTAAAAAATGCTTCCCTATTGATGTTCCATCCGGCTCCAACAGACCAAAGCGGTTTATTTTGATATTTAGAATTGGTACCCCAAAGGTTGGAGCGATCCCAACGAATACTTGCAGTTGCTAAATAGCGGTCGTCATAAGAGTAACCTGCATTTGAATACAAGGACACGAAGCGGTTAACGGTTTCACGCTGAACAGCAATATCTGACGACGAAAAGTACTCGCCACCCAATATTGCTCCATCAACATTTGCCAGTTGTTTGGCGTCAATCAAGTCAAATGACAAAACCGTAGGATCATAATTATAAAGATTTCCAGATTTATACTCCAATTTGGCATTTCTTATTTCGGAACCTACAATAGCCGTAAGATTATGCTTTTGACCAAAGGTTTTATCTACGTTAAATTGCTGACGGAAGTTATAAGATGAGGTATATTGATTTTGATCCTCAAATATATTTCCATAGGGCATATTATAATTAAAACCTTTATCAGTAGAATAGCTGGCAAAACCATTTACTTTGTTTCTTACGTAGTAAGAGTTTTTATCATACAACTGACTCAAACGATCGTTACCAAATTCGTATTGGAACGTAGGACTAAATGACAACCATTCTGTAATGTCTGCTTTTAGCTTAATGAATGAACGATTGCTATAACTTTTGGTACCACTTACGTTCATCTGCTGCTCATCCAAGGCATTGATGTCCATGCTATACAAATTATAGTCATTGATCAATGATAGGGTGTTAGCGCTTAAGCGCGATTCGGCCGTAGAAGTAAAATGACTCCCATCAGCATTTACCAGGCGGTCATAAGCCTGAAACGAATATCCCGGTGAAAGTGTTGAATAAGACTGTCTGTTAGTTTTACCATAATCGAAATAATTGCTTAACTCAAGGGTAAACCATTTGTTGAAGAAAGTGGTGTTCTTAAGATTAAGTCCCAATGATTCATTGTCCGAGTATTTATCTTCGAATTTGTTGTTGCGGTAAGTAACTGAAGAGTAAAGCGAATTTTTATCAGTAGCGTTCTGAATATTCAGGTTATACTGCTGATAAAAAGGATCACGTTTGCTGTAGTTTTTAACATCATCATAGTATTGATAACCTCCTGCAGCTAACTGATTGAGCTTTGTATCCAGATCGGTTGATGATAAACTACCTGAATAATAACGGAGTAAAGAGTTTATACCCTGACTTGGATAAACAGCATTTTCTAATAAGGAGTTTGCGTAATCAGCGGCTCCAGAACCTTGTAGATTTGGGTTATTTGCAGCCCATTCTTTTTCCAGTGCAACAATATCAGCCGAGCTGGTAATATTATTGGTATACAGCTTATACGGCGACATGGTAAAGGTGCTGGAGAAAGAAACCTGTGGTTTTCCTTTTTTACCTTTTTTGGTAACAATTACCACGACTCCGTTTGCTGCACGGGCACCATAAATTGATGCGGCAGCGGCATCTTTAAGGACAGTAATCGTTTCTATATCCTCGAGGTTTAACCCCGGAACGTTTTCTTCAATGCTTCCTGATGCGCTATATCGGGTATTCTCAACCGGAAAGCCATCAACCACATAGAGAGGGGTGGTAACGCCATTCATAGAGGTAGTTCCCCTGATCACGCCATTATTATAGCCAGGAACACGGCCTTCAAGCAATGAGTTTATATTGCTTAATCGCTGATGCTCCAGCTCTTTTGCCGGAACACTTGAAAAAGCCCCGGTTACACGCTCTTTAGGAATGGTTTGATAACCTGTAGAAACCGATACTTCCTTTAATACATTTTGATCAATAGCCAGGGAAATAGTACCCAGGTCTTTTGCGGCCTTTAACTCTCTGGCCCTATAGCCTAAAAATGAGATAATTAAAATCGCATTTTCGTCTACATTGCGCAGGTTAAACTCACCGTTTGCGTTGGCTGAGGTTTGCAGTGAGGTTCCCTTTACCCTGATAACTGCCCCCGGAAGCGGAAGCCCAATTTCGTCGGTAACTTTTCCGGTTATATCAATGGTAGCTACCGGGCTTACAATTGTTACCGCATGTGGGGCGGGTTTCTTTTTTACAAGTACTGTATTGTTGCTAATGCTGAATTCAAAAGGTTGGTTTTTGAAGATCTGCTCCAATACCTCTTTTAGCTCTACGTTTTTAACGTCGAGGGTTACTTTGCCGGCACTTTTTAAAATTGAGTTGGTGACGACAAAATCATAACCGGTTTGATCGCTTATCTTATCAAAAACAGTAACTAGCTCAGCATTTTTTGCAGATAACGTAATTTTCTGTGCATAAGTGCTTGCACTGACTTGCATTATCGCTGCGAGTAAAAGCAAAAATGTTAGCTTCATAACTCTCCATGTTTTGTGCTGTGAACGGATACCGCACAGCAGTTGGGTGCAAATTTTGTACATTTGTTCAGTTAGGGTTGATACCATATGCCTTGTATTTTCCAGATTCGCGGCATTAAATGGTTAGTTGATACTTATATTAACCATTACCATCCTTACATAACCAGTCCGATTGCCGTCGGGCTGGTTTTTTAATATCATCAGTTTCAAAGATTGATTCAGGTATGGTACGGTTAACTTATTACTCACAAAAAGTTATACTCATTCGTAGTATTATTCCATTACCGTAACCCTCCTTCCTTCAACTTTAAATTTCACGGCATTAGAATAACTTAACATGTCTAATACCTCATTTATATTTTTGTATCTCGAAATATTACCGCTAAAACGTTCATCCGATATTTTCCCTGCGTAACTAACTTCAACATCATACCACCTGCTAAGCTTCAGCATTATTTCATCTATGCGTTCTTCATTAAAGCGGAAATAGCCATTTTTCCAGGCCATTGTTTCTTTAATGTTAGCGGTGATTACTTCTGCATTAGTAGCAGTTAAAACTGATTGCTGACCAGGTTTAAGCAGATGTGCATTTCCATTGGCACTTACCTTTACCGAACCTTCCAGAAGCGTGGTTTTTACAGCGCTTTCATCAGTATAGCTATTAACATTAAAGTGCGTGCCCAGTACCTCTACTTCCTGAGTTCCTGATTTTACAATAAAGGGATGGGTTTTATCTTTTGCTACTTCAAAATAGGCCTCACCTGTAAGTTCAACTGTACGGTGATTAGCTCCTGCAAAAGAAGATGGGTAGCTTAATTTAGTAGCAGCGTTTAACCAAACCTGGGTACCGTCAGGTAAACGCACCTGATAGGTTCCTCCTTTAGGTGTTGATAGGGTATTGATCACAGCAACACTTTGTGCATCATTGGAACCATAGCTGATTTTCCCCTCGCTGTCTTTGGTAATTACAGCATTTTGCTGGTTGGCTATTACTCCGTTCTTGCGGTCGTTCAAAACAATAGATGAACCATCAGCCAAGGTTAGAATGGCTTTATTTCCACCGGGAACAATTGTATTTTCTTTATTGGCCGCTAAATCGCTTTTAGTAATAATTGATTTTCTGGTCAGAAAATAGCCACCGGCAATCATTAAAGGAAGAACAATACACGCTGCTGCCAACCATTTCTTAAGGCTGATAGTTTTAGTGCCTGAAGCATGTTCTATATTCGCAGGTTCCAAGCCTGCCTTTGCCAGGGTGCCTTCCCATATTTCATCTTTCAACAGAATAAATGATGCTTCTTCTTCCGTAAGACGTTGATTGGCTTGTTCATGATGGTACCATTGTTCCAACAGCATCTGTTCTTCTGCTGAAGCAAGGCCCTTGTTATATTTTTCAAAAAGTTGTTGTGCTTCCTGACGAGTCATACTCTTTCTGTGTTTTAAGTATAAAACAGTTGAGCAGGACCTATGGGGTAGATGAGTTTAAAGAAATTTAATATTTTTTTAACAAGCAGCCATTTAGCGCCTAGCGGAGAAAAAGAAGAATAGCCGTAGCAGCCTGAATTCCGTTAATTTTAGGACGAAGAATCCGCAGCGCATTTTGAATTTGCTTACGCACAGTTTGATCGGAGATATTGAGTTTTGCGGCAATTTCTTTGTGCGAAAGATTCTCCTTCCGGCTCAGTTCAAAGATCTCACGCATTTTTGCCGGTAAATTTTGGATCTCCGAATCAATAGCTCTGATCAATTCTTTCTCGTCTAATCGTTGAAGAATAGAGGTATCGGTTTCGGAAACAAATTTCATCACCGAAGCTATATAGTCATTTTTAACCTTATTCTGCTGAATGAGATTAAACACCCTGTTTCGGGCAGCAAGGTATAAGTATCCGGAAAGTTTGGTTTCTATATTAATATCTTCAGCTTTAAGCCAAAGAGAACTGAACAGATCCTGAAGCAAGTCTTTTGATTCCTCCTGACTCCTCAGCATTTTGTAAACATGGGCATACATAGTTGCCCAATAGCGATTGTAGATTTCGGTGAATGCCTCCTGATCGCGCCCCTTTAGCATTGCAACAAGCTCATTATCTGTTCGATCTTTATACGGAGTCATTTCGCTGAAATTGAAGGAAACGAAATAACAAAAAAATAACTGATATTCTAAACCTTGTAATTAAACGCGAAACGATCGTCAAATCAATAAATGATGAAAATCAGTACATATATCAGATTGAAAAGTTTCCAAAGTTTTTAATGTAAGCTCAGAGGAAAATTATTTTTAAATTTATAACAACCAACAAAAATCAACTTCAATTAATAATTAAAACTCTATCAATCAATTTATATGTCAAGCAACAGTGTTTCTCTACACAGGGTTCTTAAAGCTACCCCCGAAAAGGTTTTTCGTGCTTTTACCGAAGCTAACGCTATTTCATCCTGGTTACCTCCCTATGGATTTCTATGCACTGTTCATGAAATGAATGTACAGGTAGATGGAACGTTCAGGATGTCGTTTCATAATTTCTCAACTGGTAATAGCCACTCCTTTGGTGGGAAATATCTAGAAGTTAAACCCGGCGAGTTTTTAAAATACACTGACAAATTTGATGACCCTAACCTTCCAGATGAAATGATCACCTCCGTATGGCTAAAGAAAGTCATGGTAGGAACCGAAATAAAAATAATCCAGGAAAATATACCTGCAGTAATACCTGCAGAAATGTGTTATTTGGGTTGGCAGGAATCTTTGGAAAAGTTAGCCAAGTTGGTTGAACCTGAAATTCCAGATGCCTAATGCCTGTTTCAGCCGGATGAACCAACGTTACTTTTTCAAATCATCACAAAAACTTAACAAACTAACAATCAATTACTTTACCTTAAAACACTTAATTTTTCGTAAATTATAACTACCTCTTCTTCTTAACCTTATCACTTATGACCAGAACATTTACTATTCTCGTTCCGGTTTATAATGAGGAACAGTGCTTAAATGCCTTGGTGGATGAGCTAAAAAAATTTATTGAAAAGGCACCAATTTACACCTCAATCCTCTTTATAAATGATGGGTCGACCGATAACAGCCTTGAGCTAATAGAAGAAGCTTGTTTAAAAAACCGTGGCTTCTTTTTCATTTCACTGCAACAGAGAGGTGGCTTAAGTGTGGCGCTAAAAGCTGGCATCGACCATTGTAACACCACTTTAATCGGATATATTGACGCTGATCTTCAAACCTTACCTATTGATTTTCTGAAGCTATTGGAATACGCCGACCAATATGATTTGGTAATGGGTTATCGTCAAAACCGTAAAGACACACTTACAAAAAGGATCACATCAACCTTGGCGAATTCTCTTAGAAGATTGCTTTTGAAAGATACTATCATCGATACCGGTTGCCCTTTAAAAATTATCAAGACTGATATTGCTAAACGTTTACCCTTTTACAAAGGCATGCATCGGTTTATGCCCAATATGGTAGCCATATTGGGTGGAAAAATAAAGCAGATACCCATTCAGCACTTTCCTCGTTACGGAGGAAAATCTAAATACAATTTTCTTAACCGTTTTTTAGGCCCAGTAGTTGACGCCTTGGCTTTACGCTGGATGCAACGCAACGTTATTCAATATCAGATCAAAAAACATAACCTAGTCTCCAATGAAGAGCAAATACTTCAGAATAACGTTCTTGACGATACTCGTGATCGGTAGTTTATTGCTGGCTACCGCCAATCTTTGGGGCGTAACAGAAACCAGCGAAGCTCGATACGCCGAAATAAGCAGAGAAATGATGCGATCAGGAGATTGGGTGCATCCGAGTTTATTAAACATCCATCATTATCATAAACCTCCAATAACATATTGGCTAACCGCCATCAGCTACCTGACTTTTGGGGTAAATCCTTTTGCCGCTCGCTTCTTTTTAGTGATTGCTTATTGCTTGCAGATCTATCTAATTTTTAAGATCGCTAAAGAGCTCTTGGCAGATGAACAAAAGGCCTGGTACGCTTCAGTCATTTATGCTACCCTGCCAATTGTGCTCATGGCCGTTAAGGGATTAACAACCGACTTGTTTATGGTGACCAGCATGTTGGCTGCCATTTATTGTTGGATAGAGTTTTTAAAAATAGGTAAATACCTCAATTTGTATGGCTTTGCTTTGTTTCTAGGAATAGGTTTTTTAACTAAAGGACCTGCTGTTTTTGTAATTCCTTTTTTCAGTATCATTAGCTTTATAGGAGTTCTTCCTAAACCCCGTTTTAGTCTTATTCACTACCTGCTCGCTGCTGGAGTCTTTATTGTAGTAGGCTTATCTTGGTTTGCTTATCTAATTCATAATGACCAAAATTTAGCTGATTATTTTATATATCATCATTTAGTTGACAGGGTGGCTCATGCTGAAGTGTTTGCACGTCGTTCGCCGTGGTATTATTACTTGCCATTATTTCCTTTAGTATCATTTCCTTGGATCATCATTTTTTTCAGATACCTATTTGTCAAACTAAACGCGGGTGAATCCTCTATCGAACTAATGGTTAAGCGAATTGTTATTTGGTGGTTGCTTGTACCTCTTATCGTTTATTCAATTTCAAGCTCAAAACTCATACTTTATATACTACCACTTTTTACTGGCTTCAGCCTGATAACTGCCTATTACCTTAACCTAAATTTGGGAAAACGAATGGTGCTTAACGCATTTGTTTTGATGAGCTTACTATACCTTGGTTTAGCTGGAGCTCCGTTTTATGGCCATGGTATTTACCTGCAAAAATGGTTGGCATTATTACCTGTTTCAGCGCTTATAATTAGCTCGTATTTTGTGCTCAAAGAAATTAACTACAAACAGGTATTCATTAAATTATCACTAGTGTTTACCGGCACGTTGATCATCTATTCCGCCTTTTTTTTGCAACAAAACATATTGCTAGCTAATGGCATATCTCCTATTACTGAATTTATAAAGGGAAAAAAACTCATAAACAGACCTGTTTTAGTTTATGACAAACTGTTGCCTTCACTGGCTTTTGAGCTCGACAAAGACATTATTTCCATTTATGCCGGAGATAAATCATTAATAAGGGAAGTTCAATTTGAAAAAGATGAGAAATGGCGAAATAGCTATATTGATTTAAACCAACAATCGGATAAGGACAAACTGCAGCAACTGCTTTCATCAAAAGTGGTGGTAGTCAGCAAGAAAAAACTATTAAAAGAAATGGAAGCCACCATGCAAGGCTGGCAATCAAAAAGCTTTGGCAAATGGACCTTGTATTATAATTGAATAGCAAATTATACCCAGTAAGTACAGTTAGTCCTATTCTATCAAGGTCAGATCGAGATTGGTGCTGTGTTTAAATTCCTAAACTCTTAAAGCTTTATTCGTTTACTTTCTCTACTCAAAAGTTCATCTATGCACTCACATGCTTTTTCAAATCGTTCCGTCCAGTTTCCTTTTATTTCAACATAGCGGATATTGTTTTCTCCCAAAATTTTCCGGTGACTTAGATCTAACCGATCACGTGCTTCCGCTTCCAACCTTGTTCCGTCCTGAAAATAAGTTGCATCATTATTCAGGTATAAATAGAGATGGGCCTGGTTTGCCTGCATTATATCCGCATCCACCTTAAGCTCTTTATTAAATATAAACCGGGAATACGATTTTGTAATATGAACATCGGTATCAATAATGACAAGTAAATTATCTCCTGCTACTGCATCTGTGATCCTTTTAGCATGTTCATCGGCAACCAAAACCAAATCATCATACACTAAAGTTTTGGAGTCTGGGATCAGATCTCTGCCTGTTTCAGCAACAATTGAACAGGCATAATGCTGGGCAAGTTTATTAGCAATCGTTGATTTTCCGGTTGACTCAGTTCCTAACAAAACCACCTTTACACAAAAAAAAGGCTTTGCCCCTTTTGAAAGGAAGTTCCAATTAGCCACTGTATTATTGCGTATTGCAGTAGCTGAAACAGGTACCATTTTTCTTTCCCGATCAAAACAAATATGTTTTATACCCATAAATTCGGCAACGTAATCGCCATAGGGTTCAGAAGTGATAAGTAAATTATAGTCAGGAAGAAGAACTTTAAATTGATCGGACCAAACTTTGGAAACCTCCCTCGACGAAACGGATGTATTGGGCAATTCATCTTCATTGTAATTCATGATTCTGATATCCAGAATCTTATGATCAGCAAAACTCTCTTCAATCCAGCTCTTTCGTAAACTACCATCAATAGCTTCCTTATCACTGCAGCAGACCAGCACCGTTAAAAAATCGCACTTGCTAAGGGCAAACCGAATAAGCGCTTCATGACCGGTATGAAAAGGTAAAAATTTCCCAAAAACAAAAGCCTTAACCATGTTTCAATTGTTTGTTCCAATTATACAATCCATAAATAGCCATTATACTTACAACCCTAGCCTATTTTATATTTACCTCACTTCACCAAAACCCGCTTCTTTCTTTGGTAATATTTGCTGCAATATAACTCCTACAATGGCGGCAAGTCCGACCCCGTGGATTGAACCATAAATCCCGATCGGAATTCCGAAACCACCAATTCCAATGGTCAGTATGGTTGCTACAATAACCAAGTTTCTGTTTACAGAAAGGTTTATTTTATTATCGATCAGCATTCGCAAGCCACCCGACGCAATCACGCCGAATAATAACAGCGAAACACCGCCCATTGCAGCATTCGGAATTGACATGATAACCGCTGAAATTTTACCGCAAAAACTGAAGGCAATCGCCAGCACTGCCGCCCCGGCAATTACAAACACGCTGTACACCCTCGTTAATGCCATCACTCCTATATTCTCTCCATAAGTGGTATTGGGCACACCTCCAAGCATTGATGAAATGCCAATTGCGGTAGCATCACCTAATAACGATTTATCAAGCCCGGGATCCTTTATAAAATTCTTTCCGGTAATTTTTCCCAACAGAGTTACATTCCCAACATGCTCAGAAATTGGGGCGATAACTACGAAAATAACTGCCATTACTGCTGCCCATGAAAACTCAGGAACATAATCTTTAAAAGGCACTACAATATTGGGAACCGCGAACCAATTGGCTGCACTAACTGCAGAAAAATCAACCAAGCCTGCAAAAGCCGCTGCCAGGTAACCGAAAATAATTCCCATTAACACTGGAATTAATCCGAAGAAACCTTTTACATAATTCGTAAAAATGATCGTCACCGCTAAAGTAAAGATCGCGACTAAGGTATATCCCCAATCGAAATGCCCGCCATTCAACGTTGCCATATTAACCGCCGTAGGCGCCAGGCTCAGCCCAATTACAATAACAATAGGACCAGTAACCACCGGCGGAAGTAATTTAACGATCTTCTCAATCCCTACGCCCCGAACAATGAGCGCCATAACAACGTAGGCAATTCCAATCACTAAACATCCCAGCATTTGAGCACCTACGCCCTTTTCGGCCAAAGCGATAAAAGGCGTAATGAATGCAAACGATGACCCTAAGTAAATAGGTATTTTCCCCTTAGTTATCGCCAGGTAAGCCAATGTACCCAAACCACTGGTTAGTAATGCAACGCTAGGATTTAAACCAATGAGCATCGGCACCAGAATGGTTGCACCGAACATAGCGAATACATGCTGAATGCTAAAGGTAAGCCACATTCCCAGATTAGGTCTTTCATGTACATCTAGTACTGGTTTTGTTGTAGTTTCTGTTATTACAATTTCCTCCTGGGAATTCGTTTGGCTATCAATATTTTTCATTCGGATTGAAATAAAACCTTTTTAACTATTTACACTCCATGTCTAATGATTTAGGAGTTAAATTGTAACAGGCAAAAATACTTAGCTCTTATTTACTCTAACTTATCTAAGATCAAGAAGTTAACATTAAATAAGCTATCAGAAAAAGTAATTTTTCTACATCTATTCTCAAAATTACCCGAAATAATTATGTTTGAGGAATAAGCAAGTACCTACAGTTATGCCCTATATTAAACCTCGGACCCTACTTTTTTCAATCATCATTCTCAAAAACTTTTTCTATCCTGCTTTTTGATCATGCAGTTTACTATTGAACAAATTAACAAACTGGCTCCTGATGATGCTTCTGCAAAGGCAGGCCGGGGCCTGGCGATAAACTCTAAATGGCAATTAAGATGCGTGCACGATAAAGCACTTTGGGGCGATTGCCAGGGAAGCGGAAAAACGCCATACCGAACCATTGTTGACCTAACAAATCTTGCTTTTAAATGCTCATGTCCCAGTCGGAAATTCCCTTGCAAACATGGCTTAGGATTGCTTTTTCTCTATACCGACAATCCGTCTGTTTTTTCAGCAGAAACGGAATTGGCCCCTCATGTAGCAGAATGGATCGATAAGCGTGTAACAAAAGCCGAAAGCAAGCCAGCGACAGAAAAAATTCCAAATGAGCAGACACAACAAAAAAGAGTAGAATCGAGGGAAAAGAAAGTAACCGACGGAATTGCAGAAATGCGTATGTGGCTTAAAGATGTGATTCGTACAGGGATCATAAATGTGCCTCAAAACCCTTATCAGTTTAACCAGAATATAATTGCCAGAATGGTAGATTCTCAGGCTGGAGGATTAGCAAATCAGCTTCGGAGGATCAATCAGATCAATTTTTATAAGGAAGGTTGGCAAAAGGCGCTAACCAAACAATTGAGCAGGATTTACCTGCTTACAGAATCCTATAACAATATTCAATCACTGCCGGTTGAACTGCAATCGGATATTCGTACACTAATTGGCTGGAACACGGCTAAACAAGAAGTATTAGCTACGGCTGGAGTAAAAGATGAATGGTTGGTTTTAGCAATTACCCTGGAGGAAGAGAATAATTTAAAAACAGAAAGAATATGGCTATATGGGATAGAGACCAAGAAATACGCCCTGATCCTGAATTTTTATGTAGGGGCACAGACACAAGCACATGCCTATATAGTAGGAGGAACAATTAAAGGAGAACTTGTTTACTACCCATCTCAAATGCCGTTGCGGGCACTGTTTAAAGATCCTGTAGAAATAAAAAGCTCTTTCCAAATACCATCAATAAATCAGAATATTCAAGAGTTATTGAATGAAGTAAGCATACAGCTTTCCCAAAATCCATTCGCAGATCAGGTACCTTACATCTTAAACCCCGTTAAAGTTTATTTTGAGAAGGAACAATGGCTTATAGTTGACAATGAAGGTAAAATCCTCCCTCTGAATAATAATACCGCCGAATGTTGGACCATTTTAGCCATTACCAGAGGAAAGCATTTGAACGGCTTTGGTATATATGAGAATGAAGCATTTAAACTTCTTTCACTTTGGCAGGATAATCAATACAATTCTATAAGCTAACAAATGCAGGAAGATATCATTAAGACAGCCCTTCTTGGCACCGGAAAAATGCCATTAAAAGCTTCCAGCGACCTCGAAGATTTTGCTTCCAGGATTATTGCCCGACAGGAAGACAAGGAAGATGCTTTTCTGAAGTATGCAGGACTCGCATTTATTTATCAGGAAAGCGGTTTAGAACCAGCAGAAGGCACTTCATCTATTGAAGAATGTGCTGCGGAAACTTTAAAAGAATTAAATAGCAATATAAATCAGTATCTGCTGGACGCATTGCAAGCCAAGGATGAGATACTTTTTGATTACTTGATTTTCCGCGCTGTTCAAGCCCGTAAGGTAGCTCCCGCAGCAATTGTTCCCAAGCTTTTGAACAAGGCAATAGAGCAAAAAGGGAAAGCCGACAAAATACTTCCGGTTTGTGGGGAACTGGGTAAATGGCTTTGCAGCATGAATCCGGAATGGAAAAAGATAAGCGAAAAAGAGTCAGAAACAGCTAACTGGGAAACTGGCAATCATGAAGAACGTCAGCGCTTTTTGAAAGCATTAAGGCTACAGAACCCGTCCGAAGCTCGGGAACTTTTAATAGCAGACTTTGACCAAGAAAATGCAGCAAACAGAACAGATTTCATCGACCTTTTGGAAACGGGGCTTTCTTTACAAGACGAAGAATTCCTGATGAAATGTCTGGCTGATAAAAGTAAGAAAGTGAAAGAATCAGCTTTGCAACTGCTTCGAATTTTAAAAGATTCCCTAATAAACAAGAGCTTCGTAAATCATCTCTTAAAAGTAATTTTAATAAAGGAAGAAAGACAGTTACTGATTTTAAAGAAAAAGGTATTACACATCGATACCTCCGCTGTCCTTCCCGACGAAATACTTCAATACGGAATTGAAAAAGTGAGTTCGCAAAAAGGTGTAGATGACAATTTTTTCCAACTCGCTCAACTGTTTGCTTATGTTGAGCCTGCTGTTTTAGTTCAGGCATTAAATACAGAGAAAGAAGAATTCTTCCGCTTACTGACCGAACACCCACAGGCTGTGCTATTGCAACCATTTTTAACTGAAGCTGCGCTTCGTTTCAAGGATAACTTGCTGGCAGAAAAGATCCTTTCAATGGATAATAGCTTTAATTCCAAGCTACTGGAACTTATTTCAGAAGAACAAAAAAACGCATTTCTAGATAATTACATTGAGCAACACCTCATTGCAGTTCTTGATATACTCCTTGACAATCGATATCAATTATTGCAGCATAACATGGCTGAGAGAATTATAAAAAGGTTAGCCATCAACCCTTACCAGGTGGCTCAACCAGTTTACCAGCGTCTGGCACTTGCTCTTCCAGCCTCCCTTATCAAGTTGCTGGAAGCTCATGCCAACGACGATGCAAATGATTATCAGAAACGTTATTTCAGCAATCAGGCAGCAACAATGTTGCGTTATATAGAATTAAGAGACCGTTTACACATTTAACTATCAATACCTTGACACAAAAAATTTTAAGACAATCTGCAGAGCAACAGTTTGCCCTGGAAATTGAGGAACTAAAAAAACAGGACAAACATACAAAGCCAGCTAACTGGCAATTATCTCCCAATGCCGTAGTCAATTACCTCATGGGGGGTAAGCTCAATAATGGATTCGAGATCAGTGCAAAATACATTGGAAACCGCCGCTTGATGGAAATAGCAGTGGCTACCCTTGCAACAGACCGGGCATTGCTTCTTTACGGATTACCGGGCACCGCAAAATCATGGGTTTCAGAACATCTGGCTGCTGCTATTACCGGCGACTCGAACTTAGTGATACAGGGCACCGCTGGAATCAGTGAAGAATCTGTACGCTACGGCTGGAACTATGCAATGCTGTTATCAGCAGGTCCGGTTGCTGAGGCTGTTGTTGAAACACCGGTTATGAGGGCAATGAAAGAAGGAAAGATTGTTCGTATTGAGGAATTAACACGAATAGGTTCCGATGTTCAGGATTCACTTATCACCATTTTATCAGAAAAAATGCTTCCAATACCTGAGCTTAATCAACAGGTTCAGGCAATAGGCGGATTTAATGTGATAGCAACCGCCAATAATCGGGATAAAGGTGTAAATGATCTGTCAAGTGCCTTAAAACGTCGCTTCAACACCGTTATTTTACCTGTTCCAACAAGTGTGGATGAAGAAGTAGAGATTGTACAGCAGCGTGTTACCAGCTTTAGCAAGGTGATAGAACTACCAATACAAAAATCAATCACAGAGGAAATCGGTAGGATAGTAACCATTTTCAGGGAACTAAGGAATGGCGTTTCAAGCGATGGTAAAACAAAATTAAAATCACCAACCGGGACATTAAGCACAGCAGAAGCCATCTCGGTAATGAACAACGGATTGGCGTTGGCCTATCATTTCGGCGATGGGTCAATAAAAGCCGATGACATTGCAAGCGGGGTCATCGGAGCAATTGTAAAAGACCCTGTTCAGGATAAGATCGTAATGCAGGAGTATATGGAAACGGTTCTTAAGCAACGCGATGGTTGGAAAGATATTTACAGAGCCTGCAGGGATATTATTTAATTCTCCTCTATGTCTATGCATATTTTAGGTATCCGACATCATGGCCCCGGCTCAGCCCGTCATGTGCTTGAAGCATTAAATGCGATCAAACCGGATATTATATTAATTGAAGGCCCACCCGAAGGAGAGCAAATGCTGCAATGGGCCATACATGAGGACATGAAACCTCCCGTTGCCCTACTTGCCTATGTTCCTGATGATCCGCAACATGCAGTCTTTTATCCGTTCAGCATTTTTTCACCTGAATGGCAGGCGATCCGTTACGGACTTGAGAATAAGAAGCCGTTGCGCTTTATAGATATGCCGCTTATTCATAAACTGGCTGAAAAACCGGCAGCTATTGAGGGAGAATTGCCGCCGAACCTTAATTCGGCTGAACTTATAGAAGAGCATCATCAACTTCAAAAAATATTTAAAAACCCACTTTCATACCTTGCTGATATTGCTGGTTTTGAAGATGAAGAAGAATGGTGGGAACATCAATTTGAACTTAGTCAACATCCGGTAGAAGTTTTTACTGCAGTAGAAGAAGCCATGACTTCCTTGCGCGAAAGTCTTCCGCAGAAAAACGACCTTACCGAACAAATCAGGGAAGCCTTTATGCGACGGGGAATACGGACCGCCGAAAGAGAGATGTATACCGAAATCGTGGTTATTTGCGGAGCCTGGCACGTTCCAGCACTGCGTTCCATGCCAAAACAAAAGGAAGACGATCTGCTATTGAAAAACCTTCCTAAAACCAAAGTAGAAACTACCTGGATTCCATGGACCAGTGACCGCTTAAGTTTTGAAAGTGGCTATGGAGCTGGTGTTGATTCTCCTGGATACTACAAACACGTTTGGGAAAACCCCGAAGACGACGGAACCCGCTGGTTGGCCCATGCTGCCAATGTATTCAGAAATCATAAAGTTGATATTTCTTCGGCCCATATTATTGAGGCAGTTCGACTGGCAAATGCGTTAACTGCTATTCGCGGATTATCAAGAGCTGGCTTAAAAGAACTAAATGAAGCCACCCAGACCGTAATGTGTATGGGCGATACGGTACCCATGCATTTGGTTCGAAAAGAATTAATCGTTGGCAATGAACAGGGTGAAGTTCCTGAAGGAGCACCACAGGTGCCTATTCAGCGTGATCTGGAGCAGCAGGTAAAAACGATGCGTTTAAAGCTAAGCAACGATGAAAAAATTGTAAGTCTGGATTTAAGAGAACCAGCAGGTCTGCAAAAAAGTATTTTATTTCACCGTTTGCAGGTATTAGATGTAGAATGGGCAAAGCAGCAATTTACGAGCGGGAAAGGCACTTTTAAAGAAGAGTGGCGATTAAAATGGTCTCCGGAACTAACTATCAATCTTCTGGAAAAGGCACCGTGGGGAAATACTGTAGAAGCTGCCTGCACACACTATCTTCAGCATAAAGCCTCTTCCTGCAATTTACTTTCTGAAATAACCGAACTGGCAAAGAAATCACTTCCAGCCGATCTGCATGAAGGTATTGAAGCGGTAATGAAACGTATGGATGAACTGGCAGCCGGAACCACTGACACCTCTATGCTGATGGATGCATTTAAACCGCTTGTGCAGGTAAGCAGGTACGGTAACGTAAGGCAAACAGACCAGGAAACTGTATCTGTGATCCTCCGTTCCATTTTTTATAGAATGATTGCTGGTTTACCGATCAGTACTTCAGGTATCGATGAAGAAGCTGCGGCCGAAATTGCAGAAAAGATTAAATCAGTTAATAATTCAATTATTTTCCTGGATGAAGATGAATTGAAGTCATCATGGATTGAAGCCTTATTAAAAACGATTGCTATTAAGCAGGTAGCCCCGCTTGTACATGGAGCTTGTTGTAAGATTCTTTACGACGCAAAACATATGGATGCTAGTCAGACTGGCATCGAGTTCAGCAAAGCGCTTTCTACAGGAAACGATCCCTCCCATTCTGCTGCATGGCTAGAAGGCTTCCTGAAGGACGCGGCGACAATACTTATCCTCGAAGATGATATCTGGAACATTACCAATCAATGGATTGAAGGATTAACGCCGGAAACCTTTGTGCAGGTTGTACCACTCCTACGTCGCACTTTTTCGGCGTATAATTCAGCTGAAAAAAGCAGGTTAGCTCAAAAGGTGAAACATAATAGTTCAGGAACAAGCGCAGCGAAACAGAATTACGCAATTAATAAAGAGCGGGCAAAAAGAGTGTTGCCTTTACTTGAAAAAATATTGGGAATATAACATGCAAAACGAATTAGATAAACGCTGGCGGCTTATCCTTGGCGCTGAAACACAAAATGAGCTTCCCGTAGATTTGAGCAAATTGGAAATCGGCATTGATAATACCTTGCAAGCACTTTACAACGCTGACCGTAAGGGAGGGCTCGGGCCATCCTCTCCTAACGTTTCCCGCTGGCTTGGGGATATCCGCGAGTACTTTCCAAATACAGTGGTGAAAGTAATGCAGCAGGATGCGCTAAAACGCCTCAATCTTAAATCAATGCTCACTGAACCGGAAATGCTGGAAACGGTTATTCCCGACGTTCACCTTGTGGCCAATTTAATGACATTGGGCAGGGCTATTCCCGAAAAAACTAAATCAACCGCACGAATGGTGGTTAAAAAAGTGGTGGATGAACTAATGCTAAAACTGTTTGCTCCAACACAGCAGGCTATAAGCGGAAGCCTCAACCGTTCGGTGCGTAACCGACGTCCAAGGCATAATGAAATCAACTGGTCCGAAACCATCCGTCGCAATCTAAAACATTACCAGGCTGATTACAAAACCATCATTCCAGAAACAAGAATTGGTTTTGGGAGAAGAAGAAAATCGCTGAAGGATATAGTGTTATGCATTGATCAAAGCGGTTCAATGGGATCTTCGGTGGTTTATTCAGGGATATTTGGAGCAGTAATGGCTTCCATTCCGGCGGTTAACACAAAAATGGTGGTATTTGATACGGAAGTCGCTGATCTTACGGAAGAACTGCAAGACCCGGTAGAACTACTATTTGGTGTACAATTGGGTGGAGGAACCGACATTCATAAAGCACTGCAATATTGTTCTCAGACTATCACCCGCCCTCTTGATACCGTTATGATCCTGATAACGGATCTTTATGAAGGAGGCAACCAACAGGAGATGCGAAAGAAAGCGGCACAGCTTGTAGATAACGGCGTTCAGTTAATTACCCTTTTAGCCCTTAACGATGATGGTTCATCCTTCCACGACCATAGCAATGCAGATTTCTTTGCCTCTATCGGTGTTCCGGTATTTGCCTGTACCCCAGATCTCTTTCCAGACCTGATGGCCGCTGCATTAAGTAAACAGGATATCCAGCAATGGGCAGCATTAAATGATATTAAAATAAATGGCAGGTGATTAACTAGCAGCAACACCCTGCTGCTAGTTAATTTACCACATCTGGTTAATTTACCATTAGCTCTTCTATTTTTTTATGTAAGGCTTCACCCCTTAAGTTCTTTGCCACAATTTTTCCTTCGGCGTCAACCAAAACTAGTTGAGGAATGGCGGTTATACCATAAAGTTTAGCGATATCCGAATCCCAGAATTTCAAGTCTGAAATATGATTCCAAGACAGCTTATCATCAGCTATTGCCTTTTTCCAGGCATCAGCACCAGTTGTTTTGTCAAGCGAAACGCTGATAATATTCAATCCTTGCGAATGGTATTTCTCATAAACTTTCACCAGGTTTGGATTTTCCGCCCGGCAAGGGCCGCACCATGATGCCCAAAAGTCAATTACAGTAACCTTACTTTTAACCACAACGTCTTTTAAGGAGAGCATTTCGCCTGTAGGAGTTTGAGCGCGAAAATTAGGTGCATGCTGCCCTACAGCTACCGTGGCCAGGATATCTAATCTCTTCTTCAGTTCTTTCCCATATTTACTTTGCTTTACTTCGGGTGAAAACTGATTGTATAATGGCACATAAACTCTTGGGTCAGGTTCACTTACATAATGCAAAATCAAATACGGAGTAGTCAATGAAGTTACATGAGCAGTGATAAAGTCATTGATGGCTTTGCTTTTACTCAATTCTATTTCATTCAATTGATCTTCAATACCAGCCATTACTTGTTTGTCATTATTTGGTTTGGCATTAGAAAGCTGTCGGTTTAACTCTCGTTCCTGCGATTGAAATGGTAGCAATACCTTATTAAAAGCTACATATTCATCATTAACTGCTGAACCCTTAACAGTTACCTGACGCATTGAATCTGCTGAACCTTTAATTTCTACCGTTGAATTATCAAGAAATAAAAGCCCTTGAACCCTGCGGTTTCCGGCAGCCAAATAATAAAGATCAGTAGACTTCAGGGTGCCCTTCATTTCAAATCGGTTATTTTTTGCAATACCTGAAGCAAGCGTATCTGGAGAATTGTAGTTAGCACCCCTGAATAGTAAGCAAACCTTTTCTCCGTCTTTAAGATTTTTAAGCTCTCCTGAAAGCTTGAAGCCTTTTTTAGTTTGAGCCATGATAGAAACACTACAGCACATAAAGGCTAATAGCACATATAATATCTTTTTCATTTAATGATCGATAAATAGGTTAAAAACAAGGCTTAAAAAGCTTTCACTTTTTAAGCCCTGTACAATAAGATATTGGCCTTAAAGAGAATTACATCACTTTAATTTTTCCAATAAGCTCCTCTACTCGTTTTTGGGCTTTAGGGTTTTCATCGCCTAAAACCTCCAGGGAAATCTGAGCAGCTTTTAAGGCCTCCTCTTTATTACCCAACTTAAAACATAGTTCGGCATAGGTAGAATAATTACTAAATTCTTTGCCATTTAAATCTACTGCTTGCTTGGCCATTATACATGCCTGCTGCAACACCTCTTTATTTTCAGTAGAACTGGAACAGTGGCGGGCAATGAAGCTGAGCTTAAACTCATCCGTTTTCAAAACCGTTTGGCTGTATTGCCTGGCCATTTTTAGAAATGAGTCATAATCCTTATTTCGGATATAATACCTAAGTTCCATTTCTGCCGCATCGGCTTGAGTTTTCGCACTTTTATCCTGACGATAAATGGCTAATCTCCTAAAGAACTCTTCTTTATTATTGCCATATATTGCTCCATTTAAAGCTCTGACAAAAGCAATAGTTTGAATTTCCTTCACTTCTGCACTGCCATATTTTGCAACAAAATGAGCTTCATTAGCCTTTAAAAATTTAAATAATCGACTTTGTTCATCCAACGGATACAGTTTAATAAGTTGCCAACCTTTATCTGTTAACAGGTCCTTATCAGTAGTCAGCCCGATGAATTCCTCATAAACGGTCTGAGCCTTATCTCTGTTGCTGTTCTTCAGGATAGCAATGTATTTGAATAGCAGCTCGGGACTTCTGTCTCCTTCAAGATACTTTTGTTCAATTGCAGTGGAGGTTTCCTTCGGATTTAAGGCCTTTTTAGCCACAGAAACAAATTCCATAGTCGACATTCTGCTGGTGGCTTTGTGCACCAATTTCCCGCTGGCATCAATAAACAAATAGGTAGGGAAAGAACTAACTTCATATTTCTTCCGAAAATCAATCCCTTCACCTTTCTCCATATCGAGTTTATAATTCACAAAGGTTTCATTGTAGAAACGGGCTGCTGTATCGTTTGTAAAGACATTTTTCTCCATCCACTTACAGGGTCCGCACCAGGATGTATAACAATCGACAAAAACCAGTTTATTCTCTTGCTGGGCTTTGGCCAGTGTTTCTTTTACCGTTCCCTGAAAAAACTTGATTCCGGAAGGCTCAGATTGAGCATGTACTTCTAACAGTAAGAAGCATGACAAAATTGATATAATGATCGCTTTTTTCATGTTTACACCAATTAATAGCCAGGGTTTTGTTTAACGACATTTTGAGAAGAACGAATAGTATTAAGCGGAATAGGCAAAATGAATTGCGTTTCACTTCTGATACCCGACTTAATATTTTCAATATGGAGATCACCTTCCTTTGTATATCGAACCAGGTCAAACCATTCTTCACCACTTTCGGCACCTAATTCATAGATTTTCTCCATTCGAATTGCTTCCAATAATTCTGCTTTGGTATCAAAAGTAATATCAGGCATACCGGCTCTTTTTCGAACCGCATTCAGTGAACTTCGAACCTCCGCAAGGCTACCTCCACTACGAGCTAATGCTTCTGCCTGGATCAGATAAACTTCGGCTAATCGCATGAAATATTCCGTGTCGGCTGTTAAAGGCTGACTATTTACCGTTGCACCCAAAAACTTTCCATTACGACCGGTAGCTGTAATAGCTACCGATTTACGGGCGTCTGTAGCCATTATGCTTTTGTAATAGTCAGACATTATATAGGAAGAACGGTACATGAACGCCTTATTATTACGCTCATTTTTTTCATCAAACGGGGTGGCAAACAAAGCTTCTAAAGAGTTATGCTTGTTTTTAAACACGTCAGCAAAGGTTGTCTCCAGTTTCACCTGTCCTGAAGAAATTACCGCTTGTGTTAAACTGCTTACTTCCGAGTAACGTTTGGCGTACATCAGCACCTTCGCTTTTAATGCCTTGGCAGCAACTTTTGACGCATATACCGATTTTTTATATTCCGGAGCTTTTGCTATGGCTTCATCTAGATCACTAAATATTAAATCATAACATTCTTTTACCGTGTTGCGGGGCAATGCACTGGCATCAGCAACAGGTTTATCACGCATTACGATTCCGTACTCAGAATCCATTTTATAAAATTGCCCCCAAAATCTTAGCAAATAAAAATGAGATAGGGCCCGCAGAAACTTCGCTTCACCGATAATTTCTGCTTTTCTTGGATTGTCAACATCCAGCTTTTCGGTTTTCTCAATAATATGATTTGCTATATTGATGATTTTATACCAACGGATATAGATGGCAGAAACGTAAAAATCATCAGACGCTACCGAATTGTTAACAAAGCTATTTTCACCTACTGCGCCAAAGGTCAAACCTAATTGTGCTGCGCTACCTGGCGAATACACAATCAGCTCCAAGCCTCCCCTTACTTGTCCGTAAGCGCCGGCCAACACTTTTTCGGCTGAAGAAATATTGGTGATCGCCTGATCTTCCGAAAGTTGATTTACAGGCTCTATATCTGTAACATCAACTAGGTTGCACGCCGTTAAAGTGCAAAAGCCCAACAAAGCAGCAATTGTATATAGTTTAAAAGTATTATTCATAGTTCTAGTTTTTGATACCCAGGAAATTCATCCACTACTTAAGTACGGATGATCATCCTGTATGGAGTCAATTAAAGTTTAAATAATTAGAAGGTAACATTAACACCCATTGAAAAACTACGGGTTTGAGGGTATCCTCCACCGTCATATCCTTGTCCTATTGGGCTGCTTGGATTTGTATTTACTTCAGGATCCAGTCCATTGTAACCGGTAACAGTAAATACGTTGGTGGCTGCAACAAATAAGCGGACATTGTTCAGATAAAACTTATTTAACCGCGTATCATTTAACAGGTAACTTAAATAAAGATTTTTCAGCCTGATGAATGAAGCGGTTGAAACATATTGGTCTGAAATACGGCCATTCTGATTCGGATTACCAGCAACAACTCTTGGCGAATTAGTATTTGGATGCTCCGGTGTCCAGGCATTTAATATTCCTGTATTGTAATTACTCAGATAACTGTTAAAAATAGATAAACTGGCCTGGCTTGAATTATACAATACATTCCCTACACTGTAGTTGAATAATGCTGAGAGACTGAATTTTTTATATCGAAGTGTATGGTTCCATCCTCCAAAGAAATCAGGTTCTGCATTTCCAAGTTTAACCATATCATCCGCAGTTATATATCCATCCTTATTCGTGTCTACAAACTTATAGTCACCAGGGGCGGTTTTAACGGCTTGATAAATATTATTTGGAGCTGCAGCATTCAGCGCATCAATTTCACTTTGGGTTTGGAACAAACCATCGGTTTTATATCCATAGAAATAAGACAAAGGCTCACCTTCAGTCAAACGCACTCCATTAGGCAAGCTGCCCCCATTAAGTTTTTTAAGCACATTGTTATTAAAACTGATGTTGAAATCAGTGCTCCAGGTAAAGTTGTTCGTGCTGATAATATCGGTACCTAATTGAATCTCTAAACCTTTGTTCAACACGTCACCAATATTGGTCAATTGGTTGGCCGCTCCGGTTTCATATGGAACATCAACACCTAGAATTAGATCTTTGGTAAGTTTATAATAATAGGTAACCGATCCGCGCAGTTTATTCTGAAACAAACTAAAGTCTAAACCAGCATCTAACTGATTAGTGGTTTCCCATCTGATACTTGGATTTGGAACTGTGTTCGGAATTACACCATTTACACCGTTGTAGAAACTGCCGGTGGTGAAAAATGTTGAATAAAGAAAATCACCGAAGTTGGCGGAGCCGGTACGACCTGCCGATATTCTCAGCTTTGCATCATTAATGAAATCATATTTCTTCAAGAAATTTTCTTCAGAAATCCTCCATGCTAAAGCTGCAGAAGGGAAAACTCCCCATTGATTATTCGGGCCAAATTTGGTTGATTTATCAGCTCTGCCGGTAAATGTTAAGTAATATTTCCCTGCATAATTATAATTTCCACGGATGAAATACGATTCCAAACCACTTATACTTCCCCCGCTTCCATACTGACTTATAGTAGCCGCCGACCCTAGATTATTTAAGGCATCATCATTAGGGAAATTTGAAGAACTGACTCTTGTGTAATTACTTTTATCCTGAGTAAAGGAAGCTCCGGCAAGTGCATTTACATAATGCTTGCCGAAAAAGTTATTATACGTTAACGTATTGTCGAATATTCTGGAGTCAAATGAGCTTAAATTATCGGTACGTGAACCGGTTCTGCGATTTCGTGCTTCAAACGCGTCCCAGCTTGGAATATATCGCAAGTTTGTCCCGTCAACAGTATTGTAAGAAAGAGAAGATTTTAACTTAAGTCCGTTTACAATCTCAAACTCTCCATAAAAAGAAGCCATCAGGTTTTTGTTAGCTGACTCAGAGATTTGCTTCAGTTGTGCGTATGGATTGCTTGAAGTACTATCTATCGTAGTAGCATAATTTCCTTTTTCATCATAAATCGGAACATCAGGTCTGTACTTAACAATGTTATAGTAAAAGCTATTTCCGTTTCCTTTGGTGGTTGATTGACTGTATTTAAGATTAGTTCCAACCTTTAACTTATCAAAAACATTGGTTTCAAGGTTAGTTGCCAAATTATACCGTTTAAATCCAGAACCCATAATAACACCTTTCTGGTCGTTCGTCCCTGCTGAAAAGGCATAAATGGTTTTACTGTTAGGAGTACCTCCGGTCAGGCTCAAGTTCCAGCTATTCGACTGGCTCACCTGCGTTACCTCATTTTGCCAGTTACTGTAAACTTTATCATTTGGTTTAAAATCAGCCGGAACTGCAAGATTCGCATTTGCATAAGCTTTGTTTACAACATCGATATATTGCGCCGTATTAAGCATTTTATACCGATTGGTAAAATCCTCAAATACACTTGAATAAGAGAACTTTAATGAAGGCTCCTGGCCTTTTTTCCCTCTTTTGGTGGTAATTATAACAACCCCGTTGGCAGCTCTTGATCCATAAATAGCTGTTGCCGAAGCATCTTTTAAGATATCTATACTTTCAAGATCTTCAGGATTAATAGAGGCCAAAGGAGAGATTTGAACTGAACGACTATTGGAATAGGAGTCGCTCCCTCCGCCTCCGCCTATTTGAACCGGTATTCCATCTATAACATACAAAGGTTCGTTAACTCCCAGTACAGAAGTTCCACCTCTAATCCGGATAGAAGCATCAGCTCCTGGGGCTCCATTGGTTTTTACAACGTACACACCTGGCGCCTGTCCAACTAAAGCCACATCAAAATTGGGCGAATTCATACTTTGAACTGCCTCCGCTTTAATGGAAGCTATCGAACCGGTTAGATCTTTCTTGCGGGTTTCGCCATAACCCACTACCACTACCTGTTCGAGTTTTGCCAGATCTTCTTCCAGGATAACATTAAACACCATTTCCCGCTCAACCGTTATTTCTTTTTTCTTATAACCGATAAATGAAAAAACCAACACACTGCCTTTGCTGACACTAAGTGTAAATGCTCCATTTACATCGGTTTGAGTCCCTTTACTGGCGCCTTTAACTGTTATTGATACTCCGGGCAATGGCAATCCGTTGGCGTCAACAACCTTCCCTTTGGCGTTAATTTCAGCTGGATTACTTTTGATTTCAACCACACTCGGCCGTTCCAAAGCTTTCACAATAACAATCTTGTTGTTAATTGAATATGTTATTGGCTGACCTGTAAAACAAGCATCCAACGCTTCTGTCAGAGGGGCTTCTTTCAGGTTGATATTAATGTTTTTGGTATTTTCAAGTACCCGATCATTATAAAAGAAATCATAGCCGGTTTGCTTTCTAATTTCTTTAAATACATCTACCAACGACACATTTTGCTCATGAAGAGTTACATTTTGACCGTAACTACTTGCACTTAACTGAAGAATTGTAGTGGTTAATAATAACACAGTTAGCTTCATAACATGCAAAAACTTTCTGACACAAGCCGGTGGCCTGCATAAGCACTTGTTGTAAAAATTCATAAATTTGACAGCTTTAGTTTGTGGAGTGTCCGGTTACATGCACGTTCCAACACAACACAATAGTTCATTAATAAATTGTTTATACAATACCTGATAAGGGATTGATGAATAGGCTAAGCAAATTGACCGGGGATGTTAGCGCATTTCCGGTTCTTTTTTGAATTAACCTATTGGTGGTTGCCATGAATAATGGCTAGCTGTTTAGGGGTCGTTTTTGTATAGTTTCTCCATATTAAATTGTTTAGGTCATTTAGATTGAATGTGGATTTATTTTCTGACTATAATTTTATTGCCTTCTACTTTCAGGTTAATTTGTCCGGTAGACTCCAGCATGGAAATAACCGCGGATAAATTTTTGGTCCTTGAAATAACGCCACTATAGGTTTGCTGCGATAAGCTGGTTGTTTCATATTCAACATCAATTGAATACCAGCGGCTTAATGTTTTCAGTATTTCAGCTAACGGTTGCTTTCTGAAAATAAAATCACCGTTTTTCCAGGCAACTGCTTCTTCAACATCAGCTTGCTTTACATTAATTTGCCCTTCATCCTTATTGAACGCTGATTGCTCGCCAGGTTTTAAAACCACAGCCGTTTGTTGCTTTAAGCTTGAAAACCGTACAGAACCTTCTAATAAAGTGGTCTTAATCATTTCCTCGTCGGCGTAGCTGTTAATATTGAAATGAGTTCCCAGCACTTCAACTTCCGAACTGTTATTAATTGACACTTTGAATGGCATTTTCGCATTCTTCGCCACTTCAAAATAAGCCTCACCGTTTATTTCCACTCTTCGTTCTTTACCCATGAATTTTGTTGGATAATGAATAGAGGAAGCTGCGTTTAACCACACCTTGGTACCGTCGGGCAGGTTTATTTGGTATTGGCCTCCTTTAGGAGTTTCAATAGTATTGTATTCAAGGGTAGATGTTGTATTTTTTTGATTTCTTTCACTAATGGTGTAAACCAGCATTCCATCGGCAGTTTTAGCTATTTTAATCCCCGATTGTTCTGCAAGTACTCCGTTATGGGCTTCGTTTAGGTTAATTTTCCGACCATCAGTCAGGGTGAGTATTGCTTTATTTCCTCCCGGAGCAATATCTGCTACTGCATTATTTTCTTTAACTAGTTCCCCTTTGGTAGAATAGCGGTAAACACCTAATCCAACACTAATCAAAACAATTATAGCCGCTGCTATTTTAGTAAAATACAACCAGTTAAAGCCACCACTTTGCGGACTGCTATCTGGTTGTATTACCGGCATTTGTTCTAAAGAGCTATTGTCAAGATTAATATAAGTTTTAAGCTTTTGCAGATTTCGTTGAAAATTAACATCAGTGCCCTGCCATGTTAATAGTTCAATTAAACTACATGCTTGTTGAATATCTTTTTGTTTCTCGGGATGACTCTCAATCCATGACTCCCAAAAAGACACATGCTTTTGATCTGACTTTTTATAAAAGTTTATAAAAGACTCGTCAGCTGCAAAATCTTCCGGTTCATAGTTATTATAATTCATCCTGTTTTGATTATTTGATTTATGTTTTACTATTAGTGCAATTGCCTCGCGATTTCTATCACATTTTTTGAAATAAAATTTCAGCGATTTTTTCCGGAATGAAAATTGGCTAAAAGCAGTCCAATAAAAGACTATCGAGACCGGTTTATGGCCTCTTATGTTTTTAATTAATAAGACTGAAAATACTTTTACTTAATAAAAAGCCTGATCGCAAATAGGATCAGAACCAATATACCCAGGGTGGTAATTACAGTAACGGTAAGATGCTTGCGGATAATCTTTAAAGCACGGGATATTTGATTGTATATTATGCTATGACTGAAGCCTGTTAGCTGTGAAATTTCGTCATAGCTTAAATTTTCATAAAACCGTAAGCGGATAAGTTCGAGTTGAGAAGCCGATAATTTACTAAATGCCTTTTCAAGCTTAATCTTTAAATTTTCAGACTCCACTCTTTTGATCAGCATTTCTTCAAATGAATGCTCCTGTTCAAGTTCCAAATAATGACTTGTTTCCAGCGATTCACTCCTATTTTGCTTAGTTAGCTCCCTATTTATTTTTCTTCTTAAATAGGTTTGAAGATAGGTTTTTACAAATTGCACCTCTTTCAGTCGCTCGCGATTATCCCACAATTCATAAAAAAGCTGTTGCACGCATTCTTCTACCAGCTCCATATCGTTAGAGATCTGATGACCATACGTACATAAATACCTGTAATGAGCCTTGTACAAAAGCACAAACGCGTCTTTGTTTCCGTTTTTAAACTCGTTCCAAGTATTCATAGTACCCAATCAGGAGGAAAGCAATATGCAATCGCAATGTTAAGGAATTGATAATAAATGGCCAAGTGTCTAAATCGCTCAAGAGATTAAAATTATTGTCGGGATATTTTTGAGGTGAATTCGGCATTTCACTATAAACTTACCTAAGAGTGAGATATTTTTCTCACCAAACCAAAGCTTTGTAAACCAAAGGATTCGAGGAAGCTCAATTGATCACCGAAGCCAAAAAGCAAATCCAATCGTATAATAAACAACGCCCTTTACTTTTAAAGGGCGTTGTTATTAATGTTATTAGTTACTTTTTAAATCGACAGTTACTTTAATTATTTCACCCTGAAATGTAAAAGGTACTTCATAGTCTCTGGTTACTGGTGTTCCAAAATCTTCTCCTACATCTAAAGTTTCGTCCGCTGAGAATCTACTTGGAACTGTTTTTTCTATATTTCCTTCCGCCACTTTCTGACCATCAACCAATATTGTAGCTTTTGCTGGTTTTCCAACTCCCCCACCTGAATAATCAAAATTTAAAACAATAGTATGTTTGCCGGCAGTTAATGCAGTTGGAGACTGGATGGTCCATTTGTGATTCGGATAATGAGAAAATGCATATGAGAAAGTTGGTTTCCCTTTTTGCAACATCAATGCTAACCCTGCAAAATATCCTCCTTGTGTAATAATCATACCTTCTTGTCCAGCTTTAACATCCACTTCGGCCGTAATACTGAAAGAGGTATTTTTCATATTTGGAGCCATTCCTTCAGTAATACGTGAAGTACCTTCATGGAATACAAATTGGGTTCTGCCTTTATTTAGATTAGGGCGATTTTCCGGGTTTACCCTATCAATATAACGATCATCAAAAGGGAATACTTTATATTTTTCAGCTTCTTCCATAAAAGCTGCCTGCATTTCTTTCAGCTTTTCAGGATTTTTTGCCGCAATATCATTTGATTGTGTAAAATCTTTTGTAAGGTCATATAACTCCCATTTATAGTCCTTTACAGGGTCTTCTGATGGTACAGGATGACCTTGCCAAGGTAAATTTCTAGGTGTTGTACTTGCCATCCAGCCGTCTTTGTAGAAAGCCCTGTTGGCGATCACTTCAAAATACTGAGTTTTATGTGTTTCAGGAGCATTTGCATTGTCAAAAGAATACACAAGGCTTTTTCCTGCCATAGGTGTCTGATCAAAACCGTCTACTTTTGTGGGTTGCGGGATACTTGCCGCTTCAAGAATGGTTGGAACAATATCAGTAATGTGTGTGAATTGACTACGAATCTGATCCACTTGTTTAATTCTTGCTGGCCATGAAATAACCATTCCGGTGCGACTGCCACCTAAATGCGAAGCAATTTTTTTGTCCCATTGGTAAGGCGTATTCATAGCATGTGCCCAGCTATGTGAATAATGTTCAGCCATCCAGGGTCCGCCAAATTCGTCTAAGTTTTTCAGCATAAACTCTTCCGTATCCACTTCTCCATTTACCATAATACCTATTTCACTTGTCAATCCCTGACCAGTTGGATCTTCCGCACTGGAACCGTTATCACCCATTATAAAAATGACCAGTGTATTGTCATACTGTCCTAAGTCTTTAATTGACTGGATAATTCTTCCAATTTGATAATCACAATAAGCCAGCATTCCTGCATAAACTTCCATTTCTCTTGCCGCTACCTTTTTCATACCAGGGCTGAGTTTATCCCATTTTTGATAATCGGCAGGTGTTGGTGCTAATTTTGCATCCGCAGGAATAATTCCTAATTTCTTTTGATTCTCGTAGGTTGCTATCCGTTGTTTGTCGAACCCCTGGTCAAATTTTCCTTTAAATTTTGCAATCCACTCTTTAGGTGCCTGATGTGGAGCATGTGCCGTTCCTGGTGTATAATAAGCGAAGAAAGGTTTATTAGGCGAAACGTTTTTTTGCGTTTGTATCCAATGTATAGCATGATCAGCCAAATCCTTATCTAAAATATAATCCGGATCTACTTTACCATCTTTAAAATAGGGGTCAACAGGCTTTGTTCCTTCAAATAAAGCAGGTCTGAACTGATGTGCGTCAGCCCCAAGGAAGCCATAAAAATATTCGAAACCTAAACCGGTAGGCCATAAGTTAAAAGGCCCTGCTGGTGTTGACTGCCAGTCGGGAACATTATGATTTTTACCAAACCAAGCAGTACCGTAACCATTATCGGTTAAGATTTTACCGATAGTCGCCACACTACGCGGCACTAAACTGTTGTATCCTGGAAAAGGTGTTGAGAATTCCATAATGATCCCGGTGGCTGCAGTATGATGGTTTCTACCTGTGATAAGCGCTGCTCTTGAAGGAGAGCAAACGGCCGTGGTATGAAAACGGTTATACTTTAATCCATTTGCCGCAAGTGCATCAAAATTTGGTGTGGGGATCGGACCGCCAAAAGTAGAAGTTGCCCCAAATCCAACGTCATCAATCATGATTAATAATACGTTTGGAGCTCCCTCGGGTGCACTAATTTCTTTGGGCCAGTCAATAGGATCAGAACCCTTAATTGTAGGTGCAACTTTACCTACTTTTTGATAAGGTTCAATAGGTAAAACCGTTCTGTCGGGCCAATTCTTTTGTGAAGGATCTACTTGAGCAAATGCTTTTTGTGATATACCAAAACACAGGTATAAGACCAAAAGCAGAATGCATTTCTTGATTGTTGCGGTTAGAGAGAGCTTCATATATTTATTTGTTAGTAAGTTTAAAGAGGTTATTCTTATTCATGAATCTTCAGCTTTTAAAGAATCGGCAGATACCTGTGTACTCCCATCAAAGTCTTTAGCTGTAGTATTGAGGCTATACTTAAATTTATAAAAAAACAAGAATTTATTGATTTCCATATGCTTACAATTACAAATTAATCATCGATAGAGGTGTTTTTATTCTACAGGGATAATTAGCCATTCTACCCAAACCATCTTTTGAAGGTAAGTTTTTTTTGACTCCGGTTCGTAGTATAACTTAATTTGCTTAACCCCATTAATCAATAGTTCCCATTCTTTGCTTTTAGCTTCGAGAAATGACTGTAATGAACTTTAATTAACCATTGTTAGAAGACATTTGGTTTTTACTTTTTGGAAAGAAAAAGCAGCTTGTTCTTTTTGTAGTTGCCTGATTATTAATTAATTTAATAATGCTGACAATGGAAATAGTTCGATTAAATTCTACTAAATAAACTATCATAAACTATGGTAAGAAAGATACCATTCGTTCAACGAGAATAAGGAACTTAACTCCTACAAACCTCATTACTGTTTTTTTAATTGCGCTCTCTCATCGGCTCTACAACAGACCTCTCCGGTTGCAGTTACCTAAAAAGTAAAAAGGCATTTAATCCGCTATGAACTTAGCTGGTTTTCCGTCTGAATTAATACCCAGATTCATGGTCTCAATATGTGTGATTTTTTCAATGAGAAAACAAATTTCAAATTCAACAAAACGAATACAATAATCATCGACAGTTATGGAGGCAAAAGAACAAGTTTTAGAAGCTATGAAAAAGGATGGTTCTCCTTTAAATGCTGGAAAAATTGTAGAAATAACAGGTTTGGACCGCAAAGTTGTTGATAAGGCAATGAAACAGTTAAAACAAGAAGAAGCAATTGTTTCTCCAAAACGTTGCTACTGGCAAGCTAAATAATTTTATTAGCAACTTGAAGCGTTTTAATTGTTGTGAGCAAGCGATAAGACGGTAGCGTACAGGTCGAAAAAACTCACAAAAAGTTCTATCTAATTGATTTCATATCTATCTGTCAAATACTAAAATCATGACCTCTACTTCATCAAAAATCAATTTCGATAAATTTGGCTATTATATTCTCGGACTCATACCAATTGTTTTATTGGGGTTTTGGAAGAGTTATTTTTCTGAATTAATAGCAGGCACGAGTAGACATGCTTCGATTTTTCATTTTCATGGCATGATGATGTCACTCTGGATAGCCATGTTGCTTGTGCAGCCGCTACTCATTAGAAAAAAGCAATTCGCAGCCCACAGAATTATCGGTAAAGTTTCTTTCGTTGTTATGCCGTTACTTCTCCTTTCCATATTGCAGATCATGCACTACGAGGGAAATTTATTTCCTGAAAACGAACTGACTTTTATTGGGACGATGAATGGTGTAATCACAATGTCAACCTTTTACCTTATTGCCATATGGAATAAGTCTAGCATTAATATCCACGCCAGGGCAATGGTCTGTACCGGAATTACGATGATACAACCTGCTTCTGATCGTATTATGTTCAACATTTTCAACATGCAGGCACCTACTGTTTTCTATGTGAGTTGGGTAATGATTTATCTTCTACTGATTGCGCTCATGATTATTGAAAGAAAACAAAAAGTGGGCAGGTGGGTATTTCCTCTTTATCTCGGTATGCACATCATTTTTGTCAGCAGCATGGCTGTTATCACAAAAATTCCCGTTATAGACCCAGCTTTCGGAAAGTGGTTTTTAACGTTGCCGTTAACCACTGCACCGACCGTAATCGTAAAGGATTTACCGATTCCGGAAAGTGAAATCGACCGTTATCCAGGTAAATGGGGGGACAATGGAGAAAGTGAAATTTATAAGCGAGGGCACCAACTGTGGGAGCGATGGATCGAAAATGGTAAAGCAGACAGCACACGATTGCTCTACCAGGGTAAGAGTGAATTTATTCCAGATAGAAACAAACCTTTCAAAAGTTTATATTTTTTAGTGAAGGATGGTAAGACAGACGCGTTCAGTGTTTATTATGGAGGTATTGGGAATAGTGGTCAAACGAAAAGGATGAAATAAAAACAATGTGAACAAGGGAGAAGGTGATAATATTAATAATCATTGTGAAATCATAGTATGGAAGGCTTTGTCAAATAATAATGATTAATCACAGAGACGAAAAATCATTCCTCTAACAAAATAAAAAAGGTGACCAGCCTTAAAAGTTCTGGTCACCTTTCTTCTTCTTCATACTACCAACAATTTAATTATGCCCTAAAGCCTCACCGTTTTCATACTCAATAGTAATATTATTCAGCTTACCGGTAAACTTAAACGGAACACTGTATTTATCTGAAACCGGAGAATTACGGTCGGCGCCAACGTCAATACCATCTTTATAGATCGCGATCTTACCTTCGGCTGCCACTATAGTTCGCTCCGCAACTTTCTGACCGTTGATGTAGATCGCTTCGGTACCTGCACTGGCATTTCTATCTTTTTTATTGCTCGGTTCAACGTAATTAAGCTCGAACTTAAGTTTTACCTTACCTGTTGGCACCGGAATAGAAGATTCGAGATGTCTGATAATAGTACCTGTGTTATGAGCCGAGTAAAATTTACCGTCTTTTATAAACAAGCTTAAACCATCAAACTCTGATCCGGTGGCAAAAAGAACTCCCTGATCGCTATTCGATTTGATCTCAACATCAGCAGTAATCGTAAACGGATCATTCTGAAACTGTGGACCACTATAGGTTAAAATCTGGTCGATTCCCGGATATAAAACTACCTTTTTGCTCAATCCATATGGACTGCGTTCCCTTCCTCCCGCACTATGGCCCAGTGCATTATCATTCAATGGAAACACATTGTACTTAATGGCTTCTTCATCAAACAGTTTCTGCAGCTCTTTTAACTTTTCAGGTTGTTTGGCAGCAAGGTCAATACGCTCGTTGAAATCTTCATTCAAATTGTATAATTCCCATACATCTTTATTAAAATCAGCACCCGACTGGTGGAAAACGGATGCCTTCCAGCCGTCTTTCACAATGGCCCTTTTTCCAAAAAGCTCATAGTATTGAATCGTATGGCGATTGGCCGCGTTCTTGTCTTTTAGTGAATAAGCTAAACTGGTACCTTCAATTGGTTTTTGCTGATATCCTTTAATAACCTCCGGAACTTTCGCTCCGGTAAGCTCATAAATGGTTGGAGCAATATCAATAACATGGCCGTACTGGTTGCGAATTCCACCTTTTTCCAATCCACCATTCGGATAATAAACAATAAGTGGTTGATGCGTTCCTCCTTCGCTGTTTGGATCTGCTTTCCATAAACGGAAAGGAGTATTCGTTGCCTGGGTCCAACCGGCTGGTGCATCCTGGAAAGAATGTTCGGTGCCTATTTTGTCAATATTTTTATAAAGCTCGGCTATCTGTTTTTCTTCATCAAGGCTAGAGATGTAACCATTAAAGCTTCCATTACGCGGACTATGACTCGAACCGTTATCACCAATACTCACTAAAATTATGGTATTATCAGCCTGACCAATTTCTTTAATATAGTTAACAATACGCCCGAATTCATAATCAGCATGTGTTAAGAAACCGGCATAAACTTCCATAAAGCGTGCATACACTTTCTTTTGTTCAGGAGTTAGGCTATCCCAGGCTTTTACTGTAGGATCACGTTCCGGTAAAACGGCATCCTTCGGAATAACACCTAACCTTTTCTGGCGCGCGAAAACTTCTTCACGGTACCAATCCCAACCTTTATCAAATTTTCCTTTATACAAGTCGCTCCATTTTTTATCAACCTGATGTGGTGAGTGTATGGCTCCTGTGGCAAAATACAGGAAGAACGGTTTTTCAGGTGAGATAGACTTTTGATTGGCAATATAGCTGATCGCTTTATTGGCCAGCAAGGTGGTAAGGTGCGTTTTGTTAGGCTCAACATCCACCACTTTGGTATCCTCGTACAAATTCGGGTGATACTGATCGGTATGCCCTAACTGAAAACCATAAAAATGATCAAAACCACGACCAACTGCCCAACGGTCGAAAGGACCATTGGAAGTGATCTCATTTAGCGGAGCTACGTGATATTTGCCCACCGCAAAAGTGTTATAGTTGTTCTCGTGAAGCACTTCGGCAATGGTAGCTTTATCGCCCGGCATTATCGCATCATAGCCAGGGTATCCGCTGGAGCTGTAATTTAATGTACCCATATGAACCGAGTGATGGTTACGGCCGGTTAGCAATGCCGCCCTTGTAGGCGAGCATACGCCCGTAGAATGGAAGTTTGTGTAACGTAAACCATTATTAGCCAAACTATCCAGCACTGGTGTTTGCATTAAACCACCGAAAGCACTTGCTGTTCCATATCCGGCATCGTCAATTAAGAAAACAACCACATTAGGAGCTCCGGCAGGCGCCTGTTTTCTTTCCGGGTGATACTCTACCGATTCGGCTGTAGTCCGACCTACTTTTCCCTTAAAATTTGGATCAGAAGTTAATTTCTGTTCACTCTGGCCGTATGCATTCAGCATTACTGATGATGCCAGAAGTGCCGTAAATCCGGCTTTTTTATAGTTTTTATTCATGAGAGGATTTTTCTATCGTTATTAATTTTCACCATTAATTACCAACCCGGATTTTGAGTAAGCTTCGGATTACGGTCAATTTCACCTTGAGGAATTGCATATAGGTAATGCTTCGGGGCCACATTGTTTTTACCAACAAGTTTGAGACACTTCAGCAAAATACCTCTTCCTTCTGGCCCTACTCCTGTCGCTTCGGTTCCTGTTTCTCGTATCAGATCAAAGAAACGCTGATACTCAGCCACCAGTTCCAGACGACGATCGAGGTAAACTGAATCACGGAACTGATCTTTCGTTAACCCTGCAGTCAGATTGTCCAAGCCTGCTCTTTTTCTGATCTTATTCAATGAAGTATAGGCTTTTTCTGTAGGACCATTCAGTTCGTTCTCTGCTTCGGCATGGATCAGCAATACTTCAGCAAAGCGCAATACATTGGCATTGGCATCCGACTGACCAGAAGTTGGATAGTTAGGATCCCAGTTTTTATTAATGTAAGGAACTGAATCGCCGGGGGCATTTAGGGTAAAATATTTCTTACCATCGGTAGGGCTCGTATAGGAAGTAACAAACGAAACCCGTTTTCTTTTATCCTTATTGGAAAACAGCTTATAAACACTGAAGTACTTATCACTTCCAACGGTATAAAAAGCCACCTGGTTACCATATGAACCTTTTATGCCAGGCACCCCAGAACGTATGTCGCTGGAGGTTACCAAATGTCCGGTGCTGATGGTGCTGCCTTTTATTTGAGCAGAAAAAATATGTTCCCGTCCGTTTTTGTAGGCCGGCAGAAATACCTGCGAATAATCATCGAACAACCCATAACCATAAGGACCATTGATCACTTCCTCGGCAAGCTTAACTGCATTAGCCCAATCTCTGCGGGTTAGATACACTTTCGACAATAACGCTTTTGATGCGCCTTCTGTAGCACGGCCGGCTTCACCGGGTGCTCCATTTTTAAAATAGTTCGCCGCATCTTCAAGGTCTTTTATGATCTGGGCGTAAACTTCTGCGGTCGGGGTTCGTGGAACCTGAAGTTCGGCAGTTGTTAAACGGGTTTGATCAGCCAAGAGCAAAGGCACATCGCCATACAGACGTACCAGGTTAAAATAATAGAGGGCTCGCAGAAAGCTGGCTTCGCCCAATAAGCGGCTTTTCAGTTTCGCATCCATTTCTATTGCTGGAATGCGTTCAAGTGCAATATTTGCTTTGTTAATACCCTCGTAATGCTCGGTCCAAATTTGCTGGATCCGCAAATTGGTGGAGGCGTGGGTAAGTTTGGCGAAAGCCCTAACTTCTCCGTTTGGAGAACCTGGCCCCGCATCCATATCGTCGGTCATAAAATCCAGACCGGTATAAAACAAACGGTTATAAATGGGTTGCGCTCCCACCTTGTTATCAACCAGCGGATAATAAATGGCGTTTACCGCCGTCACTGCATCCTTGGCTGTTTTATAGAATTGTTCCGGTGAAATAAAGGATTCAGGACTTTCATTAAGATCAACACAACTCGTGAACCCTATACTTAATGCCGACAGTAGAATTAATGTCTTTTTCATACTAATTAATTTTTAGGTAACTGGTAGATGCTTACAGTGTCAAACTAATTCCCGCTATAAACGACTTCGCATTTGGATATGCACCGCGGTCCAGGCCCGAGCTAAGTGAATTTTGTCCGTTTGTGCTCACTTCTGGGTCATACCCCGAATAATTGGTCCAGGTGTACAGATTCGAAGCTGTTACATAGATTCTGGCAGCTTTAAACTTGCCTTTGGCAACCAATTTTTGCGGCAGATTATATCCTAACGAAAGTGTCTTTAAGCGGATGAATGAACCATCTTCAACAAAACGATCCGAAATGGTTACCGCCGGATTTTCAATAGCTTTATGAACATCGGTAATGGTATTGGTAGGTGTCCAACGATTTAAAAGCGAAGAAACAGCTCCGGTATACCCCGTACCTAATTCTAAGTTGGCACGTGTCCAGTTAAAGATCTTATTGCCGTATGACGAATTGAAGAAGACGAACAGATCGAAGTTTTTATACTTGAATGTATTGCTGATACTTGCCAGAAACTTAGGTTGTGCGCTTCCTACAATGGTACGGTCGGCATCCTGGGTGATCGCTCCATCATGATTAAGATCCTTATATTTTTGTAAACCAGTAGCAGGATCGACGCCATCAGCCACCAGGGTATAAAATGCACCCACCGATTCGCCTACTTTTATAATTTGTGTTGGCAGTGTGGTTGGGCTAGCCGGGTCGGTTACAAAGAAATAGTTGGCTCCTCCCAAGCTTTCAATTTTATTACGGTTTACCGAAAGAAGAACATTTGTATTCCAATCAAATTCACCGCGAAGATTGGCAGTTTTAAGTCCCAACTCCACTCCTCTATTTGCAACTACACCAAGATTTTGAAAAGCACTGGTAACGCTCGAAGAATAAGGAACAGGAACTTCCAATAATAGATCCGAAGTCCGTTTATAATAAATATCCGAGGTTAGTTGAATACGGCTGTTAAACAATTCAAGGTCGAAACCGAAATCATACTGCGCCGTTTTTTCCCAAGTTAAATTCGGATTCTCAAAACTGCTTGTAGCCAACCCGTTTACAAGGGTGTTACCAAAGCTATATTGGAAACTTCCCAATCGGGCAAGTGAACGGTAAGGATCGATCTCCTGGTTACCGGTAAGACCTGCGCTTAAGCGAAGTTTCAATGAGTTGATCTGCCTGCTGTTTTTCAGGAATTCTTCATTCGATACATTCCAGGCAAACGCTGCCGAAGGAAAGGTTCCCCATTTATTATTCTTGCTAAAACGTGATGAACCATCAGCACGAGCTGTAAGCGTTAATAAATAACGGTTATCATACCCGTAGTTTACACGAGCCAAAAACGATTGAAGCGCCCATTCAATACTCGAGCTGGAAGGAGCAACCAACACGGTTCCTCCACCAATGTTATTATAGGTAAACTCATCGCTAACAAAGTTGGAAGCTCCAGCAATGTAAGTTTCAGTTCTTGATTTCTGCTGAGTGTTACCAATTAGCAGGTCGATCGAATGTTTGCTGTTGAATGTTTTTCTGTAGTTAAGCGTATTTTCATTTAACCAGTTAAGCGTCCCCAACGAACCAATAGAAGCGTTACCTCCCGGAGAACTTTCGAAAAGTGTAGAAGGCAAATACCTGTTTTGCTTGTTGTTTACAATATCAGTTCCCAGGGATACTTTTGCAGTAAGGCCTTCAAGCAGTCTATACTCAGCAAAACTGTTTGCTAAAAAGCGGGTTGTTTTGGTTTCATTACTTTGCAGACTTAACGTAGCAATCGGGTTGGCTACTGTTGAACCAAAGCTGCTATTAGCTGTAAAGTTTCCTGTTTCATCACGAACCGGAACTACAGGCACCATTGACAAAATATTAGGAACAATGCCACTTGGAGCTACAACTGATTCCGACAAACTTCCATTTAAGCTAACACCCAGCTTAAAGTTGCTAGTAACATCATTATCAAGGTTTAACTTTCCAGAATATCGATTGAAACCAGTATTCAGAATAATACCGTCCTGTTTAAAGAGGCTCCCTGAAAACAGGATCTTTGTTTTTTCATTGCCTGATGAGATGGAAAGGCTATGACTTTGCATGGGTGCTTCGCGAAAAGCTGCTGCCTGCCAGTCGGTTCCCTCTCCCAGATTATCCAGCTGTTCTTGTGTGTAAAAAGGTGACTTTCCGGCATCTTTTAATGCATCGTTCTTTAATGCTCCCCATTGTTGTGCATTTAAAACACCTATTTTTTGGGCACTTTGCTGAATTCCATAGTAACCGTCGTAATTGACAGAAAAACCACCTTTATTACCTCGCTTAGTGGTAATAATGATTACCCCGTTTGCTCCTCTTGATCCGTAAATGGCAGTTGCCGAAGCATCTTTTAGCACATCAATTGATGCGATATCTGAAGGATTTATGCCTGATAAAGGATTAATTGGCGGACCGGCAGTTACACCGGCATCGGTAGTTGCATCAGCATTATATATAGGAAATCCATCGATCACATACAAAGGCTCGTTACCTGCATTGATAGAAGTTCCTCCGCGAATACGGATGGAAACGCTTCCTCCAGGTGCACCACTCGATTGGGTTACCTGCGCTCCTGCTACTGCTCCTTGCAAGAGTCTGTCTGGAGAAGCAGCCGGTTGAGATTTAAAATTTGCAGGTAAGGAAGAAACCGACCCTGTTAAATCGCTTTTCTTTTGTGTACCATAACCAACCACAACAACACTTGCCAGTTGATAAGATGCTTCTTTTAGTTCAATGGTAACTGGCCCTTCGGTAACTGCAACCTCTTGGGTTTCGTAACCAACAAAAGAAACGATCAGTGCGAAAGGAAGCTTTTGTCCCGTTAAAAATTTGAAATTACCGTGAGCATCGGTAGCAGTAGCATGAGTAGTACCTTTGATCTGAAGAGTTACACCGGCAAGCGATTCCTTTGTTTTTACATCGGTTACTTTGCCGGTAAGAGTTGAATTAATAACAGGCTGTTGCTGCGCCTGAGCATTTATAGTTTGCAAGAGCGCTAAAAGAATAAATGCTGTTAATTGAAGTTTCTTCTTTAGTTGCTGGAGAAACTGAATTTGCCTCACTGATATACTGCGTGACCACAAAATACCAGGCGGTGAAATACGCGAGTTAAAAGCCCATATGGCTTTTGTTATTTTTTGCATACTTTTATGTTGGTTGAAATTTTACAGATTGAAAGAGGTGCCAACGCCAATTGAAGACCTTTTTCATTGATTTGAACCTTTAGGGGGTGCTCTAAGCATCCCCTTCGATTTATGTTAAATACCTTTGATCTAATTCACCCTCCTTTTTTAATCATTCCTTATTTTATTGCTAAGTACCTAATGGATTTTCTTCAAAAATGACTTACCCAACACGTTGTTTGTCTTATAGTTAATAATCATTAACCAAATGTATAAAATTCTATTTAAACTTTATACTCTATAGACTAAATAGATTATATGAATTTAATATAACTAATTGTTATTAAGAAAATTATAACGAAAATTTTTTTGAACTGGGAAGATATGCGGTCGGTTAAAAGCCTTTTTCAAGTGGATTTCACGGTAATTAGATATCCAAAAGTCAGTAAACATTTGATGGACAATCGGAAGGGACTACTTTTGCTCCCATCTTCCCCTCTTGGCCAATACACGCTCAAGGCTGTTTTACTTATTTTCTATCCTTAACGCTAGTTTGCAACAGCTTTTATATATTGTGACCAGTATTCAGATACGATAAATCACTATATAAATGAATTTCATAAAAAGCATTTTTGAAAAGAAAAAGCAAAGTATTACATCCTACTCAGATTTTTGGACTTGGTTTCAGAAGTATGAAAGGCAATTTTTCCAGGTTGTTAAAGAGCATAAAGAAATCGAAAAAGATTTCTTTGATAAGCTTTCACCAAAGCTAAATGAACTAAAAGACGGCTATTTCTATCTTACTGGCATGTATGATACAAATACAGTAGAACTAATTTTAACGGCCGATGGCAATGTAAATAACATAGCCTTTATAGAAGAACTTATAAATGCTGCACCTCAAATTAGCGGTTGGAAATTTACCGCTCTTAAACCTGAATTAAATATTAAAGATGTTGCCATTAAAATGGCCGGATATGAGTTTAATGAAACTAACATTCATTTTTACTCTAATGTATTTTCAAAATATCCAGATGAAATAGACATAACAATTGTTCATGATGACTTGACAGATGAAAATAAATCAAATATTACTAATGGCGCCTGCATCTTTTTGGAAAATTATTTAGGTGAACTAAATTTTGCAACATGCATTGATAACCTCTCAATAGTTGGAAAAAAGGAAGCTAAATTGGAGCTCATTCCTATTGCAAAACTTAAAGATTTCTTAAAATGGAGACAGAAAGAGTTTGTTGAAAAGAATGAAGGAGTTAGACGTAACACTGCAGAAGATAATTATTCAATACTTGATGCTGAATTAGAAAGCGGGAATAGATTGTTAGCTGTAATTAATACTGACTTATTAAATTGGGACAATAAAGCTTCTCATCCTTGGATTGCCGCTATTACTCTTAAGTTTGATGGAAATAATAATGGTGGTTTGCCGGAAAGCGATGACTACGAATTATTGAATACTATAGAAGAAGCAATTATGCAAGAACTTAAAGATTTCGATGGGTATTTAAATATTGGTCGGGAAACAGCAAATTCTGAACGTGATATTTACTTCGCATGTAAAGATTTTCGCTTACCCTCAAAAGTTTTCCATGACATTCAAAAAACCTACAATAATTATTTTGAAATAGAATACGATATTTTTAAAGACAAATATTGGCAGTTTTTTGAACGTTTTAGTACTGCACAATAATGGTTTGAAATAGCTTGTTAATCGATTGATAATTTAGACCATAAACGAAAGTTAGGCACCCAACTCGAATAGAAGAACCAATAATTAGAGAAATACTATTCTTTTCATATCGTTAATTTTGAGTAGCAATATTAGAAAGCCGCTAGTTGTTACAACTTGTCTTAAATCAATAAACCTCGTCTCGTATTGGTAAAGCCATAGGGTTATATACAAATGGGTGGGTATTTTAATTGTAAAAGAAAATGTAATTGTGTGGAATGGGGTAGTTTGATATGGAGTAAGGAAAAAACTAAAGGCCCAGTCTAATTATAAAACTTACACCCATTTTGCACCCATAAAACACAAAACCCTTGCAAGATTAACTTACAAGGGTTTTACATTTTTCCAGTACCCGGAGCCGGAGTCGAACCGGCACGGTTTCCCACAGGTGTTTGAGACCAGCGCGTCTACCAATTCCGCCATCCGGGCATTTTTTCAGGTTTTATTACTAAAACCCTTTCCTTAATTGCGGGTTGCAAATGTATGCAGTTTTTCCTTAATTCGCAACAAATATTTACTCTTATAATAGTTATCCTTGATTTTCAGGAGAATATTTTTTTGTTGCTCTTCAGAGTGGGCATCAAAACCCTCTGTTAGCTTATCCAATTCAGTAGTTAGGTTATTTTCCAGACCCGACACTTGTTCATTAATTTCAGTCAAACGTTGTTCATCCTCATCAAATTCCAGTTCCATCAACTGTTCATTGATGTCCATCATCTCCATTAAAAATGCTTGCGGCAGTTGATTTTTCTCCCCTTCTATTATAAGACCATTTAGTTCAAGAACATACTCAAGCCTTTTTACCGGGTTGCTCAACACCTTAAAAGCATTATTATTCAATGTTGAAAGCTCTAGTACTTCAGTTTGCTTTTCTTCTGATTCGTTTACATAAAAATCAGGGTGATATTGCTTGCTTAGAGCATAAAACTTCTTTTTTAATAAACTTTCGTCGGGATTAAAAGAAACCGGTATATCGTAAAACTGAAAATAGTTCATGTTAGCGGTGAGGATTAGTAATCGAGATTTAAGACTGGATACTTTATAGGTTAAAGTTTACAAACAGCCTGAGACTAAAAAATTTGAGATATGCGAAAATCTCCTATCGCATATCTCAAATCAACAAATCATTTTATTTTATAAACGATTTAAAAATATCGTTACCAAAAGCAAAGATCATCAAGCCAATTAAAATCACAAAACCCACAACTTGAGCGCGTTCCATGAATTTGTCACTTAAAGGCTTTCCTTTGATCATTTCAACAATCAGGAAAACTGCATGACCACCATCTAAAGCAGGAATTGGCAATAAGTTCATAAAGGCTAGGACAAGCGAGATCAAGCCGGTTAATGTCCAGAAGTTAATCCAATCGAAGGTGCTTCCATATAACTGTGCCATACCAATCGGTCCTTGTACTGCTTTGGTTGCTTTTACTTCGCCACGAATAATCTTACCAAAGCCTTTAGTCTGATCAACCAATGTTTGTTTAGCTTTCTCTGCGCCAACAGGCAATGCTGCTACCAAACTAAATTTATCCACTTTAAAGTTCAAGCCTGTAAGTCTTGGACCGAACCCAATTTTGCCTTCATTAGTAACCTTAACATCCAACTGTACATCTTTTCCTCCCCGCTCAACAACTAGTTTGGCATTTTTATCTTTTCGTGCTGCCAGGGCAGTTTTAACTTCATCAAAATAGGTGATCTTGGTTGAGTCTATGTACAAGATCTTGTCACCACTTTTCAGTCCGGCTTTATCTGCATTACTTCCTAACTCAACCTGTTCAACAACAAAGGCCGAACGTGGAACAATAAATGCATTTTTGCCACCTTCTACATCTGATACTTTTTCAATGAAATTAGCAGGAATATGTACGGTAGTGTCCTTACCATTACGATCAACTTGCAGATCAACATTTCCAAATAACACTTTAGGACTTATCAAATCATTAAAGCGTTTAAATGGTTTACCATCAATAGCTTTTATTTTATCACCAGTTTTTAAGCCGATTTCCTGAGCTAAAGGGTAGGCTTCAATCCCATTTTTAGCTTCAGAATTAGGTAAATAAGTTTCGCCGTATTTAAATGTCAGCATCCAGAAGATAAAAATACCAACCAACACATTCACAAATACACCACCCAACATTACTACCAAACGCTGCCAGGCTGGTTTAGAACGAAACTCCCAAGGCTGAGCAGGCTGCTTCATGGCTTCTACATCCATTGACTCATCGATCATTCCGGCAATTTTCACATAACCACCCAATGGCAACCAACCGATACCATACTCTGTATCACCCTTTTTAAAACTGAAAAGCTTTACTCCCCAGGCATCAAAAAAAAGGTAAAACTTCTCCACTTTAATCCCAAAAGCGCGGGCCGCTAAATAATGCCCCAACTCATGCAATACTACCAAAATTGAAAGACCGGCCAACAACTGGGCCGCCATGATTAATCCACTCATTATAGCGTTAAAAATTACAGGTCAAAATTAAACAATAATCTTATGAACTTAACTTATTAGTTCAAAAGCTTTTATACGGGCTTCTTTATCAGTAAAAACGTAATCCTCATAACTAGGTTTAGCCACTTTGGCTACTGTCTGCATGCATTCTTCAATTATATCTGACATTTGCAAGAAGCCGATCTTCTCCTTCAAAAATGCCTCCACTACCACTTCGTTGGCAGCATTTATGACACAAGGGCAGTTCCCCCCTATTGCCAGGGCATCAAAAGCCAAGGCTAAATTGCGAAACGTTTTTGTATCCGGAGCTTCAAATGTAAGGTTAGCAAAATCAGCAAAGCTAAAACGTGGAAAAACATTTTTTATTCTCTGCGGATATGCCATTGCGTATTGAATAGGCAATTTCATATCGGGCAAACCTAGTTGGGCTTTTATAGAACCATCTGTGAATTGCACCAACGAATGAACAATTGATTGTGGATGTACCACCACTTCAATCTGATCGATTGTCAAATCAAACAACCATTTAGCCTCAATTACCTCTAAACCCTTATTCATTAAACTGGCAGAATCGATGGTAATCTTGGCACCCATGCTCCAATTGGGGTGTTTAAGTGCTTGCTGTTTGGTAACATGCTGAAGTTCGTTAAGACCCTTTCCTCTGAATGGCCCGCCGGAAGCTGTAAGAATAATCTTTTCAATAGGGTTATGCTCTTCGCCAACTAAACATTGAAAAATTGCCGAATGCTCAGAATCAACCGGAAGAATATTTACATTGTTTGCACGAGCCAGTTCAGTTACCAGATCACCTGCCACCACAAGGGTTTCCTTATTGGCTAAAGCAATATCTTTTTTTGATTTAATCGCTGAAATGGTAGGTTTTAGACCCGCATAGCCCACTAAAGCAGTCAGCACCATATCAACCGTATCAAAAGTTACCACTTCTGACAATGCGGCTTCTCCAGCAAATACTAAAATTGATGTTGAAGAAAGTGCTTCTTTAACCAGTTGGTACTTACTTTCATCGGCAATAACTACTGCACGGGGATTAAACTGCAGTGCCTGCTGAATCAACAATTCGGCATTGCCATTAACGGTTAAAACTTCAGCCTTAAACTTATCAGGATTTGCCTGTATCACCTCTAAGGCTTGCGTACCAATCGACCCACTCGATCCTAAAATAGCGATACGCTTAATATTCTTTATTTGATTCATTGTTAAATTGTTGAATTGACTTACCACAGTGTACACTGAGTTACACAGTTTTAAAGAACAACTCGTTTTATTCCATTTTTCAGGCTATTAACATTAAAGTTCAATAATAAACCCAATGATTTGCCTGATAATTTCATGTATGTTAAAATTTGCGCCAAATGTACATCATTAAAGCTATCAACGGTCTTTAGCTCAACAATTACAGAATTTTCGACTAAAATATCAATTCTATAGCCACAATCAAGCTTAACATTTTTATAAATGAGTGGCAAAGGTTTTTGCACCTCTACTTTTAAGCCATTTGAAATAAGTTCATATGCAAGGCACGCTTCATAAGAAGATTCCAATAATCCTGGCCCCAATTCAGAATGGACCGAGAAGGCAGATTTTAAAATCTGACCTGAAATAGTATTTAAATTCACAGTTTTATGTTGGAGATGTGGAGGTAATATACTATTCCGTGTCACTCTGTGCAACCCTGTGGTTTAATTTATTTCATTACATACTCACTCAACTCATCTGCAATTGCGCGGTCGTTAGCTAAGCGAGGCACTTTATTCTGCCCACCCAATTTACCTTTTGAACGCATATAGTTAATAAATGCGTCTTTACTCATATTTCTGATTTTTAAATTCTGCAGCACATTACCTTCAATCAAATCAAAGTAATAAACATTTTTTTGCTGCATCAACTGATCTACCTTTAAACGAAAAGCATTCAGATCTTTAGGTTTATGTTCTCCAAATTCAACAAACCACTCATGAAACGGCATTCCTCCTTCAGGGTCATTTACCTGAGGCGCTACGGTGAACTCTACCACATCAACCCCCTCTTCTTTGGCCACCTTCATTAATGAATACTCCACTTCCTCGCCGATTACGTGTTCGCCAAATGCCGATATAAAATGCTTAATTCGGCCTGTAACAATGATGCGATAAGGATCTTTTGATACAAATTTAACGGTATCACCGATGCTATATCCCCATAATCCTGCATTGGTATTCAGAATAATGGCGTAATTCTTATCTAACTCCACATCTTTCAACCAAACACGTTTAGGGTTTGTATTGAAGTACTCATCAACAGGAATAAATTCAAAGAAAATACCTGCATCAACATTCAGTAACAATCCCTTTTCTTTCTGTGAATCCTGAAAAGCAATAAATCCTTCTGAAGCCGGATAAGTTTCAATGGAATCGATACGCTTACCAATGCTTTTTTCCAGTTTAGAACGGTAAGGTTCAAAATTTACCCCTCCGTAAACAAATAGCCCAAAATTTGGAAAAATATCTTTTATTGCCTTCCCTGTTTTAGCAGTAAGTCTATCAAAATACATTTGAACCCAGGGTGGAATCCCAGAAATCAGCGTCATGTTCTCATTTACCGTTTCTTCTACGATTGCATCCACCTTATGTTCCCAATCGTCAATACAATTGGTTTCCCATGAAGGAAGACGGTTTTTCTGAAGATAACCCGGAACGTAGTGCGCAGAAATCCCCGATAAACGTCCAACCTGAATACCATTCTTTTCTTCCATTTCAGGACTACCTTGTAAAAAGATCATTTTACCATCAACAAAGGCCGCCTTGCCAGTTTCGGCTATATAAAGCAATAATGCATTACGAGCGGCATTCACATGCTCCGGCATTGATTCCTTAGAAATGGGAATATATTTTACTCCGGAAGTTGTTCCGGAAGTTTTTGCAAAATATAAGGGTTTTCCAGGCCACAGTATGTTACTATCACCATGAACAACCTTTTCTATATATGGCTTTAATTGCTCATAATCACCTACCGGAACTTGCTGTTTGAAATCATCATAGGATTTGATAGTTCCAAACTGATGTTCCAAACCATAGAGCGTCCCCTTAGCATCATTTACCAATTTATACAACCATTTTTCCTGTAATTCAACAGCTTGCGTGTTCCATTTACGGATTTTAGTTGCTGTATACCAGGCCAGAGGCTTACTTAATAGTGATTTAAGACCCATAGGCGGCAAATATATAAGTTAATGAGGAAGATGAACAGAAATGCAGCAAAAAATAAGGCAGTCAATCGACTGCCTTAATCAGCCATCATGTGGCTTTCGGTTGGTTCTATTTAAACAAGGGGCGCAGTTAATCCATTAATAATGGTTTTACATTATATGCTTTAGTTGGCTTAAATGTCTCAGGGGTTTTCTGATCAATTGCCTGCTGTAAGGCAAGCATATCATCCGTTTTCAGCAAGTAAGACTTCTCTCCTTCTTTCATTTTATTTACTAAAACAGTCGCTGCGTCATAATTCTGCAGATACAGCTCAATAACAGCAGCATTGTAAAAATCGCATTGTGGAACGTTAGTAGATAGTTTACCATTAAACCAGGCTTTCAATTGGTTTAGCTGACCTGAGTTTTCTTTTATTAATGGAAGAACATCAGCGATCACTTTAGTTTTGTCAGCCCAATCATAACTCGATGACTGCTCAACGGTATTCATATACCAAACAACATCTTTAGAATCTTTGAAATATTCTTCATTAAAGATCTTTTCAAATCTCAACCATTCTCCATCGATAAATAATGGTTTGATTTGCAACAACAGTTTTTCATATCCATCAGTGTTCTTTTCAGCAGCAAACACTTTTGCTTTTTTTGACACGATCGATAATAATTGATTTCTAACAGGCATACGTCCAAATAGCTTGCTTAATTTCACTGCATTTGTCAAGTGCCAGTCGATATAGTTTTGAGGGGTGCCAAAGTAAGTAAGAACATTAAAAACCTGTTCTGTGAATAGGTTCTTTTGAGCATCAAAAAATGCATTTATTTCTTCAGGAGTAGTTTTCCGGGTCCTCTTTTCAATTGTTTCAGAGTAAAACATCGGGTAACTTTCATCCATCCTGATCGAATACGCTAAAAATTTCTCAGCCTTAAAAGAGGTGTTTACTTCATTTAAATAGTTTGCAAATCGATTGGCTCCTATAAAGCCACTGCTTTGATCAATCAGTTTTCCATTTGGGGCAATAAATAAAAAAGAAGGAAAGCCTCGTAATCCGTATTTTTTGCAAAACATTTTACCGTCTGCCTCTTTAAAAACATCGATCTTATAGCTGATAAACTTTTCATTCAGGAACTCTGCTACAGATTTATTAGTATAAACAGTTAAATCCATTTGTTTGCAAGGCATGCAACCCTCAAAATAACAGTCAACAAAGATGGGTTTGTTTTCTGCCTTGGCCTTAGCAACAATGGCTTCCCAAGTACCAGGTATAAAATTAGTTTGCTGTGAAAAGCCTAAAAAAGGCAGAGTAATTAATAAAAAGATTAATAGTCGCTTCATAATGGTTAAATAGATTGTGTATTCAATCAATACTATTACCATCAGCCTCGACTTTTTACCCCATGAAAAAATAAAAAGTAGTTGTTAAAAGCAGGAAGAAATTAGGTAGAATATAAGCAGTTTTAAAAGAGCTCCTTTAGTTTGCTCACAAAATACTCCCAGGAATATTTTTCTTTCTCCTTATCGATATTAGCAGCAAACTCTGCCTCTAGATTCTGTGAATAAAACTGATTGATGGCCTCTGCGAGCTCCAGGCTATTTTCAGGGGTAACAATGAAGCCTGTTTTACCATCTACAACCACTTCGCTTAAAGCACCTACCCTGGTACTTATCATTGGACGATTGTAGAAATAAGCAATCTGCGAAATACCGCTTTGGGTAGCTGAAACATAGGGCTGGACTACTAAATCGGCGGCACAAAAGAAATAACGGATATGCTCATTGGGCACATATTTAGATACCTGGATAACCTCAGCCTCTATGCCTAATTGTTCGATTTGATCTTTGTAGGGTTGCTCGTCCTCATAATATTCGCCAACTACCAATAGCTTCACCCTTTGCTGCTTCAATACTTTTGGAAGTGAATCTAATAAATAATGAAGTCCTTTATACTTTCGGATAAACCCAAAAAACAGGATTGTATTTTCACCTTCAACCTGAACATCATATAACTTTTTAAGTTGAAGTTTAGCCTCTTGCTTTGTTATTGCTTCCCCAAATGTATTGTAGATAGGATGAGGTGAATTGCGATAAGGCTTGGTTTTATTGAACTTTTTAAGATCATTCTCCACACTCTCACTCAACACCATAAAACCATCGACTTGTGCGAATAAAATTTTGGTCAGTAGGTTTTGACCGGGCTGCTTTTCATGAGGAAGGATATTGTGACAAATCAGCAAGATCTTTGTTTTACAAAACCTATTAATAAAGAAGGCTATTTTAGCATAACAAGGAGCAAAAAAAGGCATCCAATATGAAAAGATCACTACGTCGGGCTTTCGACGTGCTATTTTTATTCCCGAGCTGATCCACGAAATTGGATTTAGTATATCAATCAATCGTTGATTCTTTTCCACTGGAATACCAAAGGCATCCCCCCCATCTTCAAATTGACTTTTCCCTGGAAACAGAAAACCCGGATATTGTCGCTTGAAGTTAACGATACTTACTTCATTGTCTTTTAACAGCTCCTGAAATAAAATAGACTGACTTTGGGCGATTCCTCCACGGTAAGGATAAGCAGGACCAACAAGTATGATTTTCATTAATTTGAAAATTTGGGAATTTGAAAATTTGAAAACTTTCGAATTAGAACTTCTTGTTTTCTATAAAAATAAAAATTTGAAAATGTGTAAGCAGATTTAACGCACTTATTCCATTTTCAAATTTTCAAATCATCACATTTTCAAATTGAAACTACACTTCTTTTTCTATATGGTATGCGTTACGTTCCGGAGCATTTCTTGAAACCAGTTCAGCTAAAAACCCGGTAAGGAACAATTGAAAACCTATAACAATAGCAATTAGTGCTATATAGAATAAAGGGTTGCTGGTTACATCGCGATAAGGAACATGACGAGCAATGGAAACCAGTTTCTCAGCAATTAACCAAATGGTAACAAAGAAGCCAATAAAGAAACTCAACACTCCCATTGACCCGAAAAAGTGCATTGGACGTTTTGAGAACTTACCGACAAAGAAAATCGACAGCAAATCAAGAAAACCATTAATAAAACGGCTCATGCCAAATTTGGTAGTGCCATATTTACGTGCGCGGTGTTCAACTACTTGCTCCCCTATTTTCTTAAAGCCTGCCCATTTTGCAATTACAGGCACATAGCGATGCATTTCTCCATAAACTTCTATGCTTTTAACCACATCATGACTGTAAGCCTTTAATCCGCAGTTGAAGTCGTTAAGTTCAATACCCGACATTTTACGTGTAGCCGCATTGAAAAACTTGGTAGGAATTGTTTTGGTGATCGGATCATAGCGTTTCTTCTTCCAACCCGAAACCAAATCATACCCTTCATTAACTATTTTATTGTACAAAGCAGGAATTTCATCCGGACTATCCTGTAAATCGGCATCCATAGTAATTACAACACGACCATTAGATGCTTCAAAACCCACATTTAAAGCCGCTGATTTACCATAATTTCTACGGAACTTGATTCCACGAACATTATCATTTTTATTTTCCAGCGCTTCAATTACCTGCCAGGTTTTATCGGTACTTCCGTCATCGATAAAAATCACCTCATAGGTAAAGTTATTTTCCTGCATTACACGAGCAATCCAAGCTTCTAACTCTGGCAACGATTCATCCTCGTTATACGATGGAACTACGATTGAAATATCTTTCATCTATAAATGACTAACCTTCTTAAAAAATAATGTCCCGCTTTTTGAGCGGGACAAAAATATAAAAGTTCTTAACAAAAACTGATTATTGAACACCAAACATGGCCTTCTCTTTTTTAAGAATAAAAGCCAATACCAGAGATACTATAAAGCCTGAAAAGAGTGAAACCACAACGCCTATTGTCCCCATCATAGCTGGTGTCATGAATTTCTTTGACATATTAATAGCTTGATCGACTTGCTCTTGAGATTGTCCACTCTCAAGCATTGATTTTTCTTGTACTGCAAAAATTTGATTAACAAGATCTGGATCTATGTATTTGAATAAAATAAATGAATAAACTGCACCAATGATACCCCCAACAAGGGCTATTAGAGTTCCACAACCTAAGCCTCTACCGTAGCTCATGTATCCGCCTAGATCAATATCCCGATGATACTTGATTCCGAACCAAATTGCAGCAATGTAAACTCCATATTGAATATAATACAGTTTAGAATCCAGAGGAACGCTCATTGTATACATAATCAATGAGAAAATAATAATTCCCAAGCCCATATAGAGCCCGTATTTAAGTGCCGTTTTTAAAGGAGAAACAGATGGACCATTAATTAATTGAGCATCATTTTCAAACTGTGAATTCATAGATTTTAAGGTTTTTAAAGTTTAGTTGATCTTTACCGGTAATTCCGATAGATTATAGTTGTAAACAAGTATAGCAAAAAGAGCGGCAGTATCAAATGGCTTATTGGCAGCCTGCTTTAAATAATCATTTAAATCGGTCATTCCAGGATCCGTTTCATTGAAAAAGCTCATCAAAACATAAAAAAGATCTTTCAATGGAGCACTTTCTTCCAATCTGTCGGCTGTTTTGGCAATTTCGGCATAAGTACTTTCCACCAGCATCTGATTGGCCACTACATCCTCATAAATTTCCAATTCTTCCTGAAACTCTTCTTCCTCAATTAATAAAAACTCTTTTAAGTAATCAGAAAGTTCAGGTTCTATTTTTTCCATATCACACTCATGCAGATAAAGGAACAAATTCAACAATTCCGTTCCCCTGTCAATCGTATCATCTTCAATTTTCAACCATTCTGGAGATTCGAGATAATCATCCTCCAATCGAACTGCATCGGCCTGAAAAAAGTTAATCAGCAGAAGATCAAAGAAAAATTCGCGCAGATTTTCAAAAGCCGGCTCATCATCAAAAGCCTCGTCCATCAACTGCATTTTCTGCTTAAAGTCTTCCCCTTGAGAAAATATAGTTACCAACTTATTATAAAAGGCAGTGTCTTTATCATCTAATGAATAAGATGAAGGAATTGAGCCTGATTGACCAATTTTATACCCCGACAAAGCTGCCTTAAGGGATTGTTGAACTTTTTTATCCATGATTATATAGGAATTATGAATGTCTAATAAATATGACGGTTTAAAATAGATTAAGAAATAAAGCTTCCATTAAACTTTACAACCTAATCCATTCAAGCAAAATTTAGTTAATTATCATTTGGCCATTATTAACAATCGCCATTGCCTTGCCTTTTAAGTCTTTACCAATAAAAGGAGTGTTTTTTGATTTGGAACGAATGTTTTCAGCGCTTAACATCCATTGATGATCTGGATCGAAAACGGTGATATTAGCCGGTTTATTTAATTCAATTACTGGAACTTCCAACCCTAAAATCTCTCTCGGGCTAATTGCCAGGGCATCTACCATTTCTTCAATGGCTAATACTTTTTCACAAGCCATATTAAATACAGCATAGGCTGTTTCTAAACCTGAAATCCCGTAAGCTGATGTTTCAAACTCCTGGTCTTTAAACTCAATTTCATGAGGGGTATGTTGAGAAACAACTGCATCAATAGTACCATCTCTCAGACCGTCTTTTAATGCCTTAATATCGTTTTGAGAACGTAAAGGTGGTTTCACTTTATAGTTGCTATCAAATCCCATTAACACTGAATCATCCAGCAATAAATGATGAACGGCTACATCGGCAGTTATTGGCAAGCCTTTTTTACGCGCTGCACGAATCAACTCAACACCACCTGCAGTAGAAACGGTTGTAAAATGAACTTTCCCTCCAGTATATTCAGCCAGAAAAATATCGCGTGCAATCATCAGTTCTTCTGCAATATTCGGGATACCTTTCATACCCAAATAAGTAGCAGTAATACCTTCATTCACCTTAGCTTTTTCAGCAATTGAAGCATCTTCAGGATATGAAATTACTAACCCATTAAAAGCCAAGGCATACTGCAGGGAGCGCATCATAAACCCTGCATTTTGCACAGGTTTGTTTCCATCAGAAAAAGCTACTGCACCCGACTGGGTCATATCATACAACTCGGCAATATCAACACCTTCCCGTTTAACACTTAAGCTTCCGATCGGATAAACATCTACAGAATTACCTTTTGCCCGGTTCTTTATATATTCAATTTCAGCCTTTGAATGCATGGGAGGATTAGTGTTCGGCATAATAGCAACCGCGGTAAAACCTCCAGCAGCCGCAGCCGCACAACCACTTATTAAGTCTTCCTTGGTCTCAAATCCTGGGTCTCCAAAGTTAACATGCATATCCATCCATCCCGGTGAAACAAACTGACCTGTTGCATCATACACTTCGGCTCCTTTTGCTTCAATTACTGAATCAATTTGAGTGATTTGCCCCTTGTCAATCAAAATATCTTTCACTTGTCCGTTAAAACTCGAATTAGGATCGACAATGGTGGCTGACTTTATAAGAAACTTCATTTATTTATTTTTATTAAATGCTAGATAATCTCTGATCTTGGTTTAAATAATCTGTAACAGCATAACCAATTACTAAACAGCTTTCATTTGCAACTTTTCGAAATACCTGATCAATAAAACTTCGGCCCCTAAGAATAATAAAGTAAGCCATATGCAGTATTTCCAAAGTTTTCGGCCCGAATTTTCAACCTCAACCGCCTTTCCCACCGCATCGGCAGGAGCGTTAAGCACAGAAATATTTTTTGTACCTAATACCTTTTCTAATTCACTTACTGAAAAATAGCTAAGATCAGATTCGGAACGGTCGTAATTGAAAGCAAAACAGGCAAGCAGCTCATTTCCGTTTGCAAAATTATAAATTCCATCTTTTTTTACCTGATCATCGATGTAGAGATTTGTTTTTGACTCATCATTTCTGATATCAGGTATAAATTCAGTGTCTTTATTTTTCAGTTTATAATCATTACGCTCTGCAGGAGGCAATTTTGACGTTTCGAGTAATGTGTTTTTACCGATTGTATAATACAATGGATAACGCTGGTTACCCAACAAAGCCATTTTATACATCATTGGAACAAATATGGCATGACGCGGTAAGTTAGTAACGCTATCATCTAAAGGTACCGAAGACAAATAAACCCGTCCCAGCCCTGTTTGCGTTTTACTTAATAATGATTTTCCACCCTGCATGGTCAACAAAACTTCGCGGCGACTTGTACTTAGGTCTTGTGTATTAAATGACCGTTTAACAAACGGTAAATCAATATTGCTTTGTGGCACCATTTCAAACAAGCCTGAAAAGACATCTGATTGAAGGTTGATCTTTTCAGTTTTATTGGCCTGCGGATCTGTTGCTCCCAAACGTTCGGTATTAACAGCGGTTAAAAAACTGTTATAACTGCTTATATCGGATGAAAAATCAGGGAAAACTAAAACTGAACCTCCCGCCTGAACAAATTTGGTTAGCTGTTGAGCTAAGCCTCCTGAAATTGTACTAATTCGGTCTAAAACAACCAATCGTTGGCGAGGAATCAACTCATAGTCAATCTGATTTTCATTATTTTTAACAGTTTGAAAATAATCATCGGTTTGATAAACGGTTTGTACGTAATTATTAGCCTTAGCGCCACTAATTACCAACACATTTACTTTCTGGTCGATCAGATAAGAGAAAAACAAACGATCATCAAACGTAACCGGGAAGTCTGTAATAGAAACTTCTCCTTGCTGCCAACCGGCACCATCGGGTTTATAAGTTAATGTATCTGTTGCCGATGATTTTGCCTTAACAGATAAACTACCAATAGCTTTTTGCATCTTGTTCACAAACAACTTAACCGGAACATTCGAAGCATCTTCATCGGTGAAGTTCTTAACTTTTACTACCATCTGTTCAGACTCACCGGCTTTATGAATCGGTGATATAAACCAAACACTATCTACAGAGATATTAACGGTTTTCGTTTCTTCAACCGGTATTGCTGTTACTTTTAACGTCGTGTCTAACGAAAGTTTACTTTCATCAATATTATTTCGTTGAAAATCTGAAATCAAATACGATTGCTTTAATCCTGCACCTGAAGAAAATAACAAGTCTTTTTGTCTGGCGATTACTTCATCAACCCTTCTTTTATTCGGGCTTATTTTAATGTCATCAAGCAATTTCAAAAACTCCTCTTTATCTACCAAACGTTGATGCTTTCCTTCAAAATCGTTCGTTAATAACTGAAACCGATCATTTAAACCTGCAGAAGAGGCCAGGCTTCGAGCTTTACGTTTGGCTTCATCCAACAAACTTCCTTCGTTGTTACGGGCATCCATACTGTACGAATTATCAATATAAATGCTGTAACTATGAGTTTGTCCGACCTTTACTGATTTACCCTGAGGCACAAATGGCTGGGCAAAGGCGAATACCAGAAAAGTGATGGCCAATATCCTACAAGCCAAAATCAGCAGATGCTTTAACCTCGATCGTGAATCGGTTTGCTGTTTGATTTCTTTCAGAAAACGAACATTTGTAAATGGAACACGCTTAAACTTTCGAAAATTAAACAGGTGAATAACAATGGGAATGGCAATAGCCGAAAGAGCGAACAGGAAAGATGGATAAAGGAAGTTCATCAAAAAACAAAATTAATAATTTACCTGAAATCTCAACTACTGTTTTACTGAGTTTTGATTTGATTTCACTAAATATCTTTTCAATGAATCTAACAGCATATTATCGTAATCATACACGTCGTTATAAACCTTTACACCGTTTGAATCAGGAACACAAGTATAGTAATCGATAAAAAGCGGCCATGAGTTTTGAATGGTGATCCATCGTGTTTGTCGACCAACCGCTTGCTGATGCTCCAACTTCCGTTCATATCTGCCCATTTTTAAAGTATCCAAAGGCGGAAGTCCTGTTTCAATCCTAATTTCATCAAACAAACGAGGGCTTTGAATTAATACTTTGGCAAATGTCAATGGGTCAGCCACCCGAATGCAGCCGTGACTAACAGCCCGGTTATCTTTTTTAAAAGCTGATTTATTAGGCGTATCATGCAAATAAATGCTTGATTTGTTAGGGAAGTTGAACTTAAATTTCCCTAAAGCGTTGCCATCGCCCGGATCTTGTTTAAAATTATATGGAATGTTATTAGGATTAACACTGTCCCAATCAATTTCTGTTGGGTCAACAGTTTCACCTTTTTTGTTATAAACCCTGATTCCACTGCTTACTAAATAATAAGGATTTGCACGAGATTTAGCTAATATTTCGGTTTGGGCTATCGAATGAGGAATATTCCACTTAGGATTAAGCTGTATGTTATTAAGCTTGCCAAACATAATTGGTGTTTCATGATTCAAAGGCTTATCTTCAACAAGCTTTGACTTCAGGTAGATCTCTTTTTTTGCAGCATAGTCATCTTCCCTTTTCTCACCAACACATACCTTCATCGTTAATTGAACTTTGCCAGTATCAACCACAACAAGGTTAAAAGAAGGAATATTCACCCGTACAAACCTTCCTGAATCCGCAGGAATTTTCCAGCGATATCGTTCCATGTTCAACAGTATTTTTGCCCTTAAAGCAATATCAGAGCAAGTATCAAGGGCTTTTTGCAAAAAGATATACTCTGCCCGTTTAGGTTGAATTGCATTAAGCTGATCGACCCAATTCTGCTTACTTAACATCTTGAATAACGAGGAGTCAGTTGGCCGTTCAACTGGAATGTAGTAGCGAGCATATATTTTTGAAGGATCGATACACCCATATTGCATTTTAGATGCATAAGAAATATAAGCATTGGCTGTAAGCACCTGAAAACGGGCCATTAAAGTATACAACTGCCGCAATGAATCAAATTTACCCTGGTTAAAGCGTTGCTTTAACGAATCAATCTTTTTTGCATTAAACAATTCGGGAGCTATCCCATGCTTATAGGATTGATTAAAAAAGGATTCCAGTGAGTCAATTTGATGATCTTTTATTAAAGTGATAAACCAGGCGGTGTCACTTTTACTCTTTTCTTCAAAAAAACGTTTAAGAACTTTCTGATTAAACAATTTGCCTCGCTGTTGCTTTAATTCAAATTGAACAGCTGCATTAAAAACGGCAGTATCAAACTTTTTATACGTTTTATCTTTAAACAATTCAGAAAGATAAATACCTGTTGCCGAAGGCTTTTTACCACAACCGGCTAAACCAAACACCAAAATTAAAAGGAGGGAAAGCTTAATATTTCGCATCAAAGAAGCACGAAACCCATTTATTTTCAAGAGAAAGAAACTATCAAGTAGATGATTTAAAAATAAATGTAACGGCAAAAGTAATTCTTTTACGCTTGAAAGCTGGGTATTTCGTCTAAACATGTTCATAATTCCTCTAGCTGTAAACCTTATGCCAATTTTAAAAAAACGATTAATTTTTCATTTTTTCAAAATTACTGTTGCTTTTTTGTAAAGTATAGCTTTTCTTTGTACTTCCACTTCCAAAAGTGTTAATGATAACTAAACAACATATCGCGCTGCACCATCATACCCATCTTCATCATGGGCATCATCACCATTGTGCCTAATCGCAGCGAGTTTTAGTATCAATCCAAAATAATAAATCACACATTTTAACATAAAACTGCGGTTGGCTTAATACAAACAAGCAATAGGCTTTTTGTATACTCCAACCACTAGACAATTTATATGAAAACTATAAAAATTGCTATCCAGAAGTCGGGCCGTTTAAACGAAAAATCGGTTGATCTGCTTAAAAAAAGCGGTTTAAGCTTTGAAAACTACAAGAGTTCGTTAATCTCCCCTGTTAACAATTTCCCTTTGGAAATTCTCTTTTTAAGAGATGATGATATTCCTGAATATGTGCAAGACGGTATTGCCGATTTAGGAATTGTTGGAGAAAATGTAATTGCTGAAAAACAAGTAGATGTTACTTACCTTCAAAAACTTGGCTTCGGCAAATGCAGCCTTAAATTGGCAATAGCAAATCATAGTGACATAAAAGACCTCTCAGGCCTGAATGGCAAATCAATAGCGACCTCCTACCCTGTTATTCTTGATAAATTTTTAAAAGAAAATAATATTGATGCAGAAATCCGTGAGATCAGCGGTTCTGTTGAGATTTCAACCAATTTGGGCTTAAGCGATGCTATTTTCGATATCGTTTCTACCGGAGGAACGTTAAAAAGCAACGGATTAAAACCTTTTGCTGATGTGATGAGATCGGAAGCTGTTTTAATTGGCAAAAATGGCATAGCAAAAGATCCTGTTGTTTTTGAATTATTGCAGCGTATACAAAGTGTACTGAGAGCCGAGCAAACCAAGTATGTAGTAATGAATGCATCTAAAGCAAATTTACCAGCAATTTTAGAATTGTTACCTGGAATTAAAAGCCCAACGATAGTACCACTGGCTACTGAAGATTGGGTGGCTGTTCACACTGTAATACCGGAGAAGGATTTTTGGGATAAAATTAACCGACTTAAAACTGCAGGCGCTGAAGGAATTGTGGTTTTACCAATTGAGAAAATTATTTTGTAAGGAGAGACATGAGATTTGAGATAGGAGATATGAGAATTTTAACTGTTCAAATTTCACCTTAAAACTAAGTGCATCTCTTGTCTCAAATCGCAAATCTAAAATCTAACCACAAATGCTAAAATCATATAACTACTCAGCATTAGGTAGTCAGGAGCTTCAAAAGTTAATAACTCGTAACGCTGACTCTTCCAACGAAATTGGAACTGCAGTTGAGGAAATTATTGCTGAAGTAAGAACAAATGGGGATAAAGCACTGTTGAATTATGCTCAAAAGTTCGATAAGGTAAATCTTTCATCCTTATTTATTGGTTTTGAAGAGATTCAGGAACTAGCGTCACAGGTTGAAGAACATGAGCAAAAAGCATTAGAAAAGGCCTTTTACAATATTCACAAGTTCCATTTGGAGCAGTTAAAAGATGAGGCGAAGGTTGAAACTACTTCAGGTGTTACTTGTTGGAGGGAATTACGACCTATTGAACGAGTAGGTTTATATGTTCCCGGTGGTTCAGCAGTGTTACCAAGCACCTTCTTAATGCTGGGTATTCCGGCAAAAATTGCCGGATGTAAAGAGATTGTAGTTTGCTCTCCTCCGCAGAAAAACGGCTCCATTAATAGTTATATAGCTTATTGTGCATTGCTTTTAGGCATTAAAAAAGTTTATCTGATTGGAGGAGCTCAAGCCGTAGCTGCAATGGCCTATGGTACCGAAAGCATTCCAAAAGTTGATAAGATATTTGGCCCTGGAAACCAATACGTTACCAAGGCTAAAACAATCATTCAAAGTACAACTAACACCGCTATTGATATGCCGGCCGGCCCTTCGGAAGTGTTGGTAATTGCAGATTCTTCTGCTAATCCGACTTTTGTTGCGGCCGATTTATTGGCACAGGCCGAGCATGGAGCCGATAGTCAGGCGGTACTGGTAAGTGACTCTCAACAACTCATTGACGAGGTGAATAAACAATTATGTCTTCAGTTAGATGAGTTACCTCGAAAAGAGATTGCCGCCAAAGCAATTGAGAATTCTTATGCGGTTGTAACCGGTAATTTAACCGAAGCCATGCAATTCAGCAATTTGTATGCTCCAGAACATTTAATTATTGAAACCGATAATTACGAACAATTGATACCGGAAATTATAAATGCAGGCTCAGTATTTCTTGGGCATTTAACCCCCGAATCGGCAGGCGATTATGCCTCGGGCACCAATCACACCTTGCCTACCTCTGGTTATGCACGCAGTTACTCAGGAGTATCTGTTGATAGCTTTGTAAAGAAGATCACTTTTCAACATATTTCCAAAGCTGGCATTAAAAACCTCGGCCCAACTGTTGAAATATTGGCAGAACTGGAAGGTTTGAAGGCACATGCGAACGCTGTAACAGTAAGAATGAAAGAATTATAAAAAGACCATGGTCTATGGTCAATAGACCATGGTGATGTACAACAAACATAGTTTCCATGGACTATCGACTATGGACCATGGACATAAAAAAATAGCATGACAACAATAGACATCAACTCGTTATTGCGAGAAAACATAAAAAAACTGGTTCCTTATTCTTCGGCTCGTGATGAGTTTAGCGGCGAGGCAAGTGTTTACCTGGATGCCAACGAAAACAGTTTTGGCTCTCCATTACCCACAGCCTACAACCGTTACCCAGATCCGCTTCAGTGGAAGTTGAAAGAGAAAATTAGCACGATTAAAGGTGTTCCTCCTCAAAACATCTTTGTCGGAAACGGTTCTGACGAAGCTATTGATTTGCTGTTCCGGGCATTTTGTAACCCTGGAGTTGACAATGTGATCATCGTTCCTCCAACCTACGGCATGTATGAAGTATCGGCAAACATAAACGACATCGAGCTTCGAAAAGTTAAATTGCTGGAGAACTTTCAATTGGATTTAGAAGGAATTGCCGAAGCAATCGACAAGAACACAAAGATGATCTTCATTTGTTCTCCTAATAATCCTACAGGAAACTCAATTGATCGTCAGGATATTGAAACAGTGCTTAGCAATTTCGAAGGAATAGTGGTAATTGACGAGGCGTATATCAACTTCTCTCGTCAAAAAACCTTTATTCAGGAACTTACCGAATACGCTAATCTTGTCGTGCTGCAAACTCTTTCAAAAGCATGGGGTTTAGCGGCTTTAAGAGTTGGAATGGCTTTCGCCTGCCAGGATATCATTGATGTTTACAATAAGGTGAAACCTCCTTACAATATGAGCCAGGCCACACAAGAGCTTGCACTGGAGGCACTAAATAACATTGAACAGGTAAACGTCTGGATTAAAGAAACAGTGACCGAACGCAATAAGCTTTCGAAGGCATTAGAGGGGATTTCAATTGTTGAAAAAGTTTATCCATCCGATGCCAATTTTGTTCTGGCTAAAATCAAATACGCAGATTACTTATACGACTTTTTGGTTGAACGTGGAATCATTGTTCGTAACCGCTCGAAAGTGGTTTTATGTGAAGATTGTTTACGTATTACTGTAGGAACTCCTTCTGAAAACGAGGCCCTAATTAATACCATAAAAGAATTTGTTATATAATCCCCTAAATCCCCTAAAGGGGACTTTCCTTTAAAATTTAGAATATGACTTCTGAAAACAAAATAAAAGACAATGCAATTCCTGCTCCCCCTTCAGGGGGCAGGGGGGTAAAAGTATTATTTATTGACAGAGACGGAACTTTAGTTACTGAGCCAGCCGATGAACAGGTTGATAGTTTTGAGAAACTCGAGTTTTATCCAAAAGTATTTGAATACATGGGTAAAATTGCCCGTGAACTCGATTTCGAGTTAGTAATTGTAACTAATCAGGATGGTTTGGGTACTACTTCCTTACCCGAAGAAATATTCTGGCCGATTCAAAATTTCATAATAAAAGCATTTGAAAATGAAGGTGTAAAGTTCAATGGAGTTTACATTGATAAAACCTTTGCCCGAGACAACGCCCCTACTCGCAAACCCAATACTGGTTTATTAACCGAGTTTTTCGATGCTGAAAAATATGATCTAGCCAATTCATTTGTTTTAGGCGACCGAATCACAGATGTATTACTTGCCAAAAACTTGGGAGCAAAAGCTATCTGGCTAAATGAAAACCGTGGTTTAGGAAATGGTGAGATCAATGAAAAAGCCGAAGCACTTAAAGAGTTCATAGCCTTAGAATCAACCGACTGGGCTAAAATTTATGAATTCCTTAAATTGGGTGAGCGCACAGTAAACCATGAGCGTAAAACCAAAGAAACCGATATCACTATAGAATTAAATTTAGATGGAACCGGCAAAGCTGATATTTCTACAGGCATCCATTTTTTCGATCATATGCTAGAACAAATTGCCCGCCATGGCTCTATCGATTTAAAAATTAAAACCATCGGTGATTTGCACATCGATGAACACCATACCATCGAAGATACCGGAATTGCACTTGGCGAAGCCTTTGCAAAGGTGTTAACCGATAAACGAGGTATGGAACGTTACGGCTTTTGCTTACCCATGGATGATTGCCTGGCTCAAGCAGCAATTGACTTTGGAGGCAGAAACTGGATTGTTTGGGATGCCGATTTTAAGCGTGAAAAAGTGGGTGAAATGCCAACGGAAATGTTTTTCCATTTCTTCAAATCATTTTCTGATGCATCCCGAAGTAACTTAAATATTAAAGCCGAGGGCCAGAACGAGCATCATAAAATTGAAGCTATTTTTAAAGCCTTTGCAAAAGCAATAAAAATGGCAGTTAAAAGAGATGCAAATAATCTTTCGTTGCCAAGTACAAAAGGAGTGTTATAACCCCCTACCCCCTGATGGGGGCTTTTGACTACTTAATGATTATAAATTTCAGAAAAAGTGATTGAAGAAATAAAAGAACAACTAGTAGTAACCTCTTCCCTCTTTAAGGGGGCTGGGGGGATCGGCATCATTAACTACGGAGCCGGAAATATTTTTTCACTTTGCTGTGCACTTGACCGCTTGAGTATCAGCTACAAAGTTATCAACAGTGTATCAGATTTTGAAACCTGCGAACGTTATATAATTCCGGGAGTGGGACATGCTAGTCCGGCAATGAAACAGCTAAATGCCACCGGTTTAATCCCATTGATAAAACAGACATCAAAGCCTGTTTTAGGCATTTGTTTAGGTATGCAGCTACTTTCTTCTTTTTCTGAGGAAGGTGAAACTTCGTTACTGGATATCATTCCGATTAATACATTGAAATTTACTGATAGCCGGTTAAAAATACCTCATATGGGATGGAATAAGGTTAATGCATTGGATAACTCAACGCTTTTCAGAGGTATAGAAGAAAATAGTTATTTTTACTTTGTCCACTCCTTTTACCTCGAGCACACAAACCAATATAGCTTAGCCACAACTAATTACGGATTAACTTACGCTTCTTCAATTCAAAAAAATAATTATTTTGGAGTTCAGTTTCACCCCGAAAAATCGGGAAAAGCAGGTGAGCAGCTTTTACTGAACTTTGCTCAATTGTAACTAACAGAATTTCTTAAACACAAAAAACTTAATCATGTACGTTATACCAGCAATCGACATCCTGGACAAAAAGGTTGTTCGCCTACGCGAAGGCAAATACGACGATAAAACCGTTTATGATGTCAGCCTGGAAGAGATGCTTGAAAAATACATTTCAGCAGGAACTCAGTTTGTTCATATTATCGATTTAAATGGAGCTAAAGGCGACTTTAGCAATCAGCAGTACGTTTTGAACGCCATTAAAAAATATGATATAAAAGTACAGTACGGTGGTGGGGTGCGAAGCATAGATAAGGTAAAAGAATTATTGACCATTGGTTTTCACCGTGTAATAGTAGGCACGCAGGCAATAACTGACCCTACTTTTCTGGAAAAACTAAGTAAAGAAGTATGCGGGCAATATAAATGCTCCGACCAGGTTGTTGTAGCAATTGATGTTTTGGATGAGGTGATCAAATATTCTGGTTGGATGGAATCTTCTCCAATTAAACTGATGGACTACGTTGACCGTTGTACTAACCTTGGCTTTTTCCGCTTTTTATGTACCGATATCGCTAAAGATGGCAAACTTACCGGAAGTGGTATTGATCTGTACAAAAAGCTCCTCGAACATAAGCCATTCATCAAATTAATTGCTTCAGGAGGCGTTAGCGCTATACATGATTTAGAGGAATTAAAAGAAATTAAGTGCGAAGCTGCAGTTGTAGGTAAAGCTATTTACGAAGGCAAAATAAGTGTGGAAGAAATCAAACGCTGGAATTTGCAGTCATTGGTGGCGTTATAAGCCCCCTAAATCCCCTAAAGGGGACTTTACTATTCTTACCGCATGAAAAACAAAATGTTTATGGGGGCTCAGGGGATAAATTTCATTAATGCTAAAAAGCATAGAAATAGTCCTACTGAAGCAGAATCTGTTCTCTGGAATTTCCTGGCAAAGAATCAATTAGGAGTTAAGTTTCGACGCCAACATCCTATTGCCAATTTCATTGCAGATTTTTATTGTCACTCGGCTCGATTAATTATTGAAGTAGATGGTTCTATTCACTATACTCCTGAACAAGTTTTATATGATCAAGAACGAGATAAGGAGCTTTTATTTAATGGAATTAGAACAATACGATTTACAAATAATGAAGTAATAAAACAAACTGAAAAAGTGATAGATAGAATTATTGATGAATTAGCAGGTACAATCTCCCCTCCTTTAGGAGGGGCCGGGGGAGGCCTTGCCAAACGTATTATCCCTTGTTTAGATGTAAAAGATGGTCGAACCGTTAAAGGAGTAAATTTCGTTGAGTTACGCGATGCCGGTGATCCTGTTGAACTGGCTATTCAATATTCGGAACAAGGAGCTGATGAACTGGTTTTCCTGGACATAACAGCAACGCATGAAAAACGAAAAACCCTTGCAGAACTCGTAAAAAACATTGCCCGAAATATTAACATCCCATTTACTATCGGAGGAGGCATCAATGAATTGGCAGATGCCGATGTTTTATTAAATGCCGGTGCTGATAAAGTGTCTGTTAATTCTGCGGCCGTTCGCAATCCGCAATTAATTAACTCGTTTGCCGACAACTTTGGAAGCCAGTTTATAGTGGTGGCTGTTGATACCAAACGACTTAACTACGGACATATTGTTCATTTGAACGGCGGTCGTTTACCTACCGAACTGCAGACCCAAAGTTGGATCAAAGAAGTACAAGATCGCGGGGCCGGAGAAATTCTTTTAACGAGCATGGACCATGATGGTACGAAAAACGGTTTCGATTGCGAGCTATTAGGAGAGATCAATCAGTGGTTAACCATTCCATTGATCGCCTCGGGTGGCGCGGGAAATATGGAGCATTTTGCTGAGGTATTTAACAAAACAAATGTTGATGCGGCATTGGCAGCATCAGTGTTTCACTATGGCGAAATCCTGATCCCTGATTTAAAAGCCGAATTAAGGAAGCAAGGAATAATTGTTAGGTAAATTCACCTAAAAACTACATTTAACGAATAAGCTCCTGTGGAAGGAGAAACTAAATATGATAGACTTTACTAAAGATATAAACGGACTCGTTCCTGCCGTTATTCAGGATAATCAAACACTTGAAGTTTTAATGCTTGGCTATATGAATGCCGAGGCTTACGAAAAAACCAAAGCAGAAAACCGCGTAACATTCTTCTCTCGTTCTAAAAACCGCTTATGGACCAAAGGTGAGGAAAGTGGAAATTTCTTAAATGTGATCAGTATTCACGAAGATTGTGATAATGACACGATATTGATCAAAGCCAATCCTGTTGGCCCTACCTGTCACACCGGTTCAAGAAGTTGTTTCTTTACGGACTACAATCAAAATTTCATTTTTGAACTTGAAAACATTGTTAAGGATCGGTTCGAAAACCCAGTGGAAGGATCGTATGTTAACAAGCTACGACAAAAAGGCTTAAATAAAATTGCGCAGAAAGTCGGTGAAGAAGGTGTTGAAACCGTAATTGCGGCGCTTAATGAAACACAGGAAGATTTAATCAATGAAGCTTCCGACTTAGTATTTCATTTAATAGTTTTGCTACGCGAAAAAGGCTTATCGCTTAAAGAAATTGCCGAAAATTTAGAAAAAAGACATAAATAGCTGTTGGCCATTTGACTATAGCTATTAGCATTTTGCTATTAGATTGATAGACGAATAAACTTTTTTGGGCTAATAACTCTTGTTTTTAGCCCTTAGTTTTTTTCAATTAGCTATTAGCCTGATAAACCCAATGCTAAAAGCTAAAAGCCAAAAACTAAATGCTAACAGCTAAAAACTAATTGCTAATTGCTAACCAACATGCCCGAAATAACCCTCAAAGCCCTTTTACCCGGCCATCGGAATCCGATTTTCACTGTTGAAAATTCTCAAAAGGAACATATTTTCTTCACCGGAGGCAATGATCTGGGTGTTGTAGAGTGGAGCTTAAAAAAAATGGCGTTTGTAAAGGTTTTAATGCCGGTTCAGAGTTCTATTTATGCCTTGCATGCTCCTTCATTTGGCAAAAATATTTTAGTGGTTGGTGAACGAAGCGGCAAAGTTTCAGTGTTCGATTTTGAAGAACAAAAGGTTGCTGCTGTTTTAGCTTTCCATTCCTCACCTGTCTTCGATATAAAATCCTCGAAGCGTTTAAATCAGCTTTATACCGCTTCTGAAGATGGATGTATTGGCATCTGGTCGTTGGACACTTATCAGAAGATCTATTCATTTAAAGCCTCTGATCAAACCATAAGAGCAATTGCAATTCGTCCGGATGAGAAGCAAATGGCCGTTGCAGGTAAAGACAATGTTATCCGTATCTATGATATGGACGACTTCTCATTACTGAAAGAAATAACAGGCCATACCATGCCAGTCTTTTCCTTGCAATATGCACCCGATGGCTCTTATTTAATTTCAGGATCTCGCGATGCACAGCTTAAAATATGGAACACATTGGATTATGGTTTACAGGTCAATATTCCAGCCCATATGTACGCCATTAATCATATAGCATTTCACCCTACTCAACCTTGTTTTGCTACGGCTAGTATGGATAAAAGTATTAAAATATGGAGTGCGACTGATTTCAAACTATACAAGAAACTTGATCTTACCAAAGAGGCAAGTCATAGTAAATCAGTTAATAAACTTGTTTGGAATACATATAATGAAGATTTAATATCCGTGAGTGATGATAAACTGGTAATGATTTGGCAAGTGAGTTTTTAAAATTATTTTTTTAGTTATTGGTAAAAATCAGTCTATTTACCCACTAATAGCAAATAGTTTAACCATTTTCACGTTTTAATAAACGTTGATCACTCACTCCATATGATAAAAAAATTATTCGCCTACATTATGGTACTGTTGGCTGTTACGTGTAATTCGTTGGCCCAAAACAAACATTTCGATGTAAATAAGTTAGCATTAAAGCTCATTTTAATTGAAAACGATCAACCCAGAAGATCCTCAAAGTTTGAACTAGTCTTTACCAATCACAGCAATCAAGTATTTCCATCAACCGGTTGGACGATTTATTATAACGGCAATATTTCAAAAATTGAAGCACCTGAAATAACTGCATCATTGGTGAATGGTGATTTTCACAAATTAATTCCCACTGATAAATTTAAAGAAATAGAATCTGGTGCGACTCAAAAGATCGGTTTGACCACCAATCGCGAAATGGATAATTTCAGCGAAGCATTATCGGGCTTTTACCTGGTTTGGAATGATGAACCCGAAAAAGGTTATGATATAAAAGATTTTGAGTTCAGCTCTATTGTTGATAGAACAGCTAAAGAACTGACCATTTCATCTGCTGCATTTAAAGATAACCAGGTTATTAAAAATATCCCTGAAGCAAAACTCACTAAAATATTTCCAACCCCAGTAAGTTACACCGAAACAAACGCTTCTTTTGCCATTACCCCAAACACGATTATTTTTTCTCCAAAAGACTTTGCTAACGAAGCCAATCTATTCAGCAATGATCTAGCTTCTGTTTTGAACAAAAGCTTAAAAGTAGAAACCATTGATAAAGGCAAAGGAATTGTTCTCAATGTTGATCCAAACCTGGGCAAAGAGGCTTATAGGTTATCAGTATCCAATGAAAACATAACCATTTCGGCTTCAACTCAAACTGGAGCTTTCTATGGATTGCAATCATTAAAAATCTTAATAGATGCTAAATATTGGAAAGGTAAACACACAGAAATACTTATTAAAGGAGTAGAAGTTACTGATGGGCCTCGTTTTGGCTTCAGAGGCTTTATGATGGATGTAGCGCGCAATTTTCAGCAAAAGCAAGAAGTGTTGAAATTGATTGACGCCCTTGCCCTTTATAAAATAAACACCTTGCATTTTCATTTCAGTGACGATGAAGGTTGGCGCATCGAAATACCGGCGTTACCTGAACTTACTGAAGTAGGTGCCAAACGCGGTCATACGCTGGACGATAAAAAGAATATAGTACCCTCTTATGGCTCAGGAGCTGATATTACAAATACCTCAGGCAGTGGCTTTTACACTAAAGCAGATTTCATCGAGATTTTAAAATACGCAAACGCTCGTCATATTGCCGTAATTCCAGAAATAGAAACGCCCGGTCATGCTCGCGCAGCTATTAAGTCAATGGATGCCAGATATGAGCGTTTAATGCGAGAAGGTAAAAAAGCAGAAGCCGAAGAATTTCTTTTACGTGATTTGAATGATGAATCGGTGTACCGTTCGGTGCAACACTGGAACGACAACGTGATGAACGTGGCGTTACCTTCAACCTATAAATTCCTCGCAACTGTTGTTGATGAACTCGCTAAAATGTATGCCGAAGCAGGTGCACCATTAACATCTGTTCATTTTGGCGGAGACGAAGTTCCTCGTGGCGTTTGGACCAAATCACCGGCAGTTAAAAGTTTAATGGAGAAAAATAGTGACATAAAAAACACTGATGATCTTTGGTACTACTATTTCGGCAATGTGAATGATTTGCTTAAAAAACGTCAGTTATATTTATCAGGCTGGGAAGAAATAGGAATGCGTAAAGTTAGAAATGAAGCAGGAAGCCATTACATTGCCAATCCTGATTTTGCTAACGAAAACTTCCACACCGATGTTTGGAACAATGTCCCTGGAACAGGCAATGAAGACTTAGCTTATCGTTTGGCCAACGCTGGATATAAAGTGGTACTAACTTGTGTTACTAATTTCTACCTCGATCTAGCCTATAATAAAAGTTTTGATGAAATTGGCCAAAACTGGGGTGGATATGTCGATATTAACAAACCTTTCGATTTTATTCCTTTTGATTACATAAAAAACATGAAGGAGGATGATCGAGGTGAGCCCTTAAACAAAGAAATCATTAAAGGAAAAACCCCATTAACTGAAGCTGGCAAAAAAAATATTGTAGGTATTCAGGCACCTTTATGGAGTGAAATGATCAAATCACCGAAACGTTTTGAGTACTTATTGTTCCCTAAACTTTTGGCAGTTGCCGAAAGAGCTTGGGCAAAAGATCCTGATTGGGCTACCGAAACCAACCCTGAAAAGGCAGCAGCTCAATATCAGCAAGCCTGGTCGGAATTTGTAAACGTAATTGGCAAAAGAGAGTTACCGCGATTAAACCAATATGCAGGCGGTTTCGTTTATCGTATTCCAACGGCAGGAGCAGCAATTATTGACGGTAAAATTGCAGCCAATGTTCAATTACCAGGTTTCACTATACGCTATACAACTGACGGTACTGAACCAACTCTACAAAGTAAAACATATACAGAGCCAATTCCATACAAAGGAACAGTTATTCTAAAAGTATTTAATGACGAAGGCCGTTCAGGAAACTCAATTAAGATAGTTCGTCCATAACCAACATACTAACAAGCTTTCAATTCGCTAACAGCATTGCATCAAATTATGTCGTTAGCGAATTGTCATTTTATCCACACTTGCTTTACAGGCGCAAAAATATTAACTTATAGTATGTGTCGTATGCTCGCAAAAGTTAGTTTAATGCCAACATCAATTTATGATGAAATGTTGCTTTGCCCTTATTCGATGCATTACCTTTCGAAAAGCGGCAAAATGGCAGAAGACCCTGATACGCACGGTGAACATAATGATGGCTGTGGAATCGCCTTTGTTAAAAATGGCCAGCTCGAAATTCATAAACGTGACAAAGAACATTCGTGGGATAGTTCGTATAGGCTGATTATTGAAAATGTCCAATCAAACTTATTTATTGCACATAACCGAAAAGCATCGAAGGACCTTGAAATTGACGAGAAACGTTCCCACCCTTTTTTATACCACTCGTTTGCATTTTGCCATAATGGAAGTGTTCACTCTTTAATGGATGACGCTATTGATACAGGTGTTACAGATACTGAGCTATTTTTGAAAGAATTGATTGACAAGGCCGAAAACACCTCATCACAGGGAATTTTTAACTCGCTGAATGTTTTGGCAAATAAATATGAATTCAGTTCGCTAACTGGTATGTTAATGAATACCCATGAACTGTTTGCCTGGCGTATTTACAACGACCGGAACAAGGAGCGTGCGAAACGCTTTGAAGAGTATTATACCTTATGGATGAAAAAAAATGAAGGCTCAGTGGTTATAGCCTCTGAGCCTTTAGATAATGAGCATTGGGAAAAGCTTCCCAATTATATTTTTCTGCACTTAAAACCTTCCGCTGAACGTATTGACCAGTTTCGAAAACACATCACTATAAACAAGTAATCTTTATTAATCACCTGTATTTAAATGTTTCGTTTCAGATCAAACGTTTAATAATCCGTAGCTTGTGAGTGTATTGCTGTGTATCATTATTGAATATTCCCTGATGATCGATTGAATCGATACGAACTTTACCTGAAGCATGAATAATCTGATGGTTATTCAGCAAAATACCCACATGAGTTATTCTTCCTTCTGCATTATCAAAAAACGCCAGATCGCCCAATTTTCCTTCTGTAATAAAACTTACCAAATCACCTTGTTCTGCCTGCTGATTGGCGTCTCGTTTTAATTTTACTCCCAAAATCTTAAAACATACCTGAGTGAAACCTGAGCAATCGATACCTAAAATAGACCGGCCACCCCATAAATAAGGAGCATTTAAGAACATTTTAAACAAGCTTTCCATGTTCTTACGAGGGAAACTATCGGTTACATAAGCTTTTCCTTTGAAATAATACTTTTCATCACCTAAAAACACCGAATCTCCTCTAAATAAAGGCAATGTTGACCCAGGTGAAAGATAATGTGAATGCCCTAAAGCGTTTGTGAGAAAATTAAATGGTGAGGTACATACAAAACTTTGTCTATTGTTAATCTCATTCAGTTCTTCCTTGTCCAAACCAAAGAATTGCTTTGTACTGATCCATCCTTCATAATCATCATACAAAACCTTAACACGAGTCCAATTATCACGTTGTTCTAACACCTCAACAGTTTCACCAAAAAGCAATTGTGATACAATTTCGCTTTTATCACTTGCTTCAGCCCTTACCGGAATCACACTTAAATTGCAAATTCCAAATGGAGCTATTTTTTCGGAACGAACCTGTAAAAGGTCTCCCTGATAGTTTGTTGCGTCAGTCATCATTTTATTGACTTTAGATTAGCAAAAATAAGAAAAGGGAAACTGTATGTTGTTTCCCTTTCAAAAATTTTATCAGAATGAATAATTGAACTGAAAGTTATTCAGCGTGCAGCCATTCTTTTTTAGCCATAAGCTCTTCCTGAGTTTCGCGAACATCTTCATCATCCACACAGCAATCAACCGGACAAACCGCTGCGCACTGAGGCTCATCGTGAAATCCAACGCACTCTGTACATTTATCAGGAACGATGTAGTACACTTCATCAGAAATTGGCGTTTGCAAAGCCTCTGCATCAAGTGAAGTTCCATCTCCGAAATCTATTAAACCTTTTAATTCAGTACCTTCGGAAAATTTCCAAGAGGCACCTGCATCGTAAATGGCATTATTTGGGCATTCCGGCTCACAGGCCCCGCAGTTAATGCATTCTTCAGTGATCTTAATTGCCATATAGTTAAAACTTAGACGGGTTTTCTTAATTTTGCTGCAAATATAACATTTCAAGCGCGATTTCGTTTCGAAAAATATCAATAAATATGCCGCAACTTTCAATTAATGACACTGTAAAGGCATTCACCTCACTTGGTGAATATCTAAACAATCCTACTGATGAACTTAATGCATTAATAAATAGTGCGCAATTTCATAATGGCTGGTTTATCCCTGAATATACCCATGAAGCGGTTTCTGCAATTGGCAGGTCTCTTTCTGAAAATAGTTTAAAAAAATGGCTTAATGCCTATAATGCGCAATTTGATCAAAGGAGAACATCTAAAACAGTAGGTCTTATCCTTGCAGGAAATATTCCACTGGTAGGATTTCATGACGTATTGTGTGTACTGGTTGCAGGACATAAAGCGCAGCTAAAGCTTTCATCAAATGACAATAAGCTAATTCCTCATATCTTAAAAAAGTTGGTGGAAATAGAACCTGCTTATGCCGAAAGTTTTGAGTTTGTAGAAAGGCTGAATGGTTTTGATGCTGTAATTGCTACCGGAAGTAACAACAGCTCGAGATACTTTGAATATTATTTCGGTAAGGTTCCGAACATTATTCGCAAAAACAGGAACTCGGTGGCTATTTTAAATGGCACTGAAACAGCAGAGGATTTCAATGAATTAGGCAAGGATATTTTTTGGTATTTTGGACTGGGTTGCCGAAACGTTTCAAAACTTTACATCCCTGAAAATTATAGCTTTAACGCCTTTTTTGAAGGCATTGAATCATATAAGCCTATTATCAACATTCATAAATACGCCAATAATTTCGATTATAACTTAACACTATTAATGATGAACCGAATTCCTTTTTTCGAAAATCATTTTCTAATGTTAAGCGAAAACCCTTCCTATACCTCTCCTATTTCTGCTTTGCATTACGAGGTGTACTCTAATTCAGAAGCTCTTGCAAAGCGTTTAAAAACTGATGCCGAACAAATTCAATGTGTGGTAAGCAAAAATGGACACTTTGAAGGAAGTATTCCTTTTGGCCAGGCTCAACAACCTGGACTATGGGATTATGCTGATGGAATGGATACGATGCAATTTTTATTAACCTTGTAAAATTAACAATTGGGAAGCGTGCTTCTAAACAGAGAAATAATCAGTTTGACATTTTTCGAATCAATTCTAATTTGAATTTTTATTTTTGAGACAACCTTTAAATAACGCATACCTTGTACATTTTAAAAGTTAAAGGCGTAGCCAAAATTCCGGATTATATTCAACTGCGTGATGATAAGTTTACTCTTTTAGCTTATTTTCGTGTCGATCGACCTGAAAAATCACTGGAAAAGATTGGCTTAAGTGATAAGCAGGACTATATTTTAAACCTTGTTAAAGACTTACCTTTCGGAAAAATAGTAAAACTCGAAATCTGATGATCCAAAACGTAATAAAACTTGATAACGTAGACGTTTACCAGCAAAAGCATCTGGTTTTATCGAATGTTACTTTGAACATTGATAAAGGCGAATTTGTATACTTAATTGGTTCTACCGGAAGTGGTAAAAGCAGTTTATTGAAGATCTTATATGCTGATTTGCATATGCACCAAGGACAGGGAATGGTTGCGGGCTTTAATTTAAAAACTATAAAGGACAGTGAAGTTCCATTTTTACGTCGAAAATTGGGTATCGTTTTCCAGGATTTTCAGCTATTAACCGACCGTACCGTTGAGCAAAACCTTCAGTTTGTTTTACGTGCTACCGGCTGGAACAATGACAAATCAATGCAAGACCGTATTCTTGAATCATTGGATAATGTGGGAATGCGTTCTAAGCTAAAGAAATATCCTCATGAACTATCGGGAGGAGAGCAGCAACGTATTGTTATTGCACGTGCATTGCTTAATCATCCGGAAGTTATTTTAGCCGATGAACCAACCGGAAACCTCGACCCAGATATTTCAGCAGAAATCTTATTGCTATTGAAAAAGATCAGCGAAGCCGGTACCGCTGTATTAATGGCCACTCATGATCATTATACTATCGCTAAGTTTCCTCAACGCATTATTAAATGTGAAAGTGGAAAATTGATAGATAATGCCGTTTTAACACTTTAACAATAATAGCCGGTTAAAACTGAACTATTGACCATTTGCGTATTATGAACCTGACAGCGTGTCGGGTTTATGGCATTGGCAACATTTTTGACCAAGGGCATTTAGTTTATAAACTTATCAATCAACTTGAGATATGTTGAAGAGTAAGAAGAAAAATATGGAGAATAAAGATAATCAGGTGCACGAAGAATTTATTGACAATACTGCAGATGCAGCGGAAGTTCAGGAAAGTATGGCAGTAGCCGAAGAAATTGCTTCTCCTGAAAAAGTATTAAAAGACGAGTTGGATTTGGCGAATGAAAAATATTTGCGCTTATATGCAGAATTTGACAATTTCCGCCGCCGCACCTCTAAAGAGCGAGTAGAACTGATTCAAACTGCAGGTAAAGATGTAATTAAATCGATGTTACCTGTTATGGATGATTTCGACCGGGCTTTAAAATCATTTGAAGGCCGTGAAGATGATGCCGTACTGGAAGGTATTAAACTTATCGCCAATAAATTTAAAAATACCTTATTGCAGCAAGGCGTAAAAGAAATGGAAGCTATCGGCCAACCATTTGACGCTGAATTGCATGAGGCAATCACCAATATTCCTGCTCCTACTGATGACATGAAGGGGAAGATCATTGATGTGGTTGAGAAAGGATATTTCCTTCAAGATAAAGTTATTCGTTATGCAAAAGTTGTTGTAGGAGCATAAGCGCATGTCAACTAAGAGAGATTACTACGATATTTTAGGTGTTTCTAAGTCAGCAACTGCTGATGAAATAAAGAAAGCCTACCGAAAGATGGCTATCAAATATCATCCGGATAAAAACCCAGGTGATAAACAAGCTGAAGACAACTTTAAAGAAGCTGCTGAAGCTTATGAAATACTAAGTAACGCTGAGAAACGTCAACGCTACGACCAATTTGGCCACAGAGCAAGTGCTGCAGGTGGGCAAGGTGGTTATGGTGGTGGCAGCATGAACATGGATGATATTTTCAGCCAGTTTGGAGATATTTTCGGCGGTGCGCATCCTTTTGAAAGTTTCTTTGGTGGCGGAGGTGGCGCTCGTAGCGGTGGACGCCGAGTACCAAGAGGCTCTAACCTTCGTATTAAAGTAAAACTTACACTGGAAGAGATTGCCAATGGCGTTGAGAAAACCATTAAAGTACAGAAACAGGTAAGCTGTTCTACTTGTAATGGCAGTGGCGCTAAAGGGGGTTCTTCGTTCAAAACTTGTTCTACTTGTGGTGGTAATGGTAGCGTTCGTCGTGTAACCAACACCATTTTAGGACAAATGGCTACTACAAGCACCTGTCCTACCTGTCATGGAGAAGGCCAAATTATTACTGACCGCTGTACATCTTGTCACGGCGAGGGTGTTGTGAGAGGCGAAGAAACCTTAAAAATCAATATTCCGGCCGGTGTTAGTGATGGTATGCAATTATCATTAAGTGGCAAAGGTAACGCTGCACCACGTGGTGGAATGCCAGGTGATTTGATTATTTTGATTGAAGAAATTGAGCACGAAACCTTAAAACGCGACGGCAATAACATTGTTTTTGATCTGTATTTAAGCTTTATTGATGCTGCATTGGGAACTTCAGTAGAAATTCCAACCATTGATGGTAAGGCTAGAATTAAGATTGAACCAGGAACCCAAGCCGGTAAAATTTTACGATTAAAAGGCAAGGGTATTAAAGAAGTAAACAGTTATAGCAGAGGAGACCAATTGGTACATGTAAATATTTGGACTCCAAAAGCACTTTCGACAGAAGAAAAAGCTATGCTGGAGAAACTAAAAGAATCTCCAAATTTTAAGCCGAATCCAGGCAAAAACGAGAAGAGCTTTTTCGAAAAAATGAAAGAATTCTTTGAATAGGTATTAAAGTCTTTCGCACATACTTTAAACCCTTTTGTTTAGGCAAAAGGGTTTTCTTTTATAATCAAACTCATTTTATACCAGCTGATAGTTTATTGCCCAATTTCACAAAATACTTTTCGTAATAATAAACCAACCTTCCGAGTAAAACTGTGGCAATTAAAACTATCAGTAAATTTTGCCAAAACGTTAACTTAAGCTGATGTTGAATAAGATATTTATTTAGAAACAAATAAATAAACGGATGAAGTAAATAAACCGAAAAGCTAACAGAGGCCAGCCAATCGCTCCAATGATTCAGCCATTCGGCTTTAAATTGAACTTTTAAATAAAAATAAAGTACGATCAGGAATACACTTACCGAAAGCAAAACTCTATTTAACCCTGTCACTAACCCAACAGTATAATCCTTAATCGGGTTAACAAGAAATCCTGAAAAGCTTAAAAGTAATACACCGACAGCAAGGTATCCCCAATGATTATTAAGCGACTTGATTCTTGCTATCAGAACCCCTAGCCAGAAAAACAAAAAGTGATTTAAGGGATAAGAATAAATACTCCATGCCGATGGCAAGGTTGGATAATTACTCACTTTTACTGCGGTTATTATAGTGCAAGTTATCAGCAAAAATAAAATGAACAGGTTTCCGGTTTTGCTTTTCTGGGCCCAGCAAACCATAAATGGGAAAAACAGATAAAAGAAAAACTCCACTCCAATTGACCAGCCACCTGTTACTAACGAAAGGCTTGGATTTACAACTCCAAACAAAAGACTGAAATTGGCTAATAGTTTTATTAACAAATCTTCATTGAACGCTCTTGAGTATACCCATATGGATAGTAAACAAAGTAAAAAGTACAATGGTGCTATGCGGAAGTACCGTTTAATGTAAAAAATCTTAAGTTCTGAAAGCTTTAGAGAGGTAAACTTTTCCAGGTAAATATATCCCATACTAACACCACTCAAGAGATAAAAAAGTTCGACCATATAAAGACCTAATTTCTGAGTAAAATAGGTTCCGCCATCAATTAAACTCCGATGCTGCCATACTGAAACATGATAAAAAACAATTAGAAGAGCAGATACTCCTCTAACTGCATCTAAACTATAAATACGCTGTTTTCCCATCGATAATTAAATAATGCATGGTGTGCTATGGATTAATTTGCAAATTACTTTCTTGAAATTTATTTTCTTATAGGCATAATTTATTTTTTGAATAATATATTATATTTGACGACCATCAAAATTATATTTCGCTTTCTCTGTAGTGTTAAATATAAACCCATTTGAGGCCGATTTATGAGGAAATTTTATTTTTCAACAATTGCTTTCCTAATCCTCCACGTTTCTTTTGTAAACGCACAATCAGAAACGTATCAGTCATTGCTTAAAGTGGCTGATTCTTTATACAAAATCAAGGAATATAAAAAATCGACCTATGCTTATACCTGGGCGTTTCGTGTAAACAGTTATCGAAGCACATTAAAAGACCGCTATAACGCAGCCAAAGCCTGGTCGATGAACTTCACTCCAGATTCGGCTTTCTTTCATTTGTATAAAATGGCTAAACAAGGCAATTTTAGCGATTATGATAAACTGATCAACGACCCAGCATTTACCCCGATTCATTTAGACGCACGTTGGCCAAACCTAACTAAAATTGTAAAAGTGAATTCTGATAAAACAGAGGCAAACTTAGATCACTCCTTAAAAAAGCAACTAGATACTATTCATGACAATTTGGTTTACTGGCATGGAAAATTAGATAGTTTAAAGCATCATGATCCAAAAAACACTCTTGCCTTTGCAAAATTGAACAAGGCTGTTGCAGTTAAAGATTCACTTTATAAAGATATCATCACCGACTTATGGAAATCTCTTGGCTGGGTGGGTCAAAATGTGGTTGGAAAAAAAGGACGAGATGCTCAATTCATCTTATTGAAGTTTGCGAGTTTATACACTCAAAAAAAATACCTCCCTTTATTTAAAAAAGCAGTTAAAGAAGATTTCGCAACCCTTGAACAAATGGCTATCATCGATGATATTATGGCCATAAAACAAGGCAAGAAACAGATTTATGGAACCCAGGTAGGATTGGATAACAAAGGAACTTACTTCTTACAACCTATAGAAGATCCGTCAAAAGTAAATCAGCTTAGGGCCGAAATTGGTCTTCAGCCCCTGAATGACTATTTAAAATCATACGGCTTAAGTTATTAAGGCATTTTCTAATAGTAAAAAAGGTTGTCTGTAACATAGACAACCTTTTCTATTTGTAACAAAAATTTAATAATAGATTACCTTACAAAACTTTAAATAATCGTCTATCCTATCTTATTTTCCTTAAATTCATACTTTTAAATCATCCTAAATGTTAAGCATACGAAACATCGTAAAACAATATGCTAATCATACTGCGCTAAGCGGAGTTAGTATAGAAATTGAAAAAGGGAGCGTGTTTGGGCTTTTAGGCCCGAATGGTGCCGGAAAAACATCTCTGATTCGAATTATTAATCAAATTACCGCACCTGATAGTGGAGAAATATATTTCAACGGAGAGAAGTTATCTCCTAAACACATTTCCAAGATTGGTTATCTGCCCGAAGAACGTGGTTTGTATAAAAAAATGGAGATTGGGGAACAAGTGCTTTATCTTGCTCAATTGAAAGATTTAAGTCGTGCCGAAGCGCTTAACAGAGCTAAATACTGGTTCGAAAAGCTTGAAATACAAAATTGGTGGCATAAAAAGGTTGAAGAGCTTTCTAAAGGAATGCAACAAAAGGTTCAGTTTGTGGCAACAGTAATGCACAAACCCGAGTTGTTAATTCTCGATGAACCGTTTTCAGGATTCGACCCAATAAATGTTGATATCATCACCCGCGAAATTCTTGAATTAAACAAGCAGGGTACCACCATCATTTTTTCAACCCACCGTATGGAATCTGTTGAAGAGCTCTGCGATTCGATAGTCCTGATCAACAAATCACATAAAATACTCGACGGGAAAGTAAATGAAATCAGGTATAACTACCGTAGTAATTCATACAAAGTAACCTACAACGGAAATTTACCCTATTTAAATGGAAGCGCTAATTCTGTTTATGAAATGATTGGGCATTCGACCGATGACTTACATCAACAGATTACAGTTAAACTTAAAAATGGCAATTCAGCAAATGATCTGTTACAGTTTTTAATACCGCATATTAGTATTGAAGGTCTGGAAGAAATTATTCCGAGTATGCATGATATTTTCGTTTCGAAAGTAAAGGAAACAGGTGGTATTTTACCAGAAGAACTTCAATAATTAACCCCAGAACCTATTATGAACAAAATATTACTTATTGTTAGCCGCGAATACTTAACCCGTGTGCGTAAAAAATCATTTATTATTTTAACCATTTTAGTTCCTTTATTAATAATGCTGATGTATGCCGGTATTTTTGCGCTGGTGATCAAAGGTGATGAATTAAGCGGGCCTAGAAATGTAATTGTTATTGATGATAGCGGCATTTTCAAGAACAAGCTAAAAGAAGATAAAACCATAAGGTTTTCGTACCTGGACGCCTCCATTGAAGAGGCCAAAAAAATTGTTAAATCAGGCGATAACACTTACCTGTTGTATATTCCAAAATTTGAAGGTGATCAACCGCTGCATATTGAGCTGATGGCAAAAAAACAAGCAGGACTTGGATTTAGTTCTGATATTGAAAATCAGCTCGAGAACGTTATCCGAGACCGGAAGCTCACAGAAGCCGGTATTGATCAAAAAGTGTTGGATAATTTAAAAACCAATATCTCTATTGATACCAAAAAATTAACTGAAAAAGGTGAAGAAGCCGGAAGTTCAGGAGCTGCTTTTGGTGTAGGTATGGCAGCCTCTATTCTTATCTATATGTTCATTTTCTTATATGGGGTTCAGGTGATGCGTGGGGTAATTGAGGAAAAAACCAATCGTATTATTGAAGTTATCATTTCATCGGTTAAGCCCTTTCAATTAATGATGGGCAAAATCATCGGAGTGGCACTTGTTGGTCTTACCCAGTTTTTATTATGGGTGATACTTACTAGTACCATTGGATCGGTTGCAATGAAAGCCTTAATGCCTGCAGATGCAAAACATAAAATAGAGCAAATGCAGAAACAGCCGGGTGCAAGTATTAAAGCCCAACAACCGGATAATCCTGCTGCAAAAATTTTTGATGCATTAAACACCATTCCATTCGGTATGATATTGGGTTGCTTTTTATTTTATTTCCTTGGAGGATATTTATTGTACAGTGCGATTTTTGCAGCCATAGGTTCAGCTGTGGACAATGAAACGGAAACCCAGCAATTCATGCTACCTGTAACCTTACCGCTTATTTTTGCTTTTATTTTTTCGGTGAATTTTGTGGTAAACAATCCCGATAGCCCTATATCATTCTGGATGTCGATGATCCCATTCTTTTCGCCAGTAGTAATGATGGTTCGTATTCCATATGGTGTAGCACCTTGGGAACTGGCACTTTCAATGGCGTTATTGATCGCTGGTTTCTTTGGTACCGTTTGGCTGGCGGCACGCATTTATCGTACCGGAATATTGATGTATGGTAAAAAAGCAAGCTGGAAAGAGCTAGGAAAGTGGTTGTTTTATAAATAATAACAATGAAATCATTTAAGGCTTCTTTAGATTTAGCTTCTAAAATTATCACAGCTATATCTGGAATTCTATTTATTGGCATAATTATACTAATTCTTTTAACCGGTGAGGAGTTTATCAATGTAGATAAACCCACCGGTTTACTTATGGGGTCAGGCCTATTGATCCTATTCATTGGACTATATCTTTATCACCCTACGGAATATTTAGTTGATGATTCTTTTTTGATCATCAAACGGCCTATTGGAAAACTAAAAATTGAACGAAGAATATTTCTAAAAGTCAATCTAGTTACTAAAGCTGAAATGGGTTTTACGATAAGAACATTTGGTAACGGAGGGCTTTTTGGCTATACCGGATGGTTTAGTAATTCATTATTTGGCTCCATGCGATGGTATGCTACACAACGGAAAAACTTTGTTTTAATTGAAACAAGTACAAGTGGCAAAATAGTGGTAACACCTGATGAACAAATGGACTTTGCTAAGAGTATAGCTATAAATGATACTTGTGAAAGATTCCATGATCTTTGCAAGTCCAGATAATAAAAAACTCCAAAAATAAACCAGTCGAACATTTTTTCTCTCTCTTGTTACTTATATTTGTTCAACCGTTCAAAAACCAGTAATCACCATCAATAGTTTATTATCAATGAGACTCGCCGTAATCGATATGGGAACCAATACTTTTCACCTTTTAATAGCTGAATTAAAAAACGGCTTTATGGCTGAAGTGTATAAAGAGAACATTCCGGTTAAATTGGGCGAAGGGGGTATTAATAAACGCGTGATCGTTGACTCTGCTTTTGAAAGGGGGATAAAAGCAGTAAAACATTTTGAAGAAAAGATCATTGCCCATCAGGTTGAAGCATTAAAGATTATTGGCACTTCTGCCCTGCGTAATGCTAAAAATGGAAATGATTTCGCCCTAAAAGTTAAAGAAATAACAGGCTACGACGTTGAAATTATTGATGGAGACAGAGAGGCTGAGTTCATCTATTTGGGAGTAAAAGAAGCAATAGAACTTCATAACCACAAATCACTAATAATTGATATTGGTGGAGGGAGTGTGGAGTTTATTATTTGTGATGATCAGCAAATGTTCTGGAAGCAAAGTTTCGAAATCGGCGCTTCGAGATTGATTCAAAAATTCCATTTAAGTGATCCTATCACAAGTAGTGAAATCCAGGAGTTAGAAGCTTATTTTGAAGAAACCCTAGCCAGCTTATTCTCCGCAGCTGATGCCATTAAAATTGATCAGATCATTGGTTCAGCAGGTTCTTTTGAAACTTTTGCCGATATGATAGGTCATCGTTTTCATACTCCTGCATTGATAGACGAGCTCACCACATATGAGTTTAACATGAGTGAATTTGAAGCGATCTATGAGCAACTAATCCATTCTACCCATAAACAACGTTTGCAAACACCAGGCATAATTTCCATGCGTGTGGATATGATTGTGGTTGCTGCTATTCTAACTAATTATGTTCGAAGGAAATTAGGCGCCACGAGAATGCATTTATCCACCTATGCCTTGAAAGAAGGAGTAATATCAGAAATGGCAAGAGAGGTAAAACCTGTTAATTAAGCGCCATTAAATGCTTATATAATTTCTCGGTGGGTAAACCCATCACATTGGTATAAGAACCTTCTATACGAGAGATCTTATTCATTCCGATCCATTCTTGTATGCCGTAAGCTCCTGCTTTATCGTAGGGCTGATAAGTATCGATATAAAAAGCGGCTTCTTCGTCGGTGAGTTTCTCAAAACTTACGCGGGTAACATCATAAAACGAAATGATATGATGATTTCTTAAAATAGAGACTCCTGTAATAACATCATGTGTAGTCCCCGAAAGCATATTAACCATCTGGATTGCCTCTTCCCTATTGCCTGGTTTTCCCAAAATCTGACCATCAACACAAACAATCGTATCGGAGGTAATCACCACTTCATTGGTAATACTATCATCAAATGCACGAGCTTTCTTTTCTGCAATAAATACAGCTACATCTTCGGGTTTCAGGTTAGACGGATAAGATTCATCAACGTCTTTTAAAACTACCTTGAAGTCAAAGCCCATAAGCTTAAGCAGTTCCTGACGGCGAGGCGATTTTGAAGCCAGAATAATATTAAGAGATGATTTCACAGATTATATAATGCTTGTGCTTATGAATAATAAATTATACTCTTGAAAAAGATTGGGATCAGAAAATCACCAATTATACCGAAACGCTTTTAGCCTACCAAACGAACCCCTGTTGATCATCCATCCACTTGCCCTGCACTTTCATTACCTTTTCAATCACATCGCGAACACAGCCTTTGCCCCCATTGAGTGGGGAAATGTAATTTGAAATTTGCTGTATTTCGGAAGCTGCGTCATTAGGACAAGCGGCGATGGCTACCTGCTGCATTACTACATAGTCGGGTATATCATCACCCACGTACAAAACCTGTTCAGTAGAAATCCCTTTATCCAGCAATAGTTTGTCAAAAACCTCGATCTTCTTACCTGTACCTAAAAAAATATCCTTAATGCCCAATCCTTCTAACCGTTTACGGACACCTTCTGAAGTTGCACCAGATATAATCACTACATTATAACCCTTTTTTATGGCCAATTGCAATGCATAACCATCTTTAATATTAAAGCTGCGCAGGTGATGTCCATCTTCGGTTACTAATACCGACCCATCGGTCAAAACACCATCAACATCAAAAATAAAGGTGGTAATATCTTTTAGTTTAGGTAGAAAGCTCATTAGTTAATTTTAAAATTCGGGAATTTGAAAATTTGAAAATGACTTTGCTGGAAATTAAAATGAATGTTATCTGTTCGTGAACATTCATTTTCAAATTTCCACATTTTCAAATTCTCAAATTTATTATTGATTGTCTCTCCACTCGTAAACCCAGGCACTTTGAATTTGCTCCAAATGACCTTCGTTACACTCTTCTTTCTTCCCGCTGAAATGTGGAATAGATAATACCCACTCCATTAGATCAGTAAAACGAATACGGTAAATTCTCGACTCATCAAAGTCATCGCCGAATTTTTCGTATAACCCCATTGCTATATCTTCGTAATCTTTCCAATGAATTGGTAAAGCAAATTTTTCGTCTTTCATGTTAATCTAAAATATCCTTAAATGAATTTAAAACCTTAATTAATGACCCATAAAGCCTGATTGATCAGGCACAAGCACCTCAATGTTGCCATCAATTATCACACACTGACAACCTAGGCGAGAGTTAATACGCGGATTTACTGCACGATCGATAAAGTCTTCTTCTTTATCTGAAATTTCCTGAATATTCTCCATGCCATTAACAACATACAAATGGCAGGTACTGCAACCACACACACCACCACAATTATGCTGGAGTTCAATATCATTATCGAGAGCAACGTCTAAAACCGATTCACCTTCAGCAATTGAAAGCTCTAGCGGTTCTTTCCCTTTCTCTTCGAAATTAAATTTTACTTTATAAACGTTCATACGCCAAAATTAAAAAAATGTAATTATAGCACTGTTATTTGTGAAAAGATTTAACAATACTATCGGATAATAATTGATAAATATATTGGAGGGGCGGATTGTTTGACAATAATTGTAAATGTTTGGTCATAACCTCCTGGTCATTTCTACGGGCCGGACCAGTTTGCCCCTCATGCGGACTAATGGATTGTATTTTTAATGCCGTTTCTAATATCAGTGGTTGCAAAGCCTCAAAACTTAAATTATGCTCGGCTAATAAGCCTACAGAAAGGTCATATAAATGATTGACGAAGTTACAAGCAAACACAGCAGACAAATGCAATATTTTACGTTGTTCATAACTGGTAACGATAACCGATTGGGAAACACGTCTCGCCAGACTTTCAATTATTGATAAAGAGTGTGAATCACCTGCTTCAATAAAAAAAGGAATTGTTGTAAAGTCAAGCAAGCGTTGCTTAGAAAAGGTTTGTAAAGGATACAAAACACCAACTCTGCTGGAAGCAGGTTTCAGTACCTCCATTGAAACACTGCCAGAAGTATGCACCACCAACTTACCTCTTAATTCGAGCTGAATTGCAAGACCTTGAATCGCATCATCTTTTATAGCAATAATATAACAATCGGCATCTGGGTTTAAATCAGCAATACTATCGGTAGCATTACAGCCTAACTTAGCAGCTAATTCACTAGCACTCTCGATACGATGATTATAAACCTGAACAAGATCTAAACCTGCATTTTTAAACGCAAGTGCCATATTTGTCGCCACATTTCCGGCACCTAGAAACGCTATTTTCATACTGTTATGCTATAATTATTTTGAGATGCGCCTACTTGAAATTAAAAGAGCAGAGATAAAAGTTTTGTCAACCCTTATCTCCGCTCATTCCCCGAAAATATTTTCAGTTATGCCAATTGCTTATCTTTTTTATCTTTTCCTTGAGAAGTTGCCCTTAGTTCTTTTACACGGCGACTAATAGCAAATGCAAAACCGATAACCATAATAATGGTTCCACTCCATAACAAGTTAATGTAAGGGAACACAATGGCTTTCATAATGATGTAATCTTTTTGTTTGCCCGGTTTTTTAAGCATGACCACTTCAAACTTATGCTCGTTTGGAAGAATATTAACAAACTTAAATTTCAACCCGAATTCATCCATTTTTTTGGCAAAGCTAAAAACAGCATTGTTCTTGATCAGGTAAACCGGTTCAACAGGAGTTACTTTATGATCATCATTCGACACCACATCCAGCATTATACCAATGGCAAGATCATTTTCTGAAAGCGGAATATCTTTTAATTGAGCATTTCTGTTAATTCCTTTAACGATCACCTTTCCTTCGTCAAAAGTAATGGTATCGCCAATGCTTACTTTATAGGTAACAGGTTTTTCGTACTCTTCATCATCATTATGCCCTTGGTGTTCCATATGCTCTTCATCCGTTTCTTTTTTAGGTACAGAGCTTACGTGAGTGTAAATATCATGCGTTAAATAATGACGGGTATCAGGAGAAGCTACTAAACCCATAGTCGGATTTTGCTGTCCTAACGGATACAAATCAAAGCTTTCCTTTACATTGTTCTTCTCGTCAAGCACCTTATAATTTACACGATAATAGGTATTGACCCCTTTAGTCGAATCGCCAAGATAAGTAACCGTATAATTACTGATCTTCATTGGTTCATTTTTCCATAAAAGGATATTCTCGCGTTTATTTTTTGCATCGAACTGTGAACCATAGTCGAAGCCCGATGTATTTATTGAAATCACTTTATTCTGAGAAGCGGCAACAACAGCTCCAATAAGCATTAAGCCGAAGCCAATGTGTGCAATTGCCGAACCTGTTAACTTAAACTTCCCTTTTATGGCATCACTTAATACATTTAAATTGGCCAGAACACCAAAAACCGCAGCAAAGATGAGCACTACAAACATCCAGTTAAAGTTTTCACTGCCATTAAATGCGTTCCCATAAACAGTTTTCAGTCCGCTGAATAAGGTAAAGTAAGCAATAATCGCTGTGATGATGATACTCATTACCAATGAAACCCCGGTGCTGATCCAAAACTTGGCAGTATCAGACTTCTTGTATTTCATAAATTGTGAGAAGCCTAAAAGCACAGCTACCAAAATGGCAAATGGCATTTGCCATTGGTTATAAAATGCTACCGGCTCGAGGGGTGGAGCGATATTGGTTCCTAAGATTTTATTAATTACCGGCACAGAAGTAAAACCAATTACCTGTAGACATGACAATGTCATTACAAGGGCCCCAATAAACATCCAAAACTCACGAGAATAAATGCTTTCTTCCTTTTCTGTGAATGGCATTTTTTTCCATCGGATGATTATTAAAACGATGCTAATTACTAAAAATACAAGCAGATAAGTTACCAGCTGCCCCATCATACCTAAATCGGTAAATGCATGAACAGATGTTTCTCCTAAAATACCGCTTCTTGTTAAAAACGAAGCGTATAAAACCAGGATATAGCTGATCAGCGTTAAGAATAAAGCAGTGAAATATGAGTGGCCCGTATTTTTAAAAATAATAAGTACATGCACCGCTGAAATCATGGTTAACCATGGAATCAATGATGCATTTTCAACTGGATCCCAAGCCCAGAAACCACCAAAATTCAGTGCTTCATACGCCCAGAAAGCACCCATAATAATACCAGCACCTAGTACCATTGAAGCAGCAAGCGCCCAAGGAATCGCTGGTTTCGTCCATTCATTAATACGTTTTGTCCATAAACCTGCGATTGCATACGCAAAAGGAGCCACCATTGAAGCAAAACCAAAAAATAATGTAGGTGGGTGAATCACCATCCAGTAATTCTGAAGCAAAGGATTCAGGCCTTTACCGTCGGTAATATATTTAACTAAGTATTCAGGGTCCTTAAATATTGGAGCATCATGCATTGCTTCACGTAGCAAAATGAACGGAGAACTTCCAACACGGTGACCGAAGAACTCAACTCCCAATAACATCGAAATAATAAAGGCCTGAGAAAGACCGATAACTGTCATAACGCTATCTTCCCAGTCTTTGGCGGTACGCATAATAATATTACCTATTACTACCTGCCAAAATGCCCACAGCAGGAAGCTACCCTCCTGTCCTTCCCAAAAACACGAGATCATATACTCCACCGGAAGGGTTTTCGATGAATGCGACCAAGCGTAATTATATTCGAAATAATGATTGTAGATGATATAAAACAACGAAGCGATAATACCAATTACCGCAACAGATTGAATACGGAAAGACCAACGAGCTATTTGTCGCCATGACAAATCATTCTTGTCTTTTACCGTTTGAAAATAATATGCAATGGTTGATAAAAGTGAGGCTCCAAAAGCCAGGACAATAAAAAACTGGCCTAATTTACCCGGAAGCAGGTGTTCTCCTACGAATTGAATATCCATCTAGAATCTAAGAACTTATACTTTGCAAAAAAGAAATGTAAGAGTGCAGCGTCTACACGATTCTTACCTTTTAATTATAATGAAGTTGATTTTGGGGCCGAAGAAAACTCCTTCAAATCACTACCCTGATCGGTATATTTAGAAGGACATTTCATCAATATTTTCGAAGCATGAAACTCGCTACCAACCATTCCTCCGGTTAGTACAATTTGCTCCGACTTTTCAAAATCTTGAGGTTTTGTTCCGAAGAAAACCACCTTACACTCAACACCTTTGTTATCAACAGCATAAAAACTGAAATAATTGGCGTCTTTAATCGGGTCATAATGTTGTGGCTTTTCTTTAACCAAATGACTAACTACATGCAGTTCTTTAGTAGTTTCTTTGGCCTCAGCAAACGTAGCATAAGTACTCGAATTGCCATAGGTTGATACAATGATCGCAATGGCAACGGCAATGATAACAATCCCAACTATATGTGTCTTTTTCATTAATAATCAATGATTTAAAAAGTTCCGCAAAGATATGCTTTTTTGCTTCCCAAACCGACTAAATAGGGATTTTTGTTACATAGATTTTATTGATGATCAATAGATCAAAATAATGAGTTTGGGCAATTGATCATCACCTAATGATTATTAAAATATACAAATAATAAACTGATAATCAGATTTTTAATTACCTACAATTAAAGCAACCAATAATATTTTTATGGAAAAATGCCAAGATTCTTGTACGATGTAGCCACTTTGTTGATAGCACAAACAAAGGCTGCTACCCGCAGATCGTTAATTTTTTTATCGGCCATTTTAATCTCCCTGATTTCATGGTAAGCATCAACCATGGTTTCTTCTAAGCCTGAATTAACTAATTCAAGCTCTGAAGCTCCCTTTACAATAAGTCTACGTTGATCAGGGCTAATAGACTGGCCTGTCAATCGTTCTATCATATCAACCATATTTCGGGCAGCATTTTCTTCAAACCGTCTGTTCATTCGACCAAAAGAAACATGTGAAAGATTCTTTAACCATTCGAAATAGGAAACTGTTACCCCGCCCGCATTAGCGTACATATCGGGGACTATAAGACCTCCTGCTTTAATAAATGCAGCGGCAGCATCCGGGGTTGTCGGACCATTTGCCCCCTCTACAATTATTTTAGCTTTTATCTCTTTAATATTTCCATCATGCAGCTGATTTTCTAAAGCTGCAGGTACTAAAATATCACATTCCTGCTCTAAGCCTTCGTTGCTGTTTTTAAAATTCTTAGCTTTTTTATAGTTCAAAATTGACCCGGTTTCTTTTCGATGCTTCACAACCTCATCCACATCTAATCCCTTTGAATCATAAATAGCACCTTCATACTCGCAAAGACCGACGATGATCCCCCCTAATTCCTGAATGAATTTTGCCGAATAATAACCCACATTTCCTAAGCCCTGAACAATCACCCGTTTACCCTCCATCCCCGACGACAATTTCAACTTCTTCATATCCTCGGCCACATTTACACATTCCCGGGCTGCAAAAGAAACGCCTCTTCCAGTGGCTTCTCTCCGTCCGGCGATACCATACTGCGCCAAGGGTTTCCCGGTAACGCAGCCATTTGAGTCAATTTGCCCTGGGTTATAGGCCTGATAGGTATCAACAATCCATGACATTTCACGTTCGCCTGTTCCGTAATCGGGGGCAGGAACATCTATACCAGGGCCAATAAAGTTCTTTTTGATAAGTTCCGAAGTGTAGCGACGGGTAATGTTTTCCAATTCTCGCTCGGTATAATTCTTTGGATTTATTTTAACACCTCCTTTTGCTCCGCCAAAAGGAACATTTACAATGGCACATTTGTAAGTCATCAATGCTGCCAAAGCTTTTACCTCATCTTCATTTACAAATTCACTATAGCGGATACCTCCTTTAGTAGGCAGTTCATGGTGCGAATGTTCAACACGCCAGGCGGAAATCAACTCAAAACCATCTCCTTTTCGAATAGGAAATTGAAATGCATAAATGCTTGTGCACTTACGAATCATTTCAAGAATATCTTTGGGATGATTGGTGAACGAGGCAGCGTGATTAAAATAGGCACACACATCATCCCAGAAACTTATTTCATGAGATGGCATTTTGATAGATTGCTTTGCCATAAACTGATTGATTGGTCTATTAAAAATAAAGAAAGCCAAACACTTCAGCAATAAATACTTAAGCATTTGACTCATTTATAATCAAAGGATTACGACCTGATAATCAATCAGCGATTTAAACTACTTTATTTTAAATAACAACAGCTTGTTTTTCAATTTTCTCATCAACAATCTTAAAACCGACCTTCAAATAACGCTTTATATCCTTATATGAAACTTGCATAATAGGTAGAGGTATTGATGCTAAAAAATGGCACAGGATATTATAGAAACGAAAGATTACAATCAGTTTTATTTACTTAACTGATTGTGATCTTTTTCGAGTTTCGTAAGTTTTTTGTCGATAGAGAAAAGATAAAAGGCAATGCCTATAAAAATGATAGTCATTACACCTATAACCACATAAATTTTTCCCGAACCGCGCATTTCATCGGCCATTTCAACCGTACCATTGTTTTGAGCAAATGAGGCAATAGAAACTAATATTAAAACCAGGCTCAAAATGTATTTTTTCATTTTCGTGTATTATTTAAGATTTAAGAGAGCTTCGTTTTAATTTATTTTGAAAGGAAATAGTTTTCCATTTTCCGCATTCTGAAACGAATCTGGGCAATCCAAAAGCCGAGTAAAATCCATCCCATGCAAGCCGGATAAAACACCAGACGCATATTTGAATCAAGATCATAATTACCAAAACCTGGGTTTCCGCCATTCCCCGGATGTAAAGAATCCGTCATACGCGGCAATACAAAAACTAGAACGATCATAACCGGGAAAGCAAAAATATTGTAGACAGCCCCAATCCGTGCCCGTTTTTGTTCTTCATCTAAAGATCCTCTTAAAACCAAATAAGCTAAATAAATAAGGATCGCTATCAACGCTGAATTTAGTTTGGGATCGGTGGTCCACCAGGTACCCCAGGTAAATTTTGCCCATAATGACCCCGTAAATAAGCCCAAAATCCCAAATATCAATCCTACGTTTGCAAATTCAACAGCTCTAAGATCATCCTGTTCATTACCGCTTTTCAAATACTTAATACTGTAAATAACAGAGGACAAGAATAACATAGTCATGGTAAACCACATTGGCACATGAAAATATAGATTACGGATAGATTCATGTAAAATGGCTAAATGCGGCACTTTAAAAAGTAAACCTGCAATAATTGTATAAATGATAAACACTACAGCTAGTAGTTTCCACCAATTCTTCGTCATATAGTATTATTTTATTATGAAAGATGACCCATTGATCATCTTCCGGTAGAATTTAAACTAATTTATTCGCGCCAAAGATACGGAAAGAGCAATAAAGATGTGGCTGATATAATTACATTAATACCCAGCAAAAGCATCATTTCATCAACACTGACCGAACGATCGAGCCCATCCATGGCATTTTTAGAAAGTTTGATAATTGCCATTAAAACAGGAATTACGACCGGGAAACTCAATACGGCCATAAGGGTTGCATTGTTACCCGCTTTAGAGGCAATTGCCGAAATCATTGTAAATGAAGTGGCAAAACTCAAGCTTCCTAGCAATACACTTACCAGGTATAATGGAACATCACCTATTGAATTGCCAAAAACAACATTGTAAAAGAACAATGCAATTACCGACAACACGATCATCAGCAAAAAGTTATAAATGATCTTAGATATGATTATGGCCTGCGGACTAACCAAAGTATAATAGTACAACTGACGCCCCTTGCTTTCATTCATAAAGCTTTTAGCCACGGCATTAATTGCAGCAAAGAGCATTATGATCCAAAAAAGGGCGTTCCAGGTTACAGGCTCTACCTTTTTAAAGGATTGATAACAAATAAAGACCGTTGCCGCTATATACAGCAAAATACCGTTAATGGCATATTTAGAGCGCCACTCGAGCACTAATTCTTTTTTAATAAGTGATTGAACTTGGGAGTATAAAGTCATTAAATAAATGAAAACGGTTCAAAAGTATTGAATTAAGGTCAATCTGAAAAATGACGAATGTCAGAGAATGCCCGTAATCAAAGAATTTATATTATTTTGCGAAAAAAAATTGAACCATACTTAGAATGAAAAAACTGCTCTTCTTTATTTGTTTCCTATTACCGATTGTAGTTGAGGCTCAAAAAGCACCAACTAAAACAACCCCAAAATCAACAGTAAAGAAAACTACAACGACTACCGATTCTACAGCAAAAAACCAAACTACGAAAAAAACAACAGCGCAAGATTCGTTAAAGAAAACCTCTGCTCAAAAAGCATCGAAACACGTTGACTCATTGGCAAAAAAAACGACTAAGGCCTCAGCAACAAAGGTAACGGACTCATTAAGCAAAAAGGCTATTGCAACAAAAAAAACAGCCAAACCAGCTGATTCGTTAAAGAAAGCTGCTGTAAAGAAAGCATTCGCAGGTATTGACTCAACGAAAAAAACTGCGGTAAAGAAAACAGTAATTGGTGTAGACTCGACTAAGAAAGTCGCTGGAAAAGGTTTAAAAAAGCCTGTAGACTCTCTTAATAAGAAATCTACTTCTTTAAAGAAAACCGGTTCTCTTGACTCTCTTTCAAAAAAGGGTAAGCTTAAGCTTTCGCCTAAGCAACTGGATTCATTAAAAAAAGCTTCTGCTAAGAAAAATATAAAAGCCACGGATTCTACCAAAAAGGCATTGGCTAAAGGAGAAAAACCTCAAGAAATAAAGGGTTGGTTTGAGATTTCTGGTGCCGATTCAACGGATTTAAAAGAATCATTACTGAAAAAAAATAGTGAGGAATGGTTTTCGGCTTGGTTTGCACCGTTGAATGATCGTTATCCTACTTTTAAAACATCGGTAGCCGATAGCATTAATCAAACATTAGGATATTTCAACGGACATGGTACTAATGCGTTTGAAGACCAATTACCGCAAAACAAGAACTGTAAGATCAAAATGGATTATAAAACAGAGGTTCGTGTAAAAGGTAAAGTATATCAATACCGGTTTTATGATTTTAAGATAAAATCGACCTTAAGCCAAAACGGTAAAGTGATTAGTGAGGAAACAATTACCGATATTGACGAGGAAAAAGAAAAGAATCGCCAGACTAAGGATCAATTTAAGGCTTGGCGCATTAAGCGAGTTCAGGACGAAATGCAACTGATCCTGGATAGTTTCCAATCGATTATGCTCCAAACCCCACAGCGTTTGAATTCATTTGAATAAATCGATCAGAATTAACAAAACATTACATAAACAAAGAAGTCCGGCATGGCCGGACTTCTTTGTTTATAAATCTCTTATGATTTTGCAGTTTCACTTTCATTGGTGTTATAAAAAACAAACTGATTATCAAACATATCGAGTTTAATTTTTGATTCCTTTTGAACCTTTCCCGACAAAATTTGTTTGGAAAGCTCATTCAAAATCCGTTTCTGCATTACCCGTTTTAACGGACGTGCACCAAACTGTGGATCATAACCTAATTGTGCCAACCAATCCAAAGCATCATCTGTTGCTTCCATTTCAATTCCAATTTCACGTAAAGTACGTTGTACACTTGCGAACTGAATACGAACGATCTTCCCGATTTCATCTCTGTCCAATGGTGTAAACATCACCACTTCATCTATTCGGTTTAAAAATTCAGGACGAACACTTTTCTTCATCAGTTCGAAAACCTCATTTTTAGTTCTGGCTATTATTTCGTCCTTATTGAACTCATCCATTTCCAGGAAACTTTCCTGAATGATTTGAGAACCAATATTTGAGGTCATGATGATAAGCGCATTTTTAAAATCAACCACTCGGCCTTTATTGTCTGTTAAACGACCATCATCTAGCACCTGCAATAGAATATTGAACACATCCGGATGAGCTTTTTCGATCTCATCAAGTAAAATAACCGAATATGGGCGACGACGAACGGCTTCCGTTAATTGCCCACCTTCATCGTACCCAACATATCCCGGAGGAGCACCAATCAAGCGAGAAACAGCGTGACGCTCCTGATATTCGGACATATCTATACGAACCATGTTATGTTCGTCATTGAACAAAATTTCGGCTAAAGCTTTGGCTAACTCTGTTTTACCAACACCTGTGGTTCCTAGGAAAATAAATGAACCGATCGGGCGATTACGATCCTGTAAACCGGCCCTACTCCTCCTGATTGCATCTGCTACTGCCTCAATTGCTTCTTCTTGTCCGGCCACACGTTTATGCAACTCTTCTTCAAGATTTAACAGCTTCTGCTTCTCACTTTCAACCAGTTTATTAACCGGAATACCCGTCCATCGAGCCACCACACCTGCAATATCATCAGCATTAACTTCTTCTTTTAGCATTCGTTGGCCATTTTGCATTTCATCGAGCTTTTGATTCAGCTCTTCAATTTGTTTTTCGGTTTCAGGTAATTTTCCATACTGCAATTCCGAAGCATAGGCAAAATCACCATTACGTTTGGCTTGCTCTACCGCCAGTTTATAACTCTCAAGGTCTTTCTTTTTGGTTTGAACTTCCTCTACCAGATCTTTTTCACCTTGCCATTTGGCCTTCAAATCATTACGTTGCTCACTTAAATTTGCTATTTCTTCATTCAATCGAGCAAGTTTAGGCTCATCGTTTTCACGTTTAATAGCCTCCCTTTCAATTTCGAGCTGCATAATCTTACGATCCAACTCATCCAATGCTTCGGGTTTTGAATCCATTTCCAACCTTAATTTTGCCGCAGCTTCATCCATTAAGTCGATAGCCTTATCAGGTAAAAATCGATCAGAAATATAACGTTGCGAAAGTTCAACTGAAGCAATTATCGCTTCATCTTTGATACGAACTTTATGATGCGACTCATACCGTTCCTTAATACCACGCAAAATTGAAATAGCATCTTCCCTATTTGGTTCTTCAACCATCACTTTTTGAAAACGACGTTCCAAGGCTTTATCCTTTTCAAAGTACTTCTGATATTCATTCAGTGTAGTAGCCCCAACAGAACGCAGTTCACCGCGAGCCAAGGCTGGTTTTAAAATATTAGCGGCATCCATTGCTCCTTCAGAAGCACCGGCTCCCACAAGTGTGTGAATCTCATCAATAAACATGATGATCTCACCATCGGAACCCTGCACCTCTTTAACCACCGCTTTCAAGCGCTCTTCGAACTCGCCTTTGTATTTGGCACCTGCAATCAGGGCTCCCATATCCAAAGAGAAAATCGTTTTTGTTTTAAGATTTTCAGGAACATCGCCATTAACAATCCGATGAGCAATACCTTCGGCTATGGCGGTTTTACCCACACCAGGCTCCCCGATAAGTATTGGATTGTTTTTAGTTCGGCGGGATAGGATTTGTATTACACGACGAATTTCTTCATCTCGACCAATTACCGGATCGAGTTTGCCCTGTTGGGCCATTTCGTTCAGGTTTTTGGCATATTTATTTAGCGCATTATATGTTGCCTCTGCATTTTGGTCAGTAACCCGACTGCCGCCTCTAAGCTGGTTAATCGCTTTTTTAAGATCCTTCTCATTTACTCCCAGATCTTTTAAAAGAACAGCGGTTTTATCATTCCCGCTTAAAATTCCCAACAAAATATGTTCTATGGAAACAAACTCATCGTTAAACTCTTTTAAATAAGCATTTGCCTTTTGCAATGCCTTTGTGGCGTCGTTTGACAAATAAAGACCACTGCCGGAAACCTTGGGAAACGATTGTATCTGTTCATCCAATCCCGTCTCAAGACGCTGAATATTTACGTTTAATTTTTTAAGAAGATAAGTGGCAATGTTTTCATCCACCGAAAGAATTCCTTTAAGTAAATGTGCTGACTCAATGGATTGCTGTTGAAAGCCCATTGCAATCTCGGAAGCTTTATTTACCGCTTCCTGTGCTTTAATTGTGAAGTTGTTAAAATTCATAAGTTAAATCCTCAAACAAAGCTTCATCAAAGAATTATCCAAATGGGGGAATTAAAGTTAATCAGAAAAACTTTCAGTAAAAACAAAATACATACGACAAATTGTCGCATCAATCTTTAAAAAACCTGATTTTTTTTCAGATAAATAAAGGCTAAACATCAATACTTTTATTAAAGAATTCATTCTGTCGTTTATTTTATTAAAGTATTTAAGTAGATTTATTAACCTAATAAACCTTAAATATTACCTATAAAACTCTAAAAACTCTCTTTATGAAAATTCATGCTCTCTCTCAACACATTCTAAGCGGAATGTTACTTGCAAGCTTATTGTTTGGATGTTCTAAACAAGATGAAGTTCAGAAAAACAATGCACTTAATGTCACCAAGCAAAACAATCAACTACAATCATTATCAGCCGGAAAAAGTTCTTCTCAAGCTTATGAATTCACAAATAATTTCATCGTAATTGCGCAAAGCACTAATAGCTTACCCGCTGATATTGAGAGTGAAATTCAAAAATCTGGAGGAAAATTTAATGGAAAGCTGAATAAAATCGGGCTTGCCTTTGTAAGCTCTGATGACTCGGATTTTATTAGCAAGGCCTCGAAGATCAAAGGTGTACAGGCTGTGATCCACGATATCAGGGCCCAATGGTTTGATCCTAATGAAAATGTAGTTTCTCAAGATCTTTCTTCCGAATCACATACAGGTTTTCCTTCACCCGATGATGATTTTTACTTTCCGTTAGAGTGGGGAATGTTAGCTATTGATGCTAAAGAAGCCTGGGCGAAAGGATACAAAGGAAACGGAGCCACTGTTGCAGTATTAGACGGAGGTTTTGACTTGGATCATCCGGACCTTGCTCCAAATATCAATCTTGGTATCAGCCAAAACTTTGTTCCGGGAGAAACATTGGCATTCGCATCAGCCAGTCCATTTAGCCACGGAACACATGTTGCCGGAACAATTGCTGCTGCAGATAATGCTTTTGGTGTTATTGGAGTAGCTCCCGAAGCCAAATTAATGCTTGTTAAAGTATTAAGAGATTCAGGTTCAGGTGATTTTTCATGGCTAATGCAAGGAATAATTTATGCTGCCGATAATGGCGCTAATGTTATTAACATGAGCCTTGGAGTAATTATCCCTCATCATTTACAAGAAAAAACAGCTGATGGTGTTATAAATGAAACTAATGAGATTCAACAACTTTTAGTTGCCATGAACCGGGTAACCACTTATGCTTATCAAAAAGGAGTAACCCTAATTGCCGCCGCAGGAAATGAGGCTATCGACTTTAATCATTCAAAAGATCTGGAGCATTACCCATCCAATTGCTCGCATGTGATCAGCATTTCCGCTTCATCGCCTATTGGCTGGGCTAAGAATTTTGCTACTGATTTAGATGTGCCGACCACTTACACCAACTTTGGTACTTCGGGGGTGAGCCTTGCGGCTCCGGGAGGAGATATTTATCCATCTGTTACCGGAAATTGCTCTGTGGTTATTGGAGCCCCTTGCTATGCCTTCGATTTGGTATTTAGCACAGGCAACAATTCATGGTATTGGAGTGGAGGCACAAGTATGGCTACGCCACACGCCGCAGGAGTTGCAGCGTTAATTGTTGGCAAATACAATGGCAACATTTCTCCTGCGCAGGTTGAATCAATCTTAAAACGATCAGCAGATGACAAAGGAAAACCCGGAAAAGATGATTATTTCGGCAGTGGAAGGGTAAATGCCGGAAAAGCGGTCGACCTATAAAACAGTTTATTTACTAAAAACAAGGGCCAAAGATTAAACTTTGGCCCTTGTTTTATATTGAAATTATTTAAAACCGATTATTGCCCCCATTGTGACGGGTTTTCTCTCCACTGGCTAAGGTTTTCTAATTGCGACTCAGCAATGAAACCATTTTTCAAAGCGGTTTCAATTAAAACATTGTAATTACTCAAGCTATGAAAAACACATTTTGCTTCTTTAAATGCTTCTTCAGATTGAGCAAAACCATAATTAAAAATAGATACCAAACCAGCAACATCGCAGCCTGCGGCACGTAAAGCTTCAACGGCAGCCAATGAGCTTTTTCCTGTTGAAATCAAATCTTCAACTACGACAACGCGTTCTCCAGGTTTTAACTCACCCTCAATCATATTGCCCATTCCGTGCTTTTTAGCTTCTGAGCGAACATACGCAAATGGTAACCCTAAATCTTGCGCTACTAAAACTCCTTGAGGAATACCTGCGGTGGCTACCCCTGCAATGGCACCAACAGAACCAAATTCTTCATTAACGAGACTTGTTAGCTGCTGACGGATGTACGTACGAACACTTGGATGCGATAACGACACACGGTTATCACAGTAAATAGGCGACTTCCAGCCCGAAGTCCAAGTGAATGGATTATCGGGTTGCAATTTTATTGCTTTAATTTGCAGTAGAAACTCTGCAATCTTTACAGCGGATTCATTCTTTAAAGACATGGCGCAAAGGTATATAATTTATATTAAGGACACACCCCTTTTTATCATTCAACCCGATGGTTTACCAAAAGATACAATAATATTTACTGTAAATGAAGATAATATAACCTTTGAGATAGAAAAAATTTTACGAGGTGATTCACCAAAAGCAATAGTATTAGAAACTGAATCTCCGGAACGTGCATTGAAAAATTTAACAAGAAAATTCCGCTATATAGAGGCGGCCGGAGGCTTGGTTAAAAATAAAAATGATGAATATCTATTCATTTATCGTTTAAATAAATGGGATTTACCTAAGGGCAAACTTGAGAAAAATGAATCGATTGTTGAGTGTGCTATTCGTGAAGTTGAAGAAGAATGTGGTGTTACGATCAGTTCTGTTGGCCAGGAACTTCCTTCTACCTACCATATGTATAAGTTGAAAGACGAAGTGGTTTTAAAAAGAACATACTGGTTTTCAATGAACTATGATGGAAATCAGCAACTTGTTCCTCAAACAGAAGAGGATATTATGGAGGTTGTTTGGGTTAGCAATGATAATTTCGACATGGTTAAAAGCAACACATATCCTGCCATCAAAGATTTGCTGACGAATTTGGGATAATTGATAATTCCTGAGGTAAAAATTCCACTAAATCAAGCTGTTAAATTTACTATTTGTCTCCGTTTAATGCTTAATCACCTATAATCTAGCGTTTGCTATTTGCTGGCATGAATATTTGCCATTTAATGAAAAACTCATTAATAAGATTTGATACCAATTTTACTTAATTCAATTAATGTTAACTAAATTTTAATGTTATGGACACCTTAGAGTTAAAAGGAAAATGGAATGAAATCAAAGGAAAGATCAAACAATCTTATGCTGAATTAACAGAAGATGATTTAAGATACGAAGAAGGGAAACAAGATGAACTTCTTGGTCGTCTGCAACAAAAACTAGGTAAAAACCGTGATGAACTTGTAAAATGGATCAAGAGTCTTTAACAACAATCACTCTAATATCACACAAACAGGAATTGATAGGAATCGATTCCTGTTTGTTTTTATAGCTGTTTTTCCAGATAACGACTTGCTTTTTTATGAATCAACAATCTTCCTGTTAGTTATTTTTCTTAATATTGAAGTATATACAGCAATTAATCACTTAAACACATACTATACCGTGAAAAACTTATTGTTATTGCCCTCATTTCTATTATTAAGTTTTGGAGCATTTGCACAGGTTAAGTACCTGAACAATGATTACAAAGAAGTTGAAAATGAATCTCTTGCTACTTATAAGCAGGAAATAATTATGAGCGACTCAATCGCCGGGATCAGAAAAATCTCCTATATCAGCGGCAAACCTAAAATGGAAGAATCTTTTTCTAATATGAAAAAAGCGATTCTCAGTGGTAAATGCCAATATTGGTTTGATAATGGGGAACTTAAAGAAGTTGTAAACTATTATGAGAATAAGTTCGATGGAACTGTATCGACTTATTACAAAGGGGGGCAGTTAAAACGTAAAGATATTTATAAGCTCGATTCGTTGGTTGAAGGCCACTGTTATGATTCTACCGGCGCTGAAAAGAACCATACTGTTTTTCATAAAAGACCTGAATTTCCGGGAGGAACTAATACCCTACTTAATTTTTTGAGTCGTAACCTTAAATATCCTTCCGTGTCGCGCAGATTGGGAATTGAAGGAAAGGTTTTGGTTCAATTTGTTGTCAATCCAAATGGCCAAATCATTAATGCTCGTATTAAGCAGGGACTAACTACCGATCTCGACACAGAAGCACTACGGGTGGTTAATTCACTTCCAAGTTGGGAACCTGGAATTCATGATGGCGAAAAGGTAAATTTCAATTATTTACTTCCAATTGTTTTTAGGTTACAATAGTGTTAACCATTGATTTAAAACTTATTTTAATACAATTACGAGTGTTCCGGCAATAATTAAAGCCGCACCGATTAATGTTTTAATTGTTAACGTTTCACCTAAAAAAAACGCCGACAACAATATGGTAAGTGCCAGGCTCGACTTATCAATAATTGTTACCTGCGAAACTTGACCTAATTGTAATGCTTTAAAGTAAAATATCCACGACAACCCTGTTGTAATTCCTGAAATAACAAGAAAAAACAGGGTTTTCTTTGAGATATCTGGCATACCTTTAACCTCTCCCCTTGCAAAAACGATCAACCATATCATTATTAATACTACAATAGTTCTGATTGCAGTTGCCAGGTTTGAATTCACATTGACAATCCCCAGTTTGGCAAATAGTGCAGTGAGCGAAGCGAACAAAGCCGATAACAAGGCGTAGAATATCCACATAACTGAATTAAGGTTATAGTTTACTAAAAATAGGAAAAGAAAGAATGGATTATTAGGATAGGGGAAATAAAAAACACCTGTAAATCATATACTTACAGGTGTTTTTTTTTGTTTTAATCTTGTGCCCAGGGCGAGACTCGAACTCGCAAGGGTATTCCCAACGGCTTCTGAGACCGCAACGTTTACCAATTTCGCCACCTGGGCGGTAATAACTTTAGATTTAGGAATGAAATTTTAGAAATCTGCAATTGTAATTCTAAATTCTAAAATTAATTGTGCGCGGAATGAGATTCGAACTCACACGCCCTGCGGGCGCCACCCCCTCAAGATGGTGCGTCTACCAATTTCGCCATCCGCGCGTGGGGTTGCAAATATATAAACTCCCAGCTATTTGAAAAACACTTTCATGCAATCTGTATTATGATTTGCCGGGTATTTCCAGCTCACTTCTTTTTAAATAAACTCAAAAAACTATTTATCAATTAGTTGTCAAAACACCTCAAAACAAAATAATTGAAAAAAATACCATTTGACACTAAAAAACCCACCCATAAATTACCGTTTAAACATCTTAAATTTTAAATTTAAGAATGAGTTACATTGAAAAGAAAAAACAACGTTCAGATTTTGTACGCATTTTCCCATGGGTGGTGGTTCTGATTTTAGGTGTGCTTACAATGAGAACCTGTGGAAAAAACGACACCTCTTCTACCACTGTACATCACGTCATCCTCGACAAAATTGAATCATTGGGAAAACTGGAATTAGTTCGTTACAAATTCAAAGACATTGTTGAACATGAAATAATCCGTCAGTGGCTGCCCGACCCAAAAGCCTTATTGATTGTTAGTGGTGAAGCTGTCGGGTGCATTGATTTAACCAAGGTTACTAAGGATGACATTACTGTTTCAGACACTGTTCTAACAATCCGTTTACCCCAACCAGAGCTTTGTTATTATAAGATCGACCATAAAAATTCCAAAGTTTATCAAACGAATTATGCTTTTTTGGTAGAGGCTGAATTGGTTGATGAAGCCTACAAAAGTGCTGAAGCGCAATTAGGTGCAACAGCTCTCAAAGCCGGAATTTTAGATCAAACAAAAATAAGTGCCCAAAAAGTGTTAACTCCTTTTTTTGAAGCATTTGGCTATAAAAAAGTAATATATCAGTATAAAAAATAAAGCAGAACAACGAATCATTCTGCTTTATCATAATTATAGTATCTCTACCTAATCTTGATTAACTGCCAAACAAGCCTTTGAGTTTGTCCATTATACCGCCACCTTGATCTCCTCCTTGTTGATTAAAGAGCCCGGTAATATCATCGAGTGAAAACTTACCATCACTCCCCTTTAGCTTAGTAAGTACATCATCAAAATTAACTCCGTCAGTTTTACCTCCGCTTAACGAACTAAAGATCCCATTGATATTAAAACTCGAATCATTGGGGTCGTTTGTTTTACTTACCAAACCACTTAAAACTTGTGGAACCAATGTAGCTGCTATACCCTGTGCTTTTGATGGGTCAAGATTAAATTTCTCCATTAATGAACCGGCAACGCTTGCCATCGCATTACTAGTAACCGAGCTATTTTGTCCACCGCCACCAGTAAACATGCTTAAAACATTAGATAATCCTCCGCCAGACACCTGACTCTGTAAGCTGCTGAATATTGAACCTGACGCAGTCTCTATTGCGGCTTCATTATGTTCGTTCGGAACGTCAGGATTTTGAACAATTGCATCTCCTGCATATTGCTTCACAAGGTTTAAAAGATTGTCGAGCATAACTTTAAATTTAGGGTTATGAAGTTAAGGATTGTTTTCGATTTTTGTACAGCAGAATTTAACGATGGAAGAGCTTACAAAGAGAATTTCTAAAACCCTTACCAAAAAAGAAGTACTCAAAATCACTTCAGAACTTATAAAAAATAACGTTTCTGTTAACGACCTCATTAACTTAACTTTTTCAAACGATAAAGAAACTGGATTCAGAGCATCCTGGATACTTGAACAAATTGCGTTTAGTCACCAGTCAATGTTTTTACCTTCGCTGCCTTATTTTTTCAGCAGGTTTAAGGAAGTGCAGAATGAAAGCTGTAAAAGGCATTATGCGAAAATAGCCCAGGAATATACACGCCATTTGTCGGGCAACAAGTATGATCAAAGAATAAGAACAATGCTTGAAGCAATGGATTTTGAACACATCATTGAAACTTTATTCGAATGGCTGATAAATAACAAAACACGTACTGCTGTTATTGCATTTTCAATGGAAGCATTGTACAACCTAAGTAGCCGATATGATTGGATCAAGGAGGAATTAAGCTCGCAAATTATTTTTTTAATGAAAAATGGATCCGCAGGGATCCATTCAAGAGGAAAAAAACTATTAAACAAACTTCTATAATTATTTTTTTTAGGGGTTTACTTCAAAACTTAAAATATCTCCCTCCATCTTTGTTTCCTTTACAATATTACAATACACAACAAGTTGATCTTCCCTAAATTCGAAATCAAATAGGTTGTCATCGAGTTTATACCGAGAAAAAGTATTATCCTCCAACTTTTTCATCAGGTAAACACTCGACAGGTTGTTCTCCTTAAGTTTGATCGGAATATTCTTCAAATCAATATTTAATACATAATGATTTTGAGAGTAATTGTCCCATTTAACATTACTTAAAATAAAATTGTCCTTTCCTTTAGAAAGCAAAGAAGTTATATAAACAGTTTCGGGCAATTTTATTTCATGCCTTTTCGCTTTATAACATCCGCCAAAAATCAATATTGAATAGAGTATGATAACTGCAGAAAGATATCTTATTAGTTTCATAGTTATTGATGGTTGTACTGTCAAAAGTATTTAAGTTAAGTATTTTATTTATAAGTACAAATACGTGATTGTTAATTAATAACGAATTAGTTATCCTTATTAGATTACTCTATAAGTAAACAGAGGCTACATGTATAAAGACAATCCTTAGAATGATTCAAGGCAAAAAATCGCTATTTTCGGACCTCGTAAACCAAAAGAAGATTTTCCGGATGTTCAAAAAACTTTTGCTGATTGTATTAATGGGTATGATTTGTGCCGTTTCCAAAGCACAGGATTCATTAATTAATATTATTCCCAAACCAGTTTCTGCTAAAACCTTTCCGGGGAATTTTCTCCTAACTCCTAATGTTTTATTGGTTTACAATAACGATAGCAGCAAATCTGTCGCGACATTTTTTAAAGAAACAGTTGCGACTTCCACCGGAAACCAACATATTCTCATTCACGAAAACCAGTTTTTAGGTAAAGAGAAATCAATTCGTTTTTATATATCCGGACTGCCTGATTCTACCATTGGAAATGAAGGCTACCGGTTACAAATACATACCAACTGCATCGAATTAACTGCTAACACAGCTGCCGGATTATTCTATGGGATGCAAAGTTTAGTTCAGCTTTTCCCTCCAGAAATTATGGCTGTAAAAGCTAAGCCTAATCAAAATCTGTCAATACCTTGTGCCGAAATTATTGATTACCCACGTTTTGGATGGAGAGGAATGTCGCTGGATGTTTGCCGACACTTCTTCTCTAAAGAGTATATAAAAAAATACCTCGATAATATGGCGAGGTATAAATACAATGTCTTTCATTGGCACTTGACTGATGATCAGGGATGGCGCATTGAAATAAAAAGTTTCCCAAGGCTAACCAGTGTTGGTGCCTGGCGGGCTCCGCGTATGGGAGAATGGTGGACGCAAAGTCCGCAAGACGATAATGAAGCATCTACCTATGGAGGATTTTACACCAAGGAAGATGTAAAAGAAATTGTTGATTATGCCGCAGCCTGCAATATTTCGGTCTTACCCGAAATTGATGTGCCGGGGCATGCATTAGCTGCTTTGGCGGCCTACCCTGAATTATCGTGTTTTGGAGGCAATTTTAAACCGAATGTAGGTGACAAGTTTTACAAGAAAATTGAAAATTCACTTTGCGTTGGCAATGAGTGCTCATTTGAGTTAATGGATTCGGTGTTAACAGAAGTAGCTGCTATGTTTCCGGGTAAGTACATACACATTGGAGGCGATGAATGTTACAAAGGATTCTGGGAAAAATGTCCAAAATGTAAAGCTCGTATGAAAACCGATAGCATCTCAACCTTGGAAGGCCTGCAGAGTTACTTTATTCATCGCATGGAACAGCTGATCATTAGTAAAGGTAAACGAATGATTGGCTGGGATGAAATTTTGGAAGGAGGCTTAGCTCCGGAAGCTACCGTTATGTCGTGGCGGGGATTAAAGGGAGGTGTAGATGCAGCAAATCTGGGGCATAATGTCATTATGACTCCTGATAAATATTGTTACCTGGATTTATATCAAGGTGACCCAGATGTTGAATACAAAACTTATTCGGTTAACAGGCTTAGTGCTTCCTATAGCTTAAACCCTGTTCCTGAAGGCATTGATAAAAAATTCATTTTAGGTGGACAAGCAAATGTATGGACTGAAAACATTCCGAATACACGCCATCTTGAATATATGGTTTGGCCACGAGCATTTGCACTTTCAGAAGTATTTTGGTCGCCACAGGAGAGCAGAAACTGGAATGATTTTGTACATCGGATGGAAATCCATTTCAAACGCTTTGACAATGCCGAAATCAATTATTCTCGCAGCTCATTCGACCCGGTCATAAAAGTTAATAAAAATAATCAGGGGAATTATTTGATCAGCGTAAATACTGAGGTTGAAGGATTAACCATTTATTATTCATTTGAAGGCCCCGATCCTGATAATTTCTATCCACTATATTCACAGCCCTTGGAAATTCCCAAAGGAGCTGATACATTTAAAGCTATAACCTACCGTAACGGTAAACCCATTGGGAGAGTTGTGAGTTTAAAGATGAAAGACCTTGAAAAACGAATGAGACAGTCAAATTGAGATTATTGATAACTATAAATCCGAACTGTATCACCAATCAAATTGAAATTACAATGCAAACTTTTCACCAGGCAGGTAAATATCTAACAATATCCCCCTGGCACCTAATTTATGATTTTGAAGTGATTTTGATTTGGTTGGATTCTTATAAACCAATACCTGTGAATCACCAACAACTTCAGCCCATCCGTTTTTCACCAAAATTGCCGTTGACTCATCAATGCCAATGGCTTTTTTAGCTGGGTACTCAACAACCACGCTTAACAATCGGTTATGCCGACTTCTGATTAAAAAATGCTGATCGATAATTGCCATCGGCAACAACCCTAAACCCTCTTTGATTTCTATATTCTCGCCTTCAATCGATTGGGCTGTTGATTCGTAATCGGTATGTAGCAACTCATTGCCTGTTATCATCTCTTTACTCATTACCGCTGCTCCTGCACTGGTTCCCGCAACCATTGATCCATTGAAATAGGCTTCAGTAATGGCCTCTTTTATTTGGGTTCCAGACAGTAAACTCATAAACCGAATTTGATCGCCACCTGGCAGATAAATGAGTTTTGCTTTAGCAATAGAATCAACAGCTATATTGCTTAATGATTTAACTGCTGTAAAGTTGAAATTAACCGTCTTTAATCCTGCCTTTTCAAATTGTTGTTTGGCAAAATAATATGCCGAGTCAGGTTCTTCACTGGCTAATGGTAAAATAGCTACGTAGTCGGTTTTACTAAGACCTGCCTCTGTGATCATCCGATCAATTAAGGCTCCGGAGCGTTTACCTCCGCCAATGATAAATAGCTTTCCTTTAGGTTGTGTCGTTTGTGCGTTACCGCCAAAACTTAACAAGGTTAATAATGCAATGACTAATAAACTTTCTTTCTTCATAAACTAAAAATAAAGTTTATTAACCTTTACTCAAAAAACTGATCGCTAAAATTTACAAAAAATAATTCCTGTGTCGACCGGCTGACTGCTGTATATAACCATCTTAAGAAATCTGTATTGACCATTTCCTCCGTTAAATAACCCTGATCAACAAAAACCGCTTTCCATTGCCCGCCTTGTGCTTTATGACAAGTTACAGCGTAAGCAAATTTTACTTGTAAGGCGTTGTAATACGGATCTTCCTTGAGCTTTTGAGATCTATCGCGTTTGTTGGTTATATGCTTATAATCCTCACTTACGGCCTCATACAAGCGTTTACTGTCATTATAATTCAAATTGGGTGTTTCAGATGTTAGTGTATCCAATAAAATTTTGCAGGTAAGCTCTGGCTCATCGGGATAATCAGGAAATTCTAGCGTTACTTCGGCAAATCGGAAACCGTATAACTCGGAGGTCCCTTTAATCCTTCTAATTCGGGCAATATCTCCATTGGCTATAAAAGCATGGTTAGATTCATCCGGTAGCCAGAAATAATTGTTCTTAACCACCATCAGGTAATCACCGGTAGAAATCTCTTCTTCTCTGAAAAGTATTCTTCCTCTTATTTGTTGATTAAATAAATTGGCGCCCTTATTTGAACGGGTAATAATCAGTGAATCCTCAATGCCATACTTATCATAAGCGTAATTAAGTCCTTCCACCATACGCTCTCCTGTCATTCTATAGGTGTCAGTATAGCCTTTGGTAACTATCTGCGGAAAGGTTTCGATTTCATCTCTTATCAACTCCCGAATTCGGGTGGCATTCTCTAAAATTCCAGATTGTTGTTGCTGACGAAGCACCTCGGTAAGCTCAACATCTTTGATCTCTAAGTCATATTGCTGCTGCAAATATTCCTTATCTAAAGCTGGACTGTGGTTTAAACCCACAGGCGGAAGCTGAGCGGTATCCCCTACCAGAATAAGCTTGCAGTTCTTTTGATTAAAAACATATTCTAATAAGTCGGTAAGTAGGTTTTGACCATAAAGATCAGGACCATCCATTTGTTGGTTGGAGATCATCGAAGCCTCGTCAACTATAAAAATGGTATCAGTATGTGGATTTATCCCTCTGGCAAAGCCCGAAACAGGACTGGTTGCATCACGTTTACGGTAGATCTTTTTATGAATGGTAAATGCTTCCTTACCAGCATATGAACTAATTACTTTGGCAGCACGACCTGTTGGAGCCAGTAAAACCGATTTCAGCTTATACATAGGTAGTAGTTTTACCAAGGCGCTAACCACCGTCGTTTTCCCGGTTCCTGCATATCCCTTTACAATAAACACTGAATTATTGCTACGTCTGCGTAGAAACTCGTCAAGGTCCCTGAATAACTCCTGTTGTTGAAAAGTTGGTTGATGAGGAAATACTTTTTCTAAAATAGCTGAATCGAGCATTAATGGTTTTATTAGAGTACGAAGGTAGAAGTATAATTTTAGAAGGACGATTTAATGATGTACGATTTTAGATGTAAGATTGTAGATGTACTTTCAATCTAAAATCTTAAATCCGAAATCATACATTGTCCTTTGCACTTTCCACTTTGTCCTTCTTACTTTGTACTTTAATTGTACTTTTGTCAGAATTGCCCTAAAAATATGCAGCAGAACCTTCAGCAATTTAAAATAGTAGATAAATCGTTTAAAGTTAAACTAAGTTCCAAATACCATCTGACTGTAAAGTTTACAGAAACAGGGTTAAATTATTGTATCTATGATCCGATTAATGAACGTTATGTGGTCTTGGCGAATCATGAAAACCTGAAACCATTTACTTATGACCAGGAAATCAGTAACGATCAATTATTAAAACTGCCTTTTGCAAAAATCAGGGTTATTGTACCTTCAAATGAGCATACCATTATACCCAATGAATATTTTGAGCAGAGAAATCTTAACGACTATGCTTCATTGAATTTCAGCAAAATGGAAGGGCGGGTAATGACCAATGACATCGTCTCGCTAAATGCAAAACAAATCTTTACACTTAATGAGCAGATTCAGCAAACGATCAATAAGTATTTTGTAGGAGCATTGATTTATTTTGAAGGAACCCCATTGCTGGAAGGCTTGATCCGACAAAGCAATCACACTGAAAAACAACTTTTATATATACATGTTGTTAAAAACTGTATTCAGCTAGCCGTTTTCGATAATGGCAAACTGCAGCTTTATAATCGTTTTGAATATAAATCAGTGGAGGAGTTCATTTATTTCCCACTTTATGTTTGCAATACCTTAGGAATTGATCCTAAAGATTTGCACGTGTTTTTATTAGGGGCGATTCGTCCTGGTGATGAAACTTACAATCTGATACATGAGCATTTTCGCCGTGTTAACTTTGGTGAGCTTTCAAAAGACTTGTATTTCAGCAAGTCGATGACGCAAATTCCGCAGCACCGTTTTTATTCATTGCTTAATATCGAATTATGCGCATAATTAGCGGCAAACTAAAGGGTATTCGGTTGCAGGCACCTAAAAATCTTCCGGTTCGCCCAACCACCGACATTTCGAAAGAGTCGCTTTTTAATATTTTGTTCAACCGTTTTAATTTCGATGAAATTAATGCACTGGATCTTTTTGCCGGTACCGGAAATATATCGTTTGAACTGGCTTCAAGAGGTTGTCCTTCGGTAACTTCAGTTGATAAATTCCCTGGCTGCGTTGAATACATTAAACGTACAGCGGCCCAGCATCAGCTTTCTGCCATAAAAACTTATAAAGCGGATGTATTTAAATATTTAGACTTAGAAAATGTTCAATACGATTTGATCTTTGCCGATCCACCGTATGATATGCCCAACCCGGAACGAATTGCCGCAAAAGTTTTCGAAAAAAACTTATTAAAAGCGGATGGACTTTTGGTAATAGAACATGCTTCACAGATAAATTTGGATAATCAACCCAATTTTTCATGGAACAGGAAATACGGGCAATCGACTTTTAGCTTTTTTGAAATATCTGAAACAAATCAGGAGAATTCTTAAACATCGAATAATCAACATACAATGAAAATAGCTTTATTTCCAGGCTCTTTTGATCCAATTACCATTGCGCATCTCGATATTGTTAAACGAGCAATGCCTTTATTCGACAAGGTGGTTATTGGCATTGGTTTAAACAGTTCGAAACCCACATTTTTATCTCCCGAAAAGCGTCAGGAAATTCTACATGCCGTTTTTAATGGTGATCCGAAAATTGAAATTAGAACCTACCAAGGACTAACTGTTGATTTTTGCAAGGAGTTAGACGCTCAGTATATGATCAGAGGTATACGTTCGGTTGCCGACTTTGAATATGAGCGTGCTATCGCCCAAATTAACGCAGTCATGAAACCTGAAATAGAAACCATTTTCATTTTAAGCAAGCCTGAATATTCGGCGATTAGTTCAACCATTGTTCGTGATATTTTAAGAAACAATGGCGACGTTAGCGCTTTTGTGCCTAAGGAGGCGATGACGTTTTTATAGATTCCAATTAAACTAATCTTATGATACCTATTTTTTCTTCAGATGTTCCCACTCCTGGTGGCCATTACAACCAAGGTGTAGCAGCAAACCAGTTCGTTTTTATTTCTGGTCAATTACCAACCGGCTTTCCATCCGAAACACCATTGGCAGAACAGGTAAAAATCGCCTTGGAAAGGGTTTTAGCTATTGCCGAAGCTGGAGGAAGCAGCAAAGAAAAAATTGTAAAAACGACTGTTTACATTTCGGATGTAAATGACTGGCCCGCAGTAAATGCTGCTTATGCAGAGTTTTTTGGACCTGAAAACAAACCAGCACGCAGTATTGTACCTGTTCCGGCTTTGCATTTTGGTTATAAGGTAGAAATTGAGGCTATTGCAGCGATTTAATTTTGCCTTAAACCGTGAATGTTTATTTCATTAGTGGTCTAGGTGCCGACAAAAGAGTTTTCAGCAATTTATCTTTCCCTGCTCATTTTCAAATCAAGCATATTAATTGGATTGAACCGTTAGAACGAGAATCGATCGCTGATTATGCGAAACGTTTAAGCAGTCAGATTGACCAAAATCAGCCTTTTAATTTAGTGGGATTGTCATTTGGCGGAATTATTTTAACGGAGCTTTTAAAAATCATCAATCCTCAAAAAGCAGTTCTCATTTCAAGTATTAAAACGCATACTGAACTACCTTTGCTTTTAAGATTTGCAGGTAAACTTAGATTGCACAAAATCATCCCTACTCCGATGTTAAAATCGGCAAATTGGTTTTCATTTAAATTATTCGGTTTACAATCTTTAGAAGAGCGGCAACTGTTCAAAGATATTTTAAGCGATACAAGCACTAACTTTATGCGTTGGGCCATTGATAAAGTATTGACCTGGCAGCATGAAAGTCCATCAAAAGATATCATTCATATTCATGGAACAAGTGATTTAATTTTACCTTATCAATCTGCTTCAGCCGACTTTACGATTAAAAAAGGAGGTCATTTTATGGTTTTTAATAAGCATGAAGAAATCACAACAATACTAACTGAAATTCTAACCAACAATTCGTAATTCATAACTCTAAAATCTAACTTTATTCCATGCTTCAATTTATCTGTTCTGTAACCGGCAAAAAATATCCTGTTAACATTCCGCGTTGGCGTAGTAATGCTGGCCATTTATTGGATTTGGAGTTTGAAGCAAAGTTTGATCTGGAAAAAATTAAGGATCGAAAACCGAATTTATGGCGCTATCTGGAAGCTTTACCTATTACCAACGAAAATTCAATTGTCAGTTTTGAAGAAGGTTTCACGCCTCTATTACCCATTGATTTTGACGGTAAACAAGCCTACATTAAACAAGAACAACTTTTCAGCACCGGCTCTTACAAAGACCGTGGTGCTACCGTATTAATGAGTTTTGTTAAAGAATTGGGTATCAAAAAGGTAATTCAAGATTCTTCTGGAAATGCAGGCTGCGCTATAGCTGCTTATGCTGCAAAAGCCAATGTTGATTGCCGAATTTATCTCCCTGCCGATACTGCTGAAGCCAAAATAGCTCAAATGCGTATGTATGGGGCCGAAATTGAACGTGTACCCGGCAGCAGAGAAGATACAGCTGCAGCTGCCTTTAAGGCCGCTGACTCCACTTTTTATGCCAGCCATTGCTATAACCCGTTCTTTTACCAGGGAACCAAAACCTTTGCTTACGAAGTTTGCGAACAATTGGGTTGGACAGCCCCTGATGCGGTTGTGGTACCCGCCGGAAATGGGACCCTTTTAATTGGCTGCTATATTGGGTTCAATGATTTACTAAAGGCTGGAATTATTAATAAACTTCCTAAAATCATCGCTATACAGGCTGAAGCCTGTCCTCCCCTTTCGCAAGCATTTGATAAGAGTTTGAATACTTACAATGAAGTGCCAACCGAACATACCTTAGCCGAAGGAATAGCTATTGCTACTCCGGTAAGGGGCAATCAGTTGTTAAAAATGGTGCGAGAGACCAAAGGAAAATTCTATTCAGTAACGGAAGATGAAATCGAAAACGCTTTGCTCTACTGTGGAAAAATGGGTTATTACATCGAACCAACATCCGCAGCTACCATTGCCGGTTTGAGAAAATACCTTGCCGAACAACCAACAGAGCTGGTAGTTTCATTATTTACCGGCCATGGACTAAAATCAACCGATAAAATATTGAAGATTTTAAAATAGCCTATTAGCTTCTAGCTATTGGCTAATTGCTATGAGCTATGAACTAAGAATCCTATCTTCGAGCCGGAAAACATATTTACAAAAGCTTTAAATGGAAAACCACGACAAGAAAAGAGATCGTATACTTGAAGTTGCCTTAAAACGTTTTGCACATTACGGGTTGTCAAAAACCACTATGAACGAAATTGCCGACGATCTCGCCATGTCGAAAGCTTTGTTATACTATTATTTCCCCGATAAAAACGCCCTATACTCAGCCGTTATCAATCAGCTGTTTGAAGCACACGCTGAAGAAATAAAACATGAAATTGAGCAATCGGCCTCTAGTGCCGAAGCATTAAGTCTTTATTTACGAAAACGACACGAGTTCATCAAAAAATACTACATCCTACTTGAATTCAATAAAAGCTATAACCGCGAAAGTTTTGCTCAAAAGCAAAATTCGTTTTCAGCTATCAGAGCCAAAGAAAAATCATTTTTAACCAATATTTTATCCCAGGGAATCCAATCTGGTGAGTTTAAAATTGACAATCCGGAGAAAACCGAAGCTCTCATCTTTGATGCCTTACTAGGAATCCGCTTTGTAGTACTTGAATACAATAATTCACCTCAACCTGATGATGAATTGTTCAATACTATCCTCGAAAAACAAGAACTTCTTTCCGACTTGATCATCAGAGGACTAAAAGCCGAATGAAGTTAGATTTTAGAAGTACGATTTTAGATTTCCGCGGCTCTATTACGGCTAGTACAACTTAGTGGCAACCACATAGAAAGAAACATGAAATACTTATTAGAAAGTCAATTAAGTTCTTACTTACGTCCTGACAAGACAATTGAGCAATTTATTGGAAGAATTGAATTTCCAGAATACTCAGGCTTTCGATGGATCTCAATTGATAGAGACAAAGACGAATTCAAATTGATTGTTCATGAAGTTTTTGATGATAGTAATGAAATAGAGAGTATTTATAATTTTTCCTATATTGAACCGGATGATTTATATGGAAAGGAAATTCAGACCTTTGACTCACTTGATGACGCGCTTGAAACTGCAGAAAGATTATACAGTGCATCAAGAAATAGGTATTTAACATTTGGTTTCTTGGACGAAGAACTTAATAACTCTAAATAGAAATACTGTGCCTAACAGGCTTGCCAAAAGTTCGCGACGTGCAACTTTTTCATTTCAACCTTATTAATAAATTACTTCAGAGCGGGTCCTTGTACTTCCTACTAAAATTTGTACTTCCTCCTAAATTCCAAAATCTAACCTCCCTTTGTACTTTGTACTTTGTACTTCTTAATTTGTACTTCAATCTAAAATCTTAATTCTAAAATCTTCAATCCTAAATCTAACCTTCCTTTGTACTTTGTACATCCCACTTTGTACTTCAACCTAAAATCCAAAATCTAACCTTCCTTTGTACTTTGTACTTCTTAATTTGTACTTCAATTAGATCTTCAATCTAAAATCTAACCTCATTTGACTTTTCAACCTAAATAGTCAAACAGTAAATACTTCGTTACAAATGGAAACATTTTTGGAAGATAAAGTTTCCTTGTTGTATTTTTGACTTATAATTTCAAAAAGTCAGAAAGTAAATGAGTCAAATTGAAGTACATGATGATAAGCAAGAGCTGATTGTTGATGCAGCGCTGAAACGCTTTGCTCATTTTGGCCCTTCGAAAACAACAATGAATGAAATAGCGGATGACTTGCGCTTATCGAAAGCGCTGATCTATTACTATTTCCCTGATAAAGCAAGTTTATTGAAAGCAGTTCTGGAAAAAATCCTGAACACTTACTTCCTCGAGATTGAATGTGAGGCCAATCATTCCAAAACGGTTGAAAAGGCGCTCTTCAACCTTATCGCAGTTCGCCATGATTTTTTCATGAAGTTTTTTTACAACATGGGATTGAACAGAAACTTTTTGGAAGGGAACAAAAACTCATTGGATGAAATTGCGGCCACAGCAATTAAACGTGAAAAAAAATTCGTTGCAGCTCTTTTAGAGCGAGCAAACCAAACCGGCGAGCTTAAGGTAACTAATCCCGAAGAACAAGCTGATTTATATATCGATTTACTGAAAGGTATTCGATTTAGCTTCATCACTCCGGGAACCTGCTCGCAAATACTCGATGAAGCTCTTTTAAAAGAAATAAACAGAAAGTCGCGATTACTAACCGAGCTTTTTGTTAATGCGCATAAAAACTCCAACTAAGCCCTAACCATGGTAAAAGAGAAAATTATACAAACAGCCGAAAAGCTTTTTACTGCTTATGGAGTAAAGAGTATTAGTATGGATGATATTTCAGCGAAAGCCGGGATATCAAAACGTACCATTTATGAGCAATACAAGGATAAATCATCAATTGTAAATCAGTTAATGAGTCAGATTTTGGTGAATTATCAAAGCGCATTAGATAAGTGTAAGGTTGAGGCGAATGATGCTGTTGAAGAAAACTATATCGCACTGAAATATATTGAGCAGTTGGCACTAGCCATTAACCCAAGCTTTACATACGATATCAAAAAATATCATCCCGAATGCTGGAAGGAAGCCACGTTCTTCAGAAACTATATTCTTAAAAACACGATACGTGACAACATAGAACGAGGAATTAAAGAGGGCTGGTTCAAAGATGATATTAATCGGGAAATCATGACCGAATTAAGGCTGTTGGAAATTGATGCCTTGTTTGACCCAGAGAACAGCGTTTTAAAGCAAAAAAAATTAAGAGAAGTAGCACTGGTACACACCGAGCATTTTATGCTGGGCATTGCAACCATCGAAGGACGTGAATTAATAGAACACTATATCAAAGAAGCATAATAAATAAATGAAACGATTAACAGGAATATTACTGCTTACCCTAAGCATTTTAACCATTAAGGCAAATGCTCAAAACGCTGAGCTAAGTCTTAAAGACTGCTTAAGTTATGCTTTAGCCAATAACCAAAAATTGGCTTCAACCAAACTAAATGAAGAAAGCGGCCGCTACAAGACTGATGAGATCAGAGCGCAGGCACTTCCACAGATTAACGCTAATGCGAGCTTTACCGATAACGTGATCAAGCAACAAATGGTGCTGCCTGGTGAGATCATCGGCAAACCAGGATCTGTAATGGCAGTTGAAGCCGGCACCACCTACAATGCTAATGCAGGTGTTGAGTTAAATCAACAATTATTCAACCAACAGGTGTTCACTGGCTTGAAAGCCGCTAAGAAAAGTGAAGATTATTATCGTTTGAGTACTGCAATGAGCGAAGAAGAAGTGCTGCAAAGTGTTTCTAAACTTTACTATGCTGTTTTGGTGGCTCAGCAAAAAATAGATGTTGTTGATGCAAATATTAAACGTGTTGAACAATTGGTAAAAACTACTACCGCACAATATCAAAACGGTTTGGCAAAAAAGGTTGATCTCGATCGAATTAAGGTAAACCTAACCAACTTAAACACGCAACGGGTAGAACTTACTAATACCATTACTTTACAAACCAATCAATTGAAATATGCAATGGGAATGCCTATTGAGCAAACAATTGCATTACCTAAACTCGATTTAAAAACCATTGAAAGCCAATCGGCTGCGACTTTGGCCCTTGATCAGTTTAACATTAACAATCGCACAGAGTACAAGTTATTGGATAAGCAAAGTGAATTATTGCAGCTTCAGAAGAAAGCTAATATTTCAGAATACTATCCTACAGTATCATTGTTTGCCAACTACTCATACAATGGTATGAGCAATGAATTTGATCTTTATAAATCAGGTGGTAGTGCTAACTGGTTCGACATGTCTTCTGTTGGCCTTAAGGTTCGTATTCCAATTTTCGATGGTTTCGCCCGCCGCTCAAAAGTAAATCAAACCAATGTGAGCATTAAGCAATTAGACAAATCAAAAGAATACACTAAGCTTTCGTTAAACATGGCTTACGAAAATTCTAAAATTCAGTTAAAAAACAGTATTAACACCATTGCTTCTCAAAAAGAGAATGTGGCTTTAGCAGAAGAGGTTTATAAATCGAGTCAAAATAATTACAACCTGGGTTTGGCTGATTTAACCGATTTATTAGCAGCAGAAGTATCATTAACAGAAGCTCAAAATAATTACTCACAAGCATTACTCAACTACAAAATAGCTGAAATAGAACTAATTAAATCAAACGGAAATTTAAGAACGCTTTTAAACTAAGAATATAATGAACAAGAAATACTTCATATACGGAGCTGTTATTATTGCAGCATTTGCGTTGATTAGCTGGAAGCTAAACTCAAATAAAAAGTCGAACGAGGAAAAAACTGCCATTGTTCAACAAGGAGCAGCAGTAATTCCGGTGCAGGCCGAAAAAGTAACTAAGACCGTATTTGCACGCAATTTTGTGGCTAACGGCACTTTTGCTCCAGTTCGCGAATTATCATTTGTATCTGAAAACTCTGGTCGTATCACCTCATTATTGGTTGACGAAGGAAGCTTCGTTAGCAAAGGCCAAGTGATTGCTCGTATTGACGGTGAGATCTTAAATGCTGATGTTCAGGCTGCTCAAACTACTTTAGATCAGTTAAGAAAAGACCGTGAGCGTTACGAAAGCGCACTTCAAAGCGGTGGTGTAACTCAAAAACAAGTAGATGATGTGAACTTCCAGATCAGACAGGCCGAAAGTCGTATGGTAACTGCTCGTCGTAAAATGACTGATACCCAAATTAAAGCGCCAATTTCTGGAGTTATCAATAAAAAATACGTTGAGCTAGGCTCATACCTTTCTCCTGGAACCAAATTGTTCGACATCGTAGACGTATCAACTTTAAAATTGAATGTAACCGTTCCTGAAACACAAGTGGTGAACTTAAAATTAAATGCTAACGTGAATGTTGAATGTAAAGTGTTTGCAGGAGCTAATTACACTGGAAAGATCACATTCATTGCGGCTAAAGGTGATAACACCTTGAACTACCCTGTTGAGATTGAAGTAACCAACTTAAAAGATCAACAAATTAAAGCTGGGATGTATGGCACAGCAAACTTCAGCGGGTTACAATCAACACCCGGCATTCTTATTCCTCGTGGTGCATTTGTTGGTGGTGTAAACAGCAATCAGGTATTTGTTGAGGAAAATGGTGTTGCCAAACTGCGTAAAGTTGTTGCCGGACAAATTATGGGCGACAAAGTGGTAGTAGAAAATGGTTTAAACGAAGGTGAAACCGTAATTACAAGCGGACAGATTAACCTAAACGAAGGAACCAAAGTAGAGGTGCAAAAATAAAGAATAAGAATCAAGTCCTACTCCGACTATAAACTTGTTATCATGCAACAGAATCCTGCTAGCTATCGTAGCATAACCCAAAAGTGGTTAAAATCCAGGAATGTTGCATCTCTTAAGATGACAAGCACATGGGAGTTTGTCGCAGATACAACATATTAAAAAACAAGCACGAGTTGTTGATATCTTATATCAGATATCTCATATCTCAAATCTAATTTTTAGATGAAAATTACAGAAGTATCCATAAAAAGGCCAACCTTAGTGGTGGTAATCTTTACCGTACTCGCCCTAATGGGTTTGCTTAGCTACTTTTCGTTAAACTACGAATTGTTGCCTAAGTTCTCCTCGCCTACACTAACCATTTCTACTGTTTATCCGGGAGCATCTCCTAATGAGGTAGAAAATACGGTTACCAAAAAAATTGAAGATGCGGTAGCATCTATGGAAAATATTAAGAAGATCACCTCTCGTTCGGTAGAAGGTGTATCTATTGTTACCGTTGAATTGACCAGTAATGCCAATGCTGATATTGGCTTACAAGAAGCACAACGTAAGGTAAACGCCATTCTATCTAAATTACCTGATGATGCCAAGACTCCGGGTTTGAACAAGTTCTCCCTGGATGATTTGCCTATCATGACACTAGCAGCAACAGCTAAAATGGATGGTGCTGAGCTTTACGATTTGATGGACAAGCGCATTCAACCGGCTTTATCGCGTATTCAAGGGGTTGCCCAGGTAAACCTTATTGGTGGTCAGGCTCGCGAAATTCAGGTAAGCATTAACGCTGACCGTTTGAAAGCCTATAACCTTTCAATTTTACAAGTAACCCAGGCTATTAAAGGAGCAAACCTTGATTTCCCTACAGGTAAGATCAAAAACACTGATAACCAGGTATTGATCCGTCTGGCTGGTAAATTTAAAACGGTTGATCAGCTGCGTAATATGGTGGTTTATAACTCACCGGATGGCGCTCAGGTTCGTTTAAGCGATATTGCCGATGTTCAGGATGCTCAAAAAGATGCCGACAAACTGGCCCGTGTTGATCGTCAAGGTGCCATTGCAATTCAAATTCAAAAGCAAACAGATGCCAACGCCGTAAACGTTAGTAAAGGTGTAAAGAAAGCAATTGCCCAAATTGAAAAAGATTACGCAAAAGATAACCTGAAGATCAAAATAGCCAATGATACATCCGACTTTACGTTGGAAGCTGCTGATTCGGTTATTCACGATTTAATTCTGGCCATTGTACTGGTAGCTGCGGTAATGCTGTTGTTCTTACATAGCATTCGTAACGCGCTGATCGTAATGATCTCAATTCCAGCATCATTAGTTGCAACTTTCATTGGTATGAAGATGATGGGTTTCTCATTGAACCTCATGTCGTTAATGGGTCTATCACTTGTAGTGGGTATCCTCGTAGATGATGCCATTGTAGTGTTGGAGAATATCTATCGCCATATGGAAATGGGTAAAAACCGTGTTAAAGCTGCTTTTGAAGGTGTAAAGGAAATCGGGTTTACGGTTACCTCTATCACACTTGTAATTGTGGTGGTGTTCTTACCTATTTCATTAACCAATGAATTAGTATCGAAGATCTTGCGTGAGTTTTGTGTGGTAGTAATGATTGCCACCATGCTGAGCTTATTTACTTCATTTACGGTTATTCCATTACTTTCGTCACGTTTCGGTAAGCTGGAACATTTAACTAAAAAGACTGCATTTGGACGTTTTATTCTTTGGTTCGAGGATCAATTGAATACGTTTACCGCTTGGGTAACCAGTATCTTAGAGTGGGCCTTAAATCATAAACGCAGAACTATTGGTGTGGCCATTGCCTTATTGATCGGTTCATTTATGCTGGTGAGCAAAGGCTATATCGGAGGTGAGTTCATCGCTCAGGGCGACCGTGGTCAGTTTATTGTTCAATTGGAGCTACCTAAAGATGCTTCTGTTGAGCAAATGAATAAAGTTACTGCAAAGGCAGAGCAATTGATTGCTTCTAAAAAAGAAGTAATGTCGATGATCACAACGGTAGGCCAAAGCAGTGAAGATGGTTTTGGGGTAACCCAGGCAACCGCATATAAATCAGAAATTACTGTAATGTTGGTTGATGCCAAGGAACGTAAAGATCCATCTGATATTTACGCAGCCAAACTTAAAAACGAACTTTTAGCTGAGCTCCAGGGTGTAAAAGTAAAAACTACTCCTGTTGGATTATTGGGTACTGCGAACCGTGCTCCTGTTGAAGTGGTGGTTATGGGTGCCGATCTAGACAGCGTTATGGCTTTTGCTAAAACATCCATGGCTGAACTGAAGAATATTAAGGGTTCTAAAGACATTAAGCTTTCGGTTGAAGAAGGAAACCCTGAGATTAACGTACAGGTAGACCGTGATAAAATGGCCTCACTTGGATTATCAATGGATGCTGTTGGTGCTACCATGCAAATGGCTTTCAGCGGTAATACAGATGCTAAATTTAGCCAGGGTGAATATGAATACGATATCAATGTTCGCTTTGACGACTTTAACCGTAAGAGCATTGAGGATGTTGCCAACATCACTTTTGTGAATAATAAACAGCAACCTGTAAAACTATCGCAGTTTGCTTCAATTGCCGAAGCTTCTGGCCCAAGTCGTTTAGAACGTCGTGATAAAAGTACTTCTGTTTCTGTTCAGGGACAGGTAGTAGGTCGTCCGTCAGGAACAATTATCGCCGAGTTAAAAGCAAAACTTGATAAAATGGCTAAGCCAACGGGTGTAACCTTTATCATGGGTGGTGATGCAGAAAACCAGGGTGACTCATTCAGTACTTTAGGAATTGCCTTATTGATTTCTATTGTGATGGTTTACCTGATCATGGTTGCCTTGTATGATAGTTATGTTTATCCTTTTGTGGTGATGTTCTCTATTCCCTTGGCATTGATCGGTGCACTTTTAGCACTTGCATTGACCAATAACACGCTGAACATTTTCTCGATCATGGGTATTATTATGTTAATTGGTTTGGTGGCGAAAAACGCGATCCTTATCGTCGACTTTGCTAATCAGGCCAAAGCCGAAGGTAAATCAACCGATCAGGCTCTTATTGATGCCAACAATGCACGTTTACGTCCAATTCTGATGACTACCATCGCCATGGTGATTGGTATGCTTCCGTTAGCTTTAGCAACGGGTGGTACTGCTGCCATTAAAAATGGTTTAGCTTGGGTAATTATCGGTGGTTTGATCAGCTCTATGTTCTTAACCTTAATTGTGGTTCCGGTGGTTTATAAGATCATTGATATGTTCTTGACTAAAATTGGAGCCAACAAAGGCAATAATCACATCATTGAGCAGTTATATGAAGAGGAAGACACGAAAAATCAACTTCATAAGCATACATACGAGGATGATTTAGTTATTCATTAATAGTTTTCTTTAGTTTAAGTGGTTAGTTGGGTCTCTCCTGTTTTCAGGAGGGGCCTTTTTTTATAAGAAAATAGAAGTGAGTATCTTCTGATGAGATGGATCAAAATACCCTGAAATCAAAAGCAAATGGTATAGTTTTAAAAGCTACCTGTTGAAATTGTTCATGCTTAGCATTTATAAGAAAGTTATATTCTTCAGGCATACCACATGAAGGTACCTTTAAAATAAGCGATTCGTTGGCTTCATACCAATCATTTCCTAATCTTCGAGTATAATAAGGATTATTACGCCAGTTATTGGGAAGCTGACCTTCCTTCAATTCTTTACATGAATAATTTTCCGGCAACTCAATGGTAAGCAAATAATAGTTGGCACTCGGAAGAATTCCACCCATATGAACAAGGTTTTCCATGCAAGCTAAAGCTCTGCTCTCAGAAGCATATTTAACATAAGAGCCAACTATGTTCCACCGACCTTCTCCACTAGTATCATTTATAACCGGACTTCGACTAATTCGGTAAATGTTCATTAAAAATGAAGATAGATATGAATATTAAAAATCGCCGGTTTTAATACGGTTAAGTTCTTTATTAACTTCATCAATACCTGAAATGGCATTTAAAATGGTAAGTGGAATTTCTCCGTATAAACCATAAGATGGCTGACGCATCCATTTATTAAACTTTTCATAGCTGCCAAAAGTATCAAAGCCGTTTCCCCATAAATCAATAAGCTTTAAAAGCCGTTCAGAATCAGAAACATTTAATTGCTTTTGCTCTTTACGATAAAGATTAAAAGTTCTAAAAGAAGAATCAAAAATGTGCTCTGTTTCCTTTTGAGTTAAGCCGGCAATTCTTATCAAATCAAAAAGTCGTTCAATTGGTAAACCATCCTGCGAAAGCCTTAAAACATAGTAGCCTTTATCATGGATTTTCTCATGAATGGTTTTCAGTAAATCTTCAGCATTAATTTCATAAGCCACCAATTCTTCGGCTACCATAGAAATTGCTTCTTCATCAGGAGTTTTATAATGAGCTGGAGCATTACTTTTTGGCTTTCTTTCCATATGACTTTCAATTTGAGAACCTAAACAAGTTACATTTTTTCTTACAAATTAAGAATTTTTTCACAATTTTTTTCACCCTTTTATAGAATCATTCTTAAGTTATTTGTTTGTATCTTGAAGCAGATATTCATACTTAAGACTATGATTATTAAAGATTTGCTTCACAAACTCGAATCATCCACTCACCCTATGGCAGGCGCCCTGCATGCCGGTGAAAATTTCAGGGTCTTGGTGGTCACATTTAAAAAAGGAATGATTCTAAAAGAACACAAGGCACATCTGCCCAGCCGATTAACGGTGGTTAACGGGAAAGTTGTTTATAAAGAAAACGACAAGAACTTAGAACTTTCGAGATATGACTACACCGATATACCGGTTGAAATCATGCATTCGGTTGAAGCATTAGAAGATTCAGTATGCTTTTTAACACAAGGTTGAGTATAAAACTACTCTTTTAAATTTCTTTAAAGAATTTCTATTTTAGGAGCTTCAACGTTCGAAATATGAAGTTCATTAAAGTCCTTTTTCCACTCTTGTTTTTGGGTGGATTATTTTCGGTAGTGGCATTTACCAATCCAACTTCTCCTACTACCAATATCACCGGACTTTGGGCTGATTCAAATTCAAGTAATTTCAAACATTGTTATGCAATTTTCTCGCAAGAGGGAAACAAAATAAAAGTGGCTCATTATTTGGAGTTTAAAGGAACTCCGATGGTTGAGATTGGCGAAGGAAGCATAACAGGCAATAAAATAGATTACAAAGTTAAGGTGACCAAAGCCATTCCGGGATGGGCCCTTTCCGGCGAACATATTTTAGAGCTCAGTACTGATGGAAATACGCTAAGAGGAATATATAAAGATGAACAAGGTAACTCGGGACCAATGGTATTTAAAAAACTAAGACAATAAAAATGAAAACACGCTTATTGTTCTCTTTACTTTTATGTTCATTTTATTTCATTTCATCGCCAAAGGCCCATTCCCAACAACTGGAGCTTCCAATGCAGCATCAAAAGGTGGTGTATTCAGATACGGTGTTTGTAAATGGAGTTTCAAAAGACACCTTGTTTGCACGTGCAAAGCATTGGATATTGAAGACCTTCCCTGCTCAAAATAAAACCTTTAGTGAGACTAACCGTACTGATAGCCTGATAGAGGCTAAAGGCTTTTTGGAATTCAGTCAAATGGATCTATACAATCTGAACACGGTGATTATTGAATATAAAATCCATATTGATCTTTATGAAAATGCTTATGCTTATAAAATTGATCGTTTTGGAGGAAAGCTATATGAGAAATCGCAATACACCTCTAATTCAGCAGCCATGATCAACATTGAAGAGGATTATTCAAACTATTTGAAGAACAAACGAAGCACCGACTATACCCGTAGAGTTAAGCAGTTTTATAAATTAATAAACCAACAGCTCGACTCATTTAATGCTGTTATGGAACCAACTTCTGATGAATCATATCAACGAGGACCACATTTAGAGTAGGGCAAATTTAGAGCGAAAGCACTAGGCCATCATAGGCAAGATCAATTCCTGCCGGTAATTCATTTTCTACATCAACATGCTTACCTAATCGATGACTGATATGAGTGAAATAGGTTTGTTCAGCATTGATCTCTTTTGCCAATTCAATGGCTTCATCCAAAGTTAAATGCGACACATGACTATCACGCTGTAATGCATTCAACACTAAAACTTTTGAGCCTTTTAATTTATCCTTTTCCTCTTCCTTAATGGTTTTCATATCGGTTATATATGAAAAATCGCCTATTCTGAATCCAAAAACTGGTAGTTTATAATGCATCACCTCAATAGGTATAAATTCAAGACCGTGAACATTGAAAGGCTTATTTCCTATTTCTACCAAATTAACTTTAGGAATACCCGGATACTTAATAGAAGCGAAAACATAGGCAAACTCCCTGATCACGGCTTCCTGAACTCTTGGAGCAGCAAACACATCCATTTCCCTATTATGTTTAAAATTGAATGCCCTAACATCATCTAAACCCGCTATGTGATCTTTATGTTCGTGGGTAAAAACAATAGCATCCAGTTTCCTAACCCCTGCCCGTAACATTTGGTAACGAAAATCAGGACCGCAATCTATAACCACAGTAGTATCATTCCATTCAATTAAAACGGAAGAACGCAAGCGTTTATCATACTTGTCCGTAGAGGTACATACAGAACAATCACATGCAATTACAGGTACCCCCTGCGATGTTCCGGTTCCGAGAAAAGTTATTTTCATTCGTTCAAATTTCGGTTATGAGCCAGGTGTAATATATCTCTATCCGCAAACATCTAACTCGAAACAAACAACACCCATCTACTTAATCCAATTCCAATTTAATTTGTTTAAGACTCAGATAAAAAACCTTTTGTTTGTCATCAAGCAAACTTTCATCCGCTTTCACCTGCTTTACAATTTCTACCAACGCATTGATCTTCTGCTCAAGAGTGATAAACTTATTAACAACCACCACTTTAGTTGACTGTAGTAAGCACGCACCCGATTTAAAATTTCCTTTCTCGTAACGCACCTTATATTCGAGGTCACGCAACAAGGTTTCCAGTTTTTCGAGTGTATGATTAGTTATACTTAGCATGAAACAGTGTCAAGATAAAAGAATTCAAAATCAAGTGAACAAGCTATTCACCGCCCACTACTTATAAACAAAAACAATCCCAAATGCTAAAATAGCATTTGGGATCAAATATCGTGTTATTTACAATTTACGATTATCGCAAATCAACAACATCTACCCCCGGATATTTTTTCTTATCGAAAGCAAAGAATGAATCGTCAACTTTCGGATTTTGTACAAATGTTTTTACTTTATACGTGTAGCGATTTCCGTTTTTATCAAAAATCTTAATTTGCTTTAACTGCTTAAGTTTTTTATCAACCGAAAGCTCAATTTTAGAAAACTGCTTAGAAGCCAAAGGAACCAGATCTATCAATTGAAGCATATTGGCACCCTCTTTCTTTTCACCTTTTAAAATGTATTTAAAACCTTTCTCATAAATGGTAAAAATTTGAGCAGGGTTTAGGCCCTCTCCATTTTTCTCCAGGTTATTGATTTGCATCTCTTTCGAATCTTTTAAGTAGGTATACGAAAGCTTACCATCACTGAACAGTTCTGTTCCACCCAAAATTACTTTGTACTTATTGGTTTTTTGTTTGATGTACAAGGTACCATTCTGAGTTTCATTGATTTTTTCTGAAGGATTTTCAAGTGTGTATGAAAAATCAGTTTTAATGCCATCGAAAGAGCGGTATTTAGCACTTACACCAGTTAAAATGTCTTTTGCTTGTTTTTCAGCTGGCGATTGAGCGAACGCGGCTACCGAAATAATCATCGCCAAAGCTGAAGTAAAGAATGTCTTTTTCATTATTTAATTTATTCTATCGATATATAGACTTATCACAAGTCGTGCCGTTTAAAACGGACTGCAAATTTAACTATTCTTGTTATTTTCCGTTTAAATTATTGAGGTATTGTTCTAAAGAATATTCGTCGGGATATAGCACCTCTCTAGCCTTGCTACCCTCAAACGGACCAACAATTCCAGCAGCCTCTAATTGATCAATAATTCGACCAGCACGGTTATAGCCCAATTTTAATTTACGTTGGATTAATGAGGTTGACCCTTGTTGATGAATTACCACCAAACGTGCGGCATCTTCAAACAATGCATCACGATCACTTGGATCAAAGTCTTTAACTGAGCCTTCACCATCTTCACCCACATACTCAGGTAATTCGTATGCACTGGTGTAACCACGTTGTGAGCCAATGTATTCACAAATCTTTTCAACCTCGGGAGTATCAAGAAACGCACATTGCAAGCGAATTAAATCAGCGCCTGTAGAAAACAACATATCACCACGACCAATCAACTGATCTGCCCCACCTGCATCTAAAATAGTCCGCGAATCGATTTTTGCAGTTACTCTAAATGCTAAACGAGCCGGAAAATTGGCCTTTATAATACCTGTAATAACGTTTACAGATGGACGTTGAGTGGCAATAACAAGGTGAATACCAATAGCACGGGCTAATTGCGCCAAACGGGCTATCGGAGTTTCCACTTCTTTACCTGCCGTCATGATCAAATCAGCAAACTCATCAATAACCAAAACGATGTATGGCAAATAACGATGGCCGTTTTCTGGATTTAATCTTCTTGAAACAAACTTCTGATTGTATTCCTTTAGGTTACGAACACCGGCATCTTTAAGCAGCTCATATCGATTATCCATCTCAATACAGAGCGAATTAAGCGTATTTACCACTTTCTTCGTATCGGTAATAATCGCATCACCTTCTCCTGGCAGTTTAGCAAGGAAATGGCGCTCGATCTTTTTATAAAGCGTTAACTCAACCTTTTTAGGGTCTACAAAAACGAATTTTAATTGAGAAGGATGTTTCTTATATAACAGTGAAGAAATCAGCGCGTTGATACCCACTGATTTACCCTGCCCTGTTGCCCCGGCCATCAATAAGTGAGGCATTTTTGCCAAATCGGCAATAAACACCTCGTTTGAAATGGTTTTTCCTAAAGCTACCGGCAGATCCATATTTGATGCCTGGAACTTTTCAGTAGCCATAACCGAACGCATTGCAACCAGTTCAGGATGTTGATTTGGCACTTCAATACCAATGGTTCCTTTGCCTGGAATAGGCGCAATGATACGAATACCTAAAGCGGCCAAGCTTAAAGCAATATCGTCTTCAAGGTTTTTAATTTTTGAAATACGAACTCCGGGAGCCGGAATGATCTCATATAAAGTTACCGTTGGACCAATGGTGGCTTTGATCTTATCGATCTCAATTCCATAATGACCTAGCGTATCTACAATTTTGTTTTTATTAGCCTCTAGTTCTTGCTGATCAACATGAATTTTATTGGATCCGTGATTATCTAATAATTCAATGGTAGGATACTTATAAGAGGCCAGATCTAAAGTAGGATCGAATTCACCGTGTTGGCTTACTAAATCTTGCGCTAACTTTTCTTCTTCGGTATGCTCAACACTAAACTCCAAGTCATCCTCCACAGAATCAACAGGAACTTCAACTGGAGCTTCAGGCCTTTGAATTGGAGGAAGCTCTATTTCAACAGGTTCATTAACAACCGGTTCAGACTCAAATTCAATAGCGTTATTAGTGGCGAATTCAATAGTTTTAACTTCAGGAGTAAGCTCCTCTTCCAAATAAGCCAAATTTGGTTTTATCGGCCCATTAGTTGAAGAATACTCACGACGAGGAGTAAAATCGATTTCTTCCTCCTGCATTAAATCATCGAATTTATTTTTTCTGATTGGTTCTGCTTCCGGAGCAAGAACTGGTTTCTTTTTCGGTGAAAAATCAGGATTGAAGGCGATAATTACAAACACCAACGCTGCAAAAATCAGCACTCCAAGAATACCTGTTTTGCCCAAGGTAGCCCCTAACCAAACGTTCAACTGATATCCAAAAACCCCTTCAAGAAAATGAGGCATTGGGTTGAAAAAACTATTAATATAACCGGCAAATAAAGAAAGAAATACCAGGAAGAAGAACGCGTAGGCTAACGATCTGATAATTGGAAACACCGCAACTTTAAACAGCAACCGATATCCAACTACAAAAAACACAAAGACAAAAACAAAAGATGCAACGCCAAACCATTTATAGATGAACTGATGGGCTATCATGGCACCCCATAACCCCATCCAGTTTTCCACCGGATTTTCCTGAGGAGCAAAAATTTTACTCCACGACATTTTCATTACTACGCTCTGATCCTCTCCCCATGTCAAAACATACGAAGTAAAAGCTACCAGAAAGTATACTGACATAATCAGCATAAACAATCCAGTTATTTTAATCAGCTTCGGATTAACCTCAGGTAAACTAAAAAATGGCTTCTTTTCCTCCTCTTGTTTTGGAGGATACTTGATCTTTGGTTTTTGGCTAATTTTCTCAGCCTGAGGTTCATTGGTTTCGTTTCTAAAACGATTAGTACGTTCTTGCATCAGAAAAATATATCTCTCAAAGATAACGAGCCAGCCTAAAGTGTCAAATAGATTTTTGGTAAAGAAATCAGCCTTTTTAATTTATAGCTCACCAAAGAGAAATAGAGATGTGGTAAAGTTGGTTATTCCAGATAATGCCTTATAATAAACTGTTAATTATAAGGCATTATATACTATCATCAACAAATTAGCTAAGCACTTTATCAGCCAACTCTTTAAAATCAATACCATCAAAATTGCCTGAACTCATCAACAACAAATTGGTATTTGCCCAGTTTTGTGCCAGTAAGTACTCTTCAAGCTTTTGTGAATTAGTAAAAACCTGCACATTAGCAGAATTAAAGGCATCTTTTACTTGTTCTTCGGTAATAGGTTCCAGTTTTTTATGTTCAATAGTATGATGATTAAAGTAGACTAAGGCTACATCAGCAGCAGCCATTGCTCCATCATACTCTTGCAAAAACGATTTATTCAAACTGCTGAATGTATGAAGTTCCATTGCCGCAATAAGTTTACGATCAGTAAACTGTGCCTTCATGGCTGCTGTTGTTGCTTTTAATTTTGATGGTGAATGCGCAAAATCTTTATAAACCGCTGTTTCGTTGTTTTTAGCAACCAACTCTAAGCGTTTTGCTGCACCTTTAAAACTCGAAATTGCCTGATAGAAATCCGCATTGCTTACGCCCAGTTTATTACAAATCAAACGGGCACCGTTTAAGTTCATCAGGTTATGTTCCCCGAAAACTTCAATCGCTATTTTCCCTTCATCCGTATTTAAAGAAGTAAGCCCGTTAACAACTTCATAAGAAGGCAGGCCATAACCTACCTTTTCAAAATTCGCATTTGGATAGTTTTCTACCAATTTCTTCAGCTCACTATCCAATTCGCAATAGGCTAAATATCCACCAGGCTGAATGGTATCTAAAAATATTTTGAACTGCTCTACGTAATTCTCAAAAGTTGGGAAAACGTTGATATGATCCCAGGCAATACCACTTAAAATAGCCAAATTGGCCTTATACAAATGAAACTTAGGACGACGATCAATAGGTGACGACAAGTATTCATCTCCTTCGATAATAATTATCGGAGCAGCTTCTGTAATACGCACCATTGTATCAAAGCCCGCTAACTGTGCTCCTACCAGGTAATCACAATCTATATTACACTGATGTAAAACATGCAGGATCATGGCTGTTATGGTTGTTTTACCATGACTACCACCAATAACCACACGTGTTTTATCTTTTGACTGCTCGTAAATGTATTCGGGATAGGAATAGATTTTAAGTCCCAGTTCTTTTGCTTTAATCAACTCCGGATTATCAGCACGCGCATGCATGCCCAAGATTACCGCGTCCAGTTCCGAAGTAATTAAATCAGGTTGCCAGCCCATATTTTCTGGAAGCAACCCATGGCTTGCCAATCGAGATTTTGAAGGTTCAAAAACCTCATCGTCTGTCCCCGTAACTTTGTATCCTTTTTTATGTAATGCAATGGCAAGGTTGTGCATAGCACTCCCTCCTATTGAAATAAAATGTACGTTCATGTTTTTGCCGGAATTGTAATTTATGCGAGCGAAATTCGGATTTATTTATACAAAAGCAAGAGAAGAAATACAAGCAACGATCCCTTGCAAGTTCTGTTTGTCAATAAATAAAATATAAGGAAAAAACCTATTTCACAAACTTAGCTGCAACCCAGTTATTTCGGGTATAATGACTTATGTATTTAAGGTCATATTTCGCCGCTTCTTCCTGGATAATGGCCAAATCAGGGGTTTCGTAAAAACCACTCATGATCAGTTCACCTTCATCTTGCAGCATTTCGGCATAACGGGCCATGTGCTTGATCAGAATATTGCGGTTAATATTTGCCAGGATCAGTTCAAATCCAGAATCGTTAACCTCATCAATATCTCCCTGCTCAGCAGTAATATTATCGGTTTCATTTAGCTGAGCATTTTCAACAGTGCTCGACACACAAACCGGATCAATATCAACAGCCAGTAGCTCTTCGGCTCCTAACTTAGAAGCCAGAATAGCCAATATACCTGAGCCACAACCCATATCAAGCACCTTCTTACCTTCTACTTCGGTTTGAAGTAAAAACTCCGACATTAAATACGTGGTTTCGTGGTGGCCTGTACCAAAAGCCATTTTAGGGTCGATAACAATTTCTAAAGGAAACTCTTCAGATTTAGATGGATGGAAAGTTGCTCTGATGTGGAGCTTATCACCTACCGATACCGGTTCGAAGTTGCTTTCCCACACTTCGTTCCAGTTCTTGTGTTCAATTTCATTTATCTTGTACGAAAACTGGAATTGCTCGGCATAATGGGCCAATTGATCTTTTAAAACAGTTTCGTCAAATTTATTGGCCGGAATATAAGCCTTAAATCCTTTATCGGTGTCTTCGAATGTGTCGAACGCTATTTCTGACAATTCGGCTATTAACAAATCTTTAACAAACCCTTCAGGATCGTTAACCGAGAAAACTAGTTCGAAGTAGTTCATGGATATGGAGAGCATCATTTAAATTTTGAGGTCAAAGTTTAATTGCTCACAAGATATTCATCTTGCTGATATAAACAAAAATAAAATCACTGGTTCCAACTTGTTGTTTTAAGTCAGAACCAGTGATTTAATTATATAATTAATTATGAATTAAATGTCTTGATAATATCGGTAAAGTCCCTCGATTTTAATGAGGCTCCTCCAATTAAACCGCCGTCAATATCGGTTTGAGAGAACAATGTTGCAGCATTTGAAGGATTACAGCTTCCACCATATAAGATACTTACGCTTTGAGCAGTTTCATCATCATAACCTTCTGCAATTAACTGACGGATATAAGCGTGTACTTCCTGAGCCTGTTCAGGAGTTGCCGTTAAGCCTGTTCCAATAGCCCAAACCGGTTCATAAGCAATAACAACCGTTTTAAATACACTTTTAATTAAATGATACAAACCTTCTTTTAATTGAGCTTTAATAACGTCGAAATGAATTCCCTCTTCACGTTCCTGCAAGGTTTCACCTACACAAAATATTGGAGTTAATTCATGCTTTAATGCTAAATCAACCTTTTTAGCTAATTGCGCATTGCTTTCAGCAAAATACTGGCGACGCTCAGAGTGACCCAAAATCACATATTCGGCACCAATTGATTTTAACATTTTAGCAGATACTTCACCTGTATAAGCACCTGATTCTTCCCAGCAGCAATTTTGCCCGGCAAGTTTAATTTTATCATGAATATTTGATCCGCTTCTCCACTGATCAAGTGCATAAATATTGGTAAACGGAGCTGATACAATCACAACTGCATCATTGTTAGCCTCATCAGTAACCATATTGGCAACTTCCGAGAACAATTTTAACGATTCTTTTAAATCGTTATTCATTTTCCAGTTTCCGGCAACAATTTTCTGTCTCATTATTTAAATTAGAATAGTTTGTGTGTTCGTGTTTGCGTAAAAACGAATTCAAGTATACATCTTTCAATTGCATTGAACTCGCTTTTTTTTGTTTTCATCATCATAGAGGCCCCCTTGCAGAATTTTTCAAAATCAAACTCAGCATTTACTTCACCCTGCAACCAGCTAAAATCGCTTACAAATTTAGGAGGAAAACCGATTGTTGCAATATTACAACCTATTCCAATAACAGTTCCCGTATTTAACACTGTATTAATAGCCGTTTTCACATGATCACCCATTATCACACCGTGTTTTTGCAAATCAGTGGCACGTAATTGACCTTTGGAATAATTCCAAACCTTTACATTTCCGAAATTATTTTTCAGGTTAGAGTTATTGGTATCGGCCCCCAAATTACACCATTCGCCAATAACCGAATCACCCAGATAGCCTTCATGACCTTTATTTGAATTAGCAATAAATACACAATTTTTAAGCTCGCCTCCCACTACAGTATTAGGACCCAAAGTAGTTGCTCCATAAATTTTGGCGCCCATTTTAACCACAGAGCCACTGCAAGCGGCAAAAGGACCACGAATCATCGCACCCTCCATAATCTCAACATCTTTACCAATATAAACAGGACCAGTTTGGGTATTAATAAACGCGAAATTAATCCTGGCGCCTTCCTCAATAAATAAATCACTGCCCAATACTTGAGTTCCTGCGGGAATTGGAGCTGAACTTCTATTTTTTGCTATAGCAACAAAATCATTTCTAAGCTCTTTATCATTCAGCAAAAAGATATCCTCCGGGAACTGTACGCTATCGAAATCAGATAAGATCTCATTCTTATGTTCATCTATATCATTAGCAGTAGAAAACTGTTCTTTTGAAACGCATCGGGCAACCAATATGTTATTTCTAACAATCGACTCCCCTTTCCTTAATTGCTTAAGTTGATCAATCAGAGCTGCGTTAGGAATTACTGAAGCATTTATCAGGATATTTTCTTCAGCTACAACAAGTGGAAACTTTTCTTGAAGATATGGCTCAGTAAAACTGCTAATGGATTGATTAAGGTAATGCTCCCACTTTTCACGGATAGTTAATACACCAACGCGCAGTTCGGCAATAGGACGGGTAAATGTTAATGGTAGTAATTGTCGACGAATATCAACATCATCGAACAAAATGTAGTTTCGCATTGGCCAAAAATAAAAAAAGTCTGCTGAGTTCTTCAACAGACTTTTTTATATCGTGTAAACCGAAACTATTTTTTAGCGTAACGGTTTTTGAATTTATCGATACGACCTGCAGTATCAACCAGTTTCATCTTACCAGTATAGAACGGGTGAGATTTATCAGAGATCTCTAATTTAACTAAAGGATATTCGTTTCCATCTTCCCAAACGATGGTATCGCGAGTATCAACTGTTGATTTGGTAAGGAATGCGTAATCGCACGACATATCCTTAAATACTACTAATCTATAATTTTTTGGGTGGATATCAGCTTTCATCTTCGCACTTAATTTTAAATGAGGTGCAAATATAGGCACTCACTACTTATTGTGCAAATTAAAATTAATAAAATATTCTTCAATAGTAATAGATTGGGTACCATTATTTAATGCCACGAAGCTAAACTTTGATTTCTTGATTCTTGCCATAAAAAAAAGTAAATTCATACTGAAAAAAGATTCCCTGCATCTTTAACAGCTTGCTTGCTTATACTTTCCTTCTATTAACGAGCATTATTTCATTCGAGCTGATTTACCGTTCACCCCATACCTTATACAATTAACTGTATTGCTTATTGCTTGCTTAACAATATTTATCAGACACCTGTCATGAAAAAAGGATTGTTAATATTACCCCTCCTAATAGTAATTCAGGTACATCTTTTTGCACAATCAGATGCCCAGTTTAGCCAATATATGTTTAATGGCATTTATATTAATCCGGCATATGCCGGCTACCGGGAGCAGCTGAATATGCACATGTTTTTCCGTTCGCAATGGACCGGAGGTTTAGAGGGAAACCCTGAAACGTTTACTTTTGCTTTAGACGCTATCGCTAATAATAACAATGTGGGCTTGGCTTTGAGTGTTATAGGTGATAAGCTTGGAGCAGAGAGTACTCTTGCCGGTTATCTGAATTATGCCTATCGTTTAAGAGTGAGCGAAACCGGCAGGCTCGCATTTGGACTTGGAATAGGAATAGCACAGTATTCAATTGACGGAAGCCTATTAGACCCAAACAATCCAACCGACCCTTCGGTACCATTAACCAAACAAAGTGTGGTGGTTCCGGATTTAAGAGCTGGCTTATTTTACACTACCGATCGGTTTTACGGTGGACTTTCGGCCGATAATATCATCAGTCAGTACATGAGCTACACAAAAGACCCATCCATATTGGTTCCTACAAAATATCCGAATATTTATTTAACTGCAGGCTGTTTAATTCCATTAAACAAATCATTGCTCTTAAAACCATCTGCTTTATTCAAAGTAGAAAAAAATGCGCCATCAACGCTTGACATCAACACATTCTTAATGCTTTATGACAGATTATGGATCGGAGCTTCTTACCGCACTGGTGTAATGTTTTTAGGTAGAGACAATTTGCAAAGTGATTTAAGCATGAACAACGCAATTGCAGCATTAATTGAAGTATATGCCACTGATCGTTTACGAATAGGATATGCTTATGATTTTTCGCTTTCGGAGTTCAAGAACTACAATTATGGCACTCATGAAATTTCCTTAGGCTATTCCTTTATTCCAAAGAAAATCAGGATGCTTACACCTAGGTATTTTTAGCCTCGAAAAATTCAGTACCTATTAACTTGTTTGGAAAGAAAAACTCATTGGTACATAAGAAGTTCAAATCGTAAAACCTAGTAGTAACCTATTCCAATATTCCCTCAGCAATATTAGATCCTGTTGAAGACAGTGCAAGATAGACCTCTTTCTTGGTACTTGGACTTCTAAAATGAGTTGAAACAGCAGGTGCTCCATAGGCAATCACATAAAACTTCCCATTTTCCACAACATCCCATAATAAAACATCACTTTTACTGACTTCAATTTTAAAAGCGCCATTATTTACAATCACGGGAACCGATGGTGAATAGGTGTAATCTAGTGAAGAAACGTTATTGTCGCCCAAAAACAACCGTATCCATCTGTCATCAGCCGTAATCGGGGCAATGACTCCTTCTATTGCGTATTTCTGACTTGAAGAATTAAACGTTACTTTAAGATTACTAACAAGGGTTGTAGAGAATTGAGAAAGCTTAATATCATCAATAGTATTTTGACGCTGTTTGTATTCAAACTGATAAAGCCTAAAAGTATCATATCCTGATTTACTAAAGAAGATATCGTATTTACCAGGTGACACACTTAAAATTTGGCAATTTCCACTTCTGTCAGAAGTTCCTGAACGTTTGGGATGTACGTTGTTAAGGGTCATTACAACACCATCAGGAGGGGTTTGTGGATTACCTAACTCATCAAAAAGCTTAACGGAAGCACTTAAATTACTATTCAGAACGCCGCCGTTCGAATCTTCCGATTTACCACAACCATAAACCAGTAAAACAGCTAAAAAACAGAGTAGAGACTTCATAAAATTTAGAGAATATGTTGCTACTCCTAAAATACAAAATCCGAAGTAAAACTCTGTCTCTTAAATAAATGTGAGCATAAACGCTGTTTTGGAAGACTCACAAGTTGGACAACAATAAGAATCAGCCAATTTATCAAAGGCTGTACCAGGGGCAACATTGTTTAATTCATCACCATAAACCTCGTCATAAACGGTAAGGCAATTTTCGCATTGATATACTTTTCTTAACTCTTCCGATTCTTCCGTTTTAGACTCCTCAAGTTTAAAATCATATGCAGACTCATTAAACAAACCTTTTTCCTCATAATACTGCCTGCATAATTCAGCCAAATACTCATCCAAATCGGTTAAAAGCACACGACTTTTATAACCGATATAATTCTTTGAATTAGCGTTAAAGTTAGGTGTATATAAAATATCAAACCGGTCAGAAGTCTTGGTTTTGGTTTTCCGAACGTTATGCAGTTTTTTAATTACTATGGAGCCGAACAAACCTGTACGTGGCTGTGTTTTTATGGCAAAACACAATCCATAGGTTTTCAGATCAATACTATCGAATCTGCGTGAAAGGTATTTTTTGATGGTAAGTCCTTCGGCCGAAAGGTCTTCTACCTGCCAATTCAATTCATTAGAGGCATGACGTACATTAATTTGATGCTTACCTAAAATATAACTCCAATACTTTTGGTCTTCACGCTCAATTCCTTTGATAATGATTGATTTCCATGGTGTGGTGTAAATCCGTCCGACTTTGGTTTTAAGACAAATGGCACAAACATCTTTTAAAAATTCCACCGAAAACAGTTCATCACGACGATAAATGCCCAACCAAATTTTTTTGCCGTAACCATTAAACCCTTCGTAATAGGGCAGCGCAAATTCAGGCAAATAAAGCTCTTCATTGGCTTTACGAAAGGCAAACTCCTTCTTATCGGCAACCATTGATTGCAACAGTTCACCATTGGCATTGGCTTTTTCGTAAAAGAGCTCTTTATTATCTAAAATTGATAGCTCTATTGTTTTGGCCAGTTTCGAAATATCATCTGTATATACCAAACCTTCCCATTGATAGTTCACTGACACCTTTGGAAAGCGAATAAACAAGTGCCAGTAATGAGGAGTTGTGCTCGAAATGAAGTTGATATTACCGGTAAAAAAAGGAACAAGTGTTTGGGTACTGTCTACCAGGTTAATCTTAAGCTGAGGCTTATAGTCGAACGAATCCAACACATCCGCATACACTCCTTCTGTAAGCCAATCGGGTTGGTTGAACAGCTCATCAGTAACGTAAGAACTTACAATATTAGGATAGTCGTCAAAATCAATTTCATAAAACAGTCCCGAGTTATCAAGCTCGGCAACAATATCAGGAATGCGTGAATGCGGTAAGGTGAGATAAAGCTGTTGCCTCACACTCATCTGCACCTCCTTTACTCCGGCAGCTTCAGCGGCTTTGACAATCGTTTTCAATTCCCCGGCAGAAAGAATTCCACCGGGCAAATTAATTTTCACTGTACTTTTCTTGCTTGCCATCTTACACCTCCATTGCTATTTGAGACAATTCTTCATCTAAAATTTGCTGAACCTGCGGGCGACAAGAACCACAGCCGGTTCCAGCCCCGGTAGCTGAACAAATTTCCTTAAGTGTTAAACAACCCTTTTTAATTTGCTGTTGAATATTACCGGCCCCCACGCTATTGCAACTACACACCAGTTTACCAATTACTGGCTCTGCTGTTTTGCCACTTCTCAATAGTGTCAATCGTTTTTCACTAAGCTCTGTACGGTTGGCGATTAAACCTTTGTACTCTAAAAACTCATTCTTATCACCTATTAAAATAGCCCCGACCAGCTTATCATCATGAATAATGCATTTTTTATAATACCTCTTTGCAAGGTCTTTAAACACAATTTCTTCGTAATCGCTATTGTTTGGACATTCAATGATACCCATGCTGCACAGGTCAAACCCATGCACTTTGATGATGTTCATTAGCAGGGTACCCTCGTAAAAGCTGGTAATATCACCATTCAGATATTTGGCAACTATCTCTGCTTGTTGCTCAGCTGCTGCGGTAATGCCGTATAGCATGTTATTGAACTCGGCAATTTCTCCAATGGCAAATATATTTTCATCCGAGGTTTGCATGCGTTCGTTAACAATAACACCGCGTTTATGCTCCAATCCACATTCTTTTATCAGCTCAATGTTTGGTGTAGTGCCAATAGCAAACACAATCGCATCACATTTAATTGTCCTGCCACTTTTCAGTCTGATGCCAGTTACGTCGGTTTGTCCATTTATCACCTGAACCTCATCGTTATAATAAATATCACAACCCTGATCGATCATCTCCTCATGCAAAACCATGCTTCCAGTGACATCAAGTTGTCGGTCAAGAAAGCGTGAGCTACGCTGAATAACAGTAGGCTTAATATTGATTTCACTAAGAGAAGCTGCAAGTTCTAATCCGAGTAAACCACCGCCAACAATTACAACCTGCCCTCCGGGTGGCAGATAGTTCATGAAATTATCAGCATCTGTTCTGCTCCTCATGGTAAATACCCCTCCGAGATCTGGGAGATTTTTAGGAACGGTTGCTCTGCTGCCGGTCGCCACCAGCAAAACATCATAATCAGTAACCTTTCCTTCCGAATCGGTTACAACTTTATTAATTCTATCAATATGCTTAACGCTAACGCCTTTTCTGAAATCGATGAGGTAGTTAGCTTCTTCATGCTCTGGCATTTTTATCAGCTGCTCCCAACTTTGCGCCCCCGAAATATAATCGGGAAGCATAACACGGTTATAAAAAGGGAATTTCTCAGCACTGAAAATCACAATCTCATCCGTTTTATTGAGCTCCCGATAGGACTTAACAAAACCAAAAGCACCAGCACCTGCACCAATAACTACGATACGTTGTTTAGGTTTAACATATTTGACAACCTTAACGGCACAGAATTTAAAATCAGGTTCTTTAGAAATAGGGTCGAGCAGATTATTGGTCAGATTATTGGCCCTGTTTAAATCGCTATTCAAAACTTTTCCCCAATGCATTGGCAAAAACACTACGCCTTTCTTCATTGAATTGGTTAGGGTTGCAGCAATACGCACCTCCCCTCTTCGGGAGTTAACCAATACAATATCTCCTTCTTGAATGTTCAAATCAGCGGCATCTTCGGGATGAATTTCGAGCAGAGGTTTTGCCAAATGCTGTTTCAACTTATTCACCTTGCCCGTTTTACTCATGGTATGCCACTGATCACGGGTTCTGCCTGTAGTAAGAATAAGCGGATAATCATCATCCGGTTTTTCGCTCATAATTGCGTCTTCCACCGAATGAATAATGGCTTTCTTTGAAGGCGTTAAAAAAAGATGGTCTTCGAATAGGCGCTTAGACTCCGACTGTGTTGCTCCTTTCGGAAACGGCCATTGCACCGTTTTTAATCCTTTTATCAATTCATAATTAAGGCCCGAAACATCTATTGAAGTACCGGCAGTCAATGCAGCATGTTCATCATAAACTGCTGCATCGTTTTCAAAGTCGAAACCTTTAAAACCCATTTTCTGTGCAAAACGACAGATAATTTCCCTATCAGGCAAAGCTTCTTCCGGAGGATCAATAAGTTTTGCCAGATGGCTGATGCGACGTTCCGAATTGGTCATCGTGCCTTCCTTTTCGAGCCATGCCGCTGCCGGAAGAATTACATCGGCATAACTTAACGTTTCAGGTTTGCTGCTTACCTCCTGAACAACCACATATTTGGCATTTTTCAAAGCCCGTTCAGCTTGCCGAACATCCGGCAAGCTTACCAACGGGTTAGTACAGATAATCCAAATTGCTTTTAAGGTACCTTTCTCAAGGGCCTCAAACATCTCGGTAGCAGTTAAACCCGGCTTTTCCGAAATGGTTGTACCTCCCCAAAACGCTTGTATTTCGTTTCGGTGCAACGGATTATTCAGATTACGATGAGCAGGTAATAAGTTTGATAATCCTCCTACCTCTCGTCCACCCATTGCATTGGGTTGACCGGTAAGAGAAAACGGACCGGAGCCTGGTTTCCCAATATGTCCGGTTATTAGATTAAGGTTGATCAGGCTAAGGTTTTTATTTACCCCAATTGAACTTTGGTTAAGGCCCATCGTCCACATGGTTAAAAATCCTTTGGAAGCCCCGATGTATCGTGCTGTTTTAATAATATCTCTTGCATCAACACCACAAATTAAGGCTGCTTCTTCAACAGTCCTTATAAACACTTGTTCTTTGTAGCGGGCAAATCCCTCGGAATGATCGTCAATAAACTGCTGATCGATTTTACCATTTTCGATTAAAAGACGGCCGATCGCATTATTCAAGGTCACATCGGTTCCCGGGTTTATTTGCAAATGAATATCTGCGATCGAGCAACTGTCGGTTTTGCGTGGATCAACAACAATTATTTTCACATGTGGATTAGCTGCTTTGTGCGCCTCTACCCTGCGCCAGATAATTGGATGGCACCAGGCCGGATTAGCGCCGGTTACAAAAAAGCAGTCGGCTTGCTCAATGTCATCATAACAAACAGGAACGCTATCCTCTCCTAAAGCCATTTTGTAACCAACAACAGCACTACTCATGCATAAACGGGAGTTGGTGTCGATGTTGTTACTGCCAATAAAGCCTTTAATAAGCTTGTTAATTACGTAGTATTCTTCGGTTAAACATTGTCCGGAAACGTAAAATGCAACCGAATCGGGACCATATTTTTGAATAAACGTTTTAAAGACCGCCGCGGTACGATTGAGGGCATCATCCCAGCTCACCTTTTGCAAAGGCATATTCTTATTGAACCGCATCTGAGGAAAAAGTAACCTATCAGAACAATCGTTTACCGTGTAATGCAGATTCATTCCCTTGCTGCAAAGCATCCCTTTGTTTACCGGGTGTTCAGGGTTTCCTTCTACACCCACTTTACCTTTTTGATCAGTATGAGCAAGTATCCCACAGCCTGTACCACAGTAGCAGCAGGTAGTTTCAAAGGCGGTTTTCTTCTTAGCCGACATAATACCCCCGAATTAAATGATCAATTATTTTGTAGCGCAGCAGCCATTTTTCCGTCCAAAACATAATCTTCGCTAACCTTAGGTTTAGCAAAGCGTGTAATCAGTACTAAACAGGCTACCGCAATAACCGTGTAACCAATGTATACAAAGGCCTGTTCGTAGGTAATCGACTCTGATTTAAACAGAAACCCGAACAGCATACCTCCAACATTTCCACCAGCACCAACTATCCCGCTTACCAAGCCCACATTCTTTTCGTTCACAAAAGGGGTAATAGAATAGGTTGCCCCGTTAGCCATTTTGAGGAACATGGCAAAGCCCAACATCGAAACAATGGCCATTACCAATGATCCGGCTTGTGCGAACAGGATAATTCCGGTTCCTTCTAAAAGGAGTAAACCCGCAAGCAAAATACCTTTACCTCGGATACCGTATTTCAAATTCACTTTATCAGCCGCAATGCCACCCAATGCACGGGCGAATAGATTCATAAAACCAAATATGCCTGCCCAAAAACCAGCTGAAGCTTGTGAAAGATGAAACGAATCAGTAAAGTGAAGAGCTGCCACTCCATCGAAAGTAATCTCCATCCCAAAGCAAACACCATAAGCCAGGGCCAACGACCAAACTCTCCAATCAGCCAAAATGCTCCAATCGGTTTTAGCGTTTACTTTACGTTCTCTGTTTATATCACTGAAATTACCTTCGGGCGTATCAACAGTATAATTATAATACACGTAGGCCATCACCAACAGCAACAATCCAGGAAAAATCATTGCATACCTCCACGATTGTGAGGGAGTATATCCGAAGCCAACGATCATAGCAAAGATCAATGGCATTAACATATTGGTTATTCCTCCCCCTAAATTACCCCAGCCACCGGCAACCGCATTTACAGTGCCTTTAATTTTAGGAGCGAACATGATAGAAGTGTGAAATTGAGTAATTACAAATGAGGCACCAATAACACCAATGGCCAATCTAAACAGCAAAAAGGTAGTGTATGAATCGGATAAACCAACCAAGGTCACCGGAATTGAGCCGATGATCAACAAGGTGGTGTAGGTTTTTCGCGGTCCCCAAGTATCACAAAGCCTTCCGATAATTAAACGGGCAAAAATGGTTGCCGATACTGCAGCAATGATCGTATTACCAACCTGTGCTTTGGATAAACCTAAGTCGGTACGAATAGTTGGCATTAAAGGAGCCAAACCAAACCAACCAAAGAAACAAACAAAGAAGGTTAACCAGGTGATATGGAACGTTCGCATTTGAACGCCTTTGAAGGAAAATATATTCAGTTTTGTCAGTGGTTTTGTGTTGAAGTTTTCCATGTTGATTTCGTTTTAGGTGAGTAGTTGGGAGGATTAAAGTTTGGAGGGAGATTGTTTGGTAAATAAAAACTCAGGTTTAATAGTTACCGACAGATAGGCCCATTGCGCCGTTTTATCGAAGTTCGTGACCGGCACTGCGGGCGATTGCCCTTTAGCATATGCCATGGCATTGGTTGCAAACATCATTGAGTATCCGAAATCGAGGGTTGTAAACTTATTCAGGGTACAACTTGCGGTAAAATCAAACTCATCACCTAGCGATTTTTGAGTTGTTGCGGCCAGTTCATTGGCGACTGCAAAGTGGTGGTAATCTAAAGCCAGTGAGTAAAACTTATTGGTAAACTTACTTTTCAGGTAAGCGTTTTTTAAACCCTGAGGAGGAGATCCTGACCCTGCATAGAAATAATCCATATAGCCCCAGAACTTATGAGGCGTGCCGTACAATGGATCGAACCGACTATTTTCATCTGCCGCTATAGATGTTTTATTACCCGATAAATAATCGTAACCGGGACCAGCACTGAATTTGCCTTTATTGTATGTTGCAAAAGCACTGTAATGGTAAGCACTTAGCTTTTTCGCATCCCGGTCATGCCCCGATTGCTCATAATAATTCAACTGAAGCTTAACAGAACTTTTGTTGGCGGCAATTGGAATTGACTGTATCGCCATCAGCCCATAGGTATATCGGCTAGAGTTTCCGTCAACATCAAAATAACGCCCGTAAACTAAGCCCCCATTGGTTTCAACACTCGATGAGCGGTATTTTCCAAACTTATCATTAAAGAACAGTGCTGAAAGCTTGGTATTTTTAACCGACTTGCTTAGATAAACACTTATAAACTTCTTATAATCCTGTGAACCACCGTTGGTAGTTGGCGGGTTGGTATAAGTTGGATTTCCACTGGCATCACTGTTGCCTAAACTATTTGTCAGGGGAACCATCCCTTCGGGAGTTGGCACTAACACACCATGATCATTTTTGACGTATTGAGGAACATTCCCAGGAACATAATAGTTACCTGACGTTTTCTCTGAATTTTGATTATAGGCATAACCCAAATCCAATTGCCAACCTTTATGAACCGCTTTTAACAAAGCCATATCAAAACGACGTGCCTGTTGCATCCAATCGAGGTTTCCTATTAAACGTGAGTCATCGTAAATCAACTCTTGACGCCCAATTTTAAATGACAGGTAGTCGATGAGTTTAAACTGGTTGGTTGAATCGTCTTTATTAGCTAAGATCACTTCGGCCCAACCTTCATGCAGCATCAGTTTATTACCATCGGAATTGCTTATTGAAGAAGCGTCCTGACCCCATACACGTACATCCTGCAGGGATCCGCCTAATACAAGGAAATTCCATCGATATCCAAATCCTAAACGGGTACGTTGAGAGATAAAATCGGCAGATTGAGCGCTGGTAGGTAGAAGATTGGAGAAGCCGTTTCGGTATTCGGCGCGGGCTCTAATTTGTGCGTTTATCGACAATTGAGCATGAACACTATTTGCTAATGAAAAAATAAGGAATAGTGTAAAAACGACTGCAAATAATTTATTTTTTAAATACATTTGACACTGGTTTTAAGTAATTAACAGATCTTGAAACTTATTTCCCTAGCAAAGACTGCAATTCTTTGTTGGGGATTTTCTTTTCATCAGACCTTCACTCTAAACTCACAAACACTTTCCCGTTCTCAACCTTCACCGGATACACTTTTATCTCATACTCATCATTACTTAGGCATTTTCCGGTTTGAAGCGAAAAAGTGTTTTTATGAAACGGGCAAGCTACTTTTGGTTCGCAGCTATCGCCGGAGCTTCCGATCATTCCTCTCGAAAGCACCATTTGTTGTTTGTGAGGGCATAAATTTTGAGTTGCATACCACTCGTTTCTTCTGGCAAAATTGAAAATGGCTATTTGTTCATCTTCAACTTTAACACAAGCCCCTCCGTTTTCAGGAATGTCTTTGGCATCACACACCATAATCCATTCACAGGCTGTTAATACGTCTTCGGTCATAGTAGTAATTTTTAGTTAGCGAAATATGAATTACCATTGAGTTGCCATGATCTGGTCTCTCATTGGCTGAAAAGAAACTGATGGATCTTTTTCTTCAGGAGCATTCACAAAATGGTTGAACTTTTTCTTCATCTCATCATTTTCAACCACCTCAAGCCACTCACATTTGTAGTTTTTAATCAGCGTGTCCATTTCGGCTTCAAGCTCTTCGCCAATAGCCAAACTGTCGTTTACCACAACATTTTTCAGGTAGCTCATGCCTCCCTCCATTTTATTCAGCCAGGTAGCTGTGCGGGTTAAAGGATCGGCTGTTTTAATGTAGAACATTAAGAATCTATCAAGGTATTTGATACAGGTTTCACTGTCGATATCGGCTGCCAACAATTGAGCATGCTGTGGTTTAGAACCACCGTTACCGCATACATATAGGTTCCAGCCCTTTTCGGTAGCAATAATTCCAAAGTCTTTTGATTGAGCTTCGGCACATTCGCGGATACATCCTGATACTCCACCTTTTAATTTATGAGGAGAACGAAGTCCTTTGTAACGGTTTTCAATTTCGATAGCAAATGAAACGCTGTCATGCAAACCAAAACGGCACCAAGTGCTTCCAACACAGCTTTTCACGGTACGCAAAGATTTGCCGTAAGCATGGCCACTTTCGAAACCTGCAGCTGTTAACTTTTCCCAAATCAATGGCAAATCATTTAGGTGAGCCCCAAACAAATCGATACGCTGACCTCCTGTAATTTTTGTGTAGAGACCAAATTCTTTAGCTACCTCACCAATTACAATTAATTTATCAGGCGTTATTTCACCGCCGGCAATACGAGGAACCACCGAATAAGTTCCACCTTTTTGAATATTAGCCAAAAAGCGGTCGTTACTATCTTGAATAGTGGCTTGCTTTAAGATCAAGTCATTCCAAAGACTTGCTAAAATACTCGCAACGGCAGGCTTACATACTTCACAGCCATCACCCTTACCAAATGTATCGAGCACTTCGTCATAACTTTTAATATTATTTATTTTGATAAGATCGAGTAACTCCTGGCGTGAGAAATTAAAGTGTTCGCAAATAACATTTTTAACATATTTACCATTTTCTTTAAGCGTTCCATTGATCAGGTCTTTCACCATTGGAACACATCCACCACAACCGGTACCTGCTTTGGTGCATTTCTTCATGCCCTCAATAGTCGTAATATCCTGATCCATCACCGCTGAACAGATCGCCCCTTTGGTAACCGCTTCGCAAGAACAAATCAATGCATCATCTGGCAAACTCATTACACCAGCTCCCTCCGAAGCTGCACCACCACGGGCGCCAAGAATTAAATCTTCAGGGTTTGGCGGCAATACAATTTTGTTGTTTACCGTCTGCAGTAACATATTATAAGCCTCGGCATCACCTACAAGCACACCACCCAAAAGGTGCTTGCCATCATGGGTCATGTTAATGCGTTTATAAACACCTTTATTAGAATCTTCGAAGGAGATGGTTTTACAATCGGGCTCACAAATAAACGGATCGCCAAAGCTCGCCACGTCAACACCAATTAATTTAAGCTTGGTGCTCATGTCGTAACCTTTGAACTTTTTATCGATGTTACATAAATACGAAGCCACGATCTCGGCCATTTCATATCCTGGCGCTACCAAGCCATAAATCATTCCATCAAACAATGCACACTCGCCGATTGCAAAAATCTTTTCATCCGATGTTTGCATGCATTCATTTACCACAATTCCTCCTCGCGGACCTAATTCCAAACCAGATTGTCTGGCCAGTTCATCACGTGGACGGATTCCGGCAGAAATGACGAGCATATCGAAACTCATGGTTGTATCGTCGGCAAACTGCAACCCTGTAATTTGTTCTTCACCTAAAATTTTGGAAGTATTAACATTAAGATGAACCTGTAAGCCTATTTCTTTTAATTTATGTTGAAGTAGTTTGCTACCGTTCTGATCAATTTGTCTTGGCATTAAGCGAGGAGCGAACTCTACCACATGAGTTTCTTTCAAACCAAGATCGATCAAGGCTTTTGCTGCTTCTAAACCTAAAAGCCCACCACCCATCACTACTCCTTTTTGGGCAAATTCGGCATAGCTTGTCATCGCCTCCAGGTCTTCTATGGTACGATATACAAAAACACCTTTTTTATCGATACCTGGAATAGTTGGAACAAATGGAGCCGAACCGGTTGCTAACACTAAATAATCATAGGATTGAACGAGACCTTTAAAAGAGTAGATGGTTTGTGTTTCCCGGTTGATTTCCTTGATCGGATCACCTAAGTGGAGGGTAATATTATTATCAATGTACCAATTAACGTCGGCCATGCTTAAATCATCAGCCGACTTACCGGAGAAAAATTCGCTTAAATGAACCCGGTCGTAAGCAACTCTAGGTTCTTCACCAAACACAATAAGATTAAACTTTTCATTTTTGGCCAATAATTTCTCACAAAACTTATATCCAACCATCCCATTTCCAACAATTACTATATTTTTAGTATAATTCTCAGTCATATTTAGCTGTTTTTCGTGGTTAATAATGAAATTTTATCTAAAAATTAACTCTTATTTCATAAATAATTAATTTTTATTCAACATAAAGTATCAAACTTAAACATTTTATGACACAAAACATTTTTTAAACCAGTTTTATATTGTAAAAATAGAATAATTTATATTTAAAATCATAAAAAATGAAATAAAATATTTTAACATCCTATTTTAGCCAAATAATTAGAACAAACTGATTAAATTTTTAACTAAAAAATCGAAAACACTTTAAACAAAAGAGATATTGTGCGAAATTTTCAATAAAAAACATAAAAAACACATGAATTTAAGAGCAGAATTAGTAATTATTGGTGCAGGACCGGGCGATCCGGACCTAATTACACTAAAAGCGGTGAATATTTTAAAAAAAGCAGATGTAATTTTATACGACAACCTCATAAACCAGGCATTATTAGACCATGCTTCAGCTAACTGCGAAAAAATTTATGTAGGCAAACCTCCGTATAAAGAGTACACTCCTCAGGAGCGAATTCATGAGCTTATAAAAGAAAAGGCGGTCGATAACAAACTAGTGGTACGTTTAAAAGGTGGAGATCCTTTTGTTTTTGGCCGTGGCATGGAAGAAATCATCTTTGCCCGTCAAAATGGAATTAAGACTAGTTATATCCCAGGCATTACCAGTATGCTGGCTGTAGGATTATCGGATATAACCTTAACCCACCGGGGGATTAGCGAAGGAATTTGGATCATTACCGGCACAAAAAAAGACGGCACATTATCCAGAGATATTCAACTGGCCATGCAAAGCAATACCACCATTGTCATTTATATGGGGATGAAAAACCTTCCCAATATTATTAAAGAATGTATCAATTGCGACAAAGGCGATATGCCGGCCGCTTTAATACAGCATGCCTCCTTACCTTATACTAAAATTGTTAAAGGACCTGTAAAAGATCTTGAAATATTAGCCAAAGAACATAAAATAACACATCCAGCATTAATTATTATTGGAGAAGTAACCAAAATAGAGACCGAATTTGCAGTATAGCCGATTTTCATTGTATATTAATCGCTTGGATGAAGAAATTAGCTTATAAATGAAAAAAAGCAAGGATGTTTGTGATGTAAAAAGCTGTTTTTTGTGCTCACTATGCATAAAAGACTGGCTTCCGGCAGTTGAAAACAATAAAAAAAACCTGGATTATAAAAAAGGTGAGCTTATTTTCAATGAAGGCGATGAGGTAAAAGGGATTTACTTTATTTACAAAGGAAAAGTAAAGGTGCATCAAAAATGGGGAGAAGACAAGGAGTTAATTATCCGTTTCGCCAAATCGGGAGGCATTTTTGGCCATCGTGGAATCGGTAAAGAAAATCATTATCCGGTTTCGGCTACTGCCCTGGAGCCTACCACTGTGTGTTTCATAGAAAAAGAGTTTTTTCTGTCATCATTAAGGGTTAATTCGAATTTAATGTTCGAATTGATGATGTTTTACTCAAATGAGCTACAGGAATCAGAAAAAAGAATGAAAAACCTGGCGCATATGTCGGTAAAAGGACGAGTAGCCAGTTGTTTGCTTTCTTTAATGGAAACCTTTGGTTTAGATGGGGACCAATTTTTAGACGCCACATTAAGCCGTCAGGATATTGCCTCTTTTGCCGGAACAACATATGAAACAGCCTTTAGGGTTATGAATGACCTTATTGCCGAAAACGCCGTAAATGTTGTAGACAAACGAATTGCGATAATCAATGCAGTACATCTGCAAAAAATCGTTGAACAAGAATCTAAGTAAACTAAACTCTCAAAAGCATGAGCGCGAAAACTTTCACCCATTTAGACGAGAACAACCAGGTAACCATTGTTGATATTGAGAGCAAACAAATAACAACTCGCATTGCCACAGCACAGGCAAGAGTGTATCTGCCCGAAGAGGTGCTTACTCACTTTACCAACGGCGAAATTATTTCAAAAAAGGGGGCAGTTTTTCAATCGGCAATAATTGCTGGAATAATGGCAGCCAAAAAAACACCTGATCTGATTCCCTTGTGCCATACTTTATTAATCGAAAACTGTAAGATCAATATAGTTTTAGAAGACAACGAAGCAGTAATAAATTGTACGGTAAAAACTACCGGAAAAACCGGCGTTGAAATGGAAGCATTGACTGGAGCAAGCATTGCCGCCCTAACCATTTACGACATGTGCAAGGCTTTTTCACATGAGATGATCATTAAAGAAACACGACTATTAAGCAAAACAGGAGGCAAAAGTGACTTTAAACGAAAATAAAAGCCCATTGTATGCGCTGATACTTTGTGGTGGCTATAGCAAACGCATGAAAACTGACAAGTTTTCAATTTCTTACCATGATAACACTCCGCAGTGGCTTTATTTGTTCAACTTATTGCGTCCCCTTGTAGAAAACACTTTTCTTTCATGTCGAAAAGATCAGATTTCACTGTTTGAAGAACATTATCCAATAATTATTGATGGGATTGATGGTGACGGACCAAGCGTAGGATTGATCAGCGCTCATCTAAAACATCCGGATGCAGCCTGGTTGGTTATCGCCTGTGATCTGCCACTATTGACCGACAAAACCCTGCGTGAATTAATCAGCAGTCGCAATATTCATAAAAGTGCCACTTCCTTTATCAGCCCCATAAATAATTTACCTGAACCTTTAATTGCTATTTGGGAGCCAAGGGCCTTGCACCTATTGAAAGAGAATTTTGAAGCCGGATTAAATTGCCCACGAAAAACCTTGTTAAACACTACCATTGAATTACTGACCAGCTCCTCTCCTCTTGAACAAATGAATGCTAACACCCCTGAAGACCGCGATGATGCATTAAAAATATTAGGGTAAATTCTTCGGGAATCACAGTCTATCCAGACCTGTAACAAGAGATACTCTTGCAAAACAATTTCTTATCCATTTCTTAATAACTAAGTTACAAGGAACGATTTATTTTAAACATGATAGCTTAAAAACTAGAATTTAAAATATCTCGACATGTACAAACTTCAATATTTTAACAGGGAAAAACTGGTTGAACAATTTGAATATTCAACACTTGAAGATGCCCAGGATTCGATAGATGATAATGATGTCTCGAACTGTACTAAGTACAAAATTCTAGATGGTGAGGGAAACATGCTCGAAGAGGACGAGTTCTTAGAAATTAAAAATAGAAAAATGATGTTTGATGAAGAAGAAAGTGATCTGGAATTCTACTTTGATGATTTCTTTATTTACGATTAACTCTTCCATATCAAAAAACGACTCCTCCAGCAGATCTTACTTGCATACGCTAACGCGTGGGCGACCAAGAGGACAAACATTTTTCAGAGACTACATTCCATTATGTGAAAATTAAAAACATTTCTGAATTAGGGCTATATAGATCTCCCACAAAAAAATTCCTGACCATATTGTATAGAGTATATAATTCAAAAGCATCATCATTTCTGGAATTTGATTCAGACAACCATAGTTTATTGTCGTATTTACTATGACCTTGAATGTTAGCAGTAAAACAGACAAAATAATAACTGGAAGGATGTAAAAGATAAGCTTGCTACTTTGGGGAATTAGGCTTTTAGCAAGATGTAGGTGGAAGAATCCAAAAACAAAAATTAGCGAAAGCATAAACATGCCAATACCTACGTTTAAACTAAGAAAAGCAATCAACACTGCAATTACGGACAACAAAACTAGACCCATCAAGCATTTGGTCGTAGTGTTTACATAAATTTTCAGCCGTTCTTTTAGTGTTGAATGTATCATTTGAATAGTCTATACTAAGTTTGTCTCCTTATAATTATGTAATAATTTCCCTGCCCAATTTAAGTATTTATCGTTTGCTTAACCACAACAGATGAAAGTTAGTTGGCCTGAGCAAATATTCTTATCAATTTAAGCCCACTCCAATTTCACATCCCATTGTTATAAAAATCAATAAACAACAACTCCTAATACTCCCCTTACTTCATAAAAACTTCATAAAGCAACTTTTTCTTTGCCCGTTGAAAGAAATCGTAGAATCCGTTTAGTACATCTGCCGAGCCTCTTTCTGATTAACACTTTAAAAAATCATTTTTTATCACCCGAATTAAGATTACTTATAATGAAGAGAATTGTAATGCTTGCAGGTTTTAGTGCTTTACTTTACAACACTAGTTGCAAACAAAAGAAAGAAGAAGAAAAAGAAGAGGCAGGCACTTTTGCCATTACCAGTCCGCTAACGATTGACACTTCCTTTACTAAAGAATATGTATCGCAAATCAAATCGGTACGTAATATCGAATTAAGGGCACAGGAAAAGGGCTATTTACAAAACATTTATGTTGACGAAGGGCAATCAGTAAAAGCCGGTCAGCTATTATTCCGTATCATGCCAACAATGTATGAAGCGGAGTTGAAAAAGGCACAGGCAGAAACCAAAGCTGCTGAAATTGAACTAGCCAACACCCAAGCTCTTGCTGATAAAAATATTGTTTCTAAAAATGAACTGGCTATGGCTAAGGCCAAGTTAGATCAGGCAAACGCTGAAACAGCATTGGCCAAACTGCATCTTTCATTCACTGAAATCCGTGCTCCATTCGACGGAACAATTGACCGCATTCCATTAAAACTGGGAAGTCTTATTGATGAGGGTGAATTATTGACCAGTTTATCAGATAACAGTCAGGTGTTTTCTTACTTCAATGTTTCTGAACCGGAATATTTAAACTATCAGAGCACCGTAAACAAAGGCCAAAAACAAAAAGTTAGCCTTATTCTGGCCAACAATGAAATGTTGAGCACAAAAGGGGAAGTAGAGACCGTTGAGAGCGAGTTTGACAACGAAACAGGAAACATTGCTTTCAGAGCAAGATTCGCTAACCCTAAGCAATTGCTTAAAAACGGTGAAACCGGAAAAGTGCAAATGGTGGTACCTATTAAAAACGCGCTTGTAATTCCTCAAAAGGCTACTTATGAGATTCAGGATAAAAAATATGTATTCATTGTGGATAAAAACAATACGGTAAAATCGAGAGAAATTACGGTAGCCTCAGAGCTCCCTGACCTGTACATTGTGGGTGATGGATTAAAATCAGACGACAAAATTTTGTTGGAAGGCGTTCAGAAAGTGAAAGATGATGACAAGATCGCTTCAAAATTTGAAGATCCAAAAGAGGTGATCAATCAACTTAAACTGAAAGCAGAATAGTGTTTTAACCGCTAAAATTAGTTTTATGTTCAATAAGTTCATACAAAGGCCCGTCCTTTCAATTGTAATATCACTGATTATCGTATTTATTGGTGGGCTGGCCATCACCAAATTACCGGTAACTCAGTTCCCTTCTATTTCGCCACCAAAGGTGAATATCACTGCCGAATACCCTGGTGCTAATAACGAGCTCCTGATCAAATCGGTTGTAATTCCTTTGGAAAGAGCACTAAACGGCGTACCGGGAATGAAATACATCACTTCCGACGCTGGTAACGATGGTGAAGCATCTATCCAGGTGATTTTCAACTTGGGTACCGATCCCAATCAAGCTTCACTTAACGTACAAAATCGTGTAGCTGCGGTTACCAATAAGCTTCCGCCCTTGGTAATTCGTGAAGGTGTTAAGATCAGCCGTGAGGAATCGAACATGCTGATGTACATCAACTTGTACAGCAAGGATCCTAAAATGAACCAAAACTTCCTTTTCAACTATGCCGATATCAATATTTTATCGGAATTGAAACGGGTTGACGGCGTTGGTTTTGCCGATATTTTGGGTAACCGCGAATACGCAATGCGTATTTGGCTGAAACCTGACCGCATGCTGGCTTATAAAATTTCAACCGATGAGGTGATGAAAGCCTTGGATGAGCAGAGTCTTGAGGCATCTCCAGGTAAAACAGGTGAAAGCTCAGGTAAACGCTCACAGGCTTTTGAGTATGTATTGAAATATCCAGGCCGATACAGTAACAAAGAAGGATACGAAAACATCGTAGTACGTGCGAGTTCAAACGGTGAACTCTTACGATTAAAAGATGTTGCTGATGTTGAGTTCAGCAGTTCGATGTACGATTTGTACTCGAACCTTAATGGAAAAGCATCGGCGGCTATCGTTATTAAACAAGCCTATGGTAGTAACGCTACCCAGGTTATTGAAGATGTTAAGGCAAAAATGGCCGAACTTAAGGCAAATGATTTCCCTAAAGGTTTGGATTATGAGATCAGTTACGACGTTTCTAAGTTCTTAGATGCCTCTATTGAAAAAGTAATTCATACCCTGGTTGAAGCCTTCATTTTGGTGGGTTTAGTAGTATTCATTTTCTTAGGCGACTGGCGATCAACCATTATCCCTGCTATTGCCGTACCTGTATCACTTATTGGTACGTTCATGTTCATGCAGTTCTTCGGCATTACGCTTAACCTTATCACGCTGTTCGCCTTAGTACTCGCAATCGGTATTGTGGTGGATAATGCGATTGTAGTAATTGAGGCGGTACACGCCAACATGGAAACCTACCACCTTTCTCCGCTCAAAGCAACACAACGGGCTATGCGTGAGATCAGCGGAGCCATCATCGCCATCACCTTTGTAATGGCGGCAGTGTTTATTCCAGTGGCATTCATGTCGGGACCAGTGGGTATTTTCTACCGCCAGTTCTCCATTACCATGTCAACGGCAATTGTCCTTTCGGGTTTGGTGGCGCTTACGTTAACACCTGCCCTTTGTGCCATTATGCTGAAAAACAACCATGGTAAAGCCAAAAAGAAAACTCCTGTTGATAAAGTATTAAACGGATTTAACAAATGGTTTGAAAGACTTACCGGTCGTTACCAAACCCTGTTGAACAAAGTGGTAACCCGTCGTATGGTAACCACAGGAGCTTTAGTGGCCTTCTGTGCCGGTATTTGGTTTTTAAATAACGATGTACCATCAGGCTTTATCCCTAACGAGGACCAGGGAATGGTGTATGCCGTTATCCAAACACCTCCGGGATCATCGCTGGAAAGAACCAATCAGATTGCAGAAAAACTACAGAAAATTGCTGAAGGCATTGAAGGGGTACAATCTGTTTCATCATTGGCGGGTTATGAGATCCTGACCGAAGGTACAGGAGCTAACGCTGGTACCTGTTTGATCAACTTAAAAGATTGGAGCAGTCGTAAGAATTCCGCCAAGGATGTGATCGATGAACTGGAAGAAAAGTCGAAAGATATTTCAGGAGCTACAATAGAATTCTTCCAACCACCAGCAGTTCCGGGTTATGGAGCGGCAGGCGGTTTCGAATTGCGTTTATTGGATAAAGCCGGAAGTGGTGACTATAAAAAAATGGAAACCGTAAGTCAGGAATTTGTTAAAGAATTGAACAAGCGCCCTGAATTGTCGTCGGTATTTACCTTCTACAGTGCCAGTTTCCCTCAATACATGTTACGCATTGACAATGACATTGCACAGCAAAAAGGTGTTACCATCGACAATGCCATGAACACACTTTCTACATTGATCGGCAGTAACTACGAAACCAGTTTTATCAAATACGACCGTCAGTATAAAGTAATTGTTCAGGCATCCCCTCAATACAGAGCATTGCCACAAGATATCTTAAAGCTTTATGTTAAAAACGACAAGGGTGAAATGGTTCCGTACTCGGCTTTCATGAAAATGGAAAAAGTATACGGATTATCAGAGATCACCCGTCATAACATGTATAACGCGTCAGAGATCAGTGGTTCTTCTGCACCGGGCTACAGTAGTGGTGAAGCTATTAAAGCAATTACTGAAGTTGCTGCCAAAACATTACCAAGAGGTTTCGGTATCGACTGGGCAGGTATTTCTAAAGATGAGGTATCAAGAGGAAACGAAGCTATCTATATCTTCCTGATCTGTTTGGGCTTCGTTTACCTGATTCTTGCGGCTCAATACGAAAGTTTCATCCTTCCATTATCAGTGATCTTATCATTACCTGCAGGGATTTTTGGAGCATTCTTATTCTTAAAATTATTCGGATTGGAAAATAACATTTATGCACAGGTGGCCATGGTAATGCTTATCGGTTTGTTAGGTAAAAATGCCGTACTGATCGTTGAGTTTGCAGTACAAAAACACAGTGAAGGATTTTCGGTGAAAAAAGCAGCTTTGGAAGGTGCTAAAGCAAGGTTCCGACCTATCCTAATGACTTCGTTTGCATTCATCGCCGGACTAATTCCATTGGTGATGGCAACGGGGCCTGGTAAAGTAGGAAACAGAACAATTGGTTCGGCAGCTGCCGGAGGTATGTTGTTCGGAACCATTTTCGGAGTAATTGTAATTCCGGGCTTGTACTACCTCTTTGGTAAAATAGCTGAAAGACATAAACTGATCAGAATTGAAGAAGAGCAGCCTTTAACCGAAGAAATTGAAAACAAATTAACAGACAGCCATATGGCTGGAATTGAAGGCCAACTGTTAGACCGATAAATTGAAAGTAATGTTTAAACAAAAAATATATTTAGGATTAAGCCTGGCCGGTTTTTGTGTTGCCCTCGTGAGCTGTAATATTCCGAAGGAAATTCAAAAGACCGAGAATAAACAAACGCCGGGTAGTTATGGCAGCAATTCGGCAGACACCTTGAATTCGGGAAAGATCCGTTGGAAAACCTTTTTTACCGATCCGAATCTCAACAACCTAATCGACACAGCGCTGACCCGTAACCAGGAATTGCAGATCACCTTACAGGAATTGGAGATTGCCAAAAGCGAGATCAGGTTAAAACAAGGTCAGTTATTGCCATCGGTGGGCGTTCGTGCAGGTGTTGGCCTTGAAAAGGTGGGCAGGTATACCAGTCAGGGAGCAGGTGATGCTTCCACAGAAATTACTCCCGGCAGAGAAATGCCTGACCCGCTTCCTGATTACTTATTAGGTGTTTATGGCAATTGGGAAGTTGACGTTTGGCATAAGCTGCACAATGCTAAAAAGGCAGCGGTGAGCCGTTACCTGTCAAGTGTAGAGGGCAAAAACTTTGTAGTAACCAACCTTGTTGCAGAAATTGCCAATTCGTACTATGAGTTACTGGCGTTGGATAATCAGTTAGCCATTGTAAAACAGAACATCGAATTGCAAAACAATGCATTGGAGGTTGTTAAAGCTCAAAAAGAAGCAAGCAGAGTGACCGAATTGGCAGTTCGTAAGTTTAGCGCAGAAGTGTTAAACACCCAAAGTTTACAATTCAACATCCAGCAACAGATCACAGAAACAGAAAACAAGATCAATTTCCTGTTAGGACGCTTCCCTCAACCTATTGTGAGAAGTTCAACAAACTTCAATGACCTGGTTCCATCTGAGATCCATGCCGGTGTTCCATCGCAATTGTTAGCTAACCGCCCCGATGTTAAACAGGCTGAACTGGCGTTAGCAGCTGCTAAATTGGATGTTAAAGCTGCACGTGCAGAGTTTTATCCATCATTAGGCATCTCTGCATCTATTGGCTTGCAGGCATTTGATCCGGGTTACCTGGTTAAATTCCCTGAATCAATGCTTTATTCTTTGGCAGGTGAATTGGTTGCTCCTTTGATCAATAGAAACGGTATAAAAGCTGAATACACCAAGGCTAATGCTGAGCAAATACAGGCTGTTTATAACTACGAGCGAACCATCTTGAACGCTTATGTAGAAGTTGCCAATCAAATGGCCAACATCAGCAATTCGCAGAAGAGTTATGATTTAAAAACCAAGCAGGTAAGTGAACTGACACAGTCCATCGACATTTCAAATGACCTGTTCCGCGCGGCCAGAGCCGATTACTTGGAGGTATTAATGACCCAACGCGATGCTCTGGAAGCTAAATTAGAGCTTATTGAAACCAAGAAACAACAAATGAATGCAATGGTAAATATTTATCAGGCATTGGGTGGTGGTTGGAACTAACCAAATCGTCTTCATTATAAACATAACATAGTTAACCAATAGCCGAGCGATCGGCTATTGGTGTTTTTATTTTTTTAATTCGATTCTATTACTCTAATAACACAATATCAACCAATCCTTTCCATCAGCTTTATCCCGGTCTTAAAGACCTCCAAATGGTTAAATTAATATTATAACAAGTGCTATTAAAAATGTTAATCCTTTCAAATTAAATATTTTGCCTTCTAAAAATGATGGAAATCAGGAGGGAAATTATAATATACTTCAAGCAAACAGAGGTCCGCATTCCTACAGCCAATTATGTTGTACTTATAAGCAACAAAACCACCCTCTACATAAAAGGTGGTTTTGTTTTGGTAATTATACTAAGCCTTTCTTTAATATTTTATCATCGTAAAGAAAATCACAAATCCTATAAATCTTAATGAAGTTGAGAGCAAATAGGATTTTATATAAGTGCCCGGAAAATCATTTGCTTTAAGTTTTCTGTAAGAAATTATGCTTGTCACAATAAGAAAAACAAGTATTGAAACTATATAAATAATATAAGCAATAAGCGGGTCAAGTAAATTGAATTTTGTACTGAGAAAGAATAGTACAACAATACCTATCAATATACCAAAGGCATAAATCCGACCATTTGAAAATAGATCAATTAATTCGGCCTTTTTAATTTGATCTAACTTTTTAGTTGCTTTTTCACTAATGGTACGTGAAATAAACGTTGTTACAAGCAACAATACAATCGCAATCATGAAATCATCCATATATTCTAAATTTAATTATTCTATATTTTTTATATTATCAGACTACTTCCCCGCTCGCGTGCGTTTGCAATCCGTGCGAAATACTGCATTAGGTTTTTAAATCGATCCATCACAGCACAGGTAATAAAATAAACCCTTCCTTTATTATTGATTTTATACTTATCAGACATCTGTAATAGGTAGTTGGTTGCCGAAAATACAATTTTTGTTTTAAAACAATAAAGCTCGAACAGTCTACAGATGTTCGAACTTTATTGTTTGGTCGCTGTTATTTCGCACGTTGCAAACGCGCAAGCCAGGCGCATATCCTATCTATTTCACTCATTCTTAGGCACATTCTGTTCGTAGGCTTTTTGCAACCAGGAATAAAGCTCTTTGTCTAGTTCTTTTGAGGTAATGATCGACACCTTATGCGTCATTATTGCGTTCCAATTTCCTGCATTTTCAAAGCGATCGGTGGGAGCTTGATTTTTCAATTTGATACCAATATCCATCCTGTCTTTGGTAATTTGAACAATGGCAAACTTCCGGTCGCCACTCAGCAAGCTGATATAACTCGCTACAGGGGCTATTGAAATGTCATTCCCAAAGGCATTTATCTTTTTAATAAGCGCATCATAAACAGTCCTCCATTTTTCTTTTTCACCGGTAAAATGTTTGCCTAAAGTCCCCTCGGTATCTTGGAGTTGCTCCTTCAAACCTTTAAAAACACTGTAAATCGCCATTGCATGTCCGTGGCCCAGGTTAAAATCATTTTTGAGCCAGGCAACGATTTCCCCTGCTTTTACAGTTGGTTTTACTTCGCCATTTTCTATAAACCCCAGTTTCTCGGCAAGCTGCATAAAATCTTCCGGCGTTTTGCCTGTTTTGGCTTTGATATTTTCTAGATATGCTTCAAATGACATGGAGTTAACTTTTAGGTTCTAAATTGAGTTTCAATAGCTCCAAGCTTGCCTGAATATCTTTGCCCAACATTTTATCCATATTCATAAATAATAAAATGATGTTTGAGGGATACTTCATCGTGCTGCTCATCTCCCAGGTAACTTTTGTTTGATTTTGAGAAACTTCTTCGGTGCTGAACGGAGTTCTTGCAATACCTTTCATCGGCTTCTCAAAGCGTACTTCCACCTCAACGAGTTTATTTTCCTCAATTCGTTTTATCTCCTGCTCTCCTACACCCGCCTGCTTGTTTCCTTGCCAGGCGTAAACAAACCCAACGTTCCCATCTTCGCCCCTAAACTGTTTTCTTAAGTCAGCATCCATCATTACCCATTTGTTGAAATAGTCCTGGTTTTTCAGATGCTTTAGATAATTAAAAACCACATGAACAGGCTGATCAACAATTACCTGTCGCTTTAGCGAATAACTTTTGGGAGCCACCAATGCCAGCACAAAGAGCGTTAATACCAGAGTGGCGATTAATGAAAGAATAATTACTATGGTGTTCATCTTCTTATTTTTTTAGTGGTAAAACCGATTTCAATTGGTCATCCTGTAAATATTCTGCGATCCATATCATCGTTGTAAAAACGATCGGGAATAAATACGAATGCCCTCCACTTTGAGCTGCATAGCTAATAGCGGCAGCCCCTCCTAAATAAGCAGTTAAAAATAAACCGCCAAGCACCCTCGTTCTCGACTGAATATAGAGCATCGTACTAAGCAATAAATAAAAGCCCAGTACCTGGATGCAACTCTCAGGTAAACCCAATTGCAGGGTTCCTTCCACATATTTAGGATGCTTGATAATTTTCATTATTGCATCAAACAAAAGGAATAAGGAAGTAAATAATTGCAATACTCTTCCCACCCAAAGCCTGACTTTGGTTTTTACATGTTGCGTTCCCATTTTTTAAGTTTTAGTTTGTTTGCGGATAAGTAAAATTGATCATCCATTGAATGCCAAATTTGTCTTGGCACATCCCAAAATAAGCCCCCCAAAAGGTCTTGTTCATTGGCATTTCAATCTTGCCTTCGTTGGATAAAGCATTAAATAATTTATCAGCATCCTTTTCATTTTCGGCATGCAGGCAAATGTGAAAGTTATTGCCAGCAACAAAATTGCTGTCATCCTTATTCACAATATCCGATGCCATTAAAGTGGTGTAAGGCGTAATTTTTAATGAAATATGCATCATTTTCTCCTGGTCATCCTCATTCATCTTATCACCACCCGGAACATCTTTGTATCGTTGTGCCGCTATAAACTCCCCTCCGAAAATTGATCTGTAAAATGAAAAAGCCATCTCACTGTTTCCATTAAAGTGTAAATAGATATCTGTACTACGCATGTTTGCTTTATTTGCTTACATAAAGATAGATGGCTATTCCCTTTTTATTTATGTGTAAATACGACATAATTGTAAAGGCATTTGCGACAAGTATGATTTGTATCTTTACGTTAAACAGGAAGTTAGATGCAGAAAAAACACATTTCCATTTTATCGCTGAAGAACGCCAATTATGCTTCTATTGTGGATGCAAGGGCTGTTTTTAGAAAAGTAAACGAGTTGTATAAGGCAGAGAATAAGAAAGAACTTTTTGAAATACAGATTATTGGCGAAACAAGTGAAATGACTCTTGAAGACGGTTTACTGACCATTAAGAATGATGCAACTACCAATGAAATCACTAAAACAGATTTAATCATCATTCCGGCAATAAAGGGCGATATGTTGAGTAGTAGCCACTACAACCGTTTTTTTGTTGATTGGATCATAAAGCAATACAAACAGAATGCAGAAGTAGCATCGCTTTGCACGGGTGCTTTTATGTTGGCCTTTACCGGGCTGTTGAAGGACAAAAAATGTACAACACACTGGCAATATGCCAACGAATTCAGGTTTTACTATCCCAATGTTACGCTTATTGACGAGAAGATCATTGTTGAGCAAAACGGTTTATATTCAAGCGGTGGCAGCAATGCCTATTGGAATCTGCTGCTTTTTTTGGTCGAAAAATATGTTAGCCGTGAATATGCCATTTTAATTGCCAAATACTTTGTGGTAAACCTCGATAAAATGGTTCAAACACCATTTATAGTGTTTAATGGTTTAAAGGAGCATAGTGATCAGGAAGTTTTAAAAGCACAGGAATTTATTGAAAATAACTATGCTGAAAAGATTACGGTTGATGACTTGTCGGAAAAGTTCTTTTTAACAAGGCGAACATTCGAAAGAAGGTTTAAAAAAGCCACCCATTGTTCGATTTTAGAGTACTTGCAAAAAGTGCGCATTGAAGCAAGTAAAAAAGCGTTGGAAATAGGCCGAAAATCAGTGGATGAAATTATGCTGGATGTGGGCTATTTTGACAGTCAAACCTTTAGGGAATTGTTCAAAAAAATCAACGGACTAACACCTTTAGAGTACCGGGATAAATATAAAAAGTGATTTTAGGATGAATTAGATTTAGCCCGAAACTCCCTAAAAAAGAATAACGCATAAAAAATCGTATAAGCATAGAGATTTGAATAGCCGGACAAAACCATTATTTTGGAGGACTGAGATCCTAAATTTATTGCTATCAAACTAAAAAACATTCCGCAAACAGAATTTACATGCACCTGGAATGCATGTATCAACTAGTTAGCTGACACTTTATGGAAGATCGATTCAAATTAAATTTGTTCAACAAAAAGGAAAGTCCAGAATACATTTCTGCTCAAGAAATAACGGAAAATGTATACTTAGCCGAAAATTTAACGATATCACTGTTTCCTGTCGACTTCTCAAAAGAAGTAAAGCTTAACTATCGAAAAGAACTAACAAAGAGATGGATTGAAGTTTTGCCCAAGTTGGATACAGTTCAAGCAATTTCAATACGACACCATGTTGACCAAGATTTTTTAGAGGCAATATGTGAAATGAAAAATTTGAAAAGACTCAATCTCTGGTCATCTTCAGTTACGGATATTTCTCCATTAAAAAATTTAGCAAGGTTAGACTTTCTCCACTTGGATTCTTGTAATAAATTAATAGATATCAGTCCAGTTCAATATTTGGAAAACTTAGAGCTGTTAAGTATTTCAAATAGTTTTAAAGTAAGTAATTACGAAAGTATAGGACAATGCGTTAACCTAATTGGACTTGCTTTAAATGGCAATCAATTTTCGCCTAAAAAACTACGATTAAACTCACTAAGACCATTTATAAACCTAAAAAAGCTAAAACACCTAGACCTTACGAACACCACCGTATCAGATAATTCTTATGACATTCTGCTGGAATTGGTAAACTTAGAACGTTTTGACACCACTACTAAAATTCCTGTGTTAATCAGAGAAAAAATAAATGAACATCCTAAACTTACTGCAGGCTTTTTTGTGGATTGGGATTGGGACAATGATGGGCTCATTGAGGGAAAGGAATGGTGAAAGAAAAGCGACAGCTAGCTGTTACAACCGGAACAACAACTCATTAAATAGTTAATAAGCTTTTGAAGATTGGGATAAACAGACAAAACTCCATGCAAAGCCGGGTGCGTTGAATAGAGGGTGCAGTATAATAAATTACCCTGCCAAAACTTTGTTTTGGCTTATCACAAGAACTAACTAATTTAACGAAACAAAGTTTCAACTACTCTGTAAGACTCGGACATTTCTTATCAATCCGGCTCTGCCTGTAGCAGGAACGTTAGCCGTAAGACGACGATACTCACAACATAAAAAGATACGGCAGAATGACGATGATTGACTTTGCTTCATTTCCAATTTTGACAACCGAAAGGCTAACGCTTAGACAGTTGACAACTGATGATCATAAGGATATCCTTTCTTTGCGTTCAGACCCAGAAATAAATAAGTATTTAAACAGGCAACCCAGTAAAACTACTGAAGACGCAAAAAATTTTATCCAAACGGTTAATGAGAATATTCAAAAGAACAACTCTGTTTATTGGGCAATTACCTTGACAAACACTAAAACGTTTGTGGGAACAATTTGTCTATTTAACTTTTCAAACAATAAAGCCAGCTGTGAAATTGGATATGAGCTTTTGACAAAATTTCAAAGACAAGGAATAATGAAAGAGGCCGCAAGAACAGTCATTAACTATGTTTTTCAGACTTTGAAGTTTACAAAAATAGTTGCTTCTACTCACAAGGACAATCACCATTCAATCAAGCTTCTGACAAAGAAAACCCCGATTTAAGTATTTTCACTTTGACACATTAAATTGACAACAAGAAAACATGACATATTAAGCACAAAAGCCCGAACTGCTAGTGGCAAACATAAACGACCAAACTTCAACAGACACTTGAATTATGAATGACATAAAATATCAACTAATTACACCTGAGGATAATGAAAACATCCAATTTATTGCAGACTGGTATTTTAATGAGTGGAACATCCCTGTTCAGACGACAATTGAAAGAATTAAAAAACTTTCGGCAGACAATTACGAGTTTCAAGTTTTAATGACACTTGACAACAAACCAATTGCAACAGGCGGACTATACAACCACGTTGGACTGCTAGAAAGAGAACCACGATTTAAAATTTACAAAAATTGGTTAGCATTAGTTTACACAAAGCCAGACGTCAGAGGAAAAGGATTAGGAGCATTAATTTGTAAGCACATTCAAGACCAGGCAAAAGACCTTGGACTTGAAAACATTTACTTATTTACGCATACAGCAGAGAACCTCTACAAGCGACTTGCTTGGAATCCAATGGAAAGAATTGCTTTGGGCGGCAAGGACATCGTAGTGATGAAAAAAGAGCTTTAAACGACCCAACCCAGGACGAAAAGTATGCCTACCGCTAGCAGTCGTAAAACAGTCCGAATAGAAACATTTATATACCCCGTAAACTTTTGTACAAGACAGTGTAGTGGCTCAAAACCGCCGCCTTCGGGTAACTCCCCCCCGCTCGTGCGCGTTTGCAACACGTGCGAAGTTCCGTTTAGAGTCTGAGACTCCTTAGTTGTCGCAAGTCTTAGCGAAGCGAGACAAAAGACTGCAAATAATACAGAGGTCTTCAGACGGGGATACTCAGAAACCCACCCGAACTCAAAACCCAAAATTATTATTGGCATCCATTTGTCAATTAAGAACCCCTATTGAAAACAATTGATATCTTTTTAAATTAGGCAAACTCAATCTATCAATTTTAACATGGCTTTTAAGGATAAAATAATTCGCAATCCAAAAACAGGGCAAGACATTAAATTTTTGCAATCAGGCAATGATACCAATGGAGAACTTTTGGAGATGGAAACAACCTATAATGAACGATCCAAAGAACCACCTGCTCACTATCATCCTTATCAAGTTGAGGACTTTACTGTTCTTTCAGGCGAATTAACCGTGCGCATTGATGGTCAACTACTAGTTTTGAAAGAAGGTAACTCGCTTCATATCCCTGCAAACAAGGTTCATTCGATGTGGAATAACTCCAATAACAAAACGATAGTGAATTGGAAAGTTCAGCCTGCAATGAATACCGACAATTTGCTTGAAACGGGAGTCGGACTTGCGAACAATGGGAAGACAAACGAAAACGGAATGCCGAATATTTTGCAAGTGGCTTTAATGGCAAATAAATACTCAGATGTTTTCCGACTTTCAAAACCTCCATTTGTAGTTCAGAAAATAGCATTTATCCTGCTCACTCCATTTGCTTATTTGCTAGGCTATAAGCCGACATACAAAGAATATCTTGATTAAATTAAAACAATAAGTCACCCAACTTGATGGATAAAGGCGAAAAACGTTTAGCCTCAAATCAAAAACTGAAGCTCTGAGATAAGAAATCGGTTTATTATTACATTGCCTTTAAATGAAAAACATTAGTCAGAATCATTCAAATCTAATTCGATGAATTTGTTCTCCAAACTCTTCAATAATTCAGATACTTCAGAATCTGTTATTTTAAATGACGGCTTGAAGTTAGCCATGGAATTTGGTAAGAATTGGCTTCAACCAATACAAGACAGATTAAAAAAGAAATACCGATTCTTGACATTACAAGAACTTAACGATTACGACACGATATGCAGACAAGCCATGCACAAAGGACACGACTTTGTTTATAACACTTTAACTGAATTGTATGACGTCAACCAAACAATTTCTAATAACGAGTTAAAAGAAAAGTTAAAAAAAACACTTTTGGACCAATATCCATGGATCAATACATCGAATTTAGAAGCTCTTTTTAGTCAAAGCTGTTATTATGCTTGGAAAGATGGACTGACTAAGTGTATAAAATGATGCCTTCCCCTACGCGCGTTTGCAACGCGTGCGAAATACTGCTTTGAGTTTATGACTCAAAAACATCCATTTATTGTCCAAAGAGTTAAGCTCGTCGTCTCGTCAAACCGTAAATAATTACGAGGATCTGTGTCCCCGGATAAAAGGACTGCGATATTGTTCAAAAATCATAAAAAACAAAAAAGCTCAATCATTTGCATGATTGAGCTTTTCTTTTCCGTCGGGGTGGCAGGATTCGAACCTACGACCTCCACATCCCAAATGTGGCGCGATACCGGGCTACGCTACACCCCGAGGCGTTACTAACGTTGTCTTAAAGTTTTCTGGTCGGGGTGGCAGGATTCGAACCTACGACCTCCACATCCCAAATGTGGCGCGATACCGGGCTACGCTACACCCCGAAAACATTAAGCGGTGAGGGAGGGATTCGAACCCTCGGTACACTTTTGGCGTACGACGGTTTAGCAAACCGTTCCTTTCGGCCTCTCAGGCACCTCACCTGCTTTCGAAAACTTATTTAAGAACTCCGTTTCGTAACGGGACTGCAAATATAGAAATAAGATATTCCCACCAAAAACTTTTTCAAATAATTTTCGGCCATTTGAGCTCACTAGCTCACTTTCAGCCAATTATTTTTTTCAAAATCCTTTCAATTATGACTCTACAAAGGGTTTTTCGGGTATTTTAACCCCTACACTTTGATATTCTACCCTTACATGATAGATACCCATCAGCATTTGCTTAAACATTTGCTTAATGGTTTCGATATCTTTTAAGGTGATATCGGTATTCACCAATTGTTGCTGGTCGAGTTTATAATTCACTATTTTATCCACCAGGTTATCTATACTCCGGGCGTCAGGATCTTTCAGCGCTCGTGAGGCTGCTTCTACCGAATCTGCCAACATTAAAACACCTGTTTCCTTTGAAAACGGAATAGGTCCCGGATAACGAAAGATCTGCTCATCAAAAATCCTATCAGGGAAGTTTTTAAGAAACGACTGATAAAAATAATCGACACGGGTATTTCCATGGTGCGTTCTGATAAAATCAATTATCGGCTCCGGAATATTATTCTTTTGCGCAATCTCCACTCCATCAGTAACATGCCTAATGATGATTTGAGCACTTTCTTCGTACGTTAACTCATCATGCGGATTACCTGTTTTCTTCTGATTTTCGACGAAATAGTTTGGTGCCCGCATCTTTCCAATATCATGATACAAGGCACCTGTACGCACCAGTAGTGCATTCCCACCAATTTTATAAATAGCTGCTTCGGCTAAATTAGCCACCTGCATAGAATGTTGAAATGTTCCGGGAGCTTTAAAGGCCAACTCACGCAGCAAAGGATTATTGGTATTAGAAAGCTCCATTAAAGTAATATCCGAAGTAACTCCAAACAGTTTCTCAAATACATAGATCATCGGATAGGCCAATAAAGACAGCAATACGCTTAGCACAAATGGAGCAAAATCCATGAAATCAATTTTAGAAAAACTGCCTTCATGAATAAAAGATATACCGGCAAAGCAAACTAAATAAGTCAACAATATTAAAAATGCCGAAACCAGGTACTGTGATCGTCTCAACAGATTCTGAATACTATAAATGGCGGTCATTCCTGCAGTGATTTGATAGAAGGCGAACTCAAACCCGTTAGGTACAAAAAAGCCTGCAATCATAACAACCAGAATATGAATATTAAGTGCTAAACGTGCATCAAATAGCAACCTGATAATAATTGGAACAACACAATAAGGGATATAATATAGGCTTGGCAACTCAACTTTTATGGCCCACGACAGGGTGATGAGCATTCCTGATACGATTACCAGGATAAGCGAAAGTTGGCGATAGTCGTAATAAAGGTCTTTTCTAAACAAGAATAAAAAAACCATCAGCAACGACAAGGTAATACTCACCACAATTAACTGTCCTAGTGCTACTATTCGACGGCTTCCTGAAAACAAACCTGTTTGTTCGTATTCTTTACGAAGCGATTCAATCTTGTTATAAACATCGTCGGTAACTACATCCCTGTGAGCAATAATCAACTCTCCTTTCTGCACCATCCCCCTGTATAGCGAAACGCTCTCAACGGCTTCTTGCTCCAGCTTAAGAGTAAGATTTTCATCAAAAATAACATTAGGCTGCAGGTGGTCCTGAATGATATCAATTAAAAAAGAAAATTCCAGGTCCTTGTTTTTATGAATGGCAATTTTAGCCTGATCTAGGGCCCTTGAAGCAGTGTAAAGTGCCGATGAACTGGTACTCATTACTACATTATTCTGAACGATAGTAAGATAGTAATCAGCATTCTTTTTCTTCTGGTAGTGATTATTAAGCTGAATAATACCTTGCTTATAAAACTCGTCAATCAGATCAATCCCTGCTTTAAAGTTTTTTGCCCTATTCGTATTTCCAGGAAACTTCGACTTCCACTTCGTATCAAAATCAACTTTAAAAGCCTCTTGTTCAACGGCGGTTACTTTATCATCAAATTTATAAACTGGCAAAACTGCTTCGGTAGCTTCTTTTTTATCTTTTTCCAGTTCTACTGTTGACTTCTCAATCGCATAGTTAAATGGAGAGATAAGGTCAGGGTGCATCCACACCTTTCCTTTTTCAAATTCGTACTTAAATCTTTTTTCCTTGGGAAGAATAATTACCACCACTAACACACAAACAAGCAACATAAAAATATGGTACAATTCTGCATGTTTAACCCTAAACAATCGGAGTATTTTACTATTAATGATCACCTGTGAATGAATAAATAAAAATTAGTACAAAATAACACAATATTGCGAATATATGTCCAAAAGGCTTTTTTAGGCTTTTAATTTGCAATTTTAGATCCACAAAATTTGTCTAAATTGCAGCTCTTAACAATCAATATAACCTTATAATTAGCATGAAAGAAGTTGTTATAGTTTCTGTAGCCCGTACTCCTATTGGAAGCCTGGGAGGCAGTTTATCATCATTATCGGCCACCAAACTGGGCGCCATTGCTATTAAAGCAGCAGTAGAACGTGCCGGAATTAAGCCTGAACAAGTGCAGGAAGTTATTATGGGTAATGTTCTTTCGGCTAACCTGGGACAAGCGCCAGCTACACAGGCCGCCATATTTGCAGGACTACCTTACCTACCTGCAACCAGTGTAAATAAAGTTTGTGCATCAGGTACCAAAGCTATTATGCTGGCTGCACAATCGATCATGAACGGCGATAACGATATTATGGTAGCCGGCGGTATGGAAAGCATGAGCAATGCACCTTATTACCTCGACAAAGCTCGCCAGGGATACCGCTTAGGAAATCAGCAGGTGATTGACTCAATGATTAAAGACGGATTGTGGGATGTTTACAAGGATTATCATATGGGTAGCGCTGCTGAACTATGTGCTACGGAATGCAATATTTCCCGTGAAGACCAGGATAACTTTGCCATTGAATCGTACAAACGTGCATTAAACGCGCAGGAAAAAGGCTTATTTAAAGACGAAATCGTTCCTGTTGAAATTGAAGGCAAAGGAGGAGTTACCATAGTTAGTGAAGACGAAGAGCCTAAGGCTGTTAAATTTGATAAGATTCCTGGTTTGCGCCCGGTTTTCAAAAAAGACGGTACGGTTACAGCGGCAAATGCATCGAGCATTAATGATGGTGCCGCAGCCGTTGTATTGATGAGTGCTGATAAAGCCAAAGAATTAGGTATTAAACCACTTGCCCGTATTGTTTCTTTTGCAGATGCTCAGCAAGCACCTGAATGGTTTACCACTGCTCCTGCTAAAGCAATCCCTCGTGCGCTTTCAAAAGCTACTATTGATATCAAGTCGGTTGATGCATTTGAAATCAATGAGGCTTTTGCCGTTGTTTCAGTAGCAAATAATCGCGAGCTAAATATCGATCCTGCAAAAGTTAATATCAACGGAGGCGCTGTTGCTTTAGGCCACCCTATTGGTATGTCGGGAGCACGAATTGTGATCACCTTACTTTCAGTGTTGAAGCAACAAAAAGGAAAAATCGGTGTAGCCGGAATTTGCAATGGCGGTGGTGGAGCTTCTGCTATCGTAATTGAAAACTTGAGCTAATTGCTGCAAAAAGATAAAAACAATGAAAGCTGATTCTAAAAGATCGGCTTTCATTGTTTTAAAACCTTAACAATCAATTACTTTCAGAGTACCTTAACTAGCTACAACTCACTTCTCACCTATTTTATCAAACTGTAAAATAAAATTCTAAACTATAACTAACCTTTTGATAGATTTTATATATATTTAATATAGACACTTAGTTATCAGCTATTTGTTTAAAACTCTAAATGCTCAATATTAGAAATCTATACTAATAGACTTATGATCAAAAATTACGCGCTCAAAAGTGTTGGTACAAGGTGCCTAACACTCATCCTCTCTGCTATTGTTTTGTTAAATTCATGTTCCCCTGCTACACAGGTAACCGCCACCTGGAAAGATAAAGACGCTACTGCTAAAAACTTTAAAAACATATTCATTGTTGCTTTAGGGAAAGATCTTGCCGCCAAAACAACTGTTGAAAACAAAATGGCAGCTGCCCTTGCAAAAACCGGGTCTAAGGTTACTCAAAGTACCAATGTATTCCCGCCTGACATGACCAGAAACAAAGACTTAACAAGAGATCAATTAATTCAAAAATTTAAAGAGGCCGGATGTGATGGCATTGTTTCCATTGCTTTGGTAAAACAAGATTCAGAAAACCGTTATGTTCCTGGAACAACTTATGCCCCGGGCCCATATTATGGTAACTTTTGGGGGTATTATGGTGGAATGGGCGCCATGTACGATCCAGGATATTACACCACCGACAAAACATATTATATCGAAACCAATTTGTATGATTTAAATACAGAAAAATTGGTTTGGTCAGGTCAATCGTCAACCCTAAACCCAGATAACCTGGATAAAGCAGCCACCGAATTTGCCAATATTATTGTTGCTAAAATGAGTAGTGACGGAGTTGTATCACCTGTAGCTAAAGCTAAATAGAACCAATTTATCAATTAATAAATAAAGGCCTATCAGTGTTTGATTGGCCTTTTCGCTTATAGTTTGTTATTATTTTTGTGACAATAGAAAGTTTAAAGCTGGTATTTGCCTCATTAATTATATTTGAGGCTGATTAAATCCAGATGAAAAAGAGCATAATCTTAATTGCCTGTTTTTGTTTAACCTTTACAATCGTATCTGGTCAATCAAAAACAGTGGAAAAACTTAAAGAATACGAGAAGACATTAAGAACGATTGATGCCCAGTCAATAAACGGAGAAAATGAACTGGAACGCCGTAATTCTACTTACAACTTTATTAAAACCCTTGTAACAGCGCTCAAGCTCCCCGGATCGTACAATTACCCTTTCGATTCACTTAAAACTATTGCTATCACGAAAGATCCTGAAAATAAATTCAGAATATTCAGTTGGTTATTTGCTAATGATGATGGAACTTACCGCTATTATGGGGCCATCCAAATGAACAACCCAAAACAGCTGGAGCTTTATCCGTTAAAAGATTATACTGATTTTATTAACAATCTATCTGATACTATAACTTCAAACGAAAACTGGGTTGGCGCTCAATACTATCAAATTATACCTCCATCCAACTCCAACGATCCGTATCTATTATTGGGATGGAAAGGTAATGACCAAAAATCATCGATGCGGGTTATTGAACCGTTAACAATTTCTGAAGGAAAGATTACAATGGGAGCTCCTGTTTTACAAGATAGTACAGGCAAACATCTTAACCGGATGGTATTTGAGTATAGCAAATCGGCCTCAATGATGTTAAAATATATACCATCAAAAAAATGGATCGTTTTCGACCACCTTGTCCCATCTGACAAAAGCAAAACAGGGCATTATGAATATTATGGACCAGATCTGTCATATGATGGCCTTAAATATGAAAAAGGAAAATGGGTTTATATGAATAACATTAATTTAACCAATGAGGCCTCAGTGGCCGATGAGTTATTTAATGACCCTAAAAAATTAGCCAACCCGCAGGGCACACCTGCCAAACGAGGAAAAAACTAACAATCCCTATCCAATAAACTGTTAATAATTAGTATGAAGAAAATTATTTCACCGGTACTCTTGTTTTTAGTGCCGCTAGCAGGTATTGCACAAAAAAAGTCAATAACGCTGGAGGACATTTACGTTAAACGCAGCTTTGTTGCGGGAGGCGTTTTTGGGCTCAACTCAATGAAAGATGGAAAAACATATTCATCATTGGTTAATGACAAAACCAAAAACGATAACTATGTTTTGAAATACGAATATGCTACAGGGTTAGTAAAAGATACCGTTCTGAAAAGCAGTCAGCTGAAATATAAGGGCAAAGACCTTAAGTTGGATGACTATTCCTTCAGTAACGATGAAAACAAGGTATTGATAGCAACTGAAACCGAACCTGTTTATCGCCGTTCTAATTTGATCAACAATTATATTTTAGATCGAAATACCAAAACATTAACAGCTGTTTCAGAAGGCGGTAAGCAGAAATACGCTAATTTCTCACCTGATGCCTCAAAAATCGCATTCGTTCGCGACAACAACATCTTCATTAAAGACCTTGTTAGCGGAGAAGAGAAAAAAATCACCAACGATGGTATAAAAAATAAGATCATTAACGGGGGCACTGACTGGGTTTATGAAGAGGAGTTTGAGTTTGCAAGAGCTTTCTTCTGGTCGCCTGATGGTAAAAAAATAGCCTATTATAAATTCGATGAAACTGAAGTACCGGAAATTAGCATTCCGGTTTATAACGGTTTATACCCTGAAGAATATCGCTATAAATACCCAAAAGCGGGAGAGAAAAACTCAATTGTTAGCATTCATGTATTTGACTTAGCAACTGGAACAACCACTACTGTTGATGTTGGTCCTGAAAAAGATCAGTACATTCCACGTATTAAATGGACCAATGATGCAAATACACTTTGTGTGCTTCGCATGAACCGTCATCAGGATAAATTAGAGTACCTATTGGCAAATGCTCAAACTGGAGCCACTAAGTCTATTTTTACAGAAACAGATAAAAGCTACGTGGAAGTAACCAATGATTTAACCTTCTTAAGTGATAATAAATCGTTTATTACTACCACCGAACAAGACGGCTACCGTCATATTTATTTATATGATTTAACCGGAAAACTAATTCGTCAGATCACAAAAGGACCATGGGAAGTTACCTCGTTGTATGGAATTGATGAAAAAACTAAAACCATTTATTTCCAATCAGCAGAAACGTCGGCAACCAAAAGAGAAATTTATTCTATTAAGCTTGACGGAAGTGGCAAAAAGAAATTAACCACCGCAGAAGGTACTAACAACGCCACCTTTAGCGCTGATTTTTCTTACTTCATCAACTCATACAGTAATGCTAATACCCCAGCAGTTTTCAGCTTAAAAGATAAAACAGGCAAACAGCTACGTGTTTTAGAAGAGAACACGAAGTTGAATAGCCAACTGGCAGGTTTTAACTATTCAGGTAAGCAATTTATTGAAGTTCCAATGCCTGATGGAATAAAACTAAACGCATGGGTTATTAAACCGTCAAACTTCGATGCGACTAAAAAGTACCCTGTGTTTATGTACGCTTATGGAGGCCCTGGCAGTCAGCAAGTACTTGATGGATGGAATAGTGGTGATATTTGGTTCCAAATGTTAGCCGATAAAGGTTATATCGTTTTCTGTATGGACAACCGCGGAACAGGTGCACGTGGAGCTGCATTCAAAAAATCAACTTATCTACAACTAGGTAAATTTGAAATTCAGGATCAGATTGATGCGGCCAAATGGTTAGGGACCCAGTCATACGTTGATGCTTCTCGCATTGGTTATTATGGATGGAGCTTTGGAGGCTATATGGCTTCATTAGCGATCACTCGCGGTGCCGATGTATTTAAAATGGCTATTGCCGGTGCACCGGTAACATCATGGAGATTTTATGACAGCATTTATACAGAACGTTTCTTAAGAACTCCTCAAGAAAATCCTTCAGGCTATGATGATAACTCACCTATCAATTACGCCGACAAATTAAAGGGTAAATTCCTGATGATTCATGGTACGTTTGATGATAACGTTCATTTCCAAAATTCTGCTGAAATGTCATTGGCATTGATCAAAAAGAATAAACAGTTCGAAAGCTTTTACTATCCAAATGAACACCATGGTGTTAGATATCGCTATCAGTTACAAACGATGATGGTTGATTTCATCCTTAAAAACTTGTAGAAAATATTCACACTTTACGACAGAAAAGCACGCTCATCGCGTGCTTTTTTTGATTTGTAACAACATACTTATTCAAGCTAGAGTTCTGTAACAGTGTAATAACTACCTGATATACAACCACAACAAACAATCCATCCTAACAAAAGCCGACTCCTTTTAATAAATCAAAACATTGATTATCAGCGCTTAAAACAAAATACAACCATCCAAAACCATTTCTTGCGTTTGAATCATTTCCATAACAGAAAAATATTTTTACTTTAGCAGCTTTGGGAAAATCTTTTCCCTCTAAACCAATCAATAAAAGAATAAAATATAAAAGCCAATTAACCGAAAGATGCCGATTAATAAATCTGCCCACCCAAAAGGGCTGAGGGTTCTGTTTTTTACAGAAATGTGGGAACGATTTGGGTATTACTTAATGCTGGGTATTCTGGCACTATATCTCATGGATCCTAAAGGAGGTATGGGCCTTCATCGGGCAGAAGCTTCTGATATTGTAGGCACCTATTTAGGTTTAGTCTATCTTACACCTTTTTTAGGGGGGTTATTAGCTGATCGTTTACTGGGTTATCGCAAATCAATTTTAATTGGTGGCACTTTAATGGGTATGGGCTACCTTGGATTAGCCATTCCTGGTTATACCGCCATGTGGAGCTCCCTTTTGCTTATCATTATCGGAAACGGTTTCTTTAAACCCAATATTTCTACCCTCTTAGGTAATTTATATTCAACCGAAGAATTTAAAGGCAATAAGGACGCAGGTTATAACCTGTTTTATATGGGTATTAACATTGGAGCTTTTATATGCAATTTTGTGGCTGCCTATATGCGTAACGCCTATGGTTGGGGTTATGCCTTTGCTGCTGCCGGTATTGGAATGTTTATTGGCTTGGCATGGTTCTTAGCAGGAACCAAACACATTAAGGAGGCTGATATAATTAAACCGGCCAACCCTAATGACATCCCTGTATCTAAAGTTCTGCTTTTCGTATTCTTGCCGGTTATAGTAGTCGGAGCTTTAGCTTGGATCGCTATTCCAGGTAATATTTTGGGTTCAGATTCAACAGATGCCTTTATTTTCGGATGTATACCGGTAATTATTTATTATTTCACCATCTGGTGGAAAGCTGATAAAAGTGATAAACAACAAATTTCAGCTCTGTTAGCAGTATTTGTTGTGGTCATAGTATTTTGGGCTGTATTCAAGCAAAATGCTTCAGCTCTAACGTTCTATGCTGAAACCCATACAGATCGCTCAATTTCTCCGAAAGTTGCGCCCCTTGCCAAACCGTTTGGAATGATTCAAGAACTGGACAGCAAAGTTGATTCATTTCCAAAATATGATGCTTATTTCCGACCAGTAATGTTGAATGGGCATAAACAAAATGTTTTATCTCCTGACCCTTATTTTCAGAATCTATCAAAAGATAAGTGGCCCCAGGAGGGTCAAAAACTAGATCTTGTTTCAACAGAGATTTTCCAATCAATTAACCCTTTCTTTATAGTTATTCTAACACCTGTAGTTATTTCATTCTTTGGATTTTTAAAACGAAAAGGCAAAGAACCATCAACTCCAGCAAAGATTGGATGGGGATTGGTCATTACCGGACTATCAACCTTAGTAATGGTGGCAGCGGTACTCAGCACTGATATAACTACTGAAAAAACATCAGCATGGTGGCTAATAGGCACCTATGCTGTAGTTACCATTGGAGAATTATGTTTAAGTCCAATTGGCTTATCATTAGTTTCCAAAGTAAGTCCTCCACGCTTAACTTCATTGATGATGGGAGGATGGTTTTTAGCCACATCCATTGGCAATAAACTATCAGGAGTATTGGCAAGCATGTGGGATAAATATGACAACAAAGCGTGGTATTTCTTTGTAAATTTCGCATCTTGTATTGTAGCCGCTTTAGCTATCGCAATGATGCTCAAATGGTTACGAAACATTATCAATCAACACTCTTAATCTTAATATAGCACATTAATAATACAGAAATGAATCAAAATCCATCAATTGCTCCAGCAGAGCAAAAAGCAACCTCTGGGCATCCCAAAGGCTTGTATGTATTGTTTGGCACTGAAATGTGGGAGCGCTTTAGCTATTATGGTAACCGCGCATTGCTAACACTATTTTTAACAAAAGCATTATTATTTGATAAACAGGCTGCTTCAGCATTGTATGGTAACTACACCTCATTGGTATACCTTACTCCTCTTATCGGGGGGTATGTTGCCGACCGATACTGGGGTAACCGTCGTTCCATCATGGTGGGAGGTATTTTAATGGCCATTGGTCAGTTATTGATGTTCTTCTCTGGACATTATTACTCCGATCCAGCCATGTTCACTCCATTTTTATATGCAGGTTTAGGATTTTTAATTTTAGGTAACGGTTTCTTTAAGCCAAACATTTCAACAATGGTGGGCCAATTATATGAGCCTCAGGACAGCCGAAAAGACTCTGCATACACCATTTTCTACATGGGTATCAACTTAGGTGCATTCATTGCTCCTTTAGCTTGTGGTTTTGTTGGAGATACTGGTTCTGCTGCAGATTTTAAATGGGGCTTCCTGGTTGCAGGTATTGGCATGGTGCTGGGCTTAATCATGTTCCATTTCTTAAAAGACAGATACATTGTTACTCCTGATGGAGCGGCAATTGGCGGAAAACCTACTCAAGCTGTTAAATCGGCTGATGGAACTGTAAAAAAAGATGCGCCACTTACTTCTATAGAAATTCAACGAATTGCGGTTATCTTCATTTTATCGTTCTTCGTAGTATTCTTCTGGGCAGCATTTGAACAAGCAGGTGCTTCTTTGAACTTCTTTGCTGAAGAACAAACCAACCGTGTATTATTTGGATATACTATTCCTGCAAGCTGGTTCCAATCAGTTAATGCATTCTTTGTAATCTCTTGTGCTCCTTTATTTGCCATGCTGTGGACTTATTTAGGTAAAAAAGGTATGGAACCATCTTCTCCTTTGAAAATGGCAATCGGTCTTTTATTACTTTCTGTAGGTTATTTATACATCGCATTTGGTGTAAAAGATGTAGCTTCAACTACTAAAGTAAGCATGATGTGGTTAGTGGGTATGTATGCTATGCACACCTTTGGAGAGTTATGCTTATCTCCTATTGGTTTATCAATGGTAAATAAATTAGCTCCTGCCAAATTTGCTTCGTTGATGATGGCTGTTTGGTTCCTTGCTAACGCAGCTGCAAACAAATTTGCAGGTGTATTAAGCGGTTATTATCCTGAGCCAGGCAAAGTCACCGAATTCTTTGGATTTGCTATCAACAACCTTAATGACTTCTTCATGTTATTAATGTTTATGTCATTAGGTGCTGCGGGTGTATTATTCCTGATTTACAAAGCGATCATCAAAATGATGCACGGCGTTCATTAATATTCATACGGAATTTTATTTTATATGAAGCCCTTTCTAATGAAGAAAGGGCTTTTTTATTGAGCCATGGACGCTTCATCATGTAAAACTTACAGTAATATTTAAATCGAAATTCCGTTTTAATACTTCTTAAAAGTATATTCGCATTCCAAATCAATTAGCAGTGTTTTCAGATAGCATCGTCATAATTCCAACTTATAATGAAATAGAGAACGTAGAACGAATGATTCGCAAAGTGTTCTCATTAGATTTTCCTTTTCATGTTTTAATCATTGATGATGGCTCGCCTGACGGAACTGCAGATATTGTAAAACAGCTGCAGAAAGAGTTTCCGGAGCGCCTGTTCCTGGAAGAACGTAAAGGTAAACTCGGATTAGGAACTGCTTACATTCATGGCTTTAACTGGGCACTAAAACGTAAGTATGATTACATTTTTGAGATGGACTGCGATTTCTCTCACAATCCCGAAGACTTGGTTCGTTTGCGCGAGGCTTGTGTTGGTGGAGCTGATGTGGCCGTTGGCTCAAGGTACATTACCGGAGTAAATGTGGTTAACTGGCCAATGGGACGTGTTCTAATGTCATATTTTGCTTCCCGCTATTGCCGTGTGATTACCGGCGTTGAGATCCATGATTATACCGCAGGATTTAAATGTTACCGCAGAAAGGTTTTAGAAACCATTGAATTGAATAAGATCAAATTCATTGGTTACGCCTTCCAAATAGAAATGAAATTTACAGCTGTTAAACATGGCTTTAAACTGGTAGAAGTACCCATTATTTTTACCGATCGGACTGCAGGAACTTCCAAAATGAGCCCGAAGATTTTCAGGGAAGCTATTATGGGAGTTATACAACTTAAATTAAGAAGCTGGTTTAAGAAATATAAGCAAGCCTAGTAAAGTAAGATTTTAGAAGTACGAGTTTAAATTTCTGCTACAAAAGTATAAATGAACCACTCATCTGATTGATCATGAGATTTTAGCAAATCAGTATTTATTGACTAATAAACAGCTTGCTTATAGTCGTTTTGTTGCGCTATATGAGATAGCTAATGAGCGCTATATTTATTTTCCAGTTCAAAAACAATCTAAAAACACCTGCCACTCACAGCTCTGTGGCAGAGTTTCAATTTTACAAGTGACGTCCAAAATTGTTCAATCAACTCTCGACTGCTTTAATTTTATTGTTTTTTTATTCATCCCGTTACAACTTTAAATTCTTAAGAATAGCCTTTAATATCTTTTTTATTTTACTATTGATAATTGAATTTTTAATGTAGCCATTTGATTGGCCTATGCATGAACCTCAAATAATTATTAAAAATCCATACTTAATTTTAATCTTAAAGAGGAATCAATATCTTTACGCCTTGATGACCTAAAGAAGTGGTGTTTCAACCACAACTTCTATAGGTGTCGTTCGTTGTGGGCAATTTGAATAATCTCAGATCGGTAAAATCCATTTACTTTAAATGAATCTTATCGTTTTTACTGTCGATCCGACTTTGGAGAACTCAATCCCATAGAGGTCGGAATATGCCGAAAAAAGACCAAAACAGGAGTAGGCACAAATCTAAAATCAATTAAATTGAAAAAAAATCTTACCTACGTTATTCTTTCAGGTAGTATCTTTCTTTCTACCAGTTGTGCAAGTATAGTAAGTAGAAGTAGCTATCCTATCTCTATTAACAGTACTCCAAGCGAAGCCAAAGTTTCAATAACAGACAAAAAAGGTATTGAAATTTACACAGGACAAACTCCTGCAAATTTAAAACTAAAATCAGGAAGTGGCTTTTTTGGCAAAGCTCGGTATCAAGTGAAACTTGAAAAACCTGGTTATGACCCTAAAATAGTTCCTGTTGAATTCAAACTTAATGGTTGGTATTTTGGCAACATCGTATTTGGAGGCTTAATTGGTATGTTAATTGTCGATCCTGCAACAGGAGCTATGTACAGGTTAGAAACAGAGTTCGTTAACGAAACTTTAATTAAAACATTGGCAAGTACAGAAGACAGCCAATTAAAAGTTTATGCATTATCTGATATTCCTGCAGAGTGGAAAAACCATTTAGTACAAATCGACAAATAATAATCTGTTGATTCCAATGATTTAATAAAAATGAGGCTGTCTCAAAAGGACGGCCTCTTTCTATTTTCAGGGGTTATCAACAAGTTAAAGCAGGATTTG
>NZ_JAMWYS010000039.1 GCF_023914155.1 Solitalea agri | reverse complement strand
CCCGGTACCGATCGGATTAACGCAGCTTGAGCTTTCATTTGGTCATCAAGCTGAATCGTTTTTTCAATATCAGTTTCAATTTTAGCAATCTGGGTATCTAGGGTTTCAATTATTTTTTTGTTTAACCGGAGCAGTTCTTTATCCAAAGCGATTGTTTTCATCAGTTTATAATCCTGCTGCTGATTGATCAATTGCCGTTTCATTTTGATCCTTGAGTTTCGCTCGGTTAACAACACTTTTAGTTGTTTAACAGCGACTGAAGCGGGTTTCCATAAGGGAGTTTCCAGGCTGTTCTTTTCTATAAACGAGCAGATACGAAAGGCATCTACCCGATCATTTTTACCTCTTACTAAGCCTAAACTCTTTTTAAGATGCAAAGGTGCAACGACGTAAACTTTAAAGGCAAAACTTGGAAGCACTTCAAATAGGTTCCAATTATAACGTCCTGTGTTTTCCATCGCCACAAGTACATCCTGCTTGCTGTACTTTTTAAAGAAGGCGTGGATTGCCTTCACCTCATTGGCAATGGTTAAGTGTTTTACAGTTTTGTCTTTTTTCAAACAAATGTCTAACGTCCTGCTACTGATATCAATACCAATAATAATCTTTTCCATAAATTTGTTGTTGGGAAAAATGAAATGAGAAATTCATCAATTTTACTCAACTCCTTAATAATGGGTCATTAGCCCGAATTTCTATTTGAGTTCTTGATGAAAGGGAGGCAAAAGTCTGGATCAGCGTTTGAGTCATTAGCTCGGAGCGATTGTCTTAGTGTACTTTTGCTTCCTTTCTCATTTTAAATCTAACTATAACAAATCTAAAGGAGCGTAGTCGAAGCCTCTCTCAACATGACGAGAGTGTTGTCAGGCTGAGCGAAGTCGAAGTTTGAGATATTTGATTTTATGTTTGGTTTTTTATGTTATTTTGGCAATTAAATTTTGTTTTTGTTGTTATTTTGAAATAAAAAATGCAATCTTGTTAGCATTAATAGTGATGCTAATTTATGGCTTCGAAAAAGCGCCTGTATACCTTAACTCTTTCTTGTCCCGACCGAACCGGAATTGTTTCTACTGTAACGAGTTTTATTGCTAACCTGGGAGGTTGGATCACAGATGCTAGTCAGCATGGAGATTTTACCGATCATCATTTTTTTATGCGTGTGCAAATACTTGCTGATTCATTAAAAATGGATGTGGATGAGTTTAGGGAACGTTTTGCGGATATGGCGGCGGAGTTTGAGATGGATTGGCAGATCACGGATTCAGAAGCTAAGAAAAGAGTAGTGATATTGGTTAGTAAGCAAGATCATTGTTTATATGACTTGTTGTATCGTTATCGTTCTCAGGAATTTGAATTTGAAGTGCCTTGCATAATTTCCAATCATGAGAATATGCGCAGCTTTGTTGAGTGGCATGGCATTCCTTATCATTGTTTACCTATTTCTGCTGAGAATAAACAACATCAGTATGCCGAAATGGTGAAACTTTTTGAACAGCACAAAGCCGATGTTATTGTACTAGCTCGATATATGCAGGTGCTATCTCCTGAAATATGCAGGCTGTTTCCGAACAAGATCATCAATATTCACCATAGCTTTTTGCCTTCCTTTGTGGGGGCTAAGCCTTATCATCAGGCCTACGAACGTGGAGTGAAAATGATTGGAGCCACCTGCCATTATGTTACGGAGGAACTCGACCAGGGACCTATTATTGAACAGGATGTAAACCGTGTGGATCATAGCTGTTCATTGGAAGATATGATCAACTTAGGAAAAGACGTGGAGAAGAATGTTTTGTCGAGAGGCCTACGATATCATGTTGAAGACCGCATTTTGGTGCACGGGAATAAGACGATTGTATTTGACTAAAAAAGTACAAGGTTAGAAGTACGAAGTTGAATTTTAGAAGTAGGACTTTAGATTTTAGAATATTCGTACTTCTAAAATCGTACCTCTAAAATCTTACCTCTAAAATCTTACTTCTTACTTCTAAAATTGTACTTCTAAAATTGTACTTCTATGGAACTCGACCAGGGTCCTCGAGAGGCCTACGATATCATGTTGAAGACCGCATTTTGGTGCATGGGAATAAAACGATCGTATTTGATTAAAAAAGTACAAGGTAGAAGTACAAAGTTAGATGTACGATTGCGGATTTACGATTTTAGAATGTTCGTACTTCTAAAATCGTACCTCTAAAATCTTACTTAAAATTGTACTTCTAACTTTGTACTTCTATGGACTATTTAATGTATCTGAAGTCGTGGCCTTCTTTAATGTTCAAGAGGGATCCATAAATAAGGCTGATCACATTATCTACGTCTTCTTTGTGTACCATTTCAACTGTGGTGTGCATATAGCGTAACGGTAATGAAATAAGTGCTGAGAATACTCCTCCATTAGAATAAGCAAAGGCATCGGTATCGGTACCGGTCGAGCGGGAACTTGCATTTCGTTGGAATGGAATATCATTTTTCTCTGCTGTTTCAATTAATAATTTGTTCAGATTATTATGGACAGAAGGAGCATACGAAATAACCGGACCTTTTCCGCAACTTAAATCACCTTGGGTAATCTTGTTAATCATCGGAGTGTTTGTGTCATGTGTAACATCGGTAACAATGGCAACATTCGGTTTAATACGATTGGCAATCATTTCGGCTCCACGCAAACCAATTTCTTCCTGCACTGAGTTAACGATATATAGTCCGAAAGGAAGTTTCTTCTTGTTTTCTTTCAGTAAACGAGCTACTTCTGCTATCATAAAGCCACCTGCACGGTTATCCAGCGCACGTCCAACATAGTAGCGATCATTTAAAACCATGAATTCATCTTCATAGGTGATCACACAACCTACATGAATTCCTAATTTTTCAACTTCTTCTTTTGAGGTACATCCACAGTCGAGGAAAATGTTTTTAAGGGTTGGAGTTTCTTCCTTCTCTCCATTGCGGGTATGAATGGCCGGCCAGCCGAAAACCGCTTTTACAATCCCCTTGTCGGTATGTATGTTTACACGTTTTGATGGGGCAATCTGATGGTCGGAACCTCCGTTGCGAATCACATAGATCAAACCGTCATTGGTTATGTAGTTCACAAACCACGAAATCTCATCGGCATGGGCTTCAATTACTACTTTATATTCGGCCTTTGGATTAATAATACCTACTGCAGTGCCATAATTGTCGACAAAATGATCGTCGATATAAGGCTTAAGATAATCTAACCAAAGTTTTTGTCCACTCCATTCAAAGCCAGTTGGAGAGGGGTTATTGATATATTTTTCGAAAAATTCTACCGATTTCTTAGTTACCACTGTGTGGTGTTTCTTGTCTTCTTTTTTCTTGCTCATACGGCTGCGTTTTTTACAAAAATGAAAATAATTAGCTTAAAATTGAATTGATGGTGTCATTACTTTTAAATGAAATAACTTTCAAAATAATCTTGTCTTAGTTAGCTTGGGCTTCGACTCCGCTCAGCCTGACGCAACGTATGTTTCGACTGCGCTCAACATGACGCAAAGTATGTTTCGACTCCGCTCCTTTAGATTTGTTATTGTTAGATTTAAAATGAGAAAGGAAGCAAAAGTACACTAAGAC
>NZ_JAMWYS010000062.1 GCF_023914155.1 Solitalea agri | reverse complement strand
CAAATCCTGCTTTAACTTGTTGATAACCCCTGAAAATAGAAAGAGGCCGTCCTTTTGAGACAGCCTCATTTATCTTTTAGACAGATATATATTAATAATCCAAATCAGTTTAACTGATTCTTCGCTGAGATTAAAACTGTGCTACCGGCAAATGTAACTTTGGATGCGTCATCATTTACATAGTCAAAAGTGTCTTTTACAAATGCTTTAAAGCTATTGATACCATTCAGTTCGGCATAACATTTACTTACCACAAATAAAGATCCGTCGATACAGGCACTTCGATCTGTTTTAATGGTATGTGTATCTGCTGAACCTTTAACCATAATACTTGATCCTTCCAATACCTTTGATGTTAATGCAAATACATCCAAGTCGAGATCAGCAGAGCTTCCGCCTGCGAGGTCTACAGAAAGTTCAAGTGCATTAAAAGTTTTTGGTGACTCAATTGAAGCATTACCATCGGCCGTTATTGAAGTTAAGTTACAGGTATTAAGTAATACTATTGGGGCTTCAGTACAAGCATCAGCAGTAGAAATAATCTGTAATTCTCCATTTTTAACTTCAAAGCGAAGTTTTTTATTTACCAGTGATTCTTTGCTTAATACCGATAGTTGATTTTTATCTGCATTGCTTATTAATACACGAACATTACCGTGTACACTAATCTTACTAAAATCTTTTAGCTGATAAGTAGTTTGCATTTTTTTTGAATGGTCGGCTGCTAGTGCATTACCAGTCCACAAAAAGGTCATTGAAGCAACACATGCAAGAGCGATTAATTTAGAGAGCGTTTTCATTGTTGTATTGTATTAGTGTTAGTTTGTTTTTTTACTCTGACGAGCACTGTTTTAAAAAGGTTACAAGTTTTTTTTATTTATTTATAAATCAATGATTTAACAAACCAAAGTTGATTATAAAACCCTGCCTAAAACAGCGTACTACTACGTAATTTCCTGTTTAAGTAGTGCTGCTTACGTAACAGTTTAATGACTAAAAACCTTTGTGAAAATTGTAAGGAAAAGAAAATCGGATCAGTTGAAATGAATCATTGATGAGAGAATCCTCAAAAACATTCTCCTTTACCTGGCAGCAAAAGATATGAGTTGAAGAAAAGTATCAGAGCTTAGATTTAAAGGAGAATGATATCGATTTAAGCACCGAAGTAACTAAGTGTTGACACCATAACTGTCCATAGCCTTATAAACACTGATAAAATAATCAAAAGACCAGAACAAATTGATGCTATAGATAACCGTCTTGATTCTTTTCGTTTTAAGCCCAAAACTCCTAAAATCACAGCAAAAAGTCCGGGAATAACAAGGTAGTATTTGTACCCAAAAGAAAGGATCTCAATAATGCCAAATAGTGCTCTGGTTTTACCATCAGAATTTTCGAATGCTATAGCTATTTGACGATTAATTTCTAATAACCATATAATGGAGACCAAACTGATTAAAAGAGCAAGAATTGATAAACTAATTTTAGGTTTAGTAGTAGGATTCATTGATATTTTTATAAGACCTCTACCTTACCTCTGGTTTGACGAACCCGGTTACCAATAATGTACTCCAAAAGAACAACAGTCAAAGTTCCAAGAGTGTACATCAACAGATCCGTCCAGGCAAATGATGTTCCAATTACTATTCGAGCAAGTTTTATATGCCCTAACCCAAGTTTTTCAACCAGATTAAAATATTGCAAGATCTCAATTGAAAAAGAGAATATAAGTACACCCAAAGCACATTTTAGAACAGAAATATCCAAAAAAGATCTTACAAAACAATAAATCAGCATTATCACTAAAAAGTCTCCCCCATAAGGCCTTATGATCTTATCATCAACATATTTCCCAATGAATACCTCAGCAGCAAATAAGGTCATAGTTAAAAGGAAATATATAAAGCTGAATTTAATTTTCGGTTTCATAGTGCATGGTTTTACTGATTTAAATGATAAAGCGGTTGACTTTGGATCAACCGCTTTAAAATCATTTTTTTGTCATGGCTAAAAAACACTCATTTATCAGATGAGTCTTAGCCATTACAGCTTATCTAATTTTTAGAAAAGTAGAGAATTTGGTGTCAGTTCTTCTTATAAATCACTACAATCAAAGTCATTCAGAAACTCCCTTGCTTCATCCACCTCTGCCCCAGCTTCATCGCAATCCTCGTATTTATTAATAAAATCAGAAATACCTTTTTTAATTTTATTACAATTAGTTGTAGTAGGATCATCATCGAAATTATCAAATAAATCCTCTATGTGCTCAATATCATTTTCAATAACTGATGCATCGCAACTAACAGGTTTATCTTTGCTACAGGATGAAATCACAATAGATACTGCAAATAATATCCCCAAAAATTTTGAAATTGAATTTTTCATTTTTAATATTTTAAAAATTAATTACTGCGTTAAATAATCTTGCCGATAATAAAACTCATTAAAGGTTTTAAAGCTAATCGGCTTTTCTTTGCTCATAATAACAACCCATTTACAAATAAGCCTTTCATTTCTGAAAGGCCTATTTGCGGTATTTTGTAAGTACTTTTGAGCACGCTCATAGGAACTCACTCCCGGATTATATTAGTCTATATAGCTACAATCAACATTATCCCATGCAGCTGTCAATTGAGCAATTTGATCCTTGGTAGCCTGATCGCATTTCTCGAATTTTTTAATTAAATTATATGAAGCTGATTTTAATGTATTACAATTAGCTCTAGTTGGATTGTTAGAGAATTGCATAGCTATGTTGTAATAAGCCTCAGCATCCTTTTGGCTTAATCCATCACAAACTGATGGTTCATCTTCTTTACATGATACAAGAACTAAAGATGAAACAAATAAAATTGTTAAAAACTTCGTCATGAATTTGATCATTTTTTTAGGTTTTAGTAGTTAAGTAAAAAAATTTTGAATTTTATATTAAATAGTTAAGGCACTCTTCTGTTTTAAATGACAAAAAGAGGCCTCATCTGCTTAAAGTCTAAAATTAATTCCTAGGCCCAAGGTTTTGAATTGTGATAACATAAGCGTTGCACCAAACCCACGGGTAAATTTATAATCAGCGCCAATTCCATATCTTTCGCCGAAAGAAGTAGTAGAACCACCATCAACATAGTCACTTTCAAAAGTAGTTGAGGTCAATCCTGCACCTAAACGAATAAAAGGGAAAAAGCCTACATCCTGCTTCTCATAATTACCCATCATTCTATTAACCGGAAGATATCCAGCTGCATATATTTGAACTCCATACGATGCAGAAGAAGTACCGGCAAAATCAAATGTAGACAGTCCAGCTCCCATACCTAAGTTTAAAAAATTAGCGATCAATTTAAATTCTTGATCTACATCTAGAGAAAAACCATTTGTAGGGAAAGACGCATAAGCCCTGCTCGGTGTGTATTTAACAGGTGTTGCTATAGTATTTGGAGTATTCGAAACCGATGCAGTTTGAGCACTCGTGGTAGCGGTCCTATTACCGGTCATAAGATTTGACAGCGGGCTTGAGGCTGGTGTTGTTGCTGGGACTGTGTTAACAGTTGCGGTTTGTGTATTTTCAAAAACTTCACGATTACCATTTTTATAAATAATCATGAAAATTTCCGATTTTTTTAAACTGTATGAAGGGCCTTCCAAAAACTCGAATTTTTTATACTTAACAGTATTCTCTTCGATCTCTAGAATTTTAGCCTTAATTTCCGTCTTATCGGTTTTATAAATAATATCTTGGGCACTTGCTGAAAAACCGCAAAATACGATAACCGTTAAGATGAAAAATTTTAAAAAGTCAATGTGTTTCATGTTCCTGAATTATAGTTTAATAAATATTTACAGTTAATAGGTTAGTTTACAACTACATTATAAGCTGCATTACTGGTTAAATTTGCTGAAAGCACTAAATTTTTCTCTCCGGTATTGTCTTCAATAGATAATGCTGCCGTATTTGGACTTAGTGATCCTTCATTGTGGGCATATAACAAAACATAGTTGTATCCCGTATTATCCAATGTAACCGGAATTGATTTTTTAGTCCCAGTTAAAGTATAATTTGAGATTACTTTTTTACCATTTACAACCAAGGTAATAATGTCTCCATCGATTTGCCCGCTATCCCAAACGTTAAAAACAACTTTCCGACTGTCTACCTCAACTGTTCCCTGTACATTAACCGGCCTATCTGCATAATATTCAGGCACATTGGGTTCTTCAACAACTGGAGTTTCATTCTTTTTACATGAAGTAAAAACAGCAGCAGAAATTAATAATGTAATAAGGGCTGTCTTAAAACTTGGATTTACTTTTAGATTGATCATTTTGATATGTTTTATTTTGTGAATTGCACTTAACTAATTTTGAATTGCACTTAACTAATTGAACACCTCTGGAATTAGATATATTCAATTTTCTCCAAAAATGCAAATTATTTTTATTATAATTTATTTAATTTTATCAACATGATTGTGAATGTTTTACGAGTTGCATATTTTATTTTTTAATTAAATTTTATTATAATCACGCGAACATGACAAAAATCATTTTTTTTATCATAACTAACTAAAAACCAATATTTTTAAGACACATCTTTGACAGCAAGCTTTGTGTATTTGATTACCGTTAGAAGTAAGAAAGATGATTCTCATAACCAATCTAATTGAATAGAAAAAGAATAAATCAGAAAAATACAGCCAATAAAATATCCTGATTATAAGATGAAGAGGAAAAACTCCATTTGTTTGGCACTAATGGAAACCACTAAAAATGGAAGTAGTCAGTTTATTTTAGTAGATATTCAATTAATTAGCGGCTAAAGGGTTTAAGTTTGAAATCTTAAACCAAAATTTCATTTGCACACTTTTCTGGAAGCAGTTTGAGTATAAGTTTGGGATGGTGAAAAGCCAAACAAAAACAGCTGGTCGGGTCTCTTTCCTCATTTCATTAAATCCAGCACTTTCCACATCTTCTGGCGCATTTCCTTGGGGCTGCCACTAAAGTTATTAATGATAAAAACAAACGTGTAGGTGTTTCCATCTTTTGAATCTACATAGCCGGCATAAGAGCGAACCCCGTTTATAAATCCATCTTTCATTTTTAAACCATTGGCTTCGGGCAATGAATTATAAAAAGCACTAAACCAAGATTGTGCGCGGGCATAATTCAGCACTCTTGCCATAGCAATACCGGCAACACGATTACCAGGTGAAAGTCCGCTGCCGTCGGAAATATTTATAGCGTTCTTGTCGATACCTTGCTTACTCCAAAATTCTCTGATCAGTTCAACCCCATTATTAGTAGTAGCTGACTTACCTTTTTCTTTCGCAATAGTTTTCAGTAAATGTTCACCGTAAAGATTAACACTCTTTTTATTGAACCAATATACAATATCCTTCAATGGTGGCGACTGGATATCAATCAAACTTTTTGTCAAAACTGGAATAGGTTTGTTCTCTAAAGTTAATCTGCGAGCGGTGGTAATCTCTACTTTTAATCCATTCTCTTGAGCCAAAGCATTCTTAATTTCACTGGCACATTCAAAAGCTGGGTCAGGAACAGCCGCCGAAACTGTGATATTTTGTTCATCAACTCCTACTTCCCCCCTTATATAGCCAGTTGTAGTATATGGAGCCAGAAAAACATACGCTTCGTCACCCGTCCCTTTTGGGCCAGTTGTTAATTCATTCTTCAAGCCCAAATACGGCATTGAGGGCTTAATGGAAAGAATTTTTACTGAATCGCCAACCGATTTTCCGACCTTTAAATTAATATCGAATTGATTTTCTCGCCACGTAAGCGCAGAGCTTCCAGTACCATAGTAATTACCTATATCCTGCCAAATCCATCCATCCGGTAACGACTGTGAAGGAAATGCACTATCATCAGCAATTAAAAGTCCTTCTACCTTTTTAATTCCTGCATACTTAACCGCATTGCAAATATTATTTAATACCAGATTTTCTTTGGTTTGTTCATAGCGCCAGGTAGCCAAAGTGGGGTCACCGCTTCCTTTAATAATCAAATTGCCGTGTAATACACCCTGATTATCAATATAACCCGAATATCCAAATTGCGTTTTGTAAGTATAGTCAGCTCCAAGCAAACTTAGTGCACTTGTTGAAGTTATTATTTTTAGAGTGGACGCTGTTGCCAAGCCTTGATTGGCATTTAATGTAAACACCTCCGCTGCAGATTTGGCATTTAACACTGTTAGACTAATGCTGGCATATTTAAGTTGAGCATCGTTTTGAAGACTGTTGATTCCTGCTGTTAAACGTTGTTTTAGAGTTTGGGAAAATCCAGATGTAGAGCAGATTAAGGCTAAAAAAAGAAGTAGGCTTTTCTTCATGAAAAGAAATAACAAATATTAATTGGAGAAAGATTGGATACGGGTTCTTAGCATTGAAGCCACATGCTTATCAATTGGAAAGGTCATATCCTCCGGTTTAATTTTGGTTAAGGATAACCAACGGAAACATTGTGCAAGCTCGATCCTTTCCTCAAAATCAAAAGGTTTTTCCACAATGCGTATATCTAAAGGAGAAATATTTTTAACTATGTAATAGATACTGATAAGTTGACCTCCCCCAAACATCGATTCGAGAAAGAAATCGGTTGTATAAAAATGGTCGATAATTTCAATTTCACAACCGCATTCTTCCATAAACTCGCGTTTCAATCCATCAACAGTCCCTTCTCCAAACTCCAAGCCACCACCGGGAAACTTGGAAAACTCCAAACCATACTCAAATTCATCACTAACAAGCACTTCGCTATTCTCATTAATAAGGATTCCGTAAACACGAATATTGAATCTTTTTTGCATGCTATTAATGGTTATGGACAAAGGATAGGAAGATGTTTCTTCATTTTATAATTCAATATTAATAAAACAAATAAACCCAAACAAACCATAAATCGCATTTAACAATAATGTAATAAGATTGTTAATGCTCGAAATGCTTCTGATTTTCCATGAGCAGGTCAACTGTCCATTCAATTTCCTTACGATAATTCTCCTTACGTTCGGGACAATTTTCGACCTTACAATAATGGCAACATTGCGGCAAGCATGGGTCTGAATGAATGAAAAATTCCACTTTACCTTCAACGCCTTCGCCAACCAGTTTATCAATGCACGAAACTTCCTGATGTACGCGCTCTAAATCGAAATACCAAGGAAAGGTGACATGACAATCTACGTGCATATCAGCACCATATTGTTGCACACGCAAATTATGTACATCAATCCATTCGGGCCTGCGATTACGATTAAACTGTTCAACTATTTTGTTCAAAAGGTCGAAGTCTGTTTCATCCATTAATCCACTCACAAACTTTCGAACCAGCTTATAACCATTAAAAATGATGTAAAGACCTATCAACAATGATAAAATACCATCAATCGGTGGGTAGTTCGTAACGTAAATCAGTCCTAAACCAACTATAACTCCAACAGAGCTAAAGGCATCAGTTTGGAGATGCTTACCGTCGGCTAGGAGTGTTACGGAATTGATACGCTTCCCGTTTTTTACCAAAATATAGCCTAATAGGTAATTGATCACACCTGTTGATGCAATGACAATAGCTCCTAAGCTAATCTCCTTTAACATTTGTGGTTCAATAATGGCAAAAATCGCTTTTGCACAAATTAGCACACCCGCCACAAAAATTAACACCCCTTCAATGCCTGCAGCAAAAAACTCTACTTTACCATGACCATACGGATGATTTTTATCTCTAGGCTTAGCAGCAAGATAAATACTATAAAAGGCGAATGTACTTCCAACAATATTAACAATACTTTCAGCAGCATCTGTTAAAATCACGGTTGATTGCGTAATAAAGTAGGCAAAAAACTTTGCCACCATTAATACCACCGAAACTATTATTGCTAAAACAATGAGGCTTTTAGGAGTTTTCAAGACTAAACTTTTAAGGGATTTGGTGCTGCAAAAGTATCAATTAGCAAAGATTTTAGCTAATTGTTTATTTACACTTTCATTAAAGGATGAAACATACTTTACAAATTTATCAACAATACATTATATAAATTAAAATTAAAACAATTAACTGATTGATAAATTAAAATTTGCACAACCAACGATTAATAATTTTATATATATTTGCAAACTAAGCATAATTTAAGATGAGTATACAACTGGCAGACCGTATAAACCGACTTGAAGAATCGGCTACGCTATTGATGTCGAAAAAATCACGTGAACTGGCTTCACAAGGTGTTGATGTTATTAATTTAAGTTTAGGAGAGCCTGATTTTACCACGCCTAAGCATATTTGCGATGCGGCAAAAAATGCATTAGATCAGGGTTATACCTATTATACTCCTGTTGCAGGCTATTTAGATCTGCGTCAGGCAATTTCTGCTAAGTTAAAGCGTGAAAATGATTTAGATTTTGCTGCGGATCAGATCGTAGTTTCTACTGGTGCTAAACAGTCGTTATCAAACGCTATTTTAGCATTGATCAACCCTGGAGATGAAGTAATTATCCCAACTCCATATTGGGTTTCTTACTCAGAAATGGTTAAAATGGCCGAAGGTAAAAGCGTATTTATCCCTGCTACCATTGAGAGTGATTTCAAAATTACCCCAGCGCAATTAGAGGCGGCTATTACCCCTAAAGCAAAACTATTCATGTTCTCCTCTCCTTCTAACCCAACAGGTGCAGTATATAGCAAGGATGAATTGGCTGAATTAGTAAAAGTATTTGAGAAATATCCACAGATCTACATCCTTTCAGATGAGATTTATGAGCATATCAATTTTGGTTCGCAACACGCGAGTATTGCTTCTTTTGAAAGCGTAAAAGACCGTGTGATCATCATTAATGGTTTTTCAAAAGGCTTTGCAATGACTGGCTGGCGTTTGGGATACATGGCTGCTCCAAAAGCTATTGCTGCTGCTTGCGATAAATTACAAGGTCAGGTTACTTCAGGCACTTGTTCAATTGCTCAACGTGCTGCATTAACAGCTTTAACTTCTGACATGACTCCTACTTACGAAATGCGTGAAGCCTTCCGTAAACGTCGTGACATAGTTTATAACTTGTTAAAAGAGATGAAAGGAGTAAAAGCCAATCTTCCGGATGGCGCTTTCTATTTCTTCCCTGATGTAAGCTCTTTCTTCGGAAAATCATACAAGGGACAGGTAATTAAAAACGCAGATGATTTAAGCATTCTATTATTGAGCGAAGCACATGTATCAACCGTAAGTGGTGAATCATTTGGAGATCCAAACTCTATCCGTTTCTCTTATGCAGCTTCAGAGGCTAAATTGATTGAAGCGATGAAACGTATCTCAGGATTTCTTGATCAAGTGCAATAAAAGTCACTATAACCTAAAAAACGCTATCCAAAACGGATGGCGTTTTTTGTTTAAGGTCTATTCTAACAATTAAAAAACCTAGCCAATTCAAAGAGTCTAATAATTTATGAAACAATAAAAAAGGCTTTGAACCGAACAAATCTGTTTCAGTTCAAAGCCACAACTATGTAGTTATAAAATTATTTAGAGCGAATGGCTTCTACCGGATCTAATCGTGAAGCTGTAAATGCAGGAATAAATCCAGCCAAGGTTCCTATAACCAGAGAAATTCCCACTCCAACCATTATATTTCCAACGTTAACACTAAAGTCGAACCCAATGAGGCTGGTAGCCGCTATGCTTAGCAAAAACACAAACGCCATTCCAATAAAACCACCAACTAAACATAATGCAATTGCTTCCACCAAAAACTGTAGCAGGATAAAGAAATTTTTTGCTCCTAACGATTTTTGAATACCAATAATGTGGGTACGTTCCTTTACCGATACGAACATGATGTTTGCAATACCGAAACCACCTACAAGAATAGAAAATCCTCCAATTACCCATCCAGCCATATTCATTACAGCAAATAAACCATCTATCTGATTAGCTAATACAGTTATCTTATTAACTGCAAAATCATCTTCCTGTTGTGGACTTAATCTGCGGATAGAACGCATTAAACTCTTCAGTTCAGCCTCTACTTCTTCATTCGGAATGCCGGCCTTGCCTTTTAGCATTATGCGCGGGTCATTCCGCTCATCTTTAGGATTAATAATGCTTTTGGCAAAATTCAGTGGAATGTAAACACAATTATCGTCTTCGGTAAAATTCAAAATAGAAGTACCCTCCTTCTTTAGCACACCAATAACCTGTGCTTTCATGGCACCTATTTTAATGGTTTTACCAATCGGTTCTTCTCCTTTAAATATTCCTTCGGCAATACCGTGACCTATTATTGCTAAAGCTTTACCACTGTTGGCTTCGTTTTGAGTGAAGTACCGTCCTTGTTCAATATCAAGGGTGTAAACCTTATCCATATCATAGGTTACTCCCAACATATAAGCGCCTTCTGCCGTATTACTTTTATACTTAATAGTTTTACCACCTGTAACAGTATAAAAAGCAGCCGCCTCTACAGTATTAACTCTTGGCATTAGGGCGATGTAATCCTTTTCATCAACGGGTTTACGGTTAATAAACTTCCACCATGGATAGTCATCCTGAAACAACATCGGCCATTTTTCAATAACTAAGGTATTACTGCCCAATTTATCAACACTGGCTCTTACATTTCGTTTAAGCGCGTCAACAGCTGTTAAAATGGAAATGATAGTTAAAATACCAATGGTAATACCCAATAGCGAAAGAAAGGTACGAAGTTTGTTTGTCCTCAGTGCTTCAAAAGCAAAGGCAAAGCTTTCTTTAATTAAACGCAGATAGATCATTCATCAAATCTAATTAAATAACGATTGGTTGTACTTACTCTATTGTAAAATTTATGATAAAACAAGCCTTAACAACTACTTAAAAGCGTGTTCTTTTATCGCTCCAAAATGTATCACTTTTTTGCTATCTTTGCCACATTTTACGAAAATCTATATTCATTAGAAAACAATCATTATAACATGAAATTATCTCAATTTAGTTTCCATTTACCTGAATCATTAGTTGCCCACAAACCTTCTGAAACCCGTGATGAGGCGCGATTAATGGTGTTGCATAAAGATTCGGGAAAGATAGAGCACAAAATCTTTAAAGACGTTCTGGATTATTTTGATGATAAGGATGTAATGATTCTGAATAACACCAAAGTATTTCCTGCACGTATGTACGGTAACAAGGAAAAAACAGGTGCTCAAATCGAAGTATTTTTATTACGTGAGTTAAACAGAGAAATGCGCTTGTGGGATGTGTTAGTTGATCCTGCTCGTAAAATCCGTGTTGGAAACAAATTATATTTTGGTGATAACGACTTGTTAGTTGCTGAAGTTGTTGACAACACCACCTCACGTGGTCGTACGATCCGTTTCTTATTCGATGGTACTGATGAGGAGTTCCGTGAAGCCATTGAAATTTTAGGTGAAACCCCACTTCCTAAGTATATCAAGCGTAAAGCAACCGCCGAGGATAAAGAGCGTTACCAAACTGTATTTGCTAAAAACGAAGGTGCAGTTGCTGCTCCTACCGCGGGTTTACACTTTAGTCGTGAGTTGTTAAAACGCCTCGAACTAAAAGGTGTTGATTTTGCCGAAGTTACATTACACGTTGGTTTAGGAACTTTCCGTCCGGTTGAAGTGGAAGATTTGACCAAACACAAAATGGATTCAGAACATTTTATTATTGAGCAAAATGATGCTGATATTGTGAACCGTGCTTTGGAGCAAAAAAGAAGAATATGTGCTGTTGGAACAACATCAATGCGTGCAATCGAATCAGCGGTTTCTGCGGGCAGAACACTTAAAGCAGCAAATGAGTGGACAAGCAAATTCATCTTCCCTCCTTACGATTTCAGCATTGCCAACTGTATGATTACCAACTTCCACACACCTGAATCAACCTTATTAATGATGGTGGCGGCATTTGGCGGTTATGAACACATAATGAACGCATACGAAGTAGCTGTTAAAGAAAAATACCAATTCTATAGCTACGGTGATGCAATGTTAATTATATAATTACTAGATTTCGGGTCAAGAATTACGAACAATCATCTGCTCGTAATTCTTGACCCTTAATTTTTCGCATGACGTACTACGCCATTATCGTTGCCGGAGGTACCGGATCGCGCATGGGTGCGCAAATTCCTAAACAATTTCTTGAGCTTAAAGGGTTACCTATTTTAATGCATAGCATTAAAGCGTTTTATCAATGGCCCCTCGTTCCTAAAATTATCCTGGTAATGCATCCCGATTATCATGATCATTGGAAAAAGCTTTGTGAAGAACATAAATTTACCACACCACATACGTTAGTTTCAGGAGGCAAAACACGTTTCGAATCCGTTAAAAACGGTTTAACACTTGTAAATACACCAAGTGTTGTGGCCATACATGATGCAGTACGACCTTTAATCAGCCATCAATTTATTGTCGACCTATTCCATTATGCACAACAACATGGTAATGCTATACCTGCTGTAAAATGTCGTGATTCGATACGTAAAGTGGAGAATAACGCTTCTATAGCCCTTAACAGAGAGTATTACTACCTGGTACAAACTCCACAATGCTTTAGTTCTGAAATCCTTTTGAAAGCCTATGAACAGGATTATAAGGAGGAGTTTACTGATGATGCCAGTGTGATTGAACATATGGGTGTAAAAATTTTACTTACCGACGGAGACTACAAGAACATTAAGATCACTTATCCAGAAGATCTTTTATTTGCCGAAGCCATAATTGGACGATTGTAATTTTTATACATCGGTTATCTGGAATTAGATATATTTAATAATTTCGCTAAAACAAAGCATCTTACTGTGTTTTTAGCGTTTCTATGGATCCTAAAGAAAAAGAACTCTACCTGGCAATAATAATAGCAATTGTACTATTTAGCATCATCATTATTTATTTTATTGTTTCTCTTATCCTTTATCAGCGTCGTTTTATTGCCCTCCAAAAAGAACGTATAAATGCAGAGATCAACACGCTAGAAAATGAACGAAAACGTGTTGCTTCTGAACTACATGACGGAATTGGACCGCTTATCTCCTCCGTAAAATTGTATATAAATAGCTTGGATGTAATTAAAGAGGATGCCGAAATAGTTCAAAAAGCGGGAAATTACATTGACGATATTATGCAGAATATCAGACAGATATCAAATAACCTTATGCCTAATACACTTGTGAGAAAAGGATTACATGCAGCTATTGAGGAATTTGTCTCCAAATCTGACAATCAGAATAATATTAAAATAAATTACAGTTGTGATACGCCTGATCTTGGAATTGAAAAGGAAACCGAAATCAATATTTTCCGAATCATACAGGAAATAATCAATAATACAATTAAACACTCTGGCGCAACACAATTAGTTATAAAACTTAATAAAGAAAGCAAACAACTTATTCTGCAAACAAGTGATAATGGCAAGGGCTTCGATTTCGAAGCCATGAAGAATAAAGATGTAAGCAGTGCCGGTGGCTTAGGTTTGAAAAACATGGAAAGCAGAGTTGAAGTTTTAGGCGGACATCTTTTTCATAAAAGCGAACCTTATAAGGGTGTGGCTTTCATATTCGAAATTCCAATAAATCAAAAGGAAAATAGCTAATTTTAGTTCCGTTTAATTTATACTATCTACAAATGCATGAACAGGAAATAAAAATCATTATAGCTGATGATCATGAGATCTTTCGTGACGGATTAAGTCTTGTGTTAAAGAAAGAGAAAGATTTCAATTTGGTTGATCAGGCCGTTAATGGCATTGATCTGATCAATAAAATTAATATTCATCACCCTGATGTGGTGTTAACCGACATAAAAATGCCGGGTATGGATGGCATTGAAGCAACTAAGTCAATTCAGGAAAAGTTTCCAAATGTCAAAATCATTGCTCTCTCCATGTTTGATGAGGATAATTTGATTGCGGAAATGTTTGAAGCCGGTGCCAAAGGATATCTCTTAAAAAATGCACATAAGAACGAAATCATTGAAGCTGTAAAAACGGTTTATGACGATGGCAACTATTTTTGCGAGGCTGCTTCAATGAAATTGGTAAAAATGCTGGCAAAAAATAAACAATCTGCAAAACAACCTCAAATTGAGTTTAACGACCGTGAACTGGATATTATAAAGCTTATTTGCAAACAACTAACCGCCCAGGAAATTGCCGATAAAGTATTTTTAAGCAAGCGTACTGTTGAAGGCTACCGCATGCGTATTCTGGAGAAAATGAATGTAAAAAATACTGCCGGTGTGGTTGTTTATGCCTTAAGAAATCAACTTATTACTGAAGAAGAAATATTAGATTAAGCAAGCCGCTAAAAGCTATTAAAACAACAAACGCTATCCTTGCATAGGATGGCGTTTGTTGTTTTAATGATCGATCAAAAATTGGATTATTGTTTTAATTCCTAACCAATAATCATTTAAACCTAATGCCAAAGTTGTCGATAAAAGTATGCTTCATATCAAGAGCCAAATTGAACCTTCAATCAATCATCATTTTAACTACAAATTAGTCAGTTTTTTCAATATGGCATACAATTTTACCAATAAGCATGTATCTTTTTACCATCAAATAAAAAATAACATTTAATCAGATTTTTCCATAAACGCCAATAATTAAACCACCACATATTACTCTAACATTAACCGCTACAGCTAAAAGGTTGTAGCGGTTTTATTTTGCATTTTTTATAAAAAAGAAAAGCGACTTCCTGTTAAGAAAGCCGCCTTTGCAATTTCTTTATAAGACTATTAATACGCAATAGCAAATAATACTCTTTGTGTTGAAGGATTACCAGTTAATATACATTTACCTTCTTCTAATGGATTATCCAAAGGAATACAACGAATGGTTGCTTTGGTTTCGTCCTTTATTTTTTGTTCAGTTTCAGGCGATCCATCCCAATGCGCTGAAACAAAACCACCTTTATTAGCAAGCACTTGTTTGAATTCTTCGTAGGTATCAACCTTTGTAATGTTATCCGCTCTGAATGCTTTTGCTTTCTGGTAAATATTATTCTGAATTTCTTCTAACAAATGTTCTACCTTATTAGCAAGATCATTCATTTGTAATACCATTTTCTCCTTGGTATCACGACGCGCAACTTCAACAGTTTGATTCTCCAGGTCACGTGCCCCAATAGCAATACGAACGGGAACACCTTTCAATTCCCATTCAGCAAATTTAAAGCCCGGACGTTGGGTATCACGATTATCATATTTTACAGAAATTCCTTTAGCTTCCAGATCTTTCTTAAGCTTATTAACCACTTCAGTTATCTTCTCAGCCTCTTCATCACTTTTATAAATAGGAACTACAACCACCTGAATCGGAGCTAACATTGGAGGAAGGACCAAACCATCATCATCCGAATGAGCCATAACTAATGCCCCCATCAATCGAGTTGAAACGCCCCATGAAGTAGCCCAAACATAATCCAACTTGCCATCTTTACCGGTAAACTTAACATCGAAAGCTTTGGCGAAGTTTTGTCCTAAGAAATGCGAGGTACCTGCTTGTAAAGCCTTACCATCTTGCATTAATGCCTCAATACAATATGTATCAAGAGCGCCGGCAAAACGTTCGTTTGGAGTTTTTCTACCCTTTACAACTGGTAAAGCCATCCAGTTCTCAACAAAATCAGCGTAAACATCCAGCATTTGTTCTGTTTCAGCAATCGCCTCATCAGCAGTTGCATGAGCTGTATGTCCCTCTTGCCATAAAAACTCAGCGGTACGCAAAAATAAACGGGTACGCATTTCCCAACGCACCACATTAGCCCACTGGTTAACCAAAATTGGAAGGTCGCGGTACGACTGGATCCAGCCTTTATAAGTATTCCAGATAATGGTTTCAGAAGTAGGACGAACAATAAGTTCTTCTTCCAATTTTGCATCCGGATCAACCACAACTCCACCTGTTTCCGGATCTGTCTTTAATCGATAATGCGTTACTACAGCACATTCTTTAGCAAAACCCTCTACGTGAGCGGCCTCTTTTGATAAAAATGACTTGGGTATAAACAAAGGGAAATAAGCGTTACTGTGACCGGTATCTTTAAATTTTTTATCCAATACCGCTTGCATTTTTTCCCAAATTGAATAACCGTAGGGTTTAATAACCATACAGCCACGAACAGACGAATGTTCGGCTAAATCGGCTTTAGTTACCAATTCGTTATACCACTGCGAATAATCATTTTCTCTACTTGTGAGATCTTTTGCCATATAATGTTTAAACCTTTATTAAAAAATGTAATCTAATACTTTGTAAATACTGTGTTAATTTTTAGTTTTTGAGCAACCAAAAATAGAAATTTGTCATCTAAGTATTGAATGATTATTTTTAGAAACTAATAATTTAGCCATGAAACGGTTTCTCACCCTTGCAATTATGTCAACAATCATGATGAGCTCATGTTCATCATCAAAGATGGCTCAAAATACCCCTTCAAAAGAGTCGGTAGATAACGATCTTTATTTTACTGATGTAAAACTTTCAGAAAAACCAATCTATTCAAGTAATTCTCAAGCACAAAATAGTGTACCTACTGAAGAACAGGGGCCGCTTACCCGCTATTATGATCCTAACGATCCGGATTATTACTACGCTAACCGAATAAATAAGTTTTATTATCCTAGTGGAAACGATGCTTATTTCGATGACTATTACAATCCGTACAGCTACTACAGCCCTTATAATTCGTGGTCATTTGGTGTAGGAGCACAATGGGGTTCACCATACTATGGAAGTTCTTACTATATGAACCGACCATTTTATTATGGAATGCCATCTACTTATTTTTCAATGTCATTTGGCTGGGTTTATCCATCTTATGGTTATGGATACGGCTATTCTCCTTATTATTACAACAACTATTTAGGTTATTATTATAATCAGCCATGGTATTCGGGAGGTTATTATCCTGGTTACTATGTATATAACGTTTCACCTGCAAAAGTTTATAATAATTACGGCCCGAGAACAGCAACAGGAGGAAGTAACATAAATCGTCCGAGAGCTTATCGTGGAGGCACTGATGCCTTTATACCAAGTAGCCCTAGAGTAAATGAAGTTGGTTCAACCAGCACTCGTCCGGCGTGGCGTCCTGATAATTCTAATTCAGGTTCTAGCAACCAAGCACCACGAAGCGAAGCCAGACCACGTGAACGATCAAGTGATGGAGGTTCTACTACTCGTGAAAGCCGTCCTACCTATGTAGCACCTCGTTCAACCGAAGGTAGCAGAAGTTCAGGTGGTGAAAGCAGAAGTAGTGGAGGTAGTAGCAGCAGCAGTCCTCGCCCACGTGGAAGAAACTAGTTTATAATTACAACATACTGCATACTCATTCTACACTCTTGTAAATTGATTGTGCAGTATTTTTTTGCCCAATAAACAGAGGTGAGTAACAATACATTAAGACGAAATAACTTTTAAGACCAAGATGAAATTCAATAAATTAACTCTTCTGCTTCCGCTTTTAGCTTTTCCTACCCTACTTAAAGCTCAATATGCTGAAGATGGATTAAAATTCTCACAACAAACATTAGGAGGAACCGCTCGCTACTTATCCATTGGAGGAGCACAAACTTCTTTGGGCGGCGATTTAGGGTCCTTGAGTGGAAACCCGGCAGGTGTTGGAATGTTCCGCAAATGTGACATTGCCATGAGCCTTCAGTTTAATAGTAATGATGCTAATGCAAACTATCTGACTTCTTCGAAACAAACAGCTAATGCCAGTAGTTTTAAACTGTCGAACTTGAGTTTGGCCTTACCGGTATATGTTAACAGGAGTAAAGTAAACGAAGTAAGTAATGAGTGGGTTGGGGTAACATTAGGGATTGGTTATAACCGTACCAATGATTTTTATGCTGATTATAATTTCGGCGGTAGAAATGCAGGTAATTCCATTACTCAATCTTTTTCTCAAAGAGCAAGTAACATAGGCGTACCGAACGAAAACCTTCCGGATGACTTGGGTTTTGCCTATGATAATTATTTGATCGATGAAGACGCTGTTGACCCTAATACCGGAAAAATTTTATATGTACCAATTTCTACCGGAAATGTAGATCAACTGATTCAAAATAACTATAAAGGGGGGCAGTCGGAAACCAATATTGTTGTTAGCGCAAATTACGGAAACAAGCTTTATATTGGTGGAGCTCTTACTTTTTCAAATCAAAACTACGATGTTGAAAGTTTCTTCAAAGAAAATGGCATAAACAGCATTTTCCAGAGCCCTTCTACCAGTGTAGTAATGCTAAATCAGATACAAACACAATCCGTTAAAGGAAATGCTTTCTCGGGCAAAATTGGGGCAATTTATCGTCCTGTTGATCAGTTTAGAATTGGGGGTTCCATTAATTTCCCAACTTCATGGAATATGAAAGAAGATTATAGCTATGATCTGAATTCTACCACAAAAAACGGAACCTACTACGAGCCAACTTCTCCAAGTACCTCCTTTTTCGAATATAAGTTAACCACTCCTTTCAAATACAACCTGGGAGCATCTTATTTTATCGGTAAGCAAGCGTTTATTACTGCAGATGTTGAGTTTGTCGATTATTCAACCATGAAATTCAAATCATCTGATTTCGATACTGACCAAAATTTTAAATCGGATATCAAAGAATTTTACCGATCTACAGTTAACCTGCACATTGGCGGTGAGGTTAAGTTTGATCAGTTGAGTGTTCGTGCAGGATTTGCCCAAAACGGCAATCCATTTTCTGAAAGATCAGAGAACGATGGTAAACGCAATTACTATACAGGTGGTTTAGGTTACAGAGTCAACAACTTTTATATTGATGCAGTCTATGTTAATTCATCTTATAAAACCACTTATCGGCCTTATTTATTGGATGATTTCTCGGAGCCAGTGGTCAATATCAAACAAAGCAACAATTCGGTTGTTCTCACAGTTGGGACCCGATTCTAAAAAATAGTTTTTGAATGAAATGACAAAGGTTACGTTTTTTTGACGTAACCTTTGTTATTTTTGACCATACATTAAGGCGTATTCATCCCTGTACGCTCAATAATTATTTGAGAAATGGCTTATAAAAACCTTCAGCACTTCATCGAAACCCTTGAAAAAAATAATCAACTGGTTAGAATTAAAGAATATGTGAATCCGGAATTAGAGATCACTGAAATTACTGACCGCGTTTCTAAAGTGTACGGCCCCGCTTTGTTATTCGAAAATACAGGCTATGATTTTCCTCTATTGATTAATTCGATGGGAAATTATGAGCGGATGTGCATGGCATTGGGCGTTACCCACATGGATGAAATTACAGCTGAAATTGAAACCTTATTTAAAACCCTTACTGGTCCTAAAGAAGGCTTGCTGGATAAACTAAAGATGTTGCCAAAGCTTGGTCAAATTGCTTCTTGGATGCCTAAAGTTATTTCAGGTAAAGGTGAGTGTCAGGAAGTAGTAATGGCCAATCCAGATATTACCAAGTTTCCGGTGTTAAAATGCTGGCCTGAAGACGGAGGTCCTTTTATCACACTCCCAGTAATTCATACCAAAGATCCATTGACAGGGATCAGAAATGTAGGTATGTACCGTATGCAGATATTCGGTCCGCAGTTAACCGCATTACATTGGCATAAACATAAAGTATCGGCCCGCCATTTCAATGAATATAAAAAGCTGGGACAAAAAATGCCTGTGGCTGTTGCACTGGGTGGCGATCCTGTTTATACTTATGCAGCTACTGCCCCATTGCCAGATGGTATCGATGAGTACATGCTAGCCGGATTTTTACGTAAAAAGAAAGTGGAACTGGTTCAGTGCTTAACACAGGATGTACAAGTACCTGCAGATGCCGATATCATTATTGAAGGCTATGTAGACCCGGAGGAAGATTATATCTGGGAAGGTCCTTTTGGTGATCATACAGGTTATTATTCATTGGCCGATTGGTATCCTAAATTCCATATTACTGCTATTACGCACCGTAAAAATGCCGTTTACCCTGCAACTATTGTTGGGATTCCACCGCAAGAGGATGCATGGATCGGTAAAGCGACAGAGCGCATCTTTTTAGGTCCTATTAAAATGACCATGGTGCCTGAGATTGTCGATATGGTTTTACCAATGGAAGGCGTTTTCCATAACTTGGTAATTGTTAAAATCAAAAAAGATTACCCCGGACAGGCATTAAAAGTAATGAACTCGATGTGGGGAGCCGGACAAATGATGTTTACCAAAATGATCATTGTAGTTGATGGCGATGTAAACATTCATGATAATGTAGCCGTGGCAAAATACATCTCTGAAAATGTGGACCCTCAAAATGATATCATTTTTTCACAAGGGCCAATGGATGTGCTTGACCATTCTTGCTCTAAAATGGCTTTTGGAGGAAAAATGGGCATTGATGCAACCCGAAAATTGGAGGAAGAAGTTAGAAGTACAACCTTAGCAGGGCTAAGTAAAGTTGCTGATTTAACTATTCAAGTTTCCGAGATTCAAACTAAGTTCCCTGAAGTTAAAGCAGTAAATGATGTAATGCTTAAACTTGGTGTTTCATTGGTGTTCATTTCTGTTGAAAAAACTAGAAAAGGGCATATCGAGGAACTAAACAAACAATTGTTCGAATCGGGCTTATTAAAAAATGTGAAAGTGGCCATTTATTTAGAGCATACGATAGATATTTCTGACGTGGCTGATGCAGTTTGGCGTTTCTCAAATAATGTTGACCCTCGAAGAGATGGTTTCGTTATTAAAGCAGCTGATAATTCGCAAATATCACATATCGGTTTAGATGGAACACGTAAAACCAAAGAATTGGATGGCTTTGAACGTGATTGGCCAAATATTCTGGCTTCAACCACTGAAACCATTGAGCATATTGATAAAATTTGGGATAAGTTAGGCCTTGGTCAATTTATTTCTTCTCCATCGTTAAAATATCAGAAACAACTGTACAAAGGCGGTGCTGTGGTTGAAGAATAAAGCATAAATAATAACTGTAAGGTTCTTTTTATATCTTTATTAAAAAAACCCACTTATTTACAATTATGAAAGTTTTAAAAAATCTGCTGGTTGGACTCGTTTCCATCATTATTTTATTGGTTATTATCTCTTTCTTTTTAGCCTCGGAGTATACTGTTTCGAGAACAACCGTGATTAAAGCTCCCGTAGAAAAGGTATATAGCGAGTTTAATGACTTGAATCATTGGTTAACATGGAATTCTTTCGACGATGATTTTCCGGATATAAAATATACCACTACTGATCCTGGTAATGGTGTTGGAGCGAAGCAAAGCTGGGTTAGTGAAAAAATGAATGGTTCAATGACCATTACAGAAAGCGTTCCAAACAAGCATGTTAAAATATTACTTCAGTTTGAAGGTTTTGACGATCCATTGCAGGCTAATATTGATATGGAGCCTGTTGCCGAAGGAACTAAGGTAACATGGACAGATGAAGGCAAACTAGGTAAAAATCCGGTTTACAAATACATGGGATTAATGATGGACAAAATGATGGGGGGAAACATGGAAAAATCATTTGAAAATATTAAAAAACAATGCGAATAAGATAAAACAAAGAAGGCCCGAATAATCGGACCTTCTTTGTTATTACAATATTAACATTAGCAGAGGGCTACGCCTCATTCAAAATTGTACTGGCATCAACAGAACTATTTTTTTTGAGCAATTTCCAATGTGATAGCATCGCCTCCCCTAAGCTCATACTTCTGTAGCTTACTCCAAATTCTTCAGCTGTTTCTCTTACAATTTGGGTGATCATTGGATAATGAACATGTGATACAGTAGGAAAAAGGTGATGAGCAACATGCAGGTTAAATCCTCCCATCATCGCTGTTACTATCTTACTATTTGGTGCAAAATCGGCAGTTACCAATAATTGATGTTCCGACCAGGTATGTTCCATTTTCCCTTCATTGTCCGCTTGTGGAAAAACGGCATTTTCGCCAACATGTGATGAAATCAGCGCCATTAAAGCTAAAAAACTTGAAGTAATATGCATTGTTAAGAAAGCCCCCAAAACTATCCAGAAACTACACGGAAGAAGAATTGAAGGAAGTACCAGCATATAGAAAAAGTAAAACAACTTAGCTCCAATAAGTACTAAAACCTGAAAGAATGGATGACTCACATCTTTTTTAGGTCCCATTTCTTTATCAAAAATATCCCGAAAGTCGCGAACAAGCGTCCAGTTTAAGGTATACGAGAAGTACAATAAAGGCATATATAAATGCTGAAACTTATGAAATTTTATATACGGGCTATTATCTGCTATACGTACCAAATTCGATTGTTTGATATCAACATCATACCCAAACATATTCGGATAAATATGATGTGATTCTAAATGACGCATTCGCCATATATAATTATTAGTTCCAAAGACTTCCAGAAAATGGACCAATACCCTATTCGCCTTCTTATTCCTAAAAACAGCCTCATGTGCGGCATCATGCACAACATTTAAAAAAATGAGTACTACCAACACACCTAGTGTAACATATGAAAGGTAAATCCCCCAAATGCTGTGAACACGAAAAATCAAATTAAAATAAGTGCCGAAAAACAGCGTGATGAATAAAGTAATCTTAAAAAAATAAGAGGTATTAGCATAGCGACTTACGTTATTCTGTTCAAAATAACTATTAACTCGTTGCTTAAGTATTGGGTAGAAATCGTTTTTGCCTTCTTTTTTGAATTTTACTGAGGATGTATGCATGTTCAATCAAAGTTGATTTTAGAAACAAACACTTATAGTTTTAGCTTAAAAAATGAGAAAGGAAATATTGCAGATGATAATTAAGTGCTTTTCCTTACAAAAATAGAAATTGTTTCGTGTTTTATTACGACAACTTTTGTGCCTTTTATAATGAACTCTCCATCTGAAAGTGCATCATAACGGTCGTTTTCAATGAGTATTTTACCAGCCGGACGCAAATCTGTAAGTGCAATTCCGGTTTGTCCTGTTAAATTTATCTTTTGAATGGAGCTTATATACCCTTCTGAAGCTTTTTGCTCATCTTTTAAAATAGCATGTTGAAATAATCGGCTGTTAAACAAATTCTTACCGAATACTAATGCCAGTATTATCGAGCCGATTATTGAAACTATCACAATTATAAATGAGCTCATGAGTTTTCCTCCAGATAAACTAAAATCGAACCTATTATTGGCAACTAAACTGAAAGTCAGTCCGCAAATAATAAAGATGATTCCTAAAATTCCCGCAACTCCAAAACCGGGAATAACTAGAATTTCGGCAAGTAAAAGGAGAATTCCAACTACAAAAAGCAATATTTCCCAATTAGCAGCTAAACCTTGCAAATAAAGTGGTGCGAAAAACAATAACGCTGCCACCACCGCAACCCCTAACGCAAAACCAATTCCAGGAGCTTGCAACTCAAAATAGATACCTGCAATAATTAATAAGATCAACACGCCACTTATAGCAGGCTTGGTTAAAAAATCAATCACATGATCAACCCAAGTCTGTTGCTGTTTGATAATTTGATAGTCTGAAACATTTTCTTGCTTAAGTACTTCATAAATACTTTCGGCTTTGCCATCACAATATTTATGTTCAATAGCTTCAGAAGTTGTAAAAGTTAATACGGTTCCTTTCGTCTTAACTCCTTCAATTATAGTATTTGAATCAACAAAGGCTTCAGCAATTTTAGGGTCACGACCATTAGCTTCGGCTGTTGCCCGCATTAATGAACGCATATATGACTGGTATTTCTCGGGCATTATTTCACCAGATTGATTTACCACACTTGCTGCCCCAATACTTGCTGCATTACGCATGTAAATTTTATCACAAGCAATGGCTATTAATGCCCCCGCTGATGCAGCATTGTTATTGATGAAAACGACTGTTTTAATAGGTGATTCGAGGATTTTAGTTCTAATAGAATCGGCCATATCTAACATGCCGCCATAGGTATTCATATCGATAACTACAAGATTCGCATTTAACTTCTCGGCTTCTGCATAAGCTTGTTTGGTTTTACGCCAGGCAGCCGGCGCTATTTCCTCACCGATTCTAAACTGATAAACTTTTTGCTTACCCGGTGTTTGGGCTAATAAAGAGATACTAATTAAGAAAAAAAGGATGAGTAAAAAGTAAATACGAATTATCATAGTTTTGAAACGGTTCTCTTAACTTAGCTTTCTACTAAAAACAAAGATGACCTTACTTAAAGATAATTTAAATACTCATTTTTCTAAAGTATTTGATGGACTGATTTGGAAAATAGTAATAGACGAAAAAAACGACATTGCTGCTATTGAAATCAGAGAGCCTAAAACAAAAAGTGCCCAATTTTCCTGTATCGACTTAAAATCCGGTAACGTTTTATTTGACAATTTAAAGCTTCAAGAGCCATGGTTTTGTGGTATGGAGACTATTTCAGACGGAGTACTTTTGTTACACCTTTACGTAGCCGATACATCTCCCGAACACAGTGCTGTATTGGCCTATGATGCCCGCTCGGGTAAGCAATTATGGGAAAATTACAATCTTACTTTTTCTCAAACCCAGGCTAATTCATTCAAAGCTTTTCATACTCGTATTGAACCCCGAAAGTTTATTTCGGTGGATAAATTTACAGGAATCGAAATTGCAGCCGCTAAAACTACAAATGCGGAAACGGATTTCACTACAGCGATAAAAGTTCCACAGCCTGTTAGTCCTGACCAACTTCCTAGCACACTTAAATCAGGTGATTTTACGGATATAATTGAAGGTGCTGCGTATGCTGATAAAAAGATACTTTCGCTATACATCAATGAAAACCAATTAGTTACAAACAAGATATTTGTTTTCAACAATGAGAATGAACTGATTTTTGAAGATATACTTCGTTCTGATGTACAAAAACAAGGTTTTGACACGTTTTTTGTCTACAAAAACTACTTATTGTACATAAAAAATCGAACAGAATTTGTGTCTTATTTCTTATAATTGCGGCACGTTATTATTAACATTTATGAAGAGACTTGGAATATTATTGTTATCGCTTTTAGGCATTGTTGCTATCGCCAAAGCGTCAACTGTTGACTCACTGGGAGTTGGTGAATATAAAGGAAAGCCGGTAATTCTTCATCTCATCGAATCAAAGGAAAATTACTATTCTATAAGCCGCAAATATCATGTTAGTCCATCGGAATTGATGACTTTCAATGATAATGCGCCTATCAGAATTGGAGATACACTAAAGGTTTATAAGAAGAATTTAAGCCTTAAGAAAGGAACAAGCGCAGCCGTTGCCAGTACAGGTAAAGCCATTGAGCACACGGTGGTAACAGGGGAAACTATGTTTTCTATTTCCAGAAAATATAACGTTTCGGTAGAAGACATTTTAACCTGGAATAACCTAAAGGATAATAGCGCTAAAATTGGCCAAAAATTAAAAATAATACCTGGAACCAAAGCTTCTGCCGCAATTCCAGCAGCTACCCTTCCTGCTACAAAACCTGCTGAACAGGTTGTTAAAATTGAAAAACAGGAAGAAGTGAAAGTAGTTCCTAAGCCTGTTACAGTTAAAACTGAAACTACAGAAGATCCTAAAACTGACACTGCAGAATCTACTGCGGAGGCAACAACGGCAAACACACCAGTTAAAGTTTCAGGTCGTGAGGTTCATGAAAGTGGTATGGCCACCTGGATCAGCGATAACGATTTGAACCAGGCAAAAAGTGTTGCCCTGCATCGCTCCGCTCCTATTGGTACCATCATCAAAATCACTAATCCAATGAGCAATAAAAGCGTTTACGTAAAAGTGGTAGGTAATTTCCCTGAAAGTGCTGATACTAAAAACGTATTGATCGTGATTTCTAAATCAGCAGCTAATTTATTGGGTGTTCGTGATCAGAAATTCCGTATCGATTTATCTTATGCCTTATAATAGAAATGACCAGTAAACCTTTTGTAATTGGAGTAGCCGGGGGGAGTGGTTCTGGAAAAACCTATTTTTTGCGTTCGATTCTCAATTATTTTGATCCGCAAGATGTTTGTATAGTTTCTCAGGACGATTACTACATTCCGGTTGGTAATTTGAGTCCGGAGGAGAATAAGCTCTATAATTTTGATCTTCCAAGAACCATTGACAATGAAAAGTTTCAGGAAGATGTTTTTAAGTTGATCAGTGGGGAATCTGTTTTTAAAAAAGAATACACTTTTAATAATCCTAACGCAATTCCAAAAATGTTGGAATGTAAACCTGCTCCAATTATTGTAATTGAGGGTTTGTTTATCTTTCATTTCGAAGGCATTAACAACCTTTTAGATATGCGTATTTTTATTGATGCGCATGAAGAACTGGCACTAAAACGACGATTAAAGAGGGATCAGGAAGAACGTGGGTATTCGCACGAAGACATCATGTATAAATGGGAAAATCATGTTGTACCTGCTTATAATGAGTTTTTATTACCTCATAAAGAAAATGCTGACTTAGTTGTTGAAAACAATGAAGTGCAAGAATTGGACTTTATTGGCTTTAGGCGTGCAGTAGAGGAACGAAGAATTAAAAAGAACATGTAAACGTGTTCTCCATTTAATAAGAAATCCCGATAACATTAAGCTATCGGGATTTTTTATTCAGGTTGACTATAAAACCATTTCGGGAATATCTCCTTCAATAATCAGTTTTCCTGCTGTTGAGTTCTTAATTTGTTCAACACTTATTCCGGGAGCACGCTCCAGCAGTTTAAAACCGCCTTCAGGTAACACATCGAAAACGCCAAGCTCAGTCACTATTTTTTTAACGCAATTAGTACCAGTAAGTGGTAAGGTGCACGAAGGTAAGAGTTTGGATTCACCAGCCTTATTCACATGCTGCATGGCTACAATAATGTTCTTTGCAGAAGCAACCAGGTCCATAGCCCCTCCCATTCCTTTCACCATCTTTCCCGGGATTTTCCAATTTGCGATATCTCCATTCTCAGACACTTCCATGGCTCCAAGAATGGTTAAATCAACTTTACCTGCTCTGATCATTCCAAAGCTAAGAGCAGAGTCGAAAATTGAGCTTCCAGGCAAAGTAGTAATGGTTTGTTTACCCGCGTTAATTAGATCAGGGTCTTCTTCACCTTCAAAAGGAAAAGGTCCCATACCCAACAATCCGTTTTCTGACTGTAAGGTTACCGAAATACCTTCAGGGATATAATTGGCCACCAATGTGGGAATACCAATACCGAGGTTCACATAATAACCGTCTTTTAATTCTTTTGCTATACGTTTAGCTATACCGTTTTTATCTAACATGTCATTTAAAGTAAAAAGTACGAAGTAAAAAGTAGGAATTGAAAAGGTTATCCTTTGGCTCTTACTGTTCGTTGTTCTATACGTTTTTCATAGTCTTTCCCTTGGAAGATACGATGAACATAAATTCCAGGGGTATGAATCTGATCAGGATCTAACTCTCCCGGCTGAACGAGTTCTTCCACTTCAGCAATGGTGATTTTACCACCCATAGCCATTAGTGGATTAAAGTTCCTTGAGGTAGAACGGAAGATCAGATTACCATGCTTATCACCTTTCCAGGCTTTTACAATGGCAAAATCTGCATCAAAGGCATACTCCATCAAATAGTCTTTACCGTTAAAGTTGCGAACCTCTTTACCTATGGCCACTTCTGTACCTACACCAGCAGGAGTGAAAATAGCAGGCATACCATATCCAGCTGCCATACAACGCGTAGCCAATGTTCCTTGAGGAATTAACTCAACTTCCAACTCTCCACTTAATAATTGACGCTCAAACTCTGCATTCTCACCAACGTAGGAAGAAATCATTTTTTTTATCTGCTTTTGCTGAAGCAATAAACCCAAACCGAAATCATCAACACCCGCATTATTGGAGATACATGTAAGGTTTTTAACCTGTTTTTTAACCAAAGCTGCGATTGAATTTTCGGGAATACCACATAACCCAAAACCACCCACCATAAGGGTAGCACCATCGGTTATGTCTTTTACTGCCTCATCAGCATTAGCAACCACTTTGTTCATAAGAAATTATTGAATTGTTTATTGATTTATTAGGTTAAGCAATTAAACCACAATGGTTTAATTACATCTAAATTGGCGTCCTAAAATACCATTTATGTATCATTTATCAGCACTAATCTTGCTTTTAAGTTTTAACAGTGGGTAATAATTTTTCCTTTAAGTTTATTTAAAATTTGTCTAAATATTATTTGTATTCAATCTAAATATTGCTTTATATTTGCCCAGCTTTTTAGATAAGATGCAAGAGATAAAGGTTTTAGATACAGAAATTTTTTCATGCTCAGCTATTCCAACTGATCCTGAATTAGCAAAAGGTTTAAATATTTATTTAGGCGGATGTTGTGCTTTTAAAAAATGCTGCAAAAAATATAAACGTGGCAAGGCCTGTAAAAGCTGTCCAAAACGATAGATTCATTTTAATATACTCCAGAGGGCCCAAAAGATAATTCTTTTGGGCTCTTCTATTATTCAGCTTTCTTAATTCAACTGGACTAACCATCTTATTCGGTTCTGATGGTAGGCCTCATAGCTCTCGATAGATCGGGTTAGACTAACCAAGGGCTAGATACTTTCATATCCTTATTCATTCAATATTCACGTAAGGAACCTTGGCCAATTCAGGCCAGTGCGGTATGACTGAAGGCGAATTGGATCCCGGTTGAACCGGGATCGTGAATATTCGGTCTCGCCGACCGTGGAGGAGAAGATTGCCGAAGGAGTAAATAAGGACATATTTTCATTGGAATCAGATCATGCAAATTAGATCGCTCGAGCTTTATTTGGGTTGCTAATGGGTATTAAACGCTAGCCAGTATTTCGCACGCGTTGCAGAGGCTGTGTAAAAATAAGTTTTACCTATAGTTTATAAGTATGTATTTTGAGGAAAATACAGAAGATTAATGCATTATCTCAACGGGCAAGACCGCCATCAAGTTATATTATTCACAAGTTTGGACGAATGGGTTGATAAACAGCACTATATCCGTTTATTTGACTTGTTGGCAGACCAATTTGTAGAAGATTGTGCAGCAAGTTTTTCTAATAAGGGACAGTATTCAATA
>NZ_JAMWYS010000010.1 GCF_023914155.1 Solitalea agri | reverse complement strand
AATGGATTCACCGTTACACTTACCGCTGCCGAAGTGGCTTTACAGGTAGTAGCCGTAAAGGTTACCACTACTGTATAGGTTCCACTGGTGGTCGCCGTAAAGCTGTTCGAGTTAGTACCTACCGGAGTAGCTCCGTTGTACCACTGGTAGCTCGCTCCTGCCTGCGCCGGTACCGAGATCACCTGTGATCCGCCCTGACAGAATACATATGGACCCGCTGCATTCAAGGTCACATCCGGAATCGGAGTGATCGTTACCGCTACCACGTTCGATGGTGCCGAACAAGTGGTGGTTGGGTTAGTCACCACTACCGAGTAGTTACCACTGATAGTTGCGCTGTACGTATTGGTGTTAGTTCCTACCGCTGTGGCTCCGTTGTACCACTGGTAATTCATGCCTGCCTGTGAAGTGGCCGTTAATACGATCACATCACCCGCACAACCTGCAATTGGACCTGCCGGTGCTACCGTTACCGTTGGCAATGGATTCACCGTTACGTTCACCGTAGCCGAAGTAGCCGAACAACCACCTGCTGCTGCAGGGTAGCTTGCCACTACTTTATACTGACCGGTAGTCGTTGCTGTATAACTGTTAGAGGTTGCCGATGGAATGGCTGTGGCGCCATTGTACCACTGATACGTTACGCCTAAGGCTGATTCATCAGT
>NZ_JAMWYS010000055.1 GCF_023914155.1 Solitalea agri | reverse complement strand
CAACAAATCCTGCTTTAACTTGTTGATAACCCCTGAAAATAGAAAGAGGCCGTCCTTTTGAGACAGCCTCTTAAGACAGCGCTATTGGGGTTCTAAGTTCACATTACACGATGCTACTTTGAAGGATAATTTAAGAAAGTACTGGATTCACCTTTCTTGTCACAAATCTCCCGAAGAAGGCCCCCCCTTTGAAGGGGGAGTTTAAGACAGCGCTATTGGGGGTTCTAAGTTCACATTACACGATGCTACTTTGAAGGATAATTTAAGAAAGTTCTGGATTCACCTTTCTTGTCACAAATCTCCCGAAGAAGAACTCCCCCTTCAAAGGGGGAGTTTAAGACAGCGCTATTGGGGGTTCTAAGTTCACATTACACGATGCTACTTTGAAGGATAATTTAAGAAAGTACTGGATTCACCTTTCTTGTCATAAATCTCCCGAAGAAGGACTCCCCCTTTGAAGGGGGAGTAAGGGGGATGTAAAACAGCACCGATACCACTTAACCTTCAACAAAAAAGCTCTTTCGGATTTGCAATCCGAATTTATTAATAGGGCCCTTCGACTCCGCTCAGGGTGACGTGCTCGAACTGATGGGGGTTACCTTTTAACAGTATCCACTGTTGAGGTCCATTCAGGTAAATACATATGCACTATTCTAATGGTATCGCGCTTTTCTGTTTGACGATTAGGCCAAACATATTGTGCCTGCTGAGGTGCCGGGTTAACCGGTTTATTTTTAGCAACGAATGCGCGTTGCAGGAAGTTATACCTGAACCCTATGGTTGCAACTCCAAAAGCATCCTTATACTTATTATCAAAGGTTGGATTGTAACCATCCAGATTATCATTAAAACTTAAATTATGCTGATAATTTAAATTAATAGAAAAGGGAGTATCATAATTAAAACCAAGAATATTAAAGTTCACACCAACATTTATAGGCAGGACGAAAGCCTGTTGATTTAGCCGCACTCCACCAATTAGCTGATTAGCATCTGGGGCTGCTAAATTGGCTTCATTCATTTGCGTAATTACAGCCCCTACTCCTACTCCTACATACACATGGTACCAGGGTAAATAAGCCGAACGAAAATCAGGTTTAAAAAACATGCCGCTTTTCAGGTTTACACTGGCATTTAATTGATTAAAAACAGTGCTAAATCCGCGTCCATATTTATCAGGGTTTAACTGTGAAAATTTACCATGGTGGAAATTTCCTGAAAGAAAAATGTATGGAGAAATATACATGTCAGCGCTTCCCCCAAAGGATAAATTAACATCACTTTGTTGAGTATCCATAAATGCTTTTGAATAACCGATGTTAACACCTAACGAAAGTTTATGCTCGCTCATTTGAGCATTCCCTTTTTTGCCAACAAAAACAAAGATTAATAGTAGAAGAATGACCTTTTTCATAATTAAATGAATTAGCTAGATGTAACTAATAGAAGTAAAAATTAAACAATAGTACAATATCCCTTATTCCTGATATACAAATACCGATCCTTATTATCCCCTTAGGTCCTCGACTACGCTCGGACTGACTGCTCACGCTTTGACTACGCTCAGGGCAACACTGTTGTCAGCCTGAGCGTAGTCGAAGGCTTGCTCATGGAGGCCGTTCCAATCCCGCTCTTTCGGATTTGCAATCCGAAAGTTATTTGTTCGACCCTTCGACTTCGCTCCTTTAGATTTGTTATTGTTAGATTTAAAATGAGAAAGGAAGCAAAAGTACACTAAGACAATCGCTC
>NZ_JAMWYS010000001.1 GCF_023914155.1 Solitalea agri | reverse complement strand
CGCCTAGTCCTTAAGCTAAAGGCCTTGACGATTCAACCAACCGTTTCAGCCTGAAATTCTCAATCAAAAAAATATACAGTCAATTCTCGGCAACTAAAAAGGCTGCCCCTTTTGAGACAGCCTCTTTTTTATTATTGATTAAAATTAAGCTCCATCAACTATTTATCCCACCATACTTTACCTGTTAGTTTATCACCGCCAGGTACTGCTGCAGAAGCTGCACGATAGTTAGCTGCATTGGTTGTTTCTTCATATGCAGGATATGGGAAGCGACGTGGAATAGCTCCGCTTGTAACACCTGTTGGATGCACCACAGGAGTTAACACCGGAAAGCCACTTCTTCTCCAGTTAGACCAAGACTCATAAAAGTCAAGCATTGTATTGGTGTGTATCCAATACTGGGTATTGATTTGTTCCAATCCATTAGCCGCCACATAAGGATTACTAGCTAAGTAAGCATCAGCTGTGGCTTCCGAAATTGCAATAGATGCATCATATTGAGTCAAGAAGGTCATTGCTGCTTTAACGCCCTTATTATAATGCTCGGAAGCAGTTCCTCCAATTCCCCATCTTTGAGCAGCCTCAGCCAATAACAATTCCGATTCAGCATAAGTAAGAATAAAGGTATTACCATCTCTTTTGATCATCGCAGGATTTGGAGATGAATAATCAGCAAAATCTGTAAAAGAAGCATCTTGACGAATATCGCGGCCCGCAATTCCACTCAAGTCTTTACCATTTGGCATGCCTTTTTGCGCCGACGGGTCCGTTTTATAAGATGAGTTTTGATTTTTATCCCCTTCAGATAAATAAATTTGAGTTACGGCCACCTTAGACAGACGAGGATCACTTGAAGCTTTTAATTTATTAATGAAAGTATCTGACCATTTTACATAGTATGACTCTGGACCACCATCTCCCAACAAGATTTGGCTGTTACGATTCTGAGTGGTTCTAGCACCTGCTACATCTCCTTTTAGGAACGCATTGTCTAAGTTGTTCAGCATCGTTTTATCAACAACCTTCTGAACGTATGATTTAGCTAAGTTTTCATCAACTTTAACCAAACGCATGGCCATACGTAAAATCAAGGTATTACCAAATCGTTTCCATTTGTTAATATCTCCATTATAAATAGCATCACCGGTAATCTTGTCTCCACCATCTACATTCAACGCAGCAACGGCTTCCTCAACTTCCTTCAGCATGTCGGCATAAATTAAACTTTGTGCATCATACTTAGGAGTAAAATTACCATTGTAATAACCCATACCTGCATCAAAGTAAGGAACATCACCATACAAATCGGTAATACGCTCCATGATCAATGCTTTCATTATGCGTCCAACCTGATGAATATTGTTATACTGAGGTTTACCTGCCGTTGATTGAACTAAATCAACAACAAATTTTACTTGCTCCGGATATGCTCCTACTGCACCATTATCATTCATCCAGTAAGCCGCAGTATAATCTGGATTCAAGGCATACTTATCTCCAGCCCAGTAACCCATTACACTTGAAAAACCTTGCATCATTGTTGATGCGTAGATTAAGTTAGCTCTCCAAGTATCATAGGCAAAATCAGAGCTTCCTGTATAACCCAACTGTGCATTTGTTAAAATATAGTTTGGATTAAAATTAGCCTGATTATACGACGCAGGGTTAGTATTTATATCTTCGAAATTTTTTGTACAACCACTGCTCAAAAGCAAAGCAGCAACACAAAAACTAGAGTATTTAATAAATTTCATTTTCATCTTCTTAATGATTTACGGTTTAGAAATCCTTAATTAAAATTTAACATTTAGGTTTAAACCAAAAGTGCGAACAGGAGGAACACCACCCAATTCTAAACCAGGAGCATTTGCTGTGTAGTTTGCTTCAGGGTCAATGTTGTCAGTTCTTTTCATTAAGGTAAATAAGTTACGAGCTACGAAGCTTACAGTTGCACCTTGAATAACATTGTGGAAGACTTTGTTAGAGAAAGTATAGCCCAAAGAAATTTGTCTTAGCTTAATAAAGCTTGCATCCTGAACAAAATCTTTAGACACATTATTTGCAAACTGGCTGTAATAAGTAGCCGCATCAATCTTATTAGCACCCGAACCGAAAGTACCTTCGCGGTTAACCAAAGTGCCTTTATGTAAACCAAACTGATAACCATAGTAATCAGTTGCCGAGAAAATTTTACCGCCGAATTTTCCATCAACCAAAACTGAAAGAGTTACTTTGTCGAATGTAAATTCGTTATTCCAACCTGCTGTCCATTTATGAAATGCAGACCCAAAAGAGGTTAAATTTCCTTTTTCAGGCACACCATTGGCTGCATAAACAATGTTACCATTGGCATCATATTTATAATCATAAGCCATTACCTGAGCTGCTGGCTTACCAACGATGTTTTCAATGAACCCTACACCTGAACGAGAAGTACCAGTTAACATTTCAGTTGCTGTTCCTGCTAAAGAAATAACCTTATTATTATTGATTGCACCGTTTAATGAAGTAGCCCAAGTGAACATTTTAGTTGAAACAGGAACACCTGTAATTAATGCTTCAAAGCCTGTGTTTTCCAATTCACCAGTATTTAACACCGCACCTTGATAACCTGAAGTAATTGATGAAGGACTAGGTAAGATTTCATTTTCAGATTTCTTTTTATACCAAGATAAATCTAAGCCTAAACGATTTTGCAAGAATTTTAATTCCGTACCAATTTCAATCTCAGTTGCTTTCGAAGCTACAAGACTTGCATTAGGAACGCTTGTATTTGTAATAGTTCCCAATGGCAATCCATTTAAGGTAGTAGAGCCAAAATTATAGCTTAATGAAGTTAAATAAGGATTAGTTGCCTGACCTACCTGAGCATATCCAGCCCTGATCTTACCAAAGCTCAATATAGATGGTTGCCAAACTTCTGAGAATACAAATGAACCACTTACTGAAGGATAAAAAATATCTAGTTTATTGTCTATTCCTTTAGCTGCAAGAGTGGAGAACCAGTCATTACGTCCTGAGGCAGTTAAATATAAGTAGTTTTTATAAGCCAACTCTAAAGTTCCATAAACCGATTGAACTTCTTGGTCACTTACAATGTAGTTTGTGGCTTTATTTTTTGCATTTAAAATGGTATTCACACCAAACACTGCAAAATCATTTCCACTGTTAATAAACGACTCTGATTTGGTTCTTCTATAAGAAGCACCCAAATTAGGGGTAATAGTTAAATCAGATATTGCTTTAAATGATTTACCAACTAATCCGTCAACATTCAAATCATTGAATTTTTGGTCTGTTTCTGAAATAGAACCAGTAGCTCTATAAGCAGTACCTGAAGGAACAACGGCTGTATAACGGTCTTCATAAGCATCACGGCCTGCACGACCTTGTACGAAAAAGCCATTTTTTAGCTCATATCGCGCACTTAATGAAGACATTAAGCGATTTCTGCTTGTATTATTAACAAATTTAGAGGTTGCAAAATAAGGGTTGGTAGCCCATGGATTATTGGTGTTATAAACAAGCTCGCTACCATCTTCATTTACTGTTTTAGACAAAGTTTTAACATCTAAACTGGTTGGCAAGAACATAACGTTATAGTTAGCATTACCAGCTCCATCTGATAAAAACGGACGATTATTAACTTTATCTAAAATATAGTTTGCACGGGCATCTAAAGTTAAATTCTTTAATGGACTAAAACTACCCGTTAAGTTAAACGTATTTCTTTTTTGACCTGAGTTAGGAACAACCGAGTTATTGGTTAGATTACTTGCAGAAAAGCGTACAGCACCGCCTTCAAAGCTTTTGCTTAAAGCCAATGAATTCGTCCAGCTTCCGCCTGTTCTGTAAAAATTCTCCAGATTATTTTTCTGAGCAGAATAAGGTCTTGATTCTCCATCAAACTGAACAACATTAGATCCATCTAACTTAGCGCCCCAGCTAGACTGACCAACTTGTGCTGCACCCACTTGTGATGTAGGTTTAATATTGTTGGCACCTTGTCCATAAACGTATTGCCAATCTGAAGGATCCATAATTTGTTCAGCAACGTAATTTGAATTAAACTCAATGCCTGAACTTTTTGCGCCTTTAGTGGTAATTAATATTACACCTGCTTTAGCTCTGTAGCCATATAAAGCAGAAGCCGCCGCTCCTTTAAGAACTGAAATAGACTCAATATCATCAGGATTGATGTTACTAATGGCATCACCAAGATCTGGAGCATTATCCCATCTGCCACCCGGATTAGCATTTGGCTGACTCTCCATTGGAACACCGTTGATAACATATAGTGGCTGATTCGATTGACCTAAGCTTGACGCACCACGAATGGTTACACTTGACGAAGATCCTGCACCACCAGCGGTTGAGGCAACATTTAATCCAGCAACTTTACCCACTAAGGAGTTAACAACATTGTTTTCTCTTGCCTGAGTAAGTTCACTGCCTTTAACTTCAGACACTGAATAACCTAAGGCTTTTCTTTCCTTTTTAATCCCTAAAGCAGTTACAACTACTTCACCTAATTCTTTGGCATTAGAAACCATTGCAATATTAACAGTGGCTTGCTGACTAAGCTTTACCTCTTTTGAGGTATAACCTACAAACGAAAACACTAATGTACTGCCAGTTGCTGCTGAGATGGAATACTTACCATCAACATCTGTTTGCGTAGCAGTCGTAGTGCCTTTTACCATAACAGTAACCGAAGGCATCGGCTGGTTGTCTTCGGCCGAGGTTACCGTACCGGAGATGGTACGATTCTGGGCTGACGCTACTGTTGTTATAAACAACAATAGAGACATAAGTTTAAGTAACAATTGTTTCATACGATTGGAAATATTTAATACTCGTAAAATTATATTTTTTTTATAAACAACAAAAAAAAATTAAAATTTTTACAAATGTTAACATTCCACTTAAATATTTTGTTAAACCTCCTCTTGCTTAACTCTTTCTTTTACAAGAAATAGCAGTATAATCCATCTAAAATAATGTGTAACATTTACACTATTTCAATTAAGCTTTTTACAACACAATTTGCTGTTTTATTGGTGTTTAACAGCGTTACTTAATGCTAATAAACGTTGGATTTACAGCAGTTTCCAACTTGCGTATACAATTATTTCGCTTTTCTTACTACTTATTCATTCGGCTAATGCTGAACCTCAAACAAAAAGGGCTGGTTTTTTCAAACCAGCCCTTTTTTATAATTGTCAGAAAATTTATTTAGCCCACCAAATCTTTGTTGATTCTTTATCAGGCCCCTGTCTGCTTATAGCCGCTGCTACATTAGTTTGATTCAGCTGCGTTTCATTTGTTGAATATTGCATTCGTTGAGGATATCCTACGCCTAACGATGTAATAGCGTATATTTTAGTATTATTCGGAATGTCTTGCGTTACTGATTTAGGATAACCGGTTTTACGGGCCACAGCCCATGCTTCAAATCCATGACCGTAAAGCGAAACCCAAAGCTGAGTGGCTACCTTTTCATAGTTCTCTTCTGCACTTCCATTTAACTTGGCGGCATTGGTTCCCATAAAAGTTGCAATATCCCCTGCAGTAACGCTGAATTGTTCCATAGCTAATCTTATTCCATCCTGATAGGCTTGTTCAGCATTGCCGCTACCTACACCTTTTAATATTGCTAATGCTTTATAGAACTGTGCTTCTGATGCACTATACGCCCAACCTGGCATCATTGGCGTGCTACGTTGTGTATAGTCGTTTCCAATAACATAATCAGATGGATCAGAAAATAGGTTATAGACCAACAATGATTTTATTTTATCATTCATCCGTGCAGGTTGACCTAAGTAATAAGTATTTGCTGCAATTGTATAAACAATATCGTTTGCAGTAGTTGACTTTGTAAAAGGAACTTTTTCTGTATTCAATAAATTCTCAATAAAAGCAAGATATTCAGCGTCCGTTGTCTTTGGATAGGTTATAGCACCTCCTGCAATGGGTTTTGCATATTTTGCTAAACGAGGGTCGTTTGTTGATGAAAGTATGTGAATTAATGATTGACTTAATTTCCATTTTGATCCCTCACCTCCAAATACCCACCATATATTATTATAACCATCATCCAAATAACCGGTTTGAGCCGGATCCTTATCAACTTTAGCTGTTTCTGTTATCGCTGTCATTAAAGGCTGACCTAAACTTGCAATAACTGCCGTTGCAGCAAAATCAGCCCCCTGTGCTCCTAAAGCCCGCATACCCATACGCAACCGCATAGAGTTTGCCAACTTTTTCCATTTCTGCATATCTCCATTGTAAAATAAATCAGTACTTACCTTGACAAATGCATTCTCTATTGTTGCATCACCTATTAATGTAATCGCGTCACCCAAATCAGTAATCGATTGTTTATAAATATCGAGTTGTGCATCATACTGTGGTGATAAAGTTTTGCCATCTGCAACCTGAGAATAAGGTATGTCGCCAAAAGAATCTGTCAACATCTGATAATACATAGCTTTCAAAATCAAACCAACCGCATAAACATTCTTATTGGGCTTAGATCCCTCAGGTCGTGTGGTTTTCAAAAGTTCTACAATACTGGCAGGAATACGGGTATAATAATCGCGCCAGTACCAATCGGTATAATCAGGGCTATACTCATAGCTTAAACCATCGTCCCACCAAGAACCAGCAGCTCCAAATCTAAAGTGATCTGCAAACCGATCAGCATGGATCAATTGAGCGCGCCACCAAACCTCTCTGTCAGGAGAGAAGGTATAACGCTGAATAGTTGGAACAAAAAAAGTTGGATCAACACTTTCAGGTGTCGCCTGTGTCGGGTTGGTATTAATTTCATCGAATTTTTTGGTACATCCTCCTGATAACACCAAAGCGATTAACCCGATACTAACTATAAGTTTATTAATTAATGACGTTTTCATAACTCGAATTGTTAAAAGCTAACATTTAGATTTAAACCAAAACTGCGAGAAGAAGGCATATTGAAGAAAGATATACCTTGAGAGTTGCTCACACTATAACTCGATTCGGGGTCAATGTTTTTAGTTTTCTTTGAGATGAAAAACAAGTTTCGCCCTACCAAGCCTACCGTAAAACTTCTGAAAAACTGATTCTTTATTGGCACTCTATATTGAAGTGATGCTTCACGAAGTCGAACGTTAGTTGCACTATAGATATATTGCTCGGCAATACGTGCGTTTCGTGTGTTATAATACGAAGAAGCTTCAACGTTGGTGTTAACAACATTGCCGGCCTCATTAACTCCCGAAACCGGCACCCCTCCTTCACGACCTTCAAGTGATTCGAGCGAAACACCCAATGAGGTTAAATATTGATCAGTATACGAGTACAATTGACCACCAACTCTGGCATCAATCAAAAATGAGAAAGCCAGATTTTTATAAGTTAAGGTATTGGTAAATCCGGCGGTCCATTTAGGTTGATAGTTGCCAAGTATAACAGGACTAGATGACGATAATGGAATACCATTTGCATCTAAAACCAATCTGCCTTGTGAATCTTTCAAATAAGTGTTTCCATAAATATCCCCGTAACCTCCGCCAACTGTGGCGGCAATTTTAACTGTTGGAGTTTGATCTAAATCTCCTAATAGGTAGGTAGGAAAGCCTGGTAATAAAGAATTTAATGTATTTTCATTATGTGCAAAGTTCAAACTGGCGTCCCAAGTGAAGTCCTTGGTCTTTACCGGTATACCACCTACTAATACTTCAACTCCTTTATTAGTAAGTTCGCCGGCATTGGCCCATTGTTGGGTATAGCCTGTTGACTGAGGAACAGGGAGTGAAACGATCTGATCTTTAGATTTTGTGTTGTAGTAAGAAAAATCGGTATACAAGCGATTATTTAAGAATCTTAACTCGGCGCCTATCTCAAAAGAATTAGTGGTCTCGGGTTTTAAATTTTCATTTGGTTTTACTTGAGGCACATAGCTTCTGGGTGAGCCATTATAAAGCCTTGGATCAATACTGTATAAGCTAAGTGTTTGATAAGGAATTACATCAGAACCTACCTTTGCATATGATAGGCGAAGTTTTCCGAATGAAATTGTTGAAGGAGAAAGCTGAAACATTTCACTAAATACCCAAGAGGCACTTACTGATGGATAAAAATAGGAACGGTTATTACTTGGCAATGAGGACGACCAGTCGTTTCGACCCGTTACACTAAGGAAAAGGTAATTGTTATAACCAAACTCTGCGGATGCATAAACTGAGTTTACTCTTTTCTCGCTAAAATTATAGGTGACCTGCTGAGTTGCTGTATTACCAATAGTTTCCAAATCAGGCACCTTGAATGAATCGCCTATATAACCCACATCTTCAAAGCGCTGGTGTAACATGTTACCCCCAAGACTACCATTAAATGTAATATTACTGGCAATATTCTTCTTAAACATTAAAAGTGCATCAAAATTAGATTCAAGTGTTTGAGGTGTACGTTCTGTTACCCGTCCCTTCGTATAAAGCACGTGGTAATAAGGAAAAGTCTGATTGATGGTCTGATTTAAGTAATCAGAACCAAAGCGTACTTGTGCTGTAAACCAATCCGTAAATTGATAGCTACCACTTATCATGCCTGTAAGACGGCGGCGAGTATCGCCATTGGTGTTCGCATACTGAGTCCAATATGGGTTTTGTATAGTACTTCCCCATGAGCTTAAAGTTCCGTCGGCATTTTTATAGGTTTGAATATCACTGTTTGCAACATTTCGTGGCATCTGTAATAGTTGCAGTGTGGGGTTATCGTAGTTATCCCCCATATATGGCCTGTGATCGGCATCTTGCGTAAAATAAGTGATTTTGGCGTCTACCGATATTCGTTTGCCAAACTTGGCTGTCCCCCGTAGGTTAAACGTGTTTTTCAGCAGGTCGCTGTTAGGCAACATTCCTTTACTATAAAAGTTTGAGTAAGAGAACCTGAACGTTAGATTTTCATTTCCGCTTTCAAGGGCTAACGTATTAGCATAGGTTTGGCCTGTTTTAAAATAATCCTTTACGTTATTAGGTTGGGCAGAATATGCTTTTTGGGTTCCGTTATAATATAACTGTTGTGAACCGTCGAGCTTTGCTCCCCACGATCCAGGAGTACTTAGTAAGGCGGTCATATCGGTTGGAGCTTTGCCTAATGCACCCTGTCCGTATTGATTTTGATATTCAGGCAGTACTAAAGGATCTTCGATGGTAGTGCTGGATGTGAATGTTACCCCAACACCTTTACCTGCCCGTCCTTTCTTGGTGGTGATTATAATTACCCCATTATTCGCTCTTGAGCCATATAATGCTGCTGCATTTGGCCCTTTTAACACCGACATTGATTCGATATCGTCCGGGTTAATATCGCCGATACCATTACCATAATCTAACCTGTCATATTGTTGGGTTGCATCACCAGGCTTAACACCTACGTTCCCATTGTCTGAATTATCAATTGGAACACCATCAACCACATATAATGGCTGGCTATTTTGACTTAGCGAGCGATTTCCCCGAATAACAATACGAGAAGCGCTACCAGGTCCACTAGAAGATGGGGTTACAACAACACCTGCTACTTTGCCAGATAAGGCATTAGCAATGTTACTTTCTTTAACTGTTGAGACCTGATCTCCCTTTAATTCGGTGGCAGTATAGCCCAAGGTTTTCTTTTCTTTTGAAATACCAAGTGCAGTTACCACCACCTCTCCTAATTGACGAGAGTCAAGTGAAAGAGTTACGTTTACAACATCGCCAGAACCAAGTTTTATCTCTCGTGATAAATAGCCTATGTAAGAGAATACCAGCGTTGCCCCTTCGGCAGCTTTGATACTGTACTTGCCATCCAAATCTGTTTGAGTAGCCGTGCTGGTTCCCTTAATCATAACCGTTACCGAAGGGATGGGCTGCTTGTCGTCAGCCGAGGTGACAGTCCCTTTAATAGTGCGTTGTTGTGAGAAAGCTGTGGCTGAAATTCCCATAAAGAGTAGCAACAGCAAAATGTGTAGATACTTTTTCATATAAAGAGCATTTAGATATACCTAATTTAACATAAAATTCTGATTATTAAAATTTTACATTATTCGAAAAATACAAATGCTTTACTATGAAGTATCTGTTCAATAAATATAAATTATTAGAATATTGGCACTAAAAAACCCGATAGTTTTAAAATATATTAATCGATCTTTAAATATTTAATCGTATTAATAAATACATAATCAATGATTTGCACATTAAACCATAGTCTAGCAAATTGATATTCTTTTAATGTTAAAAATACCATTTTAACACTCATACGTAATATCTATTATCAATTTAACAATTCATTAAAGCTTTTGGTTCGCCTCGCAAAATTGATTCAATGTAAAACACGTGTTACATTTAGTACTATGTATTGCATGGTATTATTAAAAGCATATATCTTTGTAATATGATAATCGAAAACACGCAAACCCAAATGAGGAAAGGAATACTAGAGTATTGTATCCTTTCGATAATTTCCCGAGGGGAAATATATGCCTCAGATATTATGGAGGAATTGCGTAATGCCCGTCTATTAGTAGTGGAGGGCACACTCTATCCTCTATTGACAAGATTAAAAAATAACGGACTGTTAGTTTATAATTGGGTGGAGTCGGCTTCGGGACCGCCGCGTAAATATTATAAATTATCAGAGGACGGCTTAAAGGTACTTGGACAATTGAATGTAACCTGGCAAGAACTCGTTTATGCGGTTTCAGCAGCTACTTCAAATCATAATGGAGAAAAAACAATAGATCAATCATCTTCTGATCAGGAGAGTTCAGAAGAAAATAACGAACAACTGAACAACCAATAAATCTACTGCAATGAACAAGACAATAATCATAAATATAAGTGGCATCATTTTTCATATTGAAGAAGATGGTTACGAGGTGCTTAAATCATATATAAATGATGTTAAGCGACACTTTTCTACTTCAGAGGATAACTTTGAGATAATTACAGATATCGAAAACCGTATTGCTGAACTCCTAACTGAAAAACTAACCAAAGAAAACAGACAGGTTATCTTTTTAGGTGATGTTGAAGAGGTTATTGCCAAAATGGGAAAAGTGAGTGATTTTGAAGTGGATGTTGAAGAACAAACAACTGCTTCATTTCAATCTACCACGTCTAAAGGTTTCGCAGATGACTATTCGAAAGTTAAACGTCGTTTATTTAGAGATAGTGATAATCAAATAATTGGTGGTGTTTGTTCGGGTGTTGCAAACTACTTAGAAATCGACCCCACATGGATCCGCCTTATTTGGGCACTACTTACGCTAACCTGGGGATTTGGCTTGATCATTTACATCATTTTATGGGTAGCTGTTCCTGAGGCTAAAACTGTTGCCGATAAAATGGCAATGAAAGGCGAGGCAGCAACCTTAGCTTCGATAAAAAAGGCAGCAAATGATAAACTAAATGAGGTTCAACATAATTCGGGTCTAAAAACATTTTTCGAACGCTTTTTCGAAGTGATAGGAAGAATCTTAAAAGTGGCCTTAAAAACCTTCGTTATATTCATTGCTGTGATTATAATAATGGCAGCCGTAGCAGCGCTGTTGGCTATTTTCACAGGCTCAACTGCCATTGTTTTTTCCGAATCATTTGGGTTAAAAAATTTCCCGCCTTTAAACTTTGTTGACCCCACCTTCCGTGTGCCTCTGTTACTTTCATTATTTGTATTGGTAATGGTTCCGGCCTTGTTCATTATCTGGTTGGGAATAAAAATCATCTTTAACAGAAGCTTTATAAACAGAGGAGCAGCATTTGCAATGTTGGCGGCTTGGGTTGTCTCTCTTTTTGTTTTTGCCCTGTATGCTGGCCGCTCTGCCGCGAGCTTTAAGGAAGAAGCAACAATTCGCCAGTCAATAGACTTAGCCCCTGTAAAAAACAATACCTGGTATTTATATGCCGATGACAAGAAATGGTTAACTCATTCAGACAGCTTACGTTATAATATCACTATTAAAAGTGGCAAATCTATTACCCATTATAGTGATGATTTTGATATGGATGAAGTAAATCTAAGAATTGAAAAAAGTCCTGACACCAAAGCTCATTTGATAAAAATCTACAAGTCAAAAGGTAAAAACTTTGACAATGCGATTGAAAATGCTCAAAATATCCTGTACAACTTTATTCAAAAAGACTCTACGATGACTTTCAACCGTCATTATGAATTAAAAAATAATGGATTATGGCGTGTGCAGGAGGTAGAATTGATTTTGCAATTACCTGTAAACAGTAAGGTTATTGTTGACGAGCAAATGAACTCCATAATGAGAGACCCTTATTATTACGAATGTGAGGATAATGACTCCGACAACAAATCTTCGCAATCATGGTTGGTTACCGAAACTGGTGTAAAATGTAGAAATGGATTTAACCCAAGTGCTTTTAGTCGTTCGGAAGACCTTGATGGCCTTTTGAAAAAAATTGCCCGCGAAGAGATAAACATCAAACTCAGCAGTTTAAACGCAAACATTACAATCGATTCTAATAATCAAAATATAGATCAGGAAGATAATGGTGATTACAAGATTTCTACCCAAGTAACTATTAAAGATGGAAATGATGTAAAATCTGAACCGTACGAAATTATTATCCGCAAGAAAAAAGACGCCCGAGATCCGTACAACAAAGAAAGCTGGAGAATTGAACGCACTTATAAATCAAGTGGTGAAGAATTCTAACTATTAAAAAACGTTCATCTTAATATATCAATGGCCGAATGAGTTTACTTGTTCGCTCTTCGGCCATAAAAATTAACAATCAAGTGCAACATCATAAAGGAACAAAGCGTCATAAGCAGAGAACATAAAAATAATGAGGAATACGAAAAAAACTTAATCAACACAAAAAACCAAGCATCATATGAAAACCTATCTTGTTTATAAACTCTCTTACCTACTAATGTTTAGCGTATTTGGACTCTATGTTTCAAAATCGCAACATATTAATCCATCAAGTTACACGCAATCAGCAGAAAAAAATGCAAAAGCAATTGCACAAAAATATACCATTGAAAAACTAAAACCGTTTACAACTAAACTTTGGGTTCCAATAGACAAAATGACACTAACAAATCTGGGGAATGGTTACTTCAGAATTTTAGCACAGGTAGATATTGCATACAATGCTATCCCTGAAAGACTAACCTATGAAATTGGTCTGCATTACACAGATACTGATTTAAACAATACCGTTGTCGATAGTTTCAAACGGATTGAAAAGTAAACTTCTCTCTTCATATACTAAATAAAAAGGGGCTTGTGGCGAGCCCCTTTTCTTTTAAGCAGTTCCTTTATTCTTGTCCCACCAGAAAAACAGCATTGCTAAACAATACTTTACCACTCTCCCAAAAACTTCGGAATATTGGATTATCAGCCATATAAATGAATTGACCGGCACCTACTTCTTCAACACCGAAAATCAGCGTGTTTTTTAATTTCGATTTTGCTTTATAACCAACAAAACCACTTACAAGTCCATTGTCGCCAATAACACCTACATTCCAGTTGCCTTTAGGTAAAAGTTGATAAGTGTTTATATCCTGCCGAAGGGAAAAATAAGTGTCGGTATATCCAAAACCAAGTGGATGTGTATTATCCATCTTAATTTTATAAATACTTCCTATACTGTTTTCTGACAAATCATTTCTCGAACGACTGCTATAAGTTATCATATTTCCTTTTTCTGCTGAATTGGTATCGGTATCCTCCGTTTTTTGTTTCAAACTAAACCCGGCCTTACCTGCCAATTGCGCTACAGCATTTTCCATAGCAATAACTCTTCCTCCACCTCTCGCCCAGTCGCGCAGTTTTGAAAGGTCTCTATCAGAAGATAGTATCGAATATGTCCCATTAGGCAATATCAATACATCATAATCAGTGAGTTTGAGTCGATCGAATCGATCAGCCTGAACCACATCAACGGGGTAGTTCAACTGTTGTTCAAAGAAATGCCAAACTTCACCAAACGCATTCTCCGAAACATCATCACCCATTAAAACAGCCACTTTAGGAGCCTTAATCATATGAACAGACGAAGAACCAAAGTCAGCGCCTTTACTAACAAAGCCTGTTAACGTCATATCAATTTGTACACCAGTGGTCTGCGCTGCCGATTTAACAAGCTTATCAAAACTATTACCTACCAACTGATTGCCGGCACGGGTTATAATTAAAGTCCCCGGAGCATAGCTTTTTCCATTTAACTCAAAAGCAGTTTCAGCAAAACGAACCGATACTTTATCTTGCAATAACGCCGAAAGGAATCTTGCCGAAGCAACACTGTTCCATTCGCATAAATAAGCAACAGGCTGAACCGTTATACCTATGGCACTCTCTATTGGCAGCTTTGCAACTGCTGGCTTCAAGAGGGCTGCAGAAGCATAGGCATTTAAACCCCAAGAGTAAGGTAATGCCCATGATGTTAAATCATAAGTGATTGAATCGGCGAGCTTAGGCTTTGCATCAAACAATACATTAATGAATACTGATTTAGGTTGATAAGTATTAATAACCAAATCCGTTTTATCAATGGAAAAAGTTTCAACCTTGCCAGTTATGTAATTAAAACCCGATGCTGATTTTACCGATGACCCGTAACCATATTCGATCCCATTTTTATCAAGGAGTTTTGCAAAATCATTGATTTTTGCCGAATTGGCCCCTTTAATAATGTATGATTTATATTGGCCTTTCGGACTTGTTTTAGCTGAAGCAAAGTAGTTTTTAAACTCTTTTACTGCCTTATCGGCATTGGTAGAGGCAACCTCAATGGTGGATAAACTGGTTGTAAAGTGATGGTCAATCCTATTCTTCAATGTCAAGGTATCACCTTCACGGGTAATAACTCCTAAGCCAGCCCGTCCAGAGCCTCCTTGCTCAAAGGTCATCCCAATAGCACCATTAAACATAGGATAAGTATCACCATAACTTGGATAAAACAGGTCAAAAACCTCTTTGGTGAAATACAACCAATTATTCTGATCGAAATACATAGCGTTATTTTTACCAATTTGAACCTGGAAATCACGCTGCCACTGAGTAAGAGCTTCATGATATGGCGCAGCTGCTGGAGCAAAGAAATATGGCTCATTTATTCCCATTTCATGAAAATCAACGTGAACCTGCGGCAACCATTTATTATACAAGGCCATGCGATATTGGGTTTCCTGCTGCGTTTGCCAAGCCCAATCGCGATTCAAATCAAATAAATAATGATTGGGACGACCACCTGGCCAAGGTTCCTGATGCTCACGAGTGGCAAGGTTCATATTAGGATTTTTACCCACCCGTTCAGTATAAAAATTAACGTAACGCTCTCTTCCATCAGGATTTAAACATGGATCCATAATTACAATGGTATTTTTTAACCATTGCTTAGTTTTTGCATTTGACGGATTTACCAATTCAAACAAAACCTTCATTGAGGTTTCGGTTGATACCGCCTCGTTACCATGTACATTATAGCTCAGCCAAACAATAACTGGCTGCGAATTAGAAGGCTCACCCTCCTGGACACCGGCAAGCTTCAAGTTGTTATTCCTGATCTCTTCAATTTTAGAACTATTCTCATTTGAAGCAACAATGGCTACTTCTAATGGACGATGTTCATAGGTTTCACCATATTTTTGAAGTTTTACCATTGCAGAGTTCTTCGAAACATAATCGAAATAGGCTAATACCTTATAATGTGGGGTAAAACGAGAGCCCAGCGGATATCCTAAGAACTCATCTGGAGATTGTATTGTTTGTGCCTTAACGCCAATTGCCATTAGCAAAAACAGTAAAGCAGCACTTATCCTTTTATTCATTTCAGTTTTAATAATTGATGTTGAAAAATAAGAAAAACTACCGACAGGAGAGATTCTAAAGAAAAAAACCCGCCGGATCGTATAAAGCGGCGGGTTGATAAGTAAAGTTATACCTGATTAATAGTAGCCTTCATTTTGTGTTAGACTACCTTTAGTTGCGTCTATTTCACGTTTTGGAATAGGCAGGACTAATTCTGGATCATCCCATGAATATCCGCCTGTACTTGCTTTAACGCGGCGTATATCGTGAATACGGAGACCTTCATAAGCAAATTCCAGTTGTCGTTCATGCAAAACATTATCGACAGTTGGACTAGCGATATCAGTCACCCCTGCACGCTTACGAATTTGGTTTAGATCATTTGCAGGAGTATCTCCAATAGTTGTTCCTAAGCGCAGATTACACTCAGCACGAGTTAAATACATTTCAGCTAAACGAATAACAGGAATATTTTGACCAAAAGAAGTGAACTTACCCGTACATAAAACACTGGTCGATCTAGCTGAACCTTCTTCCGCATGATAGATCAAACTCATTTCACCACGTGTGTCATTATCCTCATAAGAATCAGCAAAGGCTGAATTTACCTGAGCATCCCCTCTTCCAACACTTCCTGCCTTACTTGCATAAAAGGTGGTTAATCCGTCATTGGCAGTTCCTGCATTATTCTGATCATTTTGTTGAATCTCAAAAATGCTTTCACTTGAATTGCGGTTATTAAAAGCGATTGTTACAACCGGATTCAGTCCGTAATTGCCACTGTCGATTACCTCATTTGCTGCATCTCTAGCTTTAGCATAGTCGCCCATTTGCAAATAAACCCTTGAAAGCATAGCCATAGCAGTATACTTTGTAAAGTAGTAAGAATCTCGTTCAGGCAACAATGATGCTGCTTCTGTTAAGTCGGTAATAACTTGATTATACACGACGTTTACCTTTTCTCTATGAGGAAGTACGGCTGCTCCTTCTTCATCATATACCGCAATTAAGGACAACGGCACCCCATCATTTGTGGCTGCAGTTGCTGCATCATATTGTTTAGCATACAAGCGAACTAATTCAAAGTGCATCATTCCACGCACCATTAATGCTGTTCCTTTAACTCTGTTTTGTTCATCAGTAGTAGTAGCAATTGAATATTTGTCCAAAATAACATTAGCCAACTCGATCGCTTGATAAGCATCAATCCAGGTACGTTGAACATCTGCATTATCAGTAAGCATGTTTCTTCTGGCAATCTGACGGTAACTTTGAAAAGATCCGCGCCAGGTTAAATAGCTATCCGACCCCAAAAGCTCAGGTACTAGATTCAGGTTAGTCCCATACAATGAACCCTTAGCTAACATTCCGTAACAGCCAATTCGTGCCGCTTCAAGATCTTCAGCAGTTTCAATGGCTACAGCAGCATCTACACCCTGTTTGGGTTTTATATTTAAGTTCTTATCACATGCTACCAATGAGGCACCAAGGAATAAAAGCAGCCCGTATTTTTTTATAATTGTTAATCTCATCTGTGTTAATTTTAGCATCTCATTAAAAACCTACATTTACACCTAACATAATAGTTCGTGCCTGAGGAGGAGTATAAAAATCATGTCCCAAGTTTACATTACCTGTATAGCTTGCATTCACTTCCGGATCATACCCTGTGTAATTTGTCCAAGTGAATAAATTTTGGGCCGAAGCATAAATTCTCAGATTTTCAATACCTAAACGTTTAGTGGTAGCAAGAGGAATGTTATAACCCAGCGTTACCGCTTTTAAACGTAAATAAGAACCGTCTTCAACCCAACGCGATGATTTACCAGCACCGTTTCCTTCATATAAACGAGGCTGAGGAATATTGGTGATCTGACCAGGGGTTTTCCAATAATTCATTTGATCAACCGTCTGATTGTCGAAATAATCACCATTAACTGATTGGAAGAAGCCTGCAATATTGTAAAGGTCGTTACCTGAAACAAATTGCGTTTGAATATCCAAATCAAAATTGTGATAAGAGAACTTGTTGCCTAAACCTCCGGTAAAATCAGGATTAGGGTTACCCAAAATCATTTCATCAGCAGCATCGTAATCATTGGTCTTCGATCCATCTTTATTCATATAAAGTGCATCACCATTCTCCGGATCAACTCCGGCATATTTTTTTCCGTAGAAAATGCCATATGGTTGGCCTTCCTCAATACGACTTAAAGTTCTTGACCCGCCAGAAATTATAGCTCCATTCATGTTAGTAACCTTATTTCGGTTAAATGAAATATTAAAGCTGGTTGACCATTTAAATTCATGAATTAAGTTTTGAGTATTTATGCTGAACTCAATACCACGGTTTGTTAAATCTCCAATGTTTTTGGTTATACCTGTATAGCCGTTTGTGGATGGAAGCGGTAATACCAACAATAGATCATTAGTTTTCTTTTGGTAAATATCTATCTCACCCGAAATACGATTATTGAAGAACCCATAATCAATTCCTATATCTCCCTGAGCGGTCCTTTCCCAACCTAAATCAGGAGAACCCAATGTAGTAGGAATTAATCCCGATTGATCAGCGTAGAAGATAGAACTATATAAAGAACGCGACGCAAAGTTGCCTATCTCTGAGTTTCCGGTTACACCATAACTTGCGCGAAGTTTTAAGAAGCTGATTGCATTATTGTTTGCTAAGAAGTTTTCTTCACTGGCAACCCAGCCGGCAGAAATAGATGGGAATGCACCATACCGATTATCTCTACCAAATCTTGAAGAACCATCGACACGAAGAGTGGCTCCGAACAAGTAGCGATCCTTAAATTTATAGTTACCACGTAAAATATAAGAAACAAAGCTATAACCAGTTTCGCTAGTTGAACCAGCCGAAATTACTGCTGCATTCTGGATTTTTTTGAATGTATCACTTGCAAAGTTTTTTCCTGAAACGGATGTCCCTAATAGTGTGCTCTCCTGGTAATCAAACCCGGCCAATACTTGTAAGTTATGGAATTGACTTAGCGTTTTATCCCAAGTTAGGTTGTTCTTGAATACCCAGTTGCTTGAACGAACCTGATTATCGCTCGAGAAGCCTTGCGGACCTCCATCTAATGTTTTACGTCCATTCCAAACACTTTCCTCAAGGTTCAAATAATCCAAACCTACCTCCGAACGGAATGTCAATTCAGGAATAACATTCCAGCTTAAATAAGCATTCCCTAGCGTTCTGAAGTTGGTTTGCGTATTCAAAGCATTATCAAGGTTAATCAGATTATTATAATATAGTGTTGCATTATTGTATTCCCCATCCTCAGCATACATTGGCTGAATAGGAGGAATTGCATTTAGCTGTACAGGGTTAGAAAACTCATTGTCAGCTGATACACGATCGTTTACTGATTTTACCAGGTTAATTGAAGTCCCAATTTTCACTTTTGGAGAAATCCCATGATCCAAACTTAAACGGCCGCTCATTCTTTTAAAATTATTGCCGAGAATAACCCCCTTTTGATCATTTAAGGTTGAACTTACAAAAAATGTAGTTTTGGCATCACCACCAGTTACTGATGCTGAATATTGCTGAACTGCGCCTTTTTGAAATGCAGCATTGTTCCAATCTGTTTCAAATGATTTGTTCCAGTCATCACTTCGAGATTCTGCTTCAAACTCTTCGGCAATATTATAGTCCATATTTTCGGCTGCGGCAGTAAATAACTCGCGATATTGTGCAGGGTTTAAGAATTGACGGAGATGGGTAGCGTCACTTACACCTCCAAAAGCGCTAAAAGAAACTTTTGTTTTACCAACTTTCCCCTTTTTGGTTGACACTATAATTACGCCGTTAGAAGCCCTGGAGCCGTAGATAGCTGCCGAAGCAGCATCCTTCAGCACTTCTATCGATTCAATATCATCCGGATTAATGTCTGCCATCGGGTTCATCGGCTCTCCTTGTGAACCTAAATCTTCAGTTACTACAGGAACACCGTCAATAACAAACAAAGGCTGGTTGCTTGCAGATATAGAGGAGATACCCCTAACACGAATATTCATGGCCTGACCGAGTTTACCACTTCCTGAGTTAATGTAAACACCTGTAGTACGTCCCTGCAAGGCACTCTCAAAAGAACTTAATGGTTGTTCCTTAAATTCTTTCGAGGTAACTTTCCCAATGGCTCCAGTTAAATCTCTTTTTAACTGAGTTCCATATCCTACTACAACCACCTCTTGCAATTGTTTCTGATCAGATAGAAGAGAAACATTTAAAACATCTCTGCTGCCCACTTTAATTTCCTGGTCCGAAAAACCTACTGCCTTAAAAACCAGTATGGCGGAAGCTTCTGCTTTAATCGAAAACTTTCCATTCCCATCTGTTTGAGTACCGTTTGAAGTTCCCTTTACTACCACACTTACTCCTGGTACAGCAGCACCGTCTTCTTTCGAAGTAACAGTACCACTTACTTGTTTCACTTGTGCCCAACTAAACAGGCAAAAGCAATTGAATAATACTAATAGTACAATTTTCCTCATATATTTAATTTTTGAATTATTCTTCTGTTAAATGAATGTTTTTCGAAACAGTAGTTTTTGAAAAATAGATGTATCCCAGTCTATAACTAGTGTTTATACAATATAGGGTTATATTTTAATTCCATTAATTTTTTATTAAATATATAACATAATTGTTATATAAAAGTATCAGAGGCTAAAAACATTCATCGGCACAGCTCTTTTCGAGAAAAAAAAATTCTTTATACAACTTGGTCTGTATTATTCATAGTAATCTTAAGTTAATGGAATATCCAATTAGCAATAACGATACTCCCGCTTATATTAGGTGCGCTATTAAATGGATTAACACTGTTAGTGAGTAATTACATTAAAAAAATAGCATTAAAAACTCATAGAACCCAAAAAACTGAGACTCTTTTAAGATTTACCAAACAAAAACGGTCGGCTTCATTTAAGAAACCGACCGTTTTAATTAGATCAAAAACTTTCTATTTAAACATAATTAGAACCTGATTTTTCTCAACTGTATCCCTTTCACCTACTTTAATAGCCTTAATAGTTCCATCGGCCTGAGCTTTAATAATATTCTCCATCTTCATCGCTTCAAGAACCAATAAAGCGTCGTCTTTCTTAATTTCATCCCCCTCCTTAACTAAAACCTTTAAAACCAATCCAGGCATTGGGGCTTTCAAGTCGTTTACTTTATGTGAACCTACAGCATCCATCCCAAGGCTACGTAATAATTCGTCAAACTTGTCTTTTAGTTCAACCACGTATTTAGTACCATTAACCAAAACAATTACACTCTTTTGTTCCGTGTTTAATTCCAAAATTTCAGCACTATACGATTTGCCATCGTCATTTATAATATAGAAGTTATCAGCAGATAGTTCCTGAATATCAGTTTTCAATAATTGATCATTAACTAAAACCCGACCATTGTCAGTTGAGATTGACAGTGTTTCCTTTTTATTGATAGTGGCTTTGTACATCTTAAGGTTTAATGATAAAGGCTTCAAACATAATTAAAATTCCCCTTATTGCAATTAATTGCTCATTGCATATTGTACCAGGTTAGCTCCCATTTGCAATGCCTTCTGATGCGTTTCCGCCGAGTCATTCGTATATATACCCTGATCTTCCCAGCCATTCCCTAAGTCAGATTCATAATCGTAAAAACACACCACACGGCCCTGATAAATCAAGGCAAAAGGTTGTGCTCTCTTTCCATCATGCTCATGAACTTTAGGCAAGCCGTTAGGAAATTTGAACTTCTGGTTAAATATTGGATGATTAGGAGGGAGTTCTACGAATTCAAGTTCTGGGAAAACTTTCTTCATCTCCAAACGCACAAATTTATCGAACCCATAGTTATCGCATATATGCAGAAAGCCTCCACCAATTAAATAACTACGAAGATTTAGTGCCTCCTGCTGCGATAAGATAATATTGCCGTGACCGGTTACAAATATGAATGGATAATTGAAAATTTCGGCGCTACCAGGTTCTACGATTGCCTCGTCAGGGTAAAAATTCGTGCCGATATTATCATTACAAAACTTAACAAGGTTTGGCAATGCGGTACGATCACCATACCAATCTCCACCACCGTTATATTTTAAACGTGCTATTTTATATGAAGGAGAATTAAAAGATGTAAGAAATAGGAAGGCGAAAAAAAATAGTGTAAGAAATGAAGTGTGAGCTATCAAGTGAAAGACCTTACCATTTCCGTTCAAACTTTTAAGCAGGGAATATGTTTTCGTTCGCATCATATTGGCTCTAATAATTAAAAGTGGTGTAATAAACTTTTACCGCATTAAAAGGATAACACACTGTTGTAAGTTAGCTTATTCATTCATGAAATTCAACTGAGCACAGGCTACTATTCCGGCAGTTTCGGTTCGAAGCCTACTTTCTCCAAGGGTTATTGGTTCGAAACCGTGTTTCATGGCCAATGTTATTTCATCTTCTGAAAAATCACCCTCAGGCCCTATTAGAACAAGAACATCAGTCTCTTTATGGTACGACTGGCCCAAAGATTTCCTACCTGCATCTAAACAGTGAGCAATGAATTTAACTTTTTCGTTTGACTGAACTATAAAACGTTTAAAATCGATGCTTTCATTGAGTTTTGGTTGGTAGGCTTTGAGGCTTTGTTTCATGGCAGAAACAATAATTTTATTCAACCGATCGAGCTTCACTTCCTTACGTTCAGAACGCTGACATATAATCGGAGTGATTTCATCAACACCCATTTCGGTTACTTTCTCCAGAAACCATTCAATTCGTTCAATACTTTTAGTTGGAGCAATCGCAATATGTAGGCGAAAGTTTCTTTTACCATAGCGCTCAGTTAGCTCCAAAACTTTTAATGCGCATCTTTTCGGATGCGCATCAATAATTTCTGTTTTATAAAATCCACCCTTTCCGTCAATAAGATAAACAATGTCTCCATTGATCAGGCGCAAAACTCTTATACAATGTTTGCTTTCTTCTTCATTCAACTGATATAAATCGCCCGAAATATCAGGCGTAAAGAACAAATGCATAAGCGAAGATTTAAAATTGAAAGGCAGCAACTATAATTGTGGTTCTCCAGGCTCCTGACTATGCATTACAATTCGAACAGATTCAACCATTCTGTTTGATTTCTTCAGAATTGTAAAGTTATATCCATATGCATCCATGCTGTCACCAACATCAGGAATACGTTCAAAAATAACATTCATTAACCCTGCTACTGAATCATAGTCATCATCTTCGGGCAATTCACTCGGAAGAAACTCATTAACATCAGTAATTGGAGCTGAAGCATTTACAATCCATTCGTTCTCTGCCACAGCTTCTACAACAGGAGCTTCCTCATCATATTCATCCTGAATTTCACCAACCAATTCTTCAACAATGTCTTCAAGAGTTACCATTCCGGCTGTACCGCCGAACTCATCAAGCACTATAGCCATAATTGGTTTCTTCTGTTGACGCAGCTCTGTAAGAAGATCGCTTATTTTTTTTGACTCAGGAGTATACAAAGGATCTCTTAACATTTCCTTCAAAACAATAGCCTGCTTAGTGGCAACTTTGGCTAATACATCCTTTGCATGAAGAATTCCAATAATGTTATCTATTGTTTTATCATAAACCGGTAACCGGGTATAACCTTCATGAACAACTGTCTTCACCACTTCATCGGGAGGCATACTAATATCAATAGCGGCAATTTGAGTCCGAGGAATCATGATATTCTTCACAATTCGCTCCTGAAAGTCGAATACATTCTGAATTAAATCATGCTCAGATTCCTCCAAAGCACCGCTCTGTTTTCCTTGTTCAAGAATCAACTGGAGTTCTTCAGAACTATGTGCTTCATGACTGTGTGCAGGGTCGATTCCAAATGCTTTTAATACAAGATTTGCAAAGCCATTTAAAAGCCAAATGGCCGGACGCGCAATGATGTAGAAAAAGTGAAGCGGATAAGATATAGCTATTGAAATAGCAATTGGTCGCTGTATTGCCATCGATTTGGGAGCAAGCTCACCAAACACAATATGCAAAATAGTTATTACAGAAAATGCAATAGGAGCAGCAATTGAATGGCTAACTAGTTCAGGATTAGCAAAATGAATGTTTAGCAAATTAAATGTCCCGATGATTATTTGAGACATTGTTTTTTCACCAAACCATCCTAAGCCTAGACTGGCTAATGTTATTCCTAGTTGAGTTGCCGCTAAATATCCATCGAGATGACGGATAATGTGCTTGGCCATTTTGGCAGGGGCACTACCTTCTTTGGCCTTAAGATCTATTTGTGAAGAACGGACCTTCACAATTGCAAACTCAGCTGCAACGAAAAATCCGTTCAGAAATACCAAAAATAGGATAAGAATTATATCGAATATCGTGACGGGATCTGTCGCCATGTAGTTTAGTTCTTATTCCTAAATGTTTTATCGTAAAGCTCCAACGCCTCATTAATCACCTTGTAAGCATAACGCTTGCCTAAAAAATGCTCTACTTTAACGTCTTTATGTTCCAAAGCCTTGTAATCCGAAAAGAAACGTGCAATTTCTTTTTCAGTATGTGGAGGCAATTCTGATAAATCATTAATGTGATTTACAGACATATCATTATTCGCTACAGCGATAATCTTGTCATCACGTTCATCGCCATCAATCATATGCATTACCCCAATAACTTTGGCTTCAATAATAGAAAGAGGAATTACTTCTTCTGAACAAAGTACCAAAATATCTAATGGGTCATTATCATCACAATAAGTTTGTGGTATAAAACCATAGTTAGCAGGGTACATAACTGATGAAAACAAAACACGGTCTAATTTTAATAAACCGGTTTTCTTATCAACTTCGTACTTTGCTTTTGACCCTTTAGGGATCTCAATAATAGCATTTACAATCTCCGGACTCTTATCACCCGGTTCTACCGAATGCCACGGATCAACTCCCATATTTATCTTTATATAAATTAAAACTTAAATTAAACCTCAGCGCCAGTGCCACTATTAACTTTCGTCCTGGTTTTTAAATAACCTATAATAACAGGCGTAGTAGTAATAACCACCAGACCAATTACAATAAGCTCAAGATGATTTCGTAGCCAAGGGAAAGCCTGACCAAGAAAATAGCCACCTAAAACCATTGACGCTACCCATCCTATACATCCCAATATGTTATAGAAAACGAATTTCTTCGAATCCATCTGAACTATCCCAGCAACAATAGGAGCAAAAGTACGAATGATAGGCAGGAAGCGAGCTAAAACAATCATTCCGGCTCCCCGTTTCTCATAAAACTCTTTTGCAGCATGTAAATGCTTCTGTTTGAAAAAGAAGGTATCCTTCTTCTTAAATAAAGAAGGCCCAGCTTTCAATCCAAACCAATATCCCACTGTGTTGCCTAATATCCCGGCTATAATTACTGTAATAGTAACAGCAGCAACCCCTATTTCAACATTATTAAAAACATTCATTGGATACTCTGCCAAATGCAGCCCTGTAATAAACAGCAGGGAATCACCTGGTAGAAAAAAGCCAATAAACAGCCCAGTTTCCGCGAAAATAACAAACAACAAAAGCCAAAAAGCAAATGGTTGTGCTAATATCCAGTTAGGGTCAATAATGTGTTTGAAAAATTCGAGAATTTCCTGCATGATTTTGAAAGCACTTCTTTAGACTATAAATGTAATGGTTACCGAGCTACCTACAAAATATTTGTAATTAAGCTTGGGGCAATACCAAGCAATATGGTAACTAAAACACAAAAGATAAGTACAAATTGATAAGACCCGTTCAACTGAATTGACTCTCCTGATTCAGAATCACGCAAATACATGGCAATTATCACCTTAAAGTAATAATAAATACCTACTGCAGCCATAAGAACAGCAATAGCAATTAACCATGTGTAATTAGCAGCGATGGCTACACCGAAAATATAAAACTTACCAAAAAATCCGGCAGTTAGAGGAATTCCACCTAATGAACATAGTGCAACGGTCATTACAAAAGCAAGCACCGGATTAGTTCGACCTAAGCCATTGAATGCAGATAAATCATCTGACCCCTTATGCTCCTTAACGGCAACTATAACACCAAATGAAGCAACTGACGCAATAGAATAGGCAACCGAATAAATTAAAATAGCATTAGGAGAGGCCTGTCCCAACAGCAATATGGCAATTAACATATAGCCTGCGTGGGAAATACTTGAGTACGCCAACATCCGTTTAACATTCTGTTGAAATGCAGCTGTTATGTTACCAATCAATAATGTAATAACTACCATTGCAGCAATTGTTACAGTCCAGATTGGAGGAACGGATGAAAATGCAGAGCCAAACAAGCGTAAGAAAGCCGCAAATCCAGCTGTTTTCACAACTGTTGACATATAAGAGGTAACCAACGTAGGGGCACCTTGATAAACATCTGGAGTCCAGAAATGAAAAGGTGCTGCACCTACTTTAAAGGTCATTGCAATAAGCATAAAAATAACACCTGTGTAGAACAAAAACGGTTGTTCTGACGCCTTTCCTGCAATTTCAGTCAAGTTAAAACTTCCGGTTGCACCATAAATCAAAGCAATACCAAAAAGCAAAATACCAGTAGCGAACGAACCCATTAGGAAATACTTTAGAGCGGCTTCATTTGAGCTAGTATCATTCTTTTTAATACCCGCCATTATGTACATGCTTACCGAAAGAATTTCGATTCCAATAAAAAGCATCGTCATATTTTGAAAAGACACCATTGTTATTCCACCTGTTAAGGCAAACAATAGGATGGTATAGTATTCAGCTACATTCGAGCTGATCTTTTCAAAGTAATTGCCAGACATTAAGAAAATAAGAATGGTTGTGGCAATTAGTAAAATACTGAATGCGATGGCATAATTATTAAATACCAACATTTCGTTGAAGTAAGATATATTCTTATCCCACCCACAAACAAGCGAGGCTTCGGCACCTAAAAGTCCTAAAACTGAAACAGGTAGTAAGGCGCCTTTAACCTTATATAAACCAAGGTAAAGAACTACAATCGCGGTAATCGCTATAATGATAATTGATGTCATTCTTTCTTATTATTTTAATCACTTTGATTTAACCGGCTGATACTATGGATCAACCTTTAACCAACGAGATATTTACTATTGCATTTTTAGTTTAATAATTTCCAGCAAGTTATTTACTGAAGCCTCTGAGATATGAAGCAGGTATTGTGGCTTAAATCCGAAGAAAATCACCATAGCACAGATTACAAACAATACTAATTTCTCTGTACCAATAACATCAGCAAAGGTTGAACTGGCCATTCCTTCTTTACCAAACATCACTGTTCCGTACATGCGTAACATATAAACCGCACCGAAAATAATGGTTAATCCTGCAACAATCGCGTACCAAACACCATACTCATAAATACTATTTAGAAGCAGGAACTCTCCAACAAACCCGTTGGTTAATGGTAAAGCAACAGCTCCTAACAAAATAATCAGGAAGGTAGCTGCCAATATAGGTGCTTTAGCAGCAATTCCACCTAACAAGTAGCTTTCACGAGCTTTTGTGCGATCGAAAATGATCTCAATCACAAAAAATAAACCAACCACATTAATACCATGGCTGATCATTTGAATCATTGCTCCCTGCATGCCTTGAACATTCAAAGCGAAGATACCGGCAGAAATTAGTCCAACGTGAGCAATTGAAGAATAGGCAATTAATCGTTTAATATCTTTTTGAGTAAAGGCTATTATCGAGGCGTAAACAACACCAATGATCGATAAAATTAAAGCTGTTTGACCCCATTGCATTAAGCCTAATGGCAAAACAGGTAGCAACCAACGGATTACTCCATAAATACCCATCTTCAGCATAATACCTGATAGTAACATAGTTCCTACAGTTGGAGCCGTGGTATAGGTATCAGGCTGCCAAGTATGGAAAGGGAATACCGGCATCTTGATAGCAAAGGCTAAGAAGAAACACCAGAATAACCAAGACTGCGTTCCTTTATCTAAAGCAACTTGATAAAATTGGTTAATATCAAAGCTATGCCCAGGTGTTTGAATGAACAGGTAGATAATGCCTATTAACATGAACAAACTACCAAACATCGTATAAACAAAGAACTTGAAGGTAACTCGAATTCGATCTTCGCCACCCCAAATTGCCGAAATAAAGTAAATTGGAATTAACGCTGCTTCCCAAGCCACATAAAACAAGAAAGCATCGAGCGAAGTAAACACCCCTATTAAACCAGTTTGCATAAACAACACCAAAGCATATAATGCATGAGGCTTGCGAAACTCTTTACGGAATGAAGACAAAATGATCAACGGAACTAATACTGTGGTTAATAAAACCAACAAGAAGCTAATTCCGTCCATACCTACTTTGAAGTGAATACCTAATGATTCAATCCATGGTTGGTTATAAATAAACTGAGAATCAGGATTCGTATAATCAAACTTAGTCCAGGCAAAAACAGCCATCGCTAACTCGATCAATGAAAAACCAAGTGCAATTTTCTTTACTTGTTCACCGCGAGTAAACGCAACTATTACCGAACCAAGAAGAGGGAATAAAACCAGTAATACTGTTATATAATTGATCATCTCTCTCTAAAACAAAAAGTTAAATACAAGAATTAAAATAATACCCACAACCATCATAAACATATAACTTCCGATGTAGCCGTTTTGAATACGACGGAACTTATCCGCACTCCATTGCGTTAATTGACCAAAGCCATTTACAATTCCATCGATAATTGATTTATCGAGAATCCTGTAGAAAAGCTGAGACAGATTATCAAGAGGACGAGTAAATACTGCATTGTAAATCTCGTCGATATAGAATTTATTGTAAGATGCTTTCTCTAAACCAACTCGGCGGGCCGTTTCTGCAGCGGGAACAGTTTCCTTTCTAACATAAACTGTATATGCGTAGAAAATTGAAATTAGAACACCTAAAACAGAAGCTCCCATTAAAGCGTACTCCGTTTCATGCGATAAATGGCCATGATGAGCAGCATTTAAAATTGTAGTAGATTGACTGAATACCGGTGACAAAAATTCATTAAGAAGGTGTGATTCTCCATGTCCACCAAACAGGTGTGCAATTGCTTCAGGAACCCCAACAAAGCCTCCTACAACCGAAAGAATTGCCAGAACAATAAGCGGAAAAGTCATTGACACAGGTGACTCGTGTAAATGATGATGCTGTGCTTCAGTTCCTCTGAATTTACCATTGAATGTTAAGAAGAACATACGGAACATATAAAACGCTGTAAGCAAAGCACCTAATACTCCTATTACCCAAATAGTAGGACTTACTTCAAATGCATGAGCCAAAATCTCATCTTTAGAAAAGAAACCTGAGAATGGAGGAATACCGGCAATTGCCAAGGTACCCATCAGCATGGTAAACCAGGTAATTGGTAAATGTTTTTTCAAACCACCCATTTGACGCATGTCCTGTTCACCACCCATAGCGTGAATAACACTACCAGCACCTAAGAATAATAAGGCTTTGAAGAACGCATGAGTCATTACGTGGAAGAAGGCTCCTGTGAATGCTCCAACTCCCAAACCTAAAAACATATATCCTAACTGGCTCACTGTTGAATAAGCCAATACTTTCTTAATGTCATTTTGAGTTAAAGCAATAACAGCAGCGAAAATTGCAGTAGCTAAACCAATACCTGCTACCACAGCCATCGAAATTGGAGACAACACATATAGCACATTTGAGCGGGCAATCATGTAAATACCAGCGGTAACCATGGTAGCTGCGTGAATAAGTGCCGAAACAGGTGTTGGACCCGCCATTGCATCAGGCAACCAGGTATATAATGGCAGCTGAGCACTTTTACCCATCGCTCCAACAAACAGTAATAAAGTGATTGCGGTTAAAACAGGTGTGCCAATTGCCTGTGCCTGCGGAAATATATCAGCATAACTGATGCTTCCAAAGGTTGAAAACAACATGAAAATTCCAATCAGGAAACCCAAGTCTCCGATACGGTTCATCACAAAAGCTTTCTTTGCAGCGTTAGCATATTCTGTTTTCTTAAACCAAAAACCAATGAGTAAGTACGAACATAAACCAACACCTTCCCAACCAATAAACATGATCACATAGTTAGAGCCTAAAACAAGCAATAACATAAAGAATACGAACAGATTCAGGTAGGCAAAGTATTTACCGTAGCCCTCGTCATCATGCATATAACCAGTAGAATATACGTGAATCAAAAATCCAACTCCGGTAATAATCAATAACATAATAGATGTTAACTGATCAATAAGGAACGAGAAAGGTATCTTTAATGTTCCTACAGAAATCCACTCATAAAGATCGATGGTTTTTGCACCATTTGCTTTGATATCAAAAAACACCAGAATGCTCAGGATAAACGATCCTAAAACACTCGCACAGCCAACAAGGCCAACTAAACCTTTCGGATTTTTCTTATATCCCAATCCATTGATCAGGAAACCAATTAAGGGAAGTACAGGTATCAGCCAGGCTAATTGTTCCGTCATTTCTTAGTTCAGTTTGCGTATTTATTCAGTGAGATGAATAATCATCAACACATCTTTTGTATTAATTTTTTAATTTATTTAACAGGTCAATATCAATTGAATTGTTGTTCCTGTAGATCATTACGATAATGGCCAGACCAACCGCAACTTCGGCTGCTGCTACTGCCATAATAAAGAACACGAAGACTTGTCCAGCGGCGTCACCTCTGTAGGCAGAGAAAGCCGTCAATAGCAAGTTTACTGCATTCAGCATCAACTCGATTGACATGAAAACGACAATGGCATTTCTTCGGGTTATTACTCCAATAATTCCTATAAAGAAAATAATTGAGCTTAATAGAATGTAATGATTAAGCGGAACCAATGTAATGGCATTCGTTATATTTTCCATATACTTATTTTGTCTCCTTTCTGGCAAGCAAAACTGCGCCTACCATTGCCGAAAGGAATAGAATAGATACAATTTCAAACGGTAAAAGGAAGTCTTTGAATAAAACTTTACCAAGGTTCTTTACCAAGCCCATGTCTACATTCTGAATTACCACCAGGTTTGAAGGATCAGAAGCTTTTAATGAACCTGTTAAAACAACTAAACCGATACCTCCGGTTATAATACCAATGAATTTAATCAGATTAGTCTTTTGAGGTTCGGTTTGAACGTTAAGGTTAAGCAACATGATAACAAATAGGAAAAGTACCATTATTGCTCCTGCATATACGATGATGTTCACAATACCCACAAATTGAGCATTCAAAAGAATGTACTCTCCTGTAAGGGTGAAGAATGTTAAAATCAGATATAAAACACTATGGATGGGATTCTTAGCCAGTACAACAAGTAGTGAACTGAAGATGGCTACAAATGCCAGAAAATAAAATAATGATTGAGTTACTGTCATGATAAAAACGCCGCGAATTTAATCAAATAGTTATTTTTTATGGATAGGTTCAACTAATTTGTCCTTACCATATACAAAATTTTCACGGTCGAAACTTGCCGGAGGAATGTCTCCATCTAAATAGATAGCCTCTTTAGGACAAGCTTCTTCACAAAAACCACAGAAAATACAACGCAACATATTGATCTCGTAAGTAGCTGCATATTTTTCTTCACGGTATAAGCCTTCTTCTCCTGGTTTACGCTCAGCTGCTACCATTGTAATTGCTTCAGCCGGGCATGACAATGCACACAAACCACAGGCAGTACAACGCTCACGACCTTCATCATCACGTTTTAACGAATGAATACCTCTAAAGTTGACAGAGAATTCGCGCTTTACATCAGGATACTGAATCGTCGCCTTTTTCTTGAAAAAGTGCTTAAGTGTAATTGTCAACCCCTGGAAAATAGCAGGCAAATACATCCTCTCTGCAAAGGTCATTGGCTTTTGCTCAACTACTTTTTTTCTATTGGTTAATGATTCCATTTTATCTTTTGTACTCACATCTAATCGACACCGATCAAATGAGGTGGTTTAATTAGTTAATATGTCCTGTTAAATACATTACTATACCTGTAATTCCGATGTTAGCAATTGCCAGAGGCACTAACATATTCCAGCCTAAGCGCATAAGTTGATCGTAGCGGAAGCGTGGGATTGTCCATCGCACCCAAACAAAGAAGAACAGGAAGAAACCTATTTTAAGGAAGAAAGCCAACAGGCCTAAAATTGTAATAACGTTTGACGCTACTCCCGCATTGACTAAAGCCTCTTGTCCCGGGAAGTTATATCCTCCAAAGAACAAGGCTGAGATCACTGCTGATGAAACAAACATGTTGATATATTCAGCAAACAAGTAAAAACCTAATTTCATACTTGAGTGCTCTGTGTGGTAACCCGCAACCAATTCTGATTCACACTCAGGTAAATCGAATGGAGTACGGTTACACTCAGCGAACATACAGATAAGGTAGATCAGGAATGCAACAGGCTGGTAGAACACATTCCATCCTAAACCTTCAGTTCCTTTAAGACCGTATAATGTAGAAGCCTGACCGTCAACAATACCGCGCATGCTTAAAGTTCCAGTCACCATCAATAAAGCAATAATGGCCATACCCATGGCAATCTCATAACTAATACTTTGAGAGGCGGCACGAATAGTACCCATTAATGAGTATTTGTTGTTAGAAGCCCAGCCCCCTATCATCATTCCATATACACCCAATGAAACTACTCCAAAGATGTATAAAAGGCCAACGTTAATATCAGTAACCTGCAAAGAGATCACCTTATCTCCAAATACGAGGTCGCGTCCCCAAGGAATCACTGCTGAGCTTATTGTTGCAGTAAACATGGCCAATGAAGGCCCCATAATGAACAGCAACTTGTTTGCATTTGCCGGAAGAATTTCTTCTTTGGTAAACAATTTAACCCCATCGGCCAGTGGTTGTAGAATACCAAAAGGTCCTGCACGGTTAGGACCCAAACGATCCTGGAAGAAACCCGCAAACTTGCGTTCAACCAAAGTCATGTACATGGCAACCACAAGGCTAACCACTAACACAACTGTTATCAATATGAATTTCTCTATTATTAATGCTGATTCCATTTTTCTTTTATCACGAATTCAGTCGAATTAAAGCGAAGCACATAAATCATTAATTAATGCTCGCACAATTCGTGTTCTGTTAAAAAATCTTTCTATCGATAACTGGCAATAATTCCTTCTCGTCGTAATGGTTTGAAGAAACAACTGAACGACGATCGACTTTGGTCGGGCCTTCAATTGTCCAGTCGCTGGTTTTCTTTTTGTCAAAACGACAAGTATTACAGATAAATTCCTCCAACTCACCATATTGGTCTTTACGACCAGTAACGCGAATCACTTCTTCACCTTTATACCATAAGGTTACTTTACCAGAACATTTCTCGCAATCGCAATGAGCGTTAACAGGCTTAGTAAACCATACACGATTCTTAAAACGGAAGGTTTTATCTGTTAATGCCCCAACCGGACAAACATCGATTACGTTTCCTGAAAAATCATTATCGATAGCTTTTGAAATATATGTGCCGATCTCTGAAGCATCTCCACGACCCAATATACCATGAACACGATTATCAGTAATCTGATCAGCCGTAAACACGCAACGATAGCATAAAATACAACGGTTCATATGCAATTTGATCTTGTCGCCTATGTCGACCATTTCAAACGTACGTCGCTTGAATTCGTAGCGGCTTTGATCTTTACCGTGTTCAAAAGAAAGATCCTGCAAATGGCACTCTCCAGCCTGATCACAAACAGGGCAATCTAACGGATGATTAATAAGCAAGAACTCAACAACTCCTTTACGAGCCTCAATAACTTCAGGAGAAGTAATGTTTTGCACCACCATTCCGTCCATTACAGTTGTACGACAAGAAGCTACCAGTTTTGGCATTGGACGTGGATCTTTAGCAGAACCTTGAGAAACCTTTACCAAACAAGTACGGCATTTACCGCCACTGCCTTTCAACTTGCTGTAGTAACACATTGCAGGAGGAACAATATCCCCTCCTATCATGCGCGCGGCATTAAGGATGGTTGTTCCGGGATCAACCTCAATCTCAATGTTATCTATTGTTACTTTTACCTTTTCAGACATAGTCTTTGTTAGAAGTGAGATTTGAGAAATGAGACTTGAGACTTATAGTAATTTAGTCTCGAATCACATACAACTCTCTTAATTATTTATTTTTCTCATCAGATATGGGATTGGAGACCTACGATTCATGTCTCCTTCTCACATCGGATATCACATATCTCTCTATTAATTTGCTTCTTCAACAACAGGAATTGGGTCAGCGTAATTTGCTAAGCCATAATTTCCATCCATTGCCGCCTGAGGATTGTTAACATGCCACTCAAACTCATCACGGAAGTGACGGATTGCACTAGCAACAGGCCAAGCTGCAGCGTCGCCCAATGGACAAATGGTATTCCCTTCAATTTTCTTCGAAACATCCACCAACAAATCGATATCGCTCATTTTACCATGACCGTACTCGATCCGGTGAAGCACTTTTTCCATCCATCCGGTTCCCTCACGACAAGGTGAACATTGTCCGCATGATTCATGATGATAGAAACGAGAGAAGTTCCAAGTATTGCGTACAATACAAGCATCTTCATCCATTACAATAAATCCACCTGAACCTAGCATGGTACCAGTAGCAAAACCACCCTCTGCCAATGATTCATAAGACATCAAACGAGGTTGACCGTTAGACAGCTTAAGAATTAAATTTGCAGGTAAAATTGGAACAGAAGAACCTCCAGCAACAACCGCTTTAAGACGTTTGCCGTTAGCGATACCTCCACAATATTCATCCGAATAAATAAACTCTTCAACTGAAAGTCCTAATTCAATCTCATAAACACCTGGCTTATTAATATTACCTGATGCTGAAATTAATTTAGTTCCGGTACTTCTACCTATACCAATTTTTGCATACTCATCGCCACCGTTGTTAACGATCCAGCTAACAGCAGCAATCGACTCAACGTTATTGACTACCGTTGGACAACCATATAATCCCGCAATAGCAGGGAACGGAGGTTTAATACGTGGGTTACCGCGTTTACCTTCCAAAGATTCTAAAAGCGCCGTTTCCTCTCCACAGATATAAGCTCCACCACCTGGCTGAACATAAATTTCCAGGTCATACCCTGTTCCTAAAATGTTTTTACCAAGGAATCCAGCATTCTTAGCTTCAGCAATAGCTTTTTCTAAAATGCGGATCTGTGGCATCATTTCACCACGAACATAGATATATGAAGTATTTGCTCCTAAAGCAAAACTCGACACAATCATACCTTCAATTAAAGTATGAGGAGTGTGAGTCATTAAATAACGATCTTTAAATGTTCCAGGTTCTGATTCGTCAGCATTACATACCAAGTAACGAGGAACACCTTCTGGTTTTGCCAGAAAGCTCCATTTCATTCCGGTAGGGAAGCCAGCTCCACCACGACCACGCAAGCCCGATTTTTTAACTTCTTCAACTACGTCATCAGCAGACATAGTTTTCAATGCCTTTTCGACTGCCGCATAACCACCGTACTGGCGATAAACCTCAAAGGTGTTAATTCCGGGAACGTTAATATTCTTTAATAATATCTTTTGAGCCATACTACCCGAATTAATTCTTGTTTTTAAGTTGGGTTAACAATTCGTCAACACTCTCTTCAGTCAAGTTCTCGTAAAATGTGTACTCAGGACCGATTTGTAAAACAGGACCATAACCACAAGCCGCTAAGCACTCTACACCTTTAAATGAAAACAAACCATCAGGCGTTACTTCACCTTCCTTAACTCCTAATTTTCTCTCCAGGATTGATAATATTTTTTCGGCACCAACTAAACAACAAGGTCCAGTACGGCAAACTTCCAGTACATATTTCCCTGAAGGTTTAAGGTGATACATTGTATAAAACGATGCTACCTCATACACTTCAATAGGATTGATGTTTAATAATGAAGCAACATAATCCATTACTTCTGTGCTACACCATCCGAATTCGGCCTGTGCCAAATGTAATAATGGCAATAAGGCTGATTTTTGTCGACCTTCCGGATAACGCGCAACAATCTCGTCGACTTTCTTAAGCGCTTCTGCGGAAAATTTTATTTCTTTTACTGCTAACATTCTTGTTGAGAAGTGAGAACTATGATTTTAATAAGAGGCTCTACCCTCCCTCTTAAATCAATTCTCTTGTGCAATATTTGTTATTTATTTTAATGCATGGAACCCAGAACATATTTGCCAAGGTTTTCACACCAATTGTATACTTACTAAGCGTCCAACTCTCCAGCAATAACATTCAGACTACTCATTGCAAGAATTGCATCGGATATCATACCACCTTTAGCAATATCTACATAAGCCTGATAATTAATAAAGCTTGGACGACGGAAGTGTAAACGGAATGGAGCACGTCCTCCATCTGTCACTAAGTAGAATCCTAATTCACCGTTTCCACCTTCTACTGAATGATAAATTTCAGCCTTAGGAATTGGAACCTCTCCCATCACAATCTTAAAGTGATAGATCAAAGACTCCATTGAACTGTAAACATCCTCTTTTGGAGGCAGGCAATAATCAGGAACTTCAGCATTAAAAATACCTTTAGGCTCATTTTCCATTTTAACTAAAGCCTGTTTAATAATGCTTAAGCTTTGCCACATTTCCTCATTGCGTACAAGGAAACGATCGTAGATATCACCGGTTGTTCCTACCGGAATCTCAAAATCAAACTCTTCATATGAACAATATGGCTTTGCAACTCGAACATCATAATCAACGCCACATGAACGTAACAAAGGTCCCGACCAGCTGTATGCTAGCGCTTTTTCAGCACTAACAGGAGTTACCCCAACACAACGATCAATAAAAATACGGTTCCGGTTAAAGAGGTTTTCGAACTCTCTCATTACATCAGGGAACTCAACGATGAATTTCTTGATCTTGGCAATTGCAACATCATTAAAGTCGCGTTCAAAACCACCAATACGTCCCATGTTTGTGGTTAAACGTGATCCACAGATTTCTTCGAAAATTTCATAGATATCCTCACGTTTTTGAAACACATAAAGAAACCCTGTAAATGCTCCCGAGTCAACACCAATTACCGAGTTACATACCAAGTGATCTGCAATACGACTTAACTCCATTGCAATAATTCGCATGTAATCAACACGTTTTGGCGTTTGTATACCCAATAATTTCTCCACTGTCATATGCCAACCCATATTATTAATAGGGGCCGAACAATAATTCAAACGATCAGTAAGTGGGGTGATTTGGTAAAATGGGCGGTGTTCTGCAATTTTCTCAAAAGCACGGTGTATGTATCCAATAGTCGACTGCGCGCTAACAATGCGCTCTCCATCAAGTTCCAGAATGTTCTGAAATACTCCGTGGGTCGCCGGGTGGGTTGGTCCCAGGTTAAGGGTTACGGTTTCCTTCTCTAATGAGTTATCACCTAATTTAATGTGGGCCATATACTTTTAATGTTGAATTAAGAATTATGAATTATAAATGCGCTCATTTTAAACTCACAACTCAACATTTCGATATTATCTTTTTAATTAGATTTCTTGAATTAAACCAGAATGCACTCTTTAACTAAGAGCATTCCTTCCATTTCTATCGACCAAAATAATCGTCGTTTTTGTCAGTACGATTTGGGTCTTCCAATGGAAACTCTTTTCTCATTGGAAAAGCAACCATATCATCAACATTCAAAATACGACGTAAATCAGGGTGCCCTTCGAAAATGATTCCGAAGAAATCGTATGTTTCTCTCTCCATCCAGTTAGCGCCTAAAAACACACCTGTTAAAGTTTGAATTCTTGGAGCACTTTCAGGTAAAAACACCTTTATACGAACACGAATATTATTGGTTAAGCTATGAAGATGGTACACTACTCCAAGTGGTAATTCCTGATCTGGGTAGTGAACACCACAAATATCTGTTAGAAAGCGAAATTTCAATTCTTCATTATCATATAGGAATTGAATTATTTCGATTACTTTATCTTTAGAAGTGGTTATGGTCAGCAAATCAAATGGTTCGCTAACATTAAAGATAGCATCAGCAAATTTAAACTGAAGTTTATCTAATACAGCTTGGTTATTCATTTCTTTTACTTCTGCCATATTATTGAATTCCGTATTTTGCTAATAATTGCTTGTATTCATCTGAATCACGACGACGAAGTGATTCGTTTTGAACCAATTCCTGAATTCGGGTAAGACCATCAATAATTCCTTCTGGACGAGGAGGACAGCCCGGAACATATACATCAACCGGAATAATCTCGTCAATACCTTGCAAAACGCTATAGGTATCAAACACACCTCCACTTGAAGCACAAGCTCCAACCGCCATTACCCAACGTGGTTCAGCCATTTGAAGATAAACCTGACGAAGAACCGGAGCCATTTTTTTGGCAATTGTTCCCATTACCATTAAAAGATCTGCCTGGCGAGGAGAGAAACTCAAGCGCTCGGCTCCAAAACGAGCTAAATCATAGTGAGAACCCATTGTCGCCATAAACTCAATACCACAGCATGATGTTGCAAATGGCAAAGGCCATAAAGAATAAGAACGCGCTAAGCCTACCGCTTTATCAAGAGAGGTTGCAAAGAAACCAGCACCTTCAACACCCGGAGGGGCTTCAACTATTTTAATATCGCTCATACGATGATAATTATCTCAAAAACCTCTTTTACTTATTAAAAAGAGTAACAAAAGTACAACAATAATCAGATTAATATTGTTCTAAAGTGCCATGGAACCATTTTAGAATGATTCTAAACACTATTCCCAATTAAGAGCGCCTTTCTTAATAATGTAGATAAATCCGAGTAACAGGAAAGTCATGAAGGTAAACATTTCGAGCATTCCCAAAATACCCAGTTCTCTAAAATTAACTGCCCATGGATACATGAAAATAACTTCCACGTCGAACAAAACGAACAAAATAGCTACAAGAAAGTACTTAATAGATATTGGGTGGCGAGCATTTCCCTGAGTCTCAACGCCCGACTCAAATGGGGTTAATTTATCTGAAGTTTTGCGCTTTGGACCAATCAGATGGGTTGCAAGCATTGTAACTACCACAAAACCAATCGCTACAAAGAATTGAAAAGCTACCGGCGCATAGTTAATAGGCAATTGCTCAAGTAATAACATACAGTAGTAATTAGGAATTTTTTGCAAAAATAAAAAAGAGAAGGTAAGTTTAAAACAAACCTTCTCTTTAAATCAATATTTTATTAAGAAATTTTAATATAGCCTAAAGCTAAATTATTTATTCTTTGCTCCTGGGCTATTTAATGCTTTTAAAACATCTAAGGCTTGAGGGTCATTAGGAACCAATTCGAGCACCTTATTGAAATAAGCTTTAGAAGCTGCAACATCTTTTAGAACCGAATAAGAATAGTCACCCATGTAGCGATAAGCATCTAACAGTACTTTCATATTCTTCTGCTTATCAACTTCTCCTAGTTCAATTACTTTCTCATAATACGGCTTAGCTAAACCTAATTTATTGCCTTCATCCATCTTATAATTTGCTAAAGCACGGTATGAATAACCTTGAATATAAGTTGGACTCAACTCAATAACTTTGGCAAATGCACTATCAGCTTTCTGATACTTATCAGAATACAATGCAGCTAAACCATAATATAAATAATCAACCGGTTGCTTTTTAACCTCCGTTTTGGCAAAATAGCCTTCATATGCCTTAATTGCTGCAGGATATTGCTTTGATAAATAACTCATCTTACCCAACATCGGATACAAATCAGTTCTTGATGGATCTTTATCGATTGCTTTCTGAAGGTATGAAATAGCCAAAGAATCCATCTTGTTATCAGACAAAATCTTAGCCATGTACTCATAATCAGTATTGATCAAATTTGATTCTGCTTGCTTAGTAAAGAAGGTGTTCATTGCACTTAAAGCCTCTTTTGGCTTTTTAATTTCATAAGCCGAATAAGCCAGTAAACGATACATTACTGGTTTAACCTGACATGTTTTCATTAACAGGTTAATTTCATCGTAGGCGGCCTGATATTGCTTTGCAAGATATAAAATACTAGCATAACGAGTATTTGAGTTACAAGAAGCATCAGTCAGTGCTAAGTACTTATTCTTGTATACATCTACCGCTTTTGCATATTGACCTGAAGAATAGTATAGCATTGCTAATTCACGATAAGCAGGACCATAATTAGGATCAATTGAAATCGCTTTCTCTAAAGGAGCTAAAGAAGACTCATAGCTCTGTGCACCGCGATAAATCAAGGACTGCTGAACATAAGCTCGTAAGTAATTTTTATCTAAATCCAATGCCTTATTATAATTTGCAATGGCATTATTTGCATCCTTCTTCAGCAAATAAGCATCACCTAAAGCGGTGTAAACTTCGGCGTTTTTAGATGCGATCTTTTTTGCCTGCTCTATGTAGCCAATGGCAGTTTCAAGAGCAGCTGCATCACCACCCTCTCCTGCTAATACATAAGCACGGGCAGTCTCAAGATAAGGACGGTAATCTTTTTCCTTTTGGCCTAATGCAATTGCTTTGTCAAACAATGGTTTGGCAGAATCAAAGTTTTTATTTAAAATATCAAGCTTACCTTGTCCAACATAGTTTAGGGCAAACTGTGGATTTGCCGCCACACCTTTGTCAAAAAATACCTTTGCTGAGTCAGGTTCTACCGTCTTTAAATAAACATCGCCCATGTAGTAATGACTCTCTGCTGCTGTAGCAGGATTCTGAGCCAGCATACTTAATATCGCTTTTGCTTTCTCGTACTGCTCAATTTCAATTGCTTTCCTAGCATCATTAATAGATTGGCTATAAGCAAATCCCGCCATCAAAAACAATGCAGCAACTATGTTTAAAGCCCTCTTAATCATTTTCATAATCACTTTTTATTTTATTGAAACAAATTATTATCAGATATCTGAATTAACCGTATTGGCATTCTTGCAGGAACCAAACCCGACTTTAACACAATACGTTGTCCTTTATCCCCAGCTACAAAAGCTGCAAAACCCGTTCCCAAGCCCATGTGCGATTCTCTGCTTAAGACATATACTCTTCTAACAAGAGGATAAAACCCTTGAGCTATATAGGCTTGGTATGGTTTGCGATATTCACCAGAACCAGGCTGTCCATCATCGGGCGCAATTGCCCCAACCTTGATTTTTTTTAAAAAACCTGTTGCAGTTGAATCATCGCTATCACTAATCCAGTTAACACCGATAATTCCTAATGCGTTTTTGTGTTTGCTAACATACTCAATTACCTCTTTATTTGTTTTAAGAGCAAAGAAGTTTTTTGCAGAAAACTGATTTTTGCCTGCCATCTCTTTCATATACCTAACAGTACTAGAATTAGGATTATCAAACACAACTGTAATATCTTCATTAGCATTAGCTTTATCGAGCTCATTCCAATTGGAAATAGTACCAGAAAAAATATCACGCAGATTAGGCATCGAAAAAGTTGAATCGGTATTCGCTGGATTTATAATTAACGCAATAGCGTCAATTGCAAATTTAGTACTTCGAACAACCAACTTTTTATCCTGAAGGGGTTTAAGCTCGGCAGGAGTAAGCTCACGAGTAACAACGATTGCTCTAGCTGAATCAGTTATCAGGTCATTTATCACATCGCCTTCAGATTTATAATGAGCCTTAATCTTGGCAGTTAAATAAATCGCATGAAACACGTCTAATTCCGCCTGAACAATCGGCTCAAAAGTTTCATCTACTGAAATATTAATCTCTCCTGATGTAGTAGTATCCAACACCTTTTGATTTGAGTTACTCCCACACCCGGAAAAAACTCCTGATATCAAGATAATCGCTCCACTAAGAGTTATTAATCTTCTAAAAGAGATCTTATTCATATTCAGAGTTGTTTTTTTTAACAAGCCTATACCCTCTAAACAATCCATAAAGAACTATGGCACTGCCAAGAATAATTTTATTTGTACTGGAGAGTCCGGAAAGAACATTTGGTTTAAAAATGATCATGCTTCCCAAAACCAGGTAAGCAATAATAAAGGCTACCCCTAAAATTAGCAAAAATCGCTCTTTTGGCGATTTTTGCTTAAAATTATTATCAAAGTTCTGCTCCATTTGAAGCCAATTGATAGTTAGTAATTAATCTAATCTGAACATGATTGGTAAGCTGAAGTGTACACGCACAGGCTTACCATTTTGTTTACCTGGTTTCCACTTAGGCATTGCTTTCACAACGCGCGCCGCTTCTTCATCACATCCTGAACCAATTCCACGAAGAACTTGAACATCAGTAATAGACCCGTCTTTTTCAACAACAAACGTAACAGTTACACGTCCTTGAACACCGTTTTCACGAGCCATCGGAGGGTATCTCAATGTTTTGCTGATAAATCTGCCGATTTGTTCCATACCACCCGGATATTCAGGGTTCTCTTCAACGTGATAGAAAATCTCTTGAGTATCTTCAACTACTTCATTACCAGTACCGGTTCCAATCACAGGTTCCTCAACAGTAGCAGGAGCATCGTCGTTACCTTTTACAGTTTGAGTACTAACTTCCGCTTTGATCTCATCTTGTACCGGAGGTGGCTCTTCGTCACGAACTTCTTCATCCTTCTTAATAACCGGAGGCGTAAACTTAATAGTTGAACGCACCGGTGGTGGTGGAGGCTCCGAAGGAGGAGGTGGTGGAGGCGGTTGTGTTTTATCAACTGGAGGCGGAGCCATCAGTTCATTGGCCTGAACCACTTTAATATCATTATCTTCAGGTATCACACCTGAAATAATGCGAGCAATAACTGGAGCTGCTACGCCTAATGAGAAGAAAATAATAGCCAATATAGTACCTTTCTTCATGTTCTTAGAATACTGCTTGCGCAGATCATAAGCACCATAGGCTTTATTTCGTCCTTCAAAGACGTATTCGCACCATCTGCTGTCTTCTAAATCAATCTTACCTGCCATTTCTAGACAATGTTTTTATCTTACTTTTTAACGTAAGGATTATCATTAATCATTTTCAAATCACCAGGAGTCATATCAACAATCGCATAACGACCATTGTTAGTGATATTCATTTCATCCAGAATATCGACAAGGTTTTTGTATTTAGACTTGTCATCAGCCTTAATCAATACGATTAATCCGTTTTTATTATTCCTGATCCTTGAATAATTCGCCTTAAACTCATCTTCGGTAATTCTACGCTCATTAGCCATCTGTTTAAAAATTTTGATGGAGTCAAGAGACGGGTTACGTTTACGACTTTCTTCTAATAGTACCTTACGGATACCATTAGCACCAAAGTTAGTAACTAAAGGATTTTGCACCTCTTCGCCAATACCGAAGTAATAAACAATTTGGTCCTTACCGGTTAAAAGGATAGTCATTGCTTGAGAAGCTTTAATCTTGGTTTTATCCTCATCTTTAAGCTGCTCATCTTTTACCGGCATATTTATATCCATTACTGATGGTTTACTCATCGAGGTGGTAAGCATGAAGAAAGTGATCAACAAGAAACCTAGGTCAACCATTGGTGTAAAATCTACACGAGTTGAAAGCTTCTTGCCTCTTTTCTTTCCACCCTTCTTATGTCCACCGCCCCCGGAGGTATCTATATCTGCCATTGCTCAAATTTCTTTAAAGGTTTATAAATTAGGAGCTTGTTCCATATTGGTAATAAAATTGAAACGGTTGGCCTTTTGAGCCTGCAACGTTGCAATGATATTTTTTACAACCGGATAGTTAGAATCGCGGTCACCTTTAATAGCAATAACTGCAGCGCTATTGGTAACTCGACGAGATTCAATAATCCAATCTTTCAATTCATTGGTTGCATTTTGAGTAGAGTCACAAGGAATACCTTTTGTTTCCTCATTGTATTTCTTACGTTGATCTTTACTCATTCCCAAATAACTTTTCAATTCACTTAGAGGAGTACCGAAATTGGCTAATTTCGAAAACTCTTCTTTTTCAGTTGCCGTAAAAGTAATTTGTCTTTTTGAGGCAATATTGTCCAATAGGGCTTTTCTAAATTCCGTTCCTTCCAATCCAAAGAAAATCTTACCGGTTTTATCAATAGAGATTTGCATTACTTTGGTATCCGGAAGTTTTATTTCCGATATAGAAGACGGAGTGTCAACCACAACAGCCTCTTCTGGCTTAAATTGTGTTGCCAACATGAAGAAGGTCAACAACAAGAAAGCCACATCGGTCATCGCTGTCATATCCACTACCGTGCTCTTCCGTGGAACTTTAACTTTTCCCATCTATCTTATTATTAACGTATAAACTATCTATTAATTATCTATCAATCAGACTAATACAAGCAAAAATCTTACTTGTGTTTAGCTGCGAAGTTTTGAATGATGCTGTAACCAGCCTCATCAATAGCATAAGTAATAGTATCGATACGTGTAGTAAAATATGCATAGAATACAGCTGCAATAGCAGAGTTACCAATACCTAATGCAGTGTTGATAAGCGCTTCAGAGATACCTACCGCAAGAGCTGCTGAGTCAGGAGCACCTGCATTACCAAGAGCCGAGAACGCTTTAATCATACCTAATACGGTACCTAATAGTGCGAATAAGGTTGATACTGATGCTAAAGTTGCGGTGATCACTAAATTTTTCTCTAACATTGGTAATTCAAGAGTTGTAGACTCTTCAACCTCTTTTTGAATAGCTAAAACTTTTTGGTCAACATCCATTCCTGTTGCAGTTTCCATCTCTTTGTATTTAACCAAAGTAGACTTAACTACATTTGCTACAGAACCTTTTTGAATGTCACACTCTTTGATAGCTGCATCAACGTTGCCTGCGTTCAATAATGAACGAACTTTAGCTACGAATGCTTGAGCAGAGCCTTTACCTGAAGCTGCTGAGATAGTAATGAAACGCTCAATTGCTACTGTAAGGTTAATTAAAACCAACGATAATAGGATAGGTACAATCACACCACCCATGTACACCAAGCCTAAATAGTGACCAGCGCCTTCTGCTATAGGATGACCTCCTACTACTCCACCCTCAAAATTTGACGGGCTACCCAAAATGAATTTGTAAATCAAAATACCTACTAAAATACAAGTAGGAATTACCCAAGCCGCAAAATTTGAATTGAACTTAGTGTTCTCTACTTTCTTAGCTGTTTGTTGTGCTGCGTTTGCCATTGTTTTAAAAAAATTTAATTAATCTTTAATCACTTAATTAAGTTTCAATTATGCTACTTTATTTTTTGAGCGTTTGCAAAAATATTAGTTTTTCGATAATAAAAAATTTTTTTTCAACGAATCTTAATTATTTAATATTGACTAAATCGATACCTGCCAGAATTTTATTCTTTGTTCTTAGCGTAAATCAATTAAAGTTCATTTTTATTAGTTTTAGTTAAGGACAAAACACGTCATTCTTTTATCACTTTTTTAATGAGATGCATTACATTAAATGATTCCATAAACTAGTTTAAAAAAAAATCCCAACATTATGTTGGGATTTATTGCAAACACAAACTATTATAAAAAATTAAACTTGAACGGACATTTTTGGCAATGCTGCTTTCATTTCATCACTCGCACAATCAGCAAATTGTTCAAAGTTTTTAATGAAACGCTGCGCCAAGTCATTGGCCTTTTGATCATAGCCTTCTTTATTCTCCCAGGTGTTTCTTGGATTTAAGACCTCGGAAGGAACATTTGGACATGTTGATGGTATATTTAAACCAAAAACAGCATCCTTGGTGTACTCTATGTTATTAAGCTCTCCTTTTAAAGCCGCTGAAATCATCGCACGAGTATAAGAAAGCTTCATTCGTGAGCCTACTCCATAAGGTCCGCCCGTCCATCCGGTATTAATTAACCAAACATTCACATTGTGCTCATCCAACTTCTTACCTAGTAAATCGGCATATTTTGTAGGATGCAAAGGAAGGAACGCTTTTCCGAAACCTGCTGAAAAAGTGGCTTGAGGTTCTGTAACCCCAGCTTCTGTTCCAGCAACCTTAGCTGTATATCCCGAAATAAAATGGAACATCGCCTGTGATTTTGTTAATCTTGAAATTGGTGGCAATACCCCAAATGCATCAGCCGTTAAAAAGAAAATATTCTTAGGAGATCCACCAATTGAGGGGTTTATAGCATTTGCAATATAATCAATGGGGTAAGAAACACGAGTATTTTCTGTTACATCAATGTTTGAAAAATCAACCGTTGATGTACCTGCATAGCAACGAGTGTTCTCTAAAAGTGAACCAAATTTTATAGCATTATATATCTGTGGCTCTTTTTCAGCAGTAAGGTCAACGCATTTGGCATAGCAACCACCTTCGAAATTAAATACGCTATCATTGGCCCAGCCATGCTCGTCATCACCTATTAAAGCTCTCTCTGGATCAGCTGAAAGAGTGGTCTTTCCGGTACCTGATAATCCGAAGAAAATTGCAGTATCGCCGTCTTTACCAATATTGGCTGAGCAGTGCATTGAAAGAACTTGTTTTTGATGAGGAAGAATAAAGTTAAGAGCGGAGAAAATTCCCTTCTTAATTTCACCAGTATAACCTGTCCCACCAATAATGATCATTTTACGGGAAAAATTCAGTATGGCAAAATTATGCTGCCGTGTTCCATCAATTTCTGGATCAGCTTTAAATCCTGGAGCAGCAATAATTGTCCATTCCGGTTCAAAACTAATTATCTCATCCTTGGAAGGTCGCAGAAATAGGTTATTTGCAAACAAACTCTGATAAGCGGTCTCGGTTACTACACGTACATTCAAACGATGATTTTGAGTTGCACAGGCGTAAGCATCCCGAACAAACACTTCCTTACCACCTAAGTATGCTTGCATACGATGTAAAAGCTGATCGAATTTTGCCGGCTCAAATTTGATATTGATATCACCCCACCATACGGCATCACGAGTTATATCGTCACAAACAATAAAGCGGTCTTTAGGCGAGCGTCCGGTAAATTCTCCGGTATCGATTGATAGTGCACCTGAATCAACTAAATGTCCTTCTCCACGACAAATAGCTTCTTCTACTAGTTCTGCTGGTGTTAAGTTCCAATAGGCAGCGGCTACATTACCTAAACCTAGGCTCAATAATGTAGCTTTCGGAGCCTTGAATCCTAATTCATTCTCCATAAAAATTTATTTGATTGATTGGTATGGCAAAAATGTGCAAAATCGGCCAAAAAGGCAAATAAACAGCGATTAGAACGCACGGATAGCGTTCAAAATACACTATTAAAAACGAGGTTTAAATGAAATAGATAGAGAATTAAAGCGGCAATTTAACCGCCAATTTTTTTTACTTTATAATTCATTGATTGCAAAAGTGTGATTATTCGATCGCGAAAATCACCTTGAATCAAAATTTCACCATTTTTTACTGACCCTCCAACACCACATTTTGCCTTCAACATTTTGCCAAGATCTTCAAGATCAGTTGTTGTGCCGACAAAACCTGTAATTAATGTAACCGCTTTGCCACCTCGTTGTTTCTTGTCCAACTGCACTCTCAAATCTTGCTTGTTTGGAGGCAAGGATTCCTGAATATCATCAGCTTCAAATTGATATTGAAAATCAGGATCTGTTGAATACATAATTCCGGTAATATTCTTTTTCTTCGACATCGCTTGATATGAATCTACTTATTTAACGGGACCAATACCTTCATTGAGGCCGGTACAATTTTAATATCTATTTGACCATTCAGATCACGAGGCTCACCGTCCAAATGAACCGCTCCGTTTTCTTTCCTTTTCACAATTATTTCTTTTGCTTTAATAATCTCAAGGAAGGAAGAGCGATGGGCAGTACCAGACATTAATCGGTACATCATTGCCGGAAATTGATATGCTACAAATGGCTTAACCACGGAAACGTCTAAAAGACCATCAGAAATATCAGCCAATGGAGCAATTTTAGCATTATTGCCAAATTGAGTTGAATTTGCAAAGCTGATCATAAATGCCTCTCGGATGTATTTCTTTCCATCGATGGTTAGTTCGTATTCTTGGGATTTGTAGTTTCTAAATTCTCTTAAAACAGCCTTTACATATCCTGAGAATCCTCTTTTTTTATTATTTGCAAAAAGTGCACTAATATGTGCATCAAAACCAAGTCCAGCTGTATTAAAAAATGGTATTCCATTAAGCATTGCTGAGTCAATCACCTTCTCAACGCTATGATTTAACGCTTCAATTGCTTTCCTAGGGTTAGTTGGAATGCCTAAATGCAAAGCAAGGCCATTTCCCGAGCCAAAAGGGATTATGCCCAATGCCGCATTTGATTTAAGGCTGATAATCCCACGTGCAACTTCGTTTACAGTTCCGTCTCCTCCAACGGCTACCACCACGTCAAACCCCAAATGCACCGCCGATTTGGAAAGTTTACGAGCATGATCAACGGCATTTGAATAGGCCATCTCATAATCATAAAGGTTATGATCCAAATGGTCAATTATAAGTTGTTCTATTCGTTTTTTGCTCTTGCCGCCCGAAATAGGATTAATTACAAAAAGGATATTTTTTTTCACGTTTAATATATGAATGGGTGATTAACCGGCAATTGCAAAGATGCGGAATTTACCATTGCTTTAGTAATGTCTTTTAAAAGCATTTATTAATATATATTTCCTATAGATTTTATATTTTTTTATTAATTCCCCGAAAATAAAATAATTGCTATTTTTGCCTCCGTTTAGTGGATTGATTTGACTGCTTGCAACCACGTAAAAAAAATGCTAAAACACTTTTTCTGCATTTTCTGTCAATAATCATTTCCACACTTTGAACTTATCACAATAGATTTTAGAAGTATATGGCTTATTTATTCACTTCGGAGTCGGTTTCAGAAGGACATCCGGATAAAGTTGCTGACCAGATTTCAGATGCTTTAATTGACAACTTTTTGGCATTCGACCCAGATTCAAAAGTTGCCTGTGAAACATTAGTTACGACCGGGCAAGTTGTTTTGGCGGGAGAAGTAAAATCAAAAACTTATTTGGATGTACAACAAATAACCCGCGATGTAATCCGTAAAATTGGTTACACTAAAAGTGAATATATGTTTGAGGCCAACTCATGTGGAGTACTTTCGGCCATTCATGAGCAATCAAGCGATATTAATCAAGGTGTTGAGCGAAGCAATCCGGAAGATCAAGGAGCTGGTGACCAAGGGATGATGTTTGGTTATGCAACCAACGAAACTGAAAACTACATGCCTTTGGCTCTTGACTTGGCACATCAGCTTTTAATTGAATTGGCTGCCTTGCGTAGAGAAAACAAGGAAATTCCTTATTTACGCCCTGATGCAAAATCACAGGTAACCATTGAATACGCTGATGATCATAAACCTATTCGTATTGATGCGATTGTAGTATCAACTCAACATGATGAATTTGATAACGAGGCTAACATGGCTAAGAAAATCAAAGAAGATATTATTAATATTTTAATACCTCGTGTAAAGGCAAAGCAAAAACCAGAGATCGCTGCATTATTTAATGATCAAATAAATTACCACATTAACCCTACCGGCAAGTTTGTTATTGGTGGGCCACATGGTGATACAGGCCTAACGGGTCGTAAAATTATTGTTGATACCTACGGAGGTAAAGGCGCCCACGGCGGTGGTGCATTCTCTGGAAAAGATCCTTCAAAAGTAGATCGTTCTGCGGCCTATGCAACTCGTCATATCGCTAAAAACCTTGTGGCTTCAGGCGTTTGCGAGGAAGTCCTTGTACAGGTTTCATATGCAATCGGTGTGGCAAAGCCAATGGGCTTATATATTAATACTTATGGCTCGGCAAAAGTAAATTTAACTGACGGTGAAATTGCTCAAAAGCTAAGCGATATTTTTGATATGCGCCCGTACTTTATTGAGACCCGATTAAAATTACGTAATCCTATTTATCAAGAAACTGCGGCTTATGGTCATATGGGTCGCAAAAATGAGTTTGTTTCAAAAACATTCTCATTACCTGACGGCAAAACGATTACTAAAGAAGTTGAGTTATTCACTTGGGAAAAGCTCGATTATGTAAACAAAATAAAAGAAGCTTTCGGCTTATAAGCCTCAAAAATCCTCTCGAAATTCGGGAGGATTTTTTTATTACTATTTTTGCGCCCATGCAGCATACGGAAAACCCCTGGATTACTTTAGATTCGAAAGAAGTTTATGATAACCCCTGGATTAATCTGACCGAGCACAATGTCATTAACCCCTCGGGCGGGAAAGGTATATATGGTGTAGTAACTTTCAAGAACTACGCAACTGGTATTATTCCGTATGATACTGAAGGAAACATTTGGCTGGTTGGACAATACCGGTATGCAACAAATGATTACAGCTGGGAAATTCCGGAGGGCGGTGGAGCATTGGCGATTGACCCTCTTGAATCAGCAAAAAGAGAGCTTTTGGAAGAAACCGGTTTAAAAGCCGAAAATTGGCAATTAATTCAGGAACTGCATTTGTCAAATTCAGTAACTACTGAAAAAGCCCTGATTTATCTAGCTACAGGCATAACAGAGCATGAGGCTGAACCGGAAGAAACAGAACAACTCACTGTTAAAAAGGTTCCTTTTGAAGAAGCCCTAAATATGGTATTAAGTGGCGAAATTACCGACGCTATGACAGTAGCAGCCATGTACCGACTTAAACTAATGTTGATTTCTAAATAAAAGAGAATGAAGAAGTTTTTTGGATACCTCCTATCCCCTATATTTTATATCGTATTCGGACTATTTTTAGTCGTATTTCATGTTTTTCAAGTAATAGCATTAAATCTATTTGGAAAAGAGGCCCACAAAAAATCCGTTGATATACTCAACTTCTTCCTGCTTTATAGCTTATTAATATTAGGCACCCGTATCAGCGTTAATTTTAAGTTTACTCCTCCGAAGGATCGTCCGATTATATTTACCGCTAACCATCAAAGCATGTTTGATATTCCTGGAATCATCTGGTTTCTAAGGCATTATTATCCAAAATTTGTATCAAAGATCGAGCTAGGAAAAGGAATTCCGAGTATTTCCTATAATTTAAGACACAGTGGGGCCGCACTGATTAATAGAAAAGATTCAAAACAGGCCTTAAAGGAGATTGCCAAACTAGGTAAACTGATCTCTAATCATAATTACTCCGTAGCTATTTTCCCCGAAGGTACTCGTTCAAAAACCGGAGTGATGAAGCGATTCGCAATAGGTGGTATTAATATTCTACTTAAAAAAGCCCCCAACGCCTTAGTGGTTCCTGTTGCAATTAATAATAACTGGAAAGTAAATCAGTACGGCAAATTTCCTCTCTCTGCATTTGAAAATGTTAGTTGGACAGTATTGGAGGGCATTGAATCAAAAGACAAGGAAATGGAAGTGTTGGTTCTCGAAGCTGAAAATGCAATAAAGGCGGAACTGAAAAGCTTAAATTAAAGAATATTCGAAACAAAGGGCCATATTAAATGGCCTTTTTCGTTTTAACAGCCCTAACTTATTGAATTTCATTTCGTTTTATTAAATTAAAGTTCTAATAAAACGAAAATGAGGCTTATTCTACTTCTCTTATTTCTTGCTTCGTTCATACCCGTTACGGAACAAACATCTATCCCTTCAAAAGTACCTTCAAACAAAATCCCCTTTTGCTATGGGGCAACAAATGAAGTAATTGAATTGAACGACAGCATTTCACCACATTTGTATATTGGATTGGGTGACTATCATTTTAGTGTTAGTACTAAAAATAATATGGCTGCAAAATTTTTTGACCAGGGTTTGAGTTTGTATTATGGATTCAATCATCCGGAGGCTTTGCGCTCATTTAAAGAAGCAGCAAAAAACGACTCAACGCTGGCTATGGCCTACTGGGGACAGGCATTATGCCTGGGGCCAAATATTAATATGCCAATGGACCTTGCAGAAAATCAAAAAGCTTATAATCTTATACAAAAAGCCTTGAAGCTAAGTGAAAAAGCCACTCCAAAAGAAAAGGCGTACATAGCAGCATTGTCTATAAGATATTCAACACAATTAAACAAAAGAGTTGAATTAGACAACTCTTATGCAATGGCCATGAAAGAACTTGTGAAGCAATTTCCGAATGATGCAGATGCCCTTGCCCTTTATGCAGAGGCTTTGATGGATCTCCATCCCTGGGATTTTTGGCAGAAAGATGGACAGCCGCAACCTTGGACACCTGAAATAACAGCAACCCTAGAAAAAGCATTATCTATCAATTCATCACATATTGGTGCTAATCACTTTTATATTCATGCTGTGGAAGCATCGCCTATGCCTGCTAAAGCCATTGCATCTGCTTCGCGACTAGGAAGTCTCGCTCCTGGTGCAGGACACCTGGTTCATATGCCATCACATATTTATATTCATGTGGGTGAATTTCATAAAGGGTCAGCGGTAAACATAAAAGCCATAAACATTGACAAAGAAAGCATTAAGAACGGAATGCTTAGCGTTGCATACCCTGAACATAATATTCACTTCCTATATACAACACTTACCCTTGAAGGAAAAAGTAAAGAGGCATTAATGTATGCGGAATTACTGAAAAACAGTATTCCGGCTAACATGTTAGAGGATGCCAATTATGGAGGAATGATGCAAAACATGTACGCGTCCCCTTTATATGCAATGGTAAGATTTGGAAAATGGAACGAAATATTAAAACAAAAAGAACCTTCAGGGAAGTACCCCTTATTACGGGGCATTTTCCATTATGCTGTAGGAATGGCTTATGTAAAAACCAATCGGCTCGACAGCGTATTAAAGCATCATGCAGCACTGCTCGGCTTACTTTCTGAGAAAAAAACAGAAGCTCTGGTAGTATGGCAAACAAATACCACAAAAAATCTTTTAGAGATTGCTGCCAATTTGTTGGAAGGTGAGTTTTATGCTGCCAAAAAAGATTATCCAAAAGCTTTGATTCCATTACAAAACGCCATAAAAGGTGAAGACGCATTATTTTACGATGAACCTGCCGATTGGCCGAATCCAACAAGAAATAATTATGGCGCGGTTCTACTTGAGGCAGGAAGAGCTGCGGAAGCGGAAGCTATATACAGAGAAGCTTTAAAGCAATATCCTGAAAATGGCTGGGCATTAATTGGTTTGTACAACACTTTAACCTTACAACAAAAAACCACGGAAGCTGTGGCAACTAAAAATAGATTTGACAAAGCCTTTGTCAATGCGGATATAACATTAAAAAGTTCTAGATTTTAAAAACTTCAATTAAGATGCAACATTTTGAAATCCAACTGCGTCTAATTAAAAAAATAAATTGAACACTGATTATGAACCTATTTAAAAAATCAATTACCGCCCTTGTATTATCGATTGTATTAGTCTACCCAGTTTTAACTTATGCGTCTAATTTTAATAAACATCAAACAGAAATCAGTAAAGATGTAACTGAAAACAGGAATGTTACCGGGTTTCACGGCATTAAAGTAAGTACTGGTATTAATGTTTTCATTACGCAAGGCACTGCCGAAAAAGTAAAAGTTACCGCCAGCGATAATATTATTCGCTACCTTAAAACGGAAGTAAATGGTGGAATTCTTGAAATTTACCTTGATAAGTCGGAAAAAAGTGGCTGGTCTTGGGGAATGGAAACTCGTAATGTATACATAACTGTTAAAGACATCGATGCTATTGTTGCCTCAAGCGGCTCAGATATATCTAGTACTTCTCGCTTAAAGCTTGATAAACTATTTGCCCAATCCTCATCGGGTTCGGATATAAAACTTGATCTTGATGTTAGGGAACTGATTTGCGAAACATCCAGCGGTTCTGATGCAGAGTTTAGTGGAATTACTAAATCATTTAATGTTGATGCATCAAGTGGAAGTGATGTAAAAGCCTTTAACCTTACCGCCGAAGTTTGTGTTGCCAAGGCAAGTAGCGGGTCTGATATCGATATTACTGTTACTAAACAGTTAACTGCCGACGCAAGCAGCGGAGGCGATATTTCTTATAAAGGCAAACCTCAAAAAATTGTTAAAAATGAATCGAGCGGGGGTGACGTTTCCGCTGAATAAATTATACCTATTAGCGAATGAGTAAGGCGGCTTGAACAAGCCGCCTTACTCATTAAAATACTTCTGTCAAACACATCACTATAACTGTTAAATTTAATTATGAATCGCATTAAAAAATCAATCACAGTATCAATAATTGCCCTTTCTTTGGTTGCTCCATTCACTTTCGGATGCACTTCAAACATTTCAAAAACAAAGAAGGTTATTGCTACTGAAGTTACTGAGAAAAGAAATGCAACGGGTTTCAAAGGAATAAAAGCGAGCAACGGAGTTGTTGTATATATTACTCCTGGAACAAGTGAAGCAGTGAGTGTAACCGCCAATCAGGATGATATTAAACGATTAAGAACTGAAGTTAAGGAGGGTGTTCTTGAGATATATGTTGCGAACAAAATAAGTTCTTGGTTCAACTGGAAAGGTGAGAATGAAACCTATAAAGTTTATGTTACCGCAAAGGAGATTAACTCAGTAGTTACCAGTAGTGGTGCCAATATTTTTTCGACTTCTAAGATTAAGACCGATAAGCTAATTGCACAAGCATCTTCTGGCTCATTTATAAAATTTGAAAGTGAGTCAAATGATCTTAATTGCGAATCGTCTAGTGGAGCTCAAATGGAGTTGATCGGAGGCACAAAATCAAGCATTATTCATACTTCAAGTGGAAGTTATATTAATGCCTCGAATTATATTACTGAAACATGTACAGCAAGGTCGAGTAGTGGTTCGAAAATGGACATAAACGTAGTTAAGCAGTTAGATGCTGAAGCAAGCAGCGGAGGTAGAATAATTTATAAAGGAAACCCTTCGAATATAAACCAAAATACAACAAGCGGAGGAGAAGTTGCCAGAAATTAAAAACTTCAGGATATAAACTAAAAAAGTAACCTGTATTTTGGTTGCTTTTTTAGTTTATAGAACAAATTGTTGATGACGATATGGGATCTCAACATCTTCAAAGCCCTGAAGGTGAAGTTTCTCTTTAAAAGCCTGTTGAACATTATATTCTCCATGAACCAAGAACAGTTTCTTAATTTTCGCTGGATCCTGGCAGGAAATAAACTTTGAAAGGTCTTTATAATCACCATGAGCGCTTAAAGAATCTATCTTTCCAATCTCTGCTCTAACAAAATATTTTGTTCCGAAAATATGCACCACATCCGGTTTTGTTAGCAATCTTCCACCTAAGGAATTTGGCTCACAATAACCAACCAGCAGAATGGTGTTTTGTGGCTCACTAATAGCATTGGCAATATGATGTTTCACCCTTCCTGCTTCAGCCATTCCAGATGCTGAAATAATAATGCATGGTTCATCACTATAATTCAAAGCCTTTGATTCTTCTACATCCTCAATAAATCTTAATCCTTTAAAATCGAATGGATCACGGTCGAACTTAAGGGTCTGCTCCACGTCATTATTAAAATACTCTGGATAGCCTTTTACAATTCTGGTCGTTTTTTCAGATAAAGGGCTGTCTACATATACATTTACCGGGGGTAACTCCTGCAAGTTCTCCAGGTTATTTAACAGATAGAGCAGCTCTTGTGTTCTGCCTACGCTAAACGCCGGAATAATCAATTTACCTTTCTTTTCGACACAGGTTTTCTTGATATATTTTAATAACTCTCGCTCAGTTGGAGCAACATCCAAATGTAACGAGTTTCCATAAGTAGATTCAAGAATGAGGTAATCTGCCTGCGGAAACACCGCCGGAGAGCGTAATATCTCTGCTTGGTATCTACCTACATCTCCGCTAAACGTAATTCGGGTTGATTTATTTCCCTCCTGAATATTTAAATGAACAGCAGCACTCCCGATAATATGACCTGCATCAGTCAACAAAATTTCCAGTTCCTTATCAATTCTAACCCACCGGTTGTAGTTAATTGGAACAAATCGATCATAACATTCCTCTACATCATCCATTGAATATAATGGATAAAGCGGCGGCTTCCCTTGACGACGTCGACGCTTGTTCAAAAAGTCAATATCCGACTTTTGAATACGTGCCGAATCTTGAAGCAGAAGTTTCGCAAGGTCAATTGTTGCTGGTGTGCAATAAATCTTTCCGCTAAAACCTTGTTTAACCAATCTTGGAATCAAGCCACAGTGATCAATGTGCGCATGAGACAAGATCAGTACATCAACCTCCTGCGGATTAAATCCAAAATGTTTGTTAAGCTCATCCGTCTCCGATCCTCCACCTTGAAACATACCACAGTCGAGTAGTATTTGTTTCCCTGAATTTGTTCGGATAAGATGCTTGCTCCCTGTAACATTTTGGGCGGCTCCGTGAAAAGTAATGTACATAACCAATAGGGTTTAAATTTATTGACGCAATGGCTTAGGGAAAACGGCTAAACTTTCGTGCCCAGCTTCATCAACAGATTGAACGGCAAAGAAATAGTTATCCTTTGAATACGGTAACCTCACTTTTGTATCCGTTACGAAAATCTTTTTTGCCCAGAAAGCGTCTGTCGTTTCCCTTACTAAAACATAATAGCCTTTAGGTTTTTTGCCTTCTGGCTTTCCCCAAACTAAATCGGTAAAGTTGGTAAGCTCTTTTGTTAAAACAGTTACATTCTTTGGTTCCTGCGGAGCGAAAGCCAAATTGGCTAAAGTGGCCGCATTTACTCCTGTCACTTTCTTCAAATAATTAAAGTCGACATAATCTGTTAAATCTCCAAAGTTTCTTCCATTCTCTGTTCGCAAATTCTGATGTTGCCGATCAAAGTTCTCGTTCATTTCTGTAAACCGAATGGCAGTAAAGCCTAGATTACTGAAAGGAATATGATCACCTCCGCGTAAATAACGATCACGACGATAGATTAACTTAACCTCCATATTGTCTACATAGCGTTCTCCGACTTCTTTAACATAACGAGCAAACTGCCTTGCAGGGCTATCCGTTTCACCGCCGGTTTGCTGCCTGATAAGTGCAATAGGGCCACTCTCATTTGCAGGCACACCCTCACTGAACACACGCAATCGCATATTATCTTTAATATCCGTTTCGGCGCCATAACTATTGCCAACAATATCATTGGTAATCATTCCTTTAACGTTCCAGTTTTCTGCTACTGCCCGCTTAGCCAAATTATTAGCACCAAACAATCCTTGTTCTTCACCTGTTACACAAGCAAAAATAATGGTGGCGTTAAAACGATGCTTGCTCATTACACGAGCCAGTTCCATTACTGCTACTGTGCCCGAGCCGTCATCATTTGCCCCCGGAGCAACAATTGTATCGTTATTCACGTCCGATGCGCGTGAATCAAAATGACCGGTAACAATATAAACTCGCTTATCAGCTGTATCAACTCCTGGTAAAATAGCTAATACATTTTTGAGTGTTGTTTTCTTAGTTACTCTCCCTCCATCAGGCTCTACTGTAAATGCATCAAACTCAACTTTAAGACGGCCGCCGCTTTCCTTGCTATATTTTTGAAATTCGGAAAAAATAAAATTCCTTGCGGCACCTATTCCTACACTCTTTGATAATGTATCACTAAGGGTGTGACGTGTTTTAAAAGAAACGAGCTTAACATTCAATGCTTTCAAGTTATCGGCAGAAATCTCTTCGACAATTGTCTTAATTTCAGGGTCCCGGTTAATGATAACCTGCGCCTTTACCAATGATATCCCGGCAATTAAACAACAAAAGATTAACAGATATTTTTTCATCCCTTTATTTAAAATGTTTTATTCTAAAACGGTAACCTTTAATGAGGATGGAGCATCGGCCTGACGCAAAACTTTGATTTCTGCTTTCTGAAAGTCCTCATCACGGGCTTCATATATATTCTCAACATATTTCTGTGGATTCCTATCTACTAATGGGAACCAAGTACTTTGCACCTGGATCATTATCTTATGACCTTTACGAAAAGTATGCATCACATCGGGCAAGTAGAACTTTACTTGTTCTGTTTTACCTGAAATTAAAGGTTCAGGCTTTTCGAAACTATTACGGTAGCGTGAGCGCATCACTTCGCCCCGCAATAGCATTTGGTATCCGCCAATTTTAACTTCTTTGCCTTTCAACACATAACTGCTAAGCGTATCAGGATACACGTCTATTAACTTCACAACAAAATCGGCATCAGTACCAGTTGTTGTAATAAAAAGATTTGCATTTAGAGGGCCTGCCAGCGTAATATCAGTATCGAGTGTGTTCGTTTCATAAACCAATACATCAGGTCTTCTACTGGCAAATCGCTGATCATCGATCATGTACTCCCTTGTACGATTCATTCCTATCCCGTCCTGATACGGAACCGGTTTTTGCGGGTCACTTATATAAGAATCAGCTGCTGTAGTTTCTTTTGGAGCTTCAAATGAAAGCTTTCCGCTCGCATGGAAAAAGAGTGTCTTCTCTTTTGACTCTGCAGGTGGCCAAGCAGAAAACTTTTTCCAGCTATCAGCACCAATATCAAATGTTAAGGCTTCTGGAATTTCCGGATTTCCCACACCTTTCAGGTAGTACAAGAAGAAAGGCAACTCGATATTTTGCTGATACCATAAACTTGTTTGAGATCCAAACTTAATATCGCCAAAATAAGAGCCGTCACTCCTAGCCCATCCGCCATGAAACCAAGGTCCCATTACCAATGTATTGGTAGTTTTAGGGCTGTTTTTTTCAATGGATTTATACGTCTCTAAAGCTCCCCAACAATCTTCCGCATCGAAAAAACCTCCCACTACCAGCATTGCTGGTTTAATATTTTTAAGGTGTTGTCGAATATCCCGCGCTTTCCAAAAAGCATCATAATTTGGGTGTGCAACCAAATCCTTATAGAAATCGACTTTCCCCTTAAATACTTCTTTTTCTAAATTCTTCAAGGCTCCCTTCTTCAGATAAAACTCATAAGCATCAGTAGTTTTAAACTGATAGCCATTCGGCCACTCTTTTATAAGGTTGGGTCGTGGTAAGCCAAAAACTGAATAAAAGGCAAAAGTATCAAACATAAAAAGCGCCCCATTATGGTGAAAGTCATCTCCCAAAAACCAATTGGTAACAGGAGCTTGTGGAGACACCGCTTTTATAGCCGGATGACCCGACAGTGCCGCCGTAGTTGAATAAAATCCTGGATAAGAAATTCCGAATACTCCTACTTTACCATTATTCCCTTTAACATTTTTTAATAACCAATCTACCGTGTCGTAAGTATCAGTCGATTCATCAATTGAAGATGATATCTTGTCTTTAACCTGTGGACGAATGTTTACATATTCGCCCTCTGACATGAATTTTCCTCGTACATCCTGGTATACGAATATGAAACCTTCATGCAAAGCAAATGAAGATGGGCCCAATGAGGTTTTATACTTTCCTTCACCATAAGGACCAACAGAATAAGGTGTTCGATTTAAAAGAAAAGGATATTTCTTTGATTTGTCTTTCGGTGAATAAACAACGGTGAAGAGTTTCTTACCGTCACGCATTGCAATCTGATATTCATTCTTATCATAATTATTGATTACAAAAGCTGAATCGGTTTCTTGTGCGAAAAGGTTTGAAATGAGTAGATGAACTAAAATAAAACTAAAAACGATTGAATAAATCTTCTTCATATAGTGTGTTTTGGCTTGAATTGTAAATATAAGATTGTGGCGTGCAAAACATTCCATTCAACGAATAAGTGTAATAGAAAAATGATTCATTTATTCTTCCATTCAAGTATTGAAAGACTAATAACAGCTATTCATGCCAAATAACCAATTGTTGCTGTGGAATTTACTACCCAATTAAGAGATAGGTCAGGATGTTAAGCTTTACAAACACCTGAGGATTTCTGTCGACGAATGCGAACATTATGTCTACCTCTGTCATTTTATTTTCCAAGATTTTAGCGGTATATTCATTATCAGTAATTATTACTTTGACATTAATTAAATCAAGCTTAAAATCGTCCTAGGTGTACCTACAATTTAAAATGTTCAAACATTTGTCGGAGGCACAATAATTGCCATAAGTCATTCTCAAATATTTACACATTGAGAACAGTCTTTAGAAGAATGCTAGTTTCTTCAGTCTAAACATTATGTATCTAATAAAAAAACTTTCCAAAGGATCTCAATTTTCTAAAAACTTTCTGACTCTATTATCTGGAACAGCCATTTCTCAAGCCATTCCAGTGCTAATAAGTCCAATACTTACCCGTTTATACACTCCTGAAAATATTGGCGTTTTTGCCATTTACTTTAGCGCCTCTAATGTACTATCTATCTTAGTATCAGGAAGGTACGAGCTGGCCATTTTGCTTCCTAAAGAAGACTATCAAGCTAAACTATTAGTATGGCTGTCTACCTTGCTTACCTTTATTATCTGTGGCATTTTCCTTCTTTTGCTCTTCTTGTTTAAAGAACCCATTGCCGGTTTGTTTAACCTGAGCAAAACTTCTAACCTGATTTATATTCTGCCGTTCTTAACCCTCACCACCTCCATTTTTCAAATAGTGAGTTATTGGTTAAACAGAAAAAACGACTATGCTACTATGGCAACAGCGAAGGTATGGCAGAGCACAGGGATGGCTTTTGTACAAATTACTTTTAGCTTTTTAGGAGATATTGGATTAATAGCTGGCCGATTAATTGGGCAAATCGCAAGTACTATTTATAGCTTGCCTCAATTATTAAAAAGAAATCGTTGGAAAAAATTAAAGTTCGACATAACAGAACTGAAACAAACTGCTGTTGAATATGCCGACTTCCCTAAATACTCAATGCCAAACAATTTTATAAACAACATGTCGAGTAATTTGCCTGTTTTCTTACTGACAAATTTCTTTAGTATTACTTCAACAGGATTATTTTCTTGGTCGAGCCGTATTGTTCAAGTGCCAATGGGGATGATTACTGCAAGTATGCAGCAAGTATTTTTTCAGGAGGCCTCAAGAATTCATAATGAAGGGGGCAACCTTTACTCGCTTGTTGTTCGAACTTATAAAAAACTACTAATTATGGCTATTGGGCCCTACATAATTTTTGGCATTTTTGCGCCCTTTATATTTAAAATTGCTTTTGGACATCAATGGGAAGAGGCTGGAGTTTATACTCAATATTTAATTCCTTGGTTATTTTTGGCATTTTTAAACTCTCCTATTACTTCAATTATTCCGGTGTTAAATAAACAAAAGAATTATTTAATATTCGAAATCCTAATCCTCGTAATCAGATTTGTGGCAATTTTTGTTGGTTACAAATTTTTCCATAGTGTAGACATTTCCATCATTTTATATAGTTCGGCAGGTTTTCTTTACAGTATCTTTTTATTCTTCTATCTAATTAATCTAGCAAAAAAACCACAACCTGTACTAAACTAGATAAAACTTCAACTCCCGACGTAAGTTTCCATTTGAGGAGTTTAAAATGTAGAACTTATATAAACAAAAACGACAAGCTGAATAGCTTGTCGTTTTTGTTTATATAAAGCTGAAATAACTTGATTAGTGAGCTGCTTTTGCAACTAAGTAATCCCTGTTCATACGAGCAATATTTTCCAATGAAATTCCCTTCGGACACTCAACTTCACAAGCACCAGTATTCGTACAGTTACCAAAACCTTCTTTATCCATTTGCTCAACCATATTTTGAACGCGTGAATAACGCTCTGGCTGACCTTGGGGCAATAAAGCAAGTTGAGAAACTTTAGCTGATACAAATAGCATTGCAGAAGCATTCTTACAGGTTGCCACGCAGGCACCACAACCAATACAGGCGGCTGCTTCAAACGATTTATCAGCATCATCCTTAGAGATTGGTAATGAATTGGCATCTTGTGCATTACCCGTATTTACAGAAATGAATCCACCTGCAGCAATAATACGGTCAAATGCCGAACGGTCAACAACTAAGTCCTTGATAACCGGGAATGCTGTGGCTCTCCAAGGCTCAACAACTACAGTTTCTCCGTCTTTAAATGAACGCATATGTAACTGACAGGTTGTAATGCCTTCTTTAGGTCCATGCGGACGACCATTAATGTACATCGAGCACATTCCGCAAATACCTTCACGGCAATCATGATCAAATGCAATAGGTTCTTGTCCTTTTTCAACCAAGTCTTCATTTAAAACGTCGAACATTTCGAGGAAAGACATGTCGGGAGATACATTACTAACAGGATAGGTAACTAATTCTCCTTTTTGATTTCCATTTTTTTGGCGCCAAACTTTCAGCGTCAAATTCATATTTCCGTCACTCATGTTTTTGAGTATTTTTTATGATCAAAGAATAAAGAGCAAAGAACAATGACTTTATACTTTGTCGTTGTTCTTTGTTCTAACTATCTATTACTTATAGCTACGTTGAGCAATTTTAATATTCTCGTATTTAAGCTCTTCTTTATGAAGCTCCCAGTTGCTTTCGTCTTTGTATTCCCAGGCTGCCACATATGCATAGTTCTCGTCATCACGCATTGCTTCACCTTCCTCCGTTTGGTATTCTTCGCGGAAGTGGCCACCACATGATTCGTTACGGGTTAATGCATCTTTACACATCAATTCGCCAAGCTCTAAGAAATCGGCAACACGACCAGCTTTTTCCAACTCAGGATTAAGCTCATTAGCAGAACCTGGTACACGAACATCTTTCCAAAATTCTTTGCGAAGAGCCTGAATCTCTGTAATTGCTTCTTGCAAGCCTTGAGCATTTCTAGCCATACCGCATTTATCCCACATAATTTTACCAAGTTTTTTGTGGAAATAGTCTACGGTTTTAGTTCCTTTAATGTTCAAGAAAGTATCTATCTGAGCTTTAACTTTGCTCTCTGCCTCAACAAAAGCAGGATGATCAGTAGAAATTGCTTTTGTGCGAATTTCATTTGAAAGGTATGCCCCGATAGTGTAAGGAATTACAAAGTAGCCGTCGGCCAAACCTTGCATCAATGCAGATGCACCTAAACGGTTAGCACCGTGATCAGAGAAGTTAGCTTCACCTAATGAATACATACCTGGTACGGTTGTCATCAGGTTGTAATCAACCCAAATACCACCCATTGTATAGTGAACCGCAGGATAGATCTGCATTGGCTCATTATATGGATTTACCCCGGTAATTTGTTCGTACATATCGAACAGGTTTCCGTATTTCTCTTTTACAACTGCTTTACCTAATTCAACAATTTTAGCGGCAGAAGCGTCAATGCCATGCTTAGTTGCCTCAATTTTGCCATAACGCTCAATTGCAGCAGCATAATCTAAATAAACTGCCTGCCCGGTGTTATTTACTCCGTAGCCGGCATCACAACGTTCTTTAGCAGCACGAGAAGCTACGTCACGAGGAACCAAGTTACCAAATGCAGGGTAACGACGCTCTAAGTAATAATCACGATCGTCTTCAGCTATATCATTAGGGCCTTTTTTACGGGTTCGTAAGGCCTCTGCATCTTCTTTCTTTTTAGGAACCCAAATACGTCCGTCGTTACGCAACGACTCCGACATTAAGGTTAATTTCGACTGGTGATCACCAGAAACAGGAATACAAGTTGGGTGAATTTGCGTATAACAAGGATTACCGAAGAATGCACCTTTTTTATGTGCTTTCCATGCTGCAGTCACGTTACAACCCATCGCATTAGTTGACAGGAAGAAAACGTTTCCATATCCTCCGGTACACAGCAATACTGCATGACCAAAGTGACGCTCCAACTGACCGGTAACCATATCACGGGCAATGATACCACGTGCTTTTCCGTCGATGATCACAACGTCTAACATTTCATGACGAGTGTACATCTTCACAGAACCCATACCAACTTGACGTTGTAAGCCAGAATATGCCCCAAGTAACAACTGCTGACCTGTTTGACCAGCTGCGTAGAATGTACGCTGAACCTGAGTACCACCGAAAGAACGGTTACTTAACAATCCTCCGTACTCGCGAGCAAAAGGAACTCCTGAGGCAACACATTGGTCAATGATATTACCGCTTACTTCAGCTAAACGATGAACGTTTCCTTCACGGGCACGGTAGTCACCCCCTTTAATAGTATCATAAAATAAACGATAAACGCTATCACCATCATTCTGATAGTTTTTAGCTGCATTGATACCACCTTGTGCTGCAATTGAGTGAGCACGGCGAGCAGAATCCTGGTAGCAGAATACTTTTACTTTGTAACCCATCTCTGCTAATGAAGCCGCAGCAGATGCGCCAGCCAAACCTGATCCAACAACAATGATTTCAAGGTTACGCTTATTTGCAGGATTTACCAATGGAACGGTTGAACGGTACTTTTTCCACTTCTCCGCCAAAGGGCCTTCAGGTATTTTTGAATCTAAAGCCATGTGATGATCAGATTTTACTTGTTAATAACGAAATGAACATATAAAGGCATCAAAGCGAACAATACCGGAACAATGATAGAGTACCATTTTCCAATAGCTTTAATTGCCGGGGTATATTTGTAATGATTTAATCCTAAGGATTGGAATGCGCTTTGGAATCCGTGCATTAAGTGATACGATAACGAAACCATAGCTAGAACATAAACTGCAACCACAATAGGATTACTGAATATGACCTTCATTTGAGCAAACATATCATGAGTGCCGGCTTCAACACCTTCTGGAATTCCACCCCAAATACCAAATCGGGCCTCAACCCAGAAATGACAAAGGTGAACAATCAAGAACATCAAGATTAATGTTCCCAATAAACCCATTGATCTTGAATACCATTTACTATTTACTGCCGATGCTGAAACTGCGTACCCCTCTGGACGAGCAGCCTGATTACGGCGGGTAAGTACAATGGATTGAACAATGTGCAGGATAATGCCAGCAAAAAGGACAATTTCCATTGATCGGATCAACCAGTTTGTACCCATAAAATGAGCAGCGGTATTAAATAGCTCACCCGAACTATCTAAAAAAATCATTGCGTTAACCCCTACGTGAACGATTAAAAAAGTTATCAGGAAAATGCCTGTGATACCCATCACAAACTTTCGCCCTAAGGATGATGTAAAAAAAGATGAAGAACTACTCATTTTTACGAGAATTTATTTTTGGAACACAAATGTATCTAAAAATTGAAAAAACACTTATTAAGCATCTTATTTAGATTCATTCTATCTGTCTTTTTCTTAATAATTCGTTTACAATTGACCTTTTAGCCTGATAATTCTAAAGGGTTCAACTAAATAACAGCTCTGTATCAAGAGATTATTTGATTTTAAACTCAATGTATTTTAATCACTTAATACCGAAAAGAGTTATAAATAAGAACCCAGTCAAAATCGCCACGGCGATACCAACCATTCCCGGTATCATAAAACTATGATTCAAAACATACTTCCCTATTTTGGTAGAACCTGTTCTGTCGAAGTTGATTGCAGCCAAGAGCGTTGGATAACCGGGCAAAAAGAAATCACTATTCACAGCAGGAAACATTGCAATCAATGAGGGATTGGCTAATCCCAATGTTATTCCTAAAGGCATCATGGTTTTAGTTGTAGCACTTTGACTAAACATTAGCATTCCCATTATAAAGATTGCCACTGCAAACAGCCATGGATAAGATGCAGTAATTGCTCCCAGCATTTGCTTAATAACCTCCTCATTATTCGCCATAAACGTTGAACTCATCCATACCACTCCAAACACCGATACAACTGCAGAGGCCATGGAAGTAAACAAGCTAGCCTTTGTGATTTCAGCTGGGGAAGTTTTTGTAATAAGCATGATAAGCGCCGCAGCAGATAAAGTAACTACCTCAATGATGGTAACCATTTTTAGTGAACCATCTGCATTTACACTAAAATTTGCAACTCCGGGAGCCATATCGGGAACCAAATTAGGAAATGCTCCTCCAAGTAAAATCATCAAAATAGCAGCTCCAAATATGGCCACAGAAATCTTGGCTCCTGATTTAAATTCCTTTTTAATTGTGCCGCTTTCCACCTCCAGGCTTTTAGCAAACTCCGGATCTTTCATTCGTTCCAAAAAATCAGGATCCTGATCCAGCTCCTTACCCATTTTATATACAGCAATGCAGGAAGCAATTACTCCAAGCACACAAGACGGAATACAAACTTTCATTATATCTATTGAAGCCCCCGGGTAAGCAAGAATAGCGGCCATTGCCGCGGTGGCAGCCGACATGGGACTTCCGGTTAGTGCCAAATGCGAAGCAACAACCGAAGCACTCAATGGTCTTTCGGGCCGTATTCTTTTTTTGGCTGAAACCTCCGCAATAATTGGAAGTAAAGAGTACACAATATGAGCTGTTCCAGCAAAAAGACAAAGGACATATGTAGTTAATGGTGCCACAAAAGTTATACGCTTCGGGTTTTTACGGATAACGTTTTCAGCAATACTTACAAGATAGTCTAATCCACCGGCCGCCTGTAATGTTGCTGCAGTTGTAACTATCGCTAAGATGATCAACATTACATCTTGAGGGGGCTCGGTAGGGCGTAACCTGAATACCTGAACATAAATAAACATGCCTAAAACTCCCATCAACCCTAACCCAATACCTTTTAGACGTGATCCTACAAGGATCATCACAAGCAGAACAATAAATTGCAACCAGATCATATAGCGATAATTAAGTATTTATTGATGCATTTCGAACACAGTAATAACTAAAAACTTTCCAGACAAAACCGCCTGGAAAGTCTCTTTATAGTTAAATAGCTTCTGTTAATAGAAACCTCATCATTGCTTTCCGTTTCTATTAGTACTTAAAGTACATATCCTGAATCTTAGCTTTATCCGTTGTAGTTGTTAAAGCCAGCATTAAAAGAATCCGTGCCTTTTGAGCATTATAATCATCGGAAACAATTGTTCCTAAAGCGGCGTCATCAACTTCATCATGAAGTGTTACACGACCGCCCGGAGTTCGGGTTGCTCTTACTATAATTACACCTTTATCGGTTGCAGCCTTTATAGCATCATAGTTCTTTTTGTTCATGTTTCCATTTCCAACTCCGGTAAAAACAACTCCTTTAGCCCCAGCGTCTACAAAAGCATTTAAGGCAGTTGGGTCAGCATCCGCATACATATATGCAACATCAACCCGAGGAAGTGTAGTTAATTTAGAAACATCAAAAGGCGTATTCGCTCCTGATTGTCTAACGGGAGTATAATAATATTGCACTTTTTTGTCATAGATCAGACCTATAGGGCCAAAGTTGGTAGAGAGAAACGTTTCGAGTGATGTAGAATTGGTTTTTGTAACGGATTTTGCATCAAATACACGTTCATTCATGGCCAACATAACGCCCCGTCCCTGACTATTTGGATCAGCCGCAACAACTACAGCATCTAATAAATTCTTAGGACCATCAGCACTTATAGCTGTGGCAGGGCGCATTGCACCAACAAGCACAACAGGTTTGTTGTATTTAACTGTGAGATCTAGGAAGAAAGCAGTTTCTTCCTGCGTATCAGTACCATGAGTAATAACAATTGCATCAGCTTCATTTTTAGCGAAAATTTCGTTAATGCGTTTTGCCAATTTTAACCAAACCTCAACCGACATATCCTGGCTACCGATTGATGCCACTTGCTCTCCTGTTATTTTGGCGAGTTTATGGATTTGGGGAACCGCGTTTAATAATTCATCAATAGGCAATTTTCCGGCAGTATAGGCTGCTCTGTCTGCAGATGCTCCGGCGCCGGCAATTGTACCTCCGGTTGCAAGTATTTTTACACGTACATTTTGAGCAAAAGAAGTAAATGAAATTGTTACTGCTACTATTAACAAGTAGATTTTAGAGAGAGAGCGTTTCATATCGATATCTTTTATTGATTAAACTTTTTATTCTTTAATAAACTTAGGATGAATCATGTTTTCAATACTGTAAATCTCGTCCCATTTTTCCTGTGTAATCAGCTTACGATCTTTCACAACAATATCATGAACTGATTTACCTGTATTAAGGGCCTCTTTAGCAATAGAAGCCGATTCTTCATAGCCTAATATTGGGTTCAAAGAAGTAACTATTCCAATACTATTCATTACAAGGTTTTTACAAACCTCCTCATTTGCGGTAATACCGTTAATACATTTCGAAATAAGTGTATGAATTGCATTGGTCATGTATTCCAAGGAGGTAAACAAGCTAAAAGCAATTACTGGCTCCATTACATTCAACTGAAGTTGTCCTCCCTCTGCTGCCAATGTAATAGTAACATCTGCCCCAATCACATAATAAGCTGTTTGGTTTACCACCTCAGGAATCACCGGATTAACTTTACCCGGCATAATCGACGACCCGGGCTGCATTTTAGGAAGATTGATTTCATTTAAACCCGTGCGTGGGCCGGATGAGAGTAAGCGCAAATCGTTACAAATCTTCGAGATTTTAATTACACTCCGTTTTAATGTTCCCGAAATCTGAACGTATGCCCCGGTATCAGAGGTTGCTTCAATTAAATCTTCGGCAAGCGTAATCGGAATTCCCGAAATATCTGCCAGATACTTAGTACATAACTCCGGATAGCCCTCCGGTGCATTTATGCGTGTTCCAATAGCTGTTGCTCCCATATTACACTCGCAAATCAGTTTTTGTGATTCACGCATCCGTTGAATATCCTCACCTACTGTGGTTGCCCATCCATGAAACTCACTGCCTAAAGTCATTGGAACTGCGTCTTGTAATTGGGTACGACCCATTTTAAGCACATCCTTAAACTCGTTACTCTTTCTTGAAAAAGCTGCCTGAAGGGACTCTAAAGATTTGATGTATATATCAAGTTTCTTGTATAATGCAATCCGGAAGGCTGTTGGATATGCATCATTTGTGGATTGAGAGCAGTTTACATGGTTATTGGGGTGCAAATAATCATATTCCCCTTTTTGATGCCCCATATATTCAAGGCCAATATTGGCAATTACTTCATTCGCATTCATATTACACGAAGTACCAGCTCCACCCTGAATTAAATCCGACACAAACTGATCAATATACTCCCCGCTGATAAGTTTATCACAGGCATAAACCATTGCTTCAGTAACTTTTGAATCTAAAACTCCACAATCACGATTCGCCAAAGCTGCCGCCTTTTTTACATATCCAAATGCTTGTATAAACAGCGGTTCTTTTGAAATGGGAATGCCTGTAATACTAAAATTCTCAAGTGCTCTAAGGGTTTGTACACCATAATAAACGGAGTTAGAAATCTCTTTTTCACCAAGAAAATCATGTTCAATTCGAGTTGATGACATAGCTATATATTTTAAGATGATTGATCGATAAACTATTCCTGATTACAAGAATACCAATGGAGTGCTGATACCAAACGTGAATCGGTTATTACTGTAATTACTATTGTTCAACGAGGATTTAGCAAAGTCGGTAAATCGGTAGTCGTGCCCAACATAGCTCACAAAAATCTTTATGTTAAGATCTTTTGATGGCAATATTTCTATACCGGGTATGTAGCAATAGCCCGTATAGATGTCTTGTTTTGAATCAGCGTTTGCATAATAAGTGTTCGCTTTATCCCATCTTCCTTTATCGATAAAGCCGACAAAGAACAAGTTAACTTTTGGAATCAAGCGAAAGTCAATACGGGTCCAGTAACTATTGTAAACCGTGTTCTGTGCAGTTCTATCATCGTAAGCAGTGCCACTGGTAATATAATTCGTAATTATACCTTCTCTATCCAGTTGTTCATCGCACCATTTATAATCGAACTGTATCTGAAACCTTTTAGAAGGAGTAAACTGAAGGCCAAATGATGCATAATTTATGAAGTAATTTTTCGCTTCGTTGAATAAGCTATACGACCATATTGTTTGTAGCTTATCTTTAAACAGGTTTCCTCGCCAGTTTGCTATATAGGCCAATGGAGCCTTGCTTTCCTGAATAAGTCCAACATCTCCAGGATATAGTTCGTCAAAACTTTTTGTTCGGGTATTTAAAACCTGTAAAGAAATAGAATGTTGTTTATTGAGATTAAAGCGAGAACCTATACCGGTTAAAAAGTTGTCGGCGGCGTCAATAAAATCGGTGTATTGATAAATGAAAATTGGGTTTGTATCGAACTCAAATCCACCCCAATCAGCGCACATTTTACCAAATGACAAATACCAAAATTCCGAATCCTTTTTCATTTGAAACTCCACAAAAGCTAAGTCTGTTGACCGACTTATGTTATCTACAGATTCTGACGTTGCAGGACGGGTATATCGGTCTCTAAACCTAAAGAAGGTTCTCTTACTAATGTTTCCTTTAAACTCAAGTCTGAACTGCTCCATTTGGAACCTAAAGTTGTTAAACCCATCCTGATCGAAGTAAGCATTTCCCGCTGCACGAATATTAGCGATAAGGTTTACATTTTTTAAGAGTTCTTGTTTTTCAACAGGAATTATGGATTTAGCAATAGTTGAATCTATCTGCTTCTGGGCAAAAGCTGCTAATGGCAAAAGCAAGATAATGAGTGCGTAAATAGTTTTTTTCATGGTTATAAGTTTAAATAAGTTACATAGGAGAAAAGGATGCTAAATACGAAAAGGACGAGCTAAATCTGAAATTAAACTTTGAACTTATGAATGGATAGGACGGGATGACTTAATTGCCATTTAAATTACACAATTATATTTTAAGTAGAAAATATTGTTTTTGAAACAATGATCAACAAAAAGAGGCTGTCTCAAAAGGGGCAGCCTTTTTAGTTGCCGAGAATTGACTGTATATTTTTTGATTGAGAAT
>NZ_JAMWYS010000049.1 GCF_023914155.1 Solitalea agri | reverse complement strand
AACAGGTGGGAGAGTAGGTCGGTGCCGATTTTTATACAAGCCCTGCAGCAATGCGGGGCTTTGTTTGTTTAGGGCGGGTTCTACTGCCGAAACATGTGGGAGTCCCGATAGGGGATCGGGATGTAATCCGGTCGGTTATGAGGCTTATATAAACCTTGCAGTTAGGCAAGGTTTTGTTGTTTATGGCCTGGCCTAAAGTAAAAGTACGAAATACAAGGGATTATAAAGATAAGTATAGGACAGCACAGCACAGGGTTTCACAGCGGATTGTATTGATAAATTTTTTCATTCTTAAAATAGATAAGTAAACGCTTGTTCCGTTTCTCTCAACCTCCATCGGTCCTGCTTTCCGTTGCAAGCCTTTAGCCCTTACTCGCGGCCCTTGCACCAGGGCTTTTCACTGCAATCAGGTTTAGTTGGGGAGCTGTCGGTGTCCTTTAGTTCCAGGGTAAATTGCCGATTGTTCATTTTTTCTCCCAGACCATCAGCCGTTTAAGGATCGTATTGCATAAAAAGGTAAAAAGAGTTTGGCGGGGGAGGGGAAATTTCTACCTTTGCACTCCGCAATCGGAAGGAGGGCGGACGGAATTGAAAGGGTGGTTTACAGGCAGGAGCAAGGGAAAAGAGCAGCAGGAGCCGGTAAAGAAAAGGTTGAAACGGAGCCAAAATTTATTTTAAAATAAATTTGGCAAAAGCGAAAAAAGTTTTCACCTTTGCACTCCCGAAACGACGGGGTTTGGATGAGTAAGTCATCGAGACGAAGAGATTGAAAAACTGGCATAGCGATCAAGAGAAAGCAGAAAGGCAAGAAAAAAATAAAAAATAATTCTTGCGAAAACAAAAAAGAAGCTTACCTTTGCAGCCCCGCTGAGACGGAAGGTCGGAAGCGAAAAAAGAAAGAAGGATAAAGAGGACGCCGAAAGGCAAACAGGTTCGATTCCTGAAGTATCCACGAAGGATTAACCAAGGGGT
>NZ_JAMWYS010000037.1 GCF_023914155.1 Solitalea agri | reverse complement strand
AAATTCTCAATCAAAAAATATACAGTCAATTCTCGGCAACTAAAAAGGCTGCCCCTTTTGAGACAGCCTCTCTTCTTCGGGAGATTTGTGACAAGAAAGGTGAATCCAGAACTTTCTTAAATTATCCTTCAAAGTAGCATCGTGTAATATGAACTTAGAACCCCCAATAGCGATGTCTTAAACTCCCCCTTTGAAGGGGGAGTTCTTCTTCGGGAGATTTGTGACAAGAAAGGTGAATCCAGTACTTTCTTAAATTATCCTTCAAAGTAGCATCGTGTAATGTGAACTTAGACCCCCCAATAGCGCTGTCTTAAACTCCCCCTTCAAAGGGGGGGGCCTTCTTCGGGAGATTTGTGACAAGAAAGGTGAATCCAGTACTTTCTTAAATTATCCTTCAAAGTAGCATCGTGTAATGTGAACTTAGAACCCCAATAGCGCTGTCTTAAACTCCCCCTTTGAAGGGGGCCAGGGGGGATGTTCATTTACTTAGCATGTTATCTTCTAAGTATCTCTTAAAAACTATCCAGCGTTTAATTCCACAATTTTATATTCAATCGTTCTCAGTACGTTCAACAGGTCTTTTTTTACCTCCTCATCATCAAACCTTAAGAAAATCACTCCTAAAGATTCCAAATGCGTCTGCCTCATAAGATCATTTTTATGGTTTCCTTCATTATAATGGGTAAAACCATCTACTTCGATGGCTAGCTTTAACTCATGACAATAAAAATCGACGATAAAATTAGCGATAGGCACTTGTCGATGAAATTCAACGTTCAATTGCTTTGTTCTGATTTGTTGCCAAAGTAACAACTCTGCCTTAGTACTGTTTTTACGTAGCTCTCTGGCTAGTTTCTTGAGCCAGGGCTCATAAGAAATAATTTTATTTCGTTTGGCCATTGGTGTTTTGTTGATGAGGTAAATGCCAGGTGCGCTGTTTTACATCCCCCTTTATCCCCCTTCAAAGGGGGAATTGTGCTTCGGCAAACTTAGTGCTATTAGAATTAAAATAGCACTTCTTTAAACTAACCTTGAAGTAGAGGATTTGAAATCCCGAATTATATGCTTTCGGATATCAAATCCAAAAGAGAAGTTCAGTACGGTATTGAAAAAAGCAGCCATACCTGGTATGACCGCTTTTGATTTCCCTAATCAATTATTTTTTAAGCACTATAATTGCCTATATGTATAGGCCTCCGATTAATCCATTTTCTTTCGATTGAGTGCCATATTGGGCTTTTACAAAGGCTTTAATACGTTGTACACGATCTGTTAATTCCTGGTAAAGCTGATCTCGTAACTGGCGATCGCTATTTAGTTTTACAAATCGTTTGGCAACCTGTTCATTAAGTGTTTGCAATTGCTGCGATCGGGATTGTAAGTTTTCGATAGAAAGGGCTGTATGTGATACTTTATAGCCCTTCAATTGAGAGAGACTATTTGTTAAATCGATCAGGGATTGTGTAAGCGAACCATATGATTGTTGTGAAAGTGAGATCTTTTTTACAGCATCTTCTGATTTTGACAAAGTTGAAGGAGGATTAATTTTTACTCCTCTAATCTTTTTGATCATTACCGAAATACTGTCTGATTCTTTGGAATAACGTCCAAAATGTGCCTCAACCGAATTCTTAATAGGGGAGAGCACCTTTACCAATGAATCAGGGCCTGAATGAAAGGCCGAATGGCGATCTTTAACCATCAATTTGTATTGTTGTGAGGTTTCAGCCATTGATTTGTTGATTTCATGGATTTGATTAATAAGGGTTGTCATTGCCTCAATGCTTTCTTCGGTACGTGGTGGCGTATAAACCGGAAATGCCTGAACATAGGTTAATAAATCTTGTGCGCGTTGAAGCCTGGCTCCAAATGAACGCTCTGATGCTGATGTTGTCCTGTAAAGATAGATAAGAGATGTTTTTACTAAATAGCCTGTAAAGCCTTTCGGCTTGTTTTTCATATTTTATTAGAATATACTCATCTTCAATACTTTTTGCGCAAGTTTATATAAAAAAATGACTTTAAAGTAAGTGAGGCTGATTATTACGATTTTATATCGCAGTTACAATTGTATAACATGCAACACTAATTCCATTAACTGCAGGACACATTTTAGAGACGGCGTTTTTTATTTTACAGACTGTAGATAGCTTTCCATTACTCTCAATTCGAATTATATGGTTTGCATAAATCCTTTAACAGACAGCGTAAAGGATTTTAATAAATACATATTCATCTACTGGAAATTCATATGCGATTACAACACAGATACATTATGTTGCAAGTGTTGATGAAGTGATTTTATGAAAGGTAGAAGGGAGTAATTAGGGCATTAAATGGGAGAAACAGGCGTAAAGAGATTGTCTCAAAAGGTAAATACCCTTTTGAGACAAAACACTTTAGTGTTACACCTCTTGTTGTTGTTCGATAAACAACTCGATCAAATGTTGTACAATTCGATCAGCCGTTTTTCCATCCCATAATTCCGGTATACCACCTTTTTTCCATTCTCCTTTGAACAGCTTTTCTAATGCCGGGCGAATATTTTCAGGGTTGGTACCAATTAATTCATTGGTGCCTATCGTACAAGTTTCCGGGCGTTCTGTGTTATCTCGTAATGTTAAACAAGGTACTCCCATAACTGTAGTTTCCTCTGTTATACCTCCCGAATCAGTTATGACTGCTTTGGCGTATTTTACTAAATAGTTAAATTCAAGGTAGCTCATCGGTTCTGCTAAAATCAGATTCGGTGAACTAATGCCTGTTTTCTCTAACATTTTAGCTGTTCTGGGGTGAACAGGGAATAAAATTGGTAATCCTTGCGTATTAACCAAAATTTCTTCCATTAACTGTTTAAACGAAGTTTCATTATCAACATTTGCGGGGCGGTGCAGTGTTAAAACAAAATAGTTTTTAGATTTTAAATTGTTTGCATCCCATAGTTTAGGTGCTTTAAAGCGAGGCATTTGCTTTAACAGCGTATCAATCATGGTATTACCTACAAAAAAGATCTGCTCTTCAGAAATATCATTATTGCGAAGATTAACGTTCGCCATTTCTGATGTGGTAAAGAAATAATCGGTAATGGAATCGGTCACCAAACGATTGATCTCTTCAGGCATGCTCCTGTCTCCTGAACGAATGCCTGCTTCTACATGAGCTACTTTAATGTTTAATTTTTTAGCTACAATGGAGCAAGCCATTGTTGATGTCACATCACCTACCACCAAAACTAAATTAGTAGGGTTTTCAAGAAGTTCTTTCTCAAATCGAATCATGATGTTCGCAGTTTGTTCTGCTTGAGAGCCACCACCTGCTTCCAAATTTGCATCTGGTTCAGGAATACCTAGCTGTTCAAAAAAATCATGACTCATCTTCTTATCATAATGCTGGCCAGTATGAACCAAACGATACTGAATATCTATTCCTGATTTTTGTTGATTTTGGATGGCTTCAATTATCGGAGCAATTTTCATAAAGTTGGGCCGTGCTCCGGCAATAAGAGTTATTGTCATAGTAGTCTAAACGGAAATTATTTCTTGATCGAATTGCCTGATTAGTGATGCAGTTTCATGAATATTGTTTTTCGACGAAGCTCCAAATAGGATGGATTCGATATTTGGCAAACCACAAACGTATTCCAAAGCTTCCTTTGGCGAAATGGCACCTGAGGCTAATACTTGCATAGCTATACCTCTGAACTTCTTAGTTCGAAGAGTTTCTTCGTACAATTCCCTTCCTCCCGACATGCGAAATCCAACTTTATTGATAGAAGAACAAATAATAGGATTTTCAATACCGCCTTCCTCAAGAACTTGTATTAGCAGGGGCAGATTCATTGTAATAAAACCAGCTTCTGCGTTGTATTTCTTTTTGACATAGCCATGAAAAGCAATTAGAATATCTTTCATTCCAAGGCCCAAAAGGAGATCTGTAATAACATTTTGCAGAAATATTACTGGAGTATTAATTCCTTTGAACATTTTCATTTCAGTATCAATCAATAGTTCCATCATTGATAGGTAGTCTTTTGATAAGAAGGCTATACCTCCCTTGAACATTGACCCCAAAAAATTTCCTGGAACATATTCTTTCAGTGTGCCCACAATGCCCAATTCTGTGACTGCATTTGCATATTTATGGGCATAAGGCATACAAGGATAAATCTTAAAGTCATTATACTTATTAGGATTTTGTCTTATGATTTCACAAATATTTGCAATGCGGTCATGTGTTGTACACATAAAAGTATTTATTCCTGCATTTATTGCATGATCTAGTGTCCTTATGATTGCCTGATCATCTTTGAATTTAATAGATTGAGTTCTGGACTTTTCGTCTGAAATATGATTTACAGCAAAAAACTGATTGTCACCAAATAATATTCTTTCCATTAAGCACTTAGTTTTATTAATTCTATCGCTAAATCCGTCTTCCACGCTGATTCAAATGTGTTTTTGTTATTAGGAACTTTTCCCTGGATTGCCTTAATAAAGTAATCTACCTGGGCAGAATACTCCTCTCCTCTTAAATAAAAGTCTACCTCTTCAGCGAAGTCGGTAATATATTTCACATTCCATCCTTTAGTGTACCCTTCAGGACAATTATCCTCTTTAAAAAACACTTTTAATTCATTAGCATCAGAAACAATCTTTCCTTTTTTACCTAAGATAGTAAGTTGGGTTGACATCTTTCTGTATGTATCATCACTCCAGTTAACCGATAACACACCTGAAACATTATTTTCTAACTCTAGCAATGAGAAAACTGAATCTTCAACACCTTCTGAAAATATAGGTTTTAGCAAACTACTTTTAACATTTTTAACTGGGGAAATCAAGTAATTGATAAGATCGATCACATGCGAGGCGTAATCCATAAGGCAGCCTCCACCTTCACTGGCATTAGAACGCCAATTATCTTGTTTTTTCTTTACTACGACAGGGCCATAAGATTCTCCAATGAAATGGTAAATATCACCTATAGAGCCACTATTTAAAATGTTCTTAACTTCATTGAATGTGCCGATAAATTTGTTGTGATATCCAACCTGGTTGATCAAACCTTTTTGCTTTGCCAATTCTACTAATTCTGCTCCTTGTTTTGCTGTAAGACAGAAGGGCTTTTCTGCAAAAACATGAATACTTTGGGATAAAAGATCCTTTACGATCTCATAATGAAACTTGGTGGGTACTGATACAAATACCGCATCAGGCTTACTCACTTCAAGCATTTTTTTGTGGTCACTAAAACAAGGAAAGGGAGTGTATTTATTTAATACATCCAAAACTAGTTTAGAAGTGTCGCATACCCCTACGACTTCAGCATCTGGGTGAGCGCCAAGAATTGAGAGGTGTGAGATACCCATCTTACCAGCGCCAATTAATCCAACCTTAATCATTGATTGTTATATTTTAGTATTTGGTTTTTAATAAAGTAATAAGCCTCCTTGCCTTTTTCCATCAATTCGAAGTCGGCATTTTTATTAGAGATTGATTCCATAAATGAAATGATTTTACTTGCGGTTAGTTGAGGTTCATGTTTCATTAAACCCTTTTTCAATATGTACTCATCTACATCCAGTAGTTCATCTTGATAAACAGAAATTGTAGGTATCCCTAAAAGAGCAATTTCGCGGGTCATGGACCCTCCGGCTCCTATGAATACCGTACAATTTTCAGCAATGTAATCGAATTCCAAAGGTTTTTCGACCACAATTATTTTTGAAAACTTAGATTGTTTATAATGTGTTTTTTGAGTATTATCTCTCGGTAAAATAGTGATTGCGTAATTGTTCTGTAATTCAATCAATGCTTCATCCATAAAGTTTAGGCCACCTTTATAATATTGGGCAGTTAAGGGTTCAGGACGGACAAATATTTTTATCGGATCATTGACAAGCTCTTTCCTCTTTTTTTGAACCTGCTGACTTTTCCGCCAAAGATAAATCCCTTCCTTTACTCCTGGATATTGTTTAGTTTTTATTTTACTAGAACCTTTTTTTAATATTTTCTCTACCGATAAATTCTCAGGAATTAACACTTGGGTAGCAAAAATAAAGCTAGGAATGTTCCCCATTGCATGTTCATTATCGTTAGTATAAATAGAAGGAATGCCTAGTAACCTAGCAACTAGGGGCGAATGAAATGAGCTTTGTGAAACTGCTAAATCAAGGCGATGATTTTTTAAAAACATCCATAACTGAAATACCCGAATTGGGTACCCAAATATTTTTTTATAGAGATTCTTACCGTAATGCTCACCAATTACTGTAAAGCTCAGATTCTTCTGTTGTAATAAATCAATAGTATTGGCAAGTGGCCTACAAGTTATAATGATATCATGTCCCTCTCCTTCCAATTCCTTAATGAGGTCATGAAACATATTAATATGGGGAGAGTTTGATAGGTCAAACCAAATTTTCATACGTTATTTCAATTCTGCTTTCTATATTTAATTAATTTTGCAGGCACACCACCTACAATTGAATATGGCTCAATATCTTTTGTTACAACAGCTCCAGCACCAATTATGCTACCCTTTCCTATTTGAACTCCAGGCATTATTATAGCATTTCTTCCTATCCACACATCATCATCAATGGTTGGGCCTATATTCCTATTTGTTCCTTGAAAAATCATAGGTATTTCAACGGATTCAAAGTCATGTGATGACCCTATAATAGCCACATTAGGAGCAATCATTACATAGTTCCCAATTGAGGCTTTTTGTATATAAACATTTTCATTAATGGCACAAAATGAACCAATGGTAATTTCTTTACCATTACCAAACCGTACATTCTGTTGTATTTTTGTGTTTTTCCCAAGTTGGTTAATAAACTGCTTGATCAAAAAAAATCTTATTGAATTAAATAACTTACCTAATGGAAAATAACTTGAGGGAAGTTTATTCGCAACTAGGTAATAAATTATTAAACTAACTTGCTTTTTCATTATCACTTAAAATATTCTCATAAATGGCGTAAATCCTTTTCGTTACAGAGGCTTGATCAAGTTTTAAGTCTATAATTTTTGACCTTCCATTTGTTAATCTCTGTTCAGGCCTCAATAAAAACAATTGAGCTAATTTATCTGTAAACTGTTCCGGTTCAAAAGAATCAATAACCCAACAGTACTCAACACTGTCGAGTAAATTGGAAACGTCTCCTACATTTGTGGAAATAACAGGAACTCCACTTGCCATTGCCTCTTTAATAATCTGTGGAGAGCCTTCACGAATCGAGGTCATTAAAAGGCAATCTAAAGTTGATAATTTTTCTATAACCTGTGCTCGCGTTAAATTATGAAACTCAATAATTTTTATATTTTTATGAGCTTCTGCTAGCTTAATGATTATTTTCTTAAATAATTTATAGTTTTTTTCGGGCCTATTTTTATCCCCAGGAAAACCTATTATAAAATCACTCGTGGCTCCATTTTTTCGATTCAAACTGAATTGATCAATATTTATCCCACATGGAATTTTGTAAAGATTATTTAGTGAAGTATTAAGCAGAATCCTCATTTTGTCGTTAAGGATAATAATTCTATTTACTTTTCGCGCAACAATCCTTGTTATTGTTTGCATAAGACCTGGTTTTGTTATGTCACTTCCATGTAGAGTTAAGACAGAAGGAGTTTTAATGAATGGATTAAACAGCATAAAAAGACCAGATAGTCCAAAATGTATATGGAGTATATCAATTTCTTTCGAGCAAATTAGCTTGTTGATTTGAAAAATACTTTTTAAATAATTCAATTTAGAAGCCTTACCATTTATAATGTAGATTTCATGATCAAATATTTGAGTTTGGCTTAAATATTCTATCTGTTCTTTAACATGTATTCCTTGGTAAATATGATCCTTTGTTGGATACATATTAGTAATAAATAATATTTTCATTTTTCCTATTAATGCTCAAATATTTTAATTAAATTCTTATTTATTACTTCTTTCCATAAGAAACTAACACTACTCTCTTTAATCATCATTTGATTAAAATGATGGCTCTCAAATTTTAAATAAACTTCAGAAAGACCATTGATAATGGATGACTCATGGTCTTCAATTATTACACCATTGCTTGGATTAATTACTTTATTGTTTTCAAAGGTATTCGTAGCTATCACAGGTAAACCTGATACAAGGTATTCATATGTTTTAGTTGGGGGTTGATGTTCATACCATGAGGTTAAAGGTATGTAGCTAACACCAATGGAGGCATCTTCAAAATAAGGGTGGAGTTTATCTTGGTTTATTCTACCTAACAATTCTATATTGGTTATTTTATTTTGGATGGTATAATTCTGAATTTCAGAAAGTTCATTGCCTGGACTATCTCCAATAATTCTTAAATGCACTTTATATGAATTATTTTGTTTGGAAAACTTGTGAAATGCCTTAATGAATGTTAAAAAATTTCTTCCTTGAAGGGTTCCTACATAAATAAAGATTAATTTTTCGCTTTGAGTATCTGTTTCCTTATAACATTCTCCACCCAAAGGCAAAAGAGTATAGTTTTTTATACTTAATTTTTTTGCAACTCCATCACTTACTACAGATATATTCTTAAATGCATAAGACTCTAACTTGAGAAACAAATTATACGTGATTCTTTTTGCCCAACTGCGATTGACGGATAGGGTTCTAATATCAAGGTTAAATTTTGGGGTTGATGATAGTAATTTAATAATTGATATTCCTCTTATATATGTAGAGAAAACTATATCATAATTTTTTTTTATTTGACGATGAATAGCTTTTAATAAACGAAAATTTCTTTCTACAAGACTTCCTTGTCTTGAAATATAAATAACTTCAATTCCTTCAATTTCTATTTTAGATTTTTGATAATCCCAACATACATACGTAATGGAGAATTTTTTGTTTAAGTATTCACAATACTTTAGTGTATCCGTTAAATAACCAAATTGGGTTGATGATGTAATTAAAACTCTTTTCTTATTTTGCATATTTTTTCAATAAGGAATTTTTTTCAAAGTAAAGTGAATAATAATTCATTGTTATTAAGGCAACAATAGTTGAGAAGAAAATAGCAATAAAAAAACGTTCACGGAATGCATCATTATAGAAAAAAATAATTCCTACAATCCCTGCTAAGAAAATTTTTTGATAGTTATTTAGTTTTATTGTATTCAAATGGAAATTGAGGGAGATTTTTATTACTAAAATAACATAGCAAACTAAACTTAATCCCCCTGTAATAAATAAATAAAATAAATAAGGTCGGCTACCAATTAAAAGCCAATTGTATTTATTAGCAAATTCTGACTTGCCAAGAAAACTACTGCCTTTAAAAGCTCCATACTCTATACCAAAAAGTAAATTGCCTAAATCATTAGAAACAATTGATAAACCTAGTGATAGTTTGGTAAATCTTGGGACATCATCATAATCCTGAGCATTACCAGCTAAGTAATAGTTTAAATAATCCTTATTGAAAATAGTGTTTATTGGATTATCGTAAGATCTTCCCTGATTGGAATAAAAACTTGAATAAAATGCAATAGTTGTAATGCTTAAAACTCCCATTGCTATTAAACTTTTGACGTTTTTTATCTCCAATGCACAAATCATAAAGAGCGGAATTATAATAAAGGAAATTTTGGTTTCATTAAATAATATTGGAAGTAACAATGGCAAATGAATAAATGTACAATATACTTTTCCTGCCTTTTGAACTTTTACTTTATAATTAATAAGGAAAAATGTTAGAATAAAAATCGATAATGTCAAAACACCCGATCCTCCAAATCCCAATGTCCCTCCAACATAATCTCCCGCCCCATAAGTAAGGAATTGAATTGCTGTACAGGGAATTTGAATTAAAAGGAAAATATATGCGAACTTTCGAAATAATTTAAGGAAATAAGAAGTTTGATTTGTTGAAATTATAGAATAGATAAAACATATTCCTGTAGGAATGATCATTATTTCTCTAATTCCATTCAGAAAGGTAATTAAATTAGTTTTATTATAAATACATCCTATAACTGCAAAAATAAGAATGCATAGATTTAGTTTTTTTAGATTTTTTGGACAAAATTTTAATGAATTTAAAAAGATTACTAAGAGTAGAGTGTCTATTAGTAAATCAGCTATTAATGTATTATTTAAGAAAGCAATGAAATCTATAAATACATATTTATAAAGGGAGAGAGTGTATAAGATACAAAAAAAAAGATTTATGCTACGCTTCACAACTTATATGCTAAAATTAGATCCAACTTTTTCATTTTAATTCTTAAATCATTTTAATCTGTGTTACCATTAGGCATATTAATTTTCAAAATACAGGTTAAGGTAATTTTTTTTATATTTTATAACTGTCAATAGGATTGTGCTGAATAAAACAAGGAATATTATAGTAATATAAATCCATGCATTATTTAATTTATGATTTATTGTAAAGAGCATTAAACTGGTAAGTATGGAGGTAAATAATATTGGTAAAACTTTTACTATTTGTGGTATGTGTTTTCTCATTGCAAAGAAATATAGCATTAATTGAAAAATGTTAGATATTAAGTTAGCAATTGATGCTCCATACCCACTATAATGTTTAATTAATATAATATTAGCTGCTATATTAAAAATACTTGTAAAAACAGTTATCCATAAAATGATTTTTGATTTCTTAAGTGCAATTAAAATATTCCACTGCATTCCTATTAATGTATAAAAAGGAACAGCAATACATAAGATTTCTATTGTATTTTGATTAACAGCTCCGTATTTACCATTTGTAAAATAATCTACAAGTGGAGTCCAGCCTATACACGTCAGTGTAGGGATTATGATTGAGATTATTATGCTGAACTTCATTCCTCCAATAACATTATTGACCTCTTGATTAAAGGTTTCTTTGTCAGCACATATTCTACTTAATTTTGGGATAACTATAGTGCTAATTACAAAATGAGGGACCCAGGTTATTTCGTATATTCTGTATGCAAAAGTGTATTCGGCGGTTTCTTTCATGCTCTGATAAATTCCCATGAAGATCCAGTCAAACCTCGATAAAGCACTATTGAAAACAATTATCCCTAATAATGGAAGCGATTCCTTAATTATGCTTTGAAAAATTTTTTTATCAAAACTGAATGAGAAAAAAGATTTTTTTTGTTTTGTTATTGTATAATAATAATAAACGATTGTTAGGAAATTGGCAATTATTATTCCTTCGAATAATACAACAGGATTTGAGTAGATTAAAATACCAATAACTCCAGCAATTATTTTAATACATGTATTTATAATATTTGCTGTTGAATTAATTTTGAATTTTTCTAAACCTGAAATAGCTTGACGGCATAGCATAACAAAATAGCCCAAACTTCCAGCTAAAGAGCCAAAAAACAAGTATAAAAATATAGTTTCAGTCTTATTTGAATAAAAATATACTATGTAGAAAGCCGTGCTAATTACAATTCCGATCGTAGTTAAATAACTAAATAAAGGATTACCTATTTTGTAAAAATGGTTTTTCTCAACAGCAATTCTTCGGGTGATAACATTCTCAATTCCTAATGAACAAATACTTGCAACTATTGTAGTAAGTGAAGTCGCCCAATTATATTCACCTAGGTCTTCTTTATTTATTTTGCTAGCAATAAAAAAGAAAAAAAGTGCGGTTGTGGCGATAGAGAATATTCTTTCGAAACCAACAATCGTGTAATTTGAATTAAGAACTTTTTTAAGCATGGCTTACAATCTCCCATCGACCAATTCCCTATCAATAAAGGCTTTGGTGTCAAAAATTACCGCATCATTGCGCTTGAACTTATTAAAGTCGAATTGTTCAAATTCTTTATGTGCCACCGCAACAATAATACTATCGTAAGCTGCCGTTTCATCAAGGGTTGAGTGAATATCAATGCCATATTCATGCTTCACTTCTACTTCATTGGCCCAAGGATCATAAATGTCTACTTTAACGCCAAATTGGCTTAGTTCATGGTAAATGTCTATGACGCGCGTGTTGCGGGTATCGGGACAGTTCTCTTTAAAGGTAAAGCCTAAAATCAGCGCTTTTGATCCGTCTATTTTATGACCTTTTTTAATCATCAGTTTAATGACTCTGTTAGCCACAAACATTCCCATGGTATCGTTTACTCGTCTACCCGAAAGAATAACTTGGGGATGGTAGCCTAAGCTTTCAGCTTTGTGTGCTAAATAATAAGGGTCAACCCCAATGCAGTGTCCGCCAACTAAACCCGGTTTGTATTTTAGGAAATTCCATTTGGTGCCAGCTGCTTCAATTACATCATTGGTGTCGATGCCCATGCGATCAAAGATCAGTGCCAGTTCGTTTACAAATGAAATGTTCACATCGCGCTGTGCATTTTCAATGGCTTTAGAAGCTTCCGCAACTTTTAAAGAAGGCGCTTTGTGTGTACCCGCTGTAATGATAGCAGCATATAATTGATCTACCACTTCTGCAATTTCAGGAGTGGAACCGGAAGTTACTTTCTTTATTTTGGTAAGGGTATTTATTTTATCACCCGGATTAATTCGTTCAGGTGAGTAGCCGCAGAAGAAATCCTTATTGAATTTTAATCCACTTACTTTTTCCAATACTGGTACGCAATCTTCTTCAGTACAGCCCGGGTAAACGGTGCTTTCATAAATCACAATGTCACCTTGTTTCAATACTTTTCCTACGGACTCACTGGCCTTTAACAATGGTGTTAGATCTGGTTTTTTAAACTGATCTATAGGAGTAGGGACGGTAATGATGAAGATATTACAGTGTTTTATGTCTTCGAGGTTGGAAGAAAAAGATAGTCCATGGTCCATATCCTCGACTACGCTCGGACTGACTTTGACTCCGCCCAGACTGACGTGGGCTTCGCTTACCCTTCGACTTCGCTCAGGGGGACAATGGTCTTCGACTTCGCTCAGACTGACAGTAGAAACAAGAACGGCTTGCAAAGTGGCTGTTTCCACTTCCTGGGTACGGTCGTAGCCGTTATTGAGTTCTTCAATACGTTGTTGGTTTATATCAAAACCAACAACAGTATATTTTTTTGCAAATTCAATTGCTAATGGTAAGCCAACATAACCCAGTCCAATTATGGCAAGTTTTGGTTGATTCATTTTTGGTTTGGTTGAGTTCTTGATCTATTTATTTTTTCCCTTCCCAGTCTTGCTTCGACTACGCTCAGCAAGACTGCTTAGGGGGACTGTTCAGCCCTTTCCCGAGAACTATCAGGACTCAGGGTCCCTTCGACTTCGCTCAGGGTGACGACGAAAACGTCAGGCTGAGCGAAGTCGAAGCCTATACTTTTGCTTTTATTTTTCCATTCAGTTTTATGCCTTTTACACTTGGGTGTTCCTGGTAATAACCATATCCGTACCCGTAGCCATAACCGTAGCCATATTTTCCGCCTTCTTTAATGGCGTTGAATACAAGGTTCAGGTTTTTAAAGCGTTGCTCTTTATAAAGAGTTTCCACAAATTTCAAACGCTCTTTTGGTGTAAAGTCATGACGCACCACATAAAGGGTTGCATCGGCATATTTCTCCAATAATTGGGCATCGGTAACCACACCCACCGGTGGGGCATCAATAATAATATAGTCGAATTTTTGTTTAAGCTCATCCAGTAATCCTTCTAATCCGCCGTTCATTAATAACTCAACAGGATTTGGTGGAATCGGTCCGCTGGTTATGATGCTGTAGTTTTCTTGTCCGGGAACATCACGCAAAACCTCTGCAAGAGAGGCATGTCCTGCCAGGTAATTACTTATTCCTTTGGTGTTGGAAAGTCCCAGTGCCGGATGAAGCTTCGGCTTGCGTAAATCGAGTTCAAGGATCACGGTTTTCTTGTTGGTCATGGCCAAGCTTGCACCTAAATTCAGGGAGATGAAGGATTTGCCTTCTCCGCTCATGCTTGAGGTAAACAGTAGTGTTTGCAGTTTTTTGCCGGGAGCAAGAAATTGTAAGTTGGTTCTTAGTGCACGAATTTGCTCTGCCATCACACTGCGGCTATTCAGACTAACCACTAAGGCCTCTTCATGCTCGGAGTAGGAAATTTCTGCCAGAATAGGCGTCTTTGTCTGGTTTTCAATGTCGCTCCGTTTTTGAACCTTGTCATTCAGCAAATCAATCAGATAGATAATTCCAAAAGGAATGGCCAACCCCATTAAGCCAAATAATAAAAGTATATTTCGTTTAACTGGTTTAACTGGCTTACTACTACCACGGGCAACATCTATTGTACGGCTATCAGGTACCGCCGAGGCATAAGAAAGGGCCGTTTCTTCACGTTTTTGCAATAAGAAGATATACAGGTTGTTCTTAATCGCTTGCTGGCGGGTGATATCAACCAGTTCTCGTTCTTTGCGTGGTACAGAGCGAATCATTCCTTCCATGCGCGCATTTTCACTTTCCAGTTTAGTACGTGCGGACTGAAGATTCCCTTTAAGGTTTTCGATGTTCTCCGCAATATTCAGTTTTAAGCCCTTGATCTGATCATCCAGCGCAATGATAATTGGATTGTCAGTACGAACCAGTTTGATAGAACTTTCGCGTTTGAGTTCCAATTCAGTTAATTGCTGAATCAGGCCTAATAGGGTAGGGTCGCTTATGCCAAGGGTGGCTGGTACAGTTCCGGCTTTGTTCGACTTACTACGAACATATTGTTCGATATTGGTAAGCACACTTTGTTGAATTTTTACTTCATTTAATTGTGCATCATTATCCTGTACGCTTTTTAAGAAGATCTTTGATTCTTCACTGATGTCAGTGATTTTTTCTTTTGCTTTGAAGTTTTCAACATTACGCTCTACATCACTCAAATCGCCAGCTATCAGTTTCAACCGTTCTTCAATGAATTCCAAAGTAATTGAAGCCACTTTATTTTTATCTTCAATTGCAGCGGTATTGTATTCTTTGATCAATCCATTTAACAGATCACGGCCTTTTTGAGGTACAGTGGTATTTATTCCGATCAATAATACGGAAGCCATTTTATTGGTGGCTTCTACAGAAAGATCCGTTTGTATGTCTTCAACAACATCATTTTCTGGAGAAACAATGATGCTAAGTTCTTTTATAGCAGCACTCTTACCTGTTGTTTTGAGCATTAAAATACCAAATGGGGTGTTAACGGCTTTATTTAAAGGTATTTGTTGTCCATTCAATATAACTGTTTGGGCATCTTTGATCGTCACTTCAAGTGGTTGATGGTAAATGCTGTCGTTTGGACGGATCAGCTCCAAACGCAATGGGCTTTCTGTATAAAGATCGTTTTTGCGAAGGCCATCTCTTACCAGGTATGCAACATTAAGATGGAGGTCATGGACTAACTTCTCAATTATAGTGTAAGATTTAAGAATCTCGATCTCATTTTCCACCACTTTGTTGGATGAAAATAGATCCAGGGATTTTAAAATGTCGTCCTGTCCAAGTCCTTTTTTATCATCCTTAATTAAGATGCTGGCTTGAATATGATATTCGGGGTTTTTAGAACTCAGGTAAAAAAAAGCGACAATAATTGATAGAACAAAAGACAAGGCAAACCATTTCCAATAAGCCAAATATTTAAATAAGATGGCTTTTAGGTTAAAGTCTTGTTGCTCTTCCTGTTGAAAGAAGAAAGGATCTATAATCGGTTGATTCATTTCTTTTTTGGTTTACTACCACATAAAAAAAATTTAATGTGATATGTCCTGAGTTGTTTGTTCTTTCGTATGTAACACGATTTGGTTGGTGCTACACTATTGCCAATAATCTTTAACTCAACTTTATTCGAAATAAAGCAGAGGTAAGGACTTTTACGTAATTACTTCATAAAAGTTGCGAAGATTACTGTTAATAATGATAAGCTACTAATAATAACAGGGGCGAGCTGAACTGCTCTGTCTGAAGAGGTTATTCTTCCACTAGTTGGCTCTACGTACACAATGTCATTTGAACGTAAGTAGTAATAAGGAGAATTAAAAAGGTCGCGTTGGGTGAGGTCAACTCTTCCAAATTCACGTTGGCCATTGTTTTCCCTGATCACTAATACGTTATGTCGTTTACCGTAAATGGTCAGGTCGCCTGCCAGGCTCAATGCTTCCGGTAAGGTAATTTTTTCATTTGGGATGGTGTAGACCGATGGACGGTTTACCTCGCCCATTACAGAGATCTTATAATTAAGAATCCGAACGTTCACGGTAGGGTCAACCAGGAACTTGTTCAGTTTCTGTGTAAGTAAGTCGCTTGCGGCTTTGGTACTTAATCCGTCAATTTTAATCTTGCCTGCAAGGGGTAAGGAAATATAACCTTCCTCGTCAACCAGGTAGCCCATGGCAGGTGCACCCGAATTACTTTGTACTGTTTGTTGAGAAGTGGTAACTGTTTGAATCGGGAAGGGGTTAAACATGGCGCTAGCCTCAGGGCTTAAACTGCTTACCATCACCGCCAAGATATCACCGGCCTGAATAGTGGTGATGTATTTATTGTTAATTGGAAGTTTTGTAATATCTGAGTTTTGGTCACTTGGTTGAAAATAAGTAACCTGCTTTTGGTTTACACAACCGGTTAATAATGCCACTAAAAATGCCCAGCCCAACAGCGCAGGGAGGAAAAATCTTTTCATCAATACTTGCCCAATTTAGATACTTAATTGTTAGAGAGAGGCGTAAATAATTTAGCGCACGAAACTATAAAAAAAAGATTAACTAATTAATTATCTATGGTTTTTGTTGAAAAAAATGATTGGATCATGTGTGGGTGTAATTAATGGTTAAGGGTTTTTACTGAGGGTTATCGGCACGAGCACTGTCAGTTCCTGCGTGTCATCCTGAGCGGAGTCGAAGGGTTATAACGGCTCTTATTCTTACATTTCTCTACTCGCGCGCGTTTGCGAGGCTGTGTAAAAATAAGTTTTACCTATAGTTTATAAGTATGTATTTTGAGGAAAATACAG
>NZ_JAMWYS010000041.1 GCF_023914155.1 Solitalea agri | reverse complement strand
AGTTAGAAGTACAAAGTGCCTCTGGCTTTTGTCACTCTGAGCGCAGTCGAAGGCAGTAAGCAATTCACAGTTTGTTGTCAGCCTGAGCGCAGTAAAAGAGCAGTAGAAGCATACTCGACGCATACTCGACGCATACTTGACGTATACTCGACGCATACTCGACGTATAGTCGACGCGCAGTCAGGTTGTAATCGAAGGCAGTTGGCATTCGGTGATTTGCATTCGGTATTTTGCAGTTTGCAGTAGGCAATTCGCAATATACAGTAAGCAATTCACAGTTTGTTGTCAGCCTGAGCGCAGTAGAAGAGCAGTAGAAGCATACTCGACGCATACTTGACGTATACTCGACGCATACTCGACGTATACTCGACGCATACTCGGCGTATAGTCGACGCGCAGTCAGGTTGTAATCGAAGGCAGTTGGCATTCGGTGATTTGCAGTCGCTATTTTGGAATTTGCTGTAAGCAATGGTGGTCGATAGTCCCCCTGAGCGGAGTAGAAGCCTATTGCAACAGGCC
>NZ_JAMWYS010000018.1 GCF_023914155.1 Solitalea agri | reverse complement strand
AAATTAGCCTAACTGTTCAACCAACTTTATCTTTTAACGGGTTACTGAAAAATTCATTTTTACACAGCCTCTGCAACGCGTGCGAAATGCTGCATTGAGTTTTCAACTCTATTCTATTACATCAGCTGAGCGTAGTCGAAGCCCCAAATAGTGTTTCGACTATGCTCAACATGACTGCGCTTCGAGTATGCGCCGAGTATGCGTCTAGTATACGTCTAGTATACGTCTAGTATGCTTCCACTACCCTTCGGTCCTCGTACTTTGTACTTCGCCTCCGCTCAGCATGACAACGCACAGTATGACGGGGTTGTCAGCCTGAGCGGAGTCGAAGGCTATTGGTCAGACCTTTCATTTCATTTAATGTCAGCCTGAGGGAGTCGAAGGCTTTAGTCAGGCCTTTCATTTAATGTCAGCCTGAGCGTAGTCGAAGGCTCTTGGTCAGGCCTTTCATTTAATGTCAGCCTGAGCGGAGTCAAAGGCTCTTGGTCAGGCCTTTCATTTAATGTCAGCCTGAGACAGTCGAAGGCTCTTGGTCAGGCCTTTCATTTAATGTCAGCCTGAGCGGAGTCGAAGGCTTGTTGCTTTAAATGGCTATTGTTATATTAATTGTTACAAAACTCTACCTATGAAATTAATGTATGTTTATATTCTGCTTTGTTCAGATGGTTCTTATTATACCGGCGTTACCAATGATGTTGATAATCGTTTGTTGGAGCATAACGAAGGAGGGGACAAGAGAAGCTATACGTTTTCACGAAGGCCTGTGCAATTGGTGTTTTGGGAAGTTTTTCAGACTCCAATGGCTGCAATTGAATTTGAGAAACAGGTTAAGGGTTGGTCGCGTAAGAAGAAAGAGGCTATCATTAATGGTAGGTGGGAGGACCTGAAGGGTTTATCGGAATGTAAGAATAGCAGTCATTATGTACTTAGGTCCTCGCCCTTCGACTTCGCTCAGGGTGACAGCTCGGACTGATCGCTCATGCTTCTGTCCTCGACTACGCTCGGTCTGACGGCTCATGCTTCGGTCCTCGACTACGCTCGGACTGACGTTCTCTTCGGACCTCGAGTGCGCTTAGCATGACTGGGTTGTCAGCCTGAGCGTAGTCGAAGGCAAGTTGTTCATGTAGTTTTGTCAGTGTAGGGCTGTCAAATTGGTATTGGCATATGCATTGATAATAATGCATATCGTTCAATGAAAATTTTAGAATTATGTCAAAAATTATAGGTATAGATTTAGGAACTACCAACTCATGTGTTGCCGTTATGGAAGGTAACGAGCCGGTAGTTATTCCGAACAGTGAAGGTAGAAGGACTACACCTTCAATTGTTGCATTTGTGGAGAATGGCGAGCGCAAAGTGGGTGATCCTGCTAAACGTCAGGCTATCACAAATCCAAAGAAAACGGTTTATTCTATTAAGCGTTTCATGGGTAACACCTATGAAGAGGACTTAAAAGAAATCTCTCGTGTTCCTTATTCAGTGGTAAAGGGTGATAATAATACACCTCGCGTTCAGATCGATGATCGTAGCTACACTCCTCAGGAGATTTCGGCAATGGTACTTCAGAAAATGAAGAAAACGGCTGAAGACTATTTAGGTACTGAGGTTACTGATGCGGTTATTACTGTTCCAGCCTACTTTAACGACGCACAACGTCAGGCTACTAAAGAAGCAGGCGAAATTGCCGGTTTAAATGTGAAGCGTATTATCAATGAGCCTACCGCAGCTGCTTTAGCTTACGGTTTAGATAAAGCGCATAAGGATATGAAAATTGTGGTATTCGACTGTGGTGGTGGTACACACGACGTTTCAATCCTGGAATTAGGCGATGGCGTTTTTGAAGTAAAATCAACTGATGGTGATACTCACTTAGGTGGTGATGACTTTGACCAGGTAATTATTGATTGGTTAGCTGAAGAGTTTAAAAAGGATGAAGGATTAGATCTTCGTAGAGATCCAATGGCTTTACAGCGCTTGAAAGAAGCTGCGGAAAAAGCTAAGATCGAATTGTCGAGCTCTACTTCAACAGAAATCAACTTGCCGTATATTATGCCGGTTGATGGTGTGCCTAAACACTTAGTGCGCAACTTTACCCGTGCTAAATTTGAGCAGTTAGCTGACTCATTGATCAAACGTACCATTGAGCCTTGTCGTACTGCATTGAAAAATGCTGGTATGTCAGTAGGTGACATCGACGAAGTGATTTTGGTAGGTGGTTCTACCCGTATCCCTGCTATCCAAGAAGCGGTGCAGGCGTTCTTTGGTAAAGCTCCTTCAAAAGGTGTAAACCCAGATGAGGTTGTGGCTGTTGGTGCTGCTATTCAAGGTGGTGTATTAACCGGTGAAGTTAAAGATGTATTGTTATTAGACGTTACTCCGCTTTCATTAGGTATTGAAACCATGGGTGGTGTAATGACCCGCTTGATTGAGTCTAATACTACCATTCCTACCAAACGTAGCGAGGTGTTCTCAACGGCTTCTGACAATCAGCCTTCGGTAGAAATTCACGTATTGCAAGGTGAGCGCCCGATGGCGAATCAAAACCGTACAATTGGTCGTTTCCACTTAGACGGTATTCCTCCTGCACCTCGTGGTATTCCTCAAATCGAAGTTGCTTTTGATATTGATGCCAATGGTATTTTACACGTTTTAGCGAAAGATAAAGCAACCGGTAAAGAGCAGAAAATTCGTATCGAAGCAAGCTCTGGTTTATCAGATGCTGATATCGATAGAATGAAAAAAGAGGCTGAAGCAAATGCTGAAGCGGATAAAAAAGCAAAAGAAGAAATCGAAAAGTTGAATGCTGCTGATTCATTAGTTTTCTCAACAGAGAAACAATTAAAAGAATACGGTGATAAACTTTCGGCAGGTAATAAGTCGGCAATTGAAGATGCATTGAAGCAATTGAAAGATGCTCATGCTGCTAAAGATTTTGCTGCCATTGAAACTGCTTCTACTGCATTAACTAACGCTTGGAATGCTGCTTCTGAAGAGATGTACAAAGCTACCAACGAAGGTGCTGCTCAACAACCTGGTGATGCTGGTCAGTCTTCAGGTGATAACAGTGGTGATGTTAAAGACGTAGATTTCGAAGAAGTGAAGTAATGTGATTGCACCGATTAATTGGTGATTACATTGATTTGATATTAACGGCTGTTTCTGTTAAAGAAACGGCCGTTTTTTTTGTGCCCTTCGTGGTTCGGTCCTCGACTACGCTCGGACTGACAGCTCAGGGAGCCCTTCGGTCCTCGACTACGCTCGGACTGACCGCTCAGGGTGACGGCTCGCCCTTCGGTCATCCACTCCGCTCGGACTGACAACGGCTCGCCCTTCGGTCCTCGACTACGCTCGGACTGACCGCTCAGGGTGACGGCTCGCCCTTCGGTCATCCACTCCGCTCGGACTGACAACGGCTCGCCCTTCGGTCCTCGACTCCGCTCGGACTGACAGCTCATGGTGCCCTTCGACTTCGGACTGACCGCTCAGGATGCCCTTCGTACTTTGTGCTTCGACTGGGCTCAGCATGACGAATCAGCCCTTCGTACTTCGCTCAGAGTGACACCATTGTCATGCTGATTTCTATGACAAAACCAAATCATTTTTATAGGTGGTTTGGTTTTTTATTAGGGCATATATCCTGTGA